>JAQGJU010000083.1 GCA_028290465.1 Xanthobacteraceae bacterium | reverse complement strand
GTGACGACGAACTTGCCTCGCCACTGCCGGTCACCTCGCCGCGCGGCGCCTATTGGGCGATGTATAGCCAATCACTCAAGCTCGGCGGCCTGTTGTCGGACGGCATCGCGCTCGGTCACCGCACCGGCTTCGATTCCGGCTCGACGCTCGATTCTGTGTATCGCAACGAAGCAAAGGGTCTCGGCGCGGTCGGCCGGTTCATGGATCGCAATTATCTCGATGCGGTCGGCTGGCGCGGCATCCGGCAGCGCAAGCTCAATGTCGAGGAACTGCTGCGCAACGCGATGACGCGGCTGCAGGCCAAGGGCATGGACGTGCGCGTGATGGATATCGCGGCCGGCCATGGCCGCTACGTGCTGGAAGCGCTCGACGGCGCGCCGGTGCGGCCGCAGTCGATCCTGCTGCGCGACTACAGCGACCTCAACGTCCAGCAGGGCACCAAGCTGATCGCCGACAAAGGCCTCTCCGACATCGCAACGTTCGTGAAGGCCGATGCCTTCGACCGCGACAGTCTGGCGAATGTCGAGCCGAAGCCGACGCTCGGCGTCGTGTCCGGGCTTTATGAACTGTTCCCAGATAACGACATGGTGCGGCGCTCGCTGGACGGCGTAGCGGCGGCGGTACAGACCGGCGGCTATCTGGTCTATACCGGGCAGCCCTGGCATCCGCAGCTTGAAATGATCGCGCGGGCGCTGACCAGCCACCGCGAAGGCCAAGCCTGGATCATGCGCCGGCGCACGCAGGCCGAGATGGACCAGTTGGTTGCGGCGGCGGGCTTTCGCAAGATCGAACAGCGGATCGACGAATGGGGCATCTTCACCGTGTCGCTGGCGGAGCGGGTGTGAGCGCCATTGCGCAGTCATCCGTCCTCGCCTTCGCCGAACGGCCGTGGCGGCGCGCCGTCGCCTGGGGCGCGTTTCTCGGGCCGTTGTTCTATCTGACCTATGGCGGCGCGAACTTTTTAGCCGCCGCCCGTGCGAACGTGCCGTCGATGGTGTTCGACTGGGAACGCGAGATCCCGTTCCTCGACTGGACCATCATTCCGTACTGGTCGATCAACTTCTTCTACGCCGCCTCGCTGTTTCTCTGCATCACCAAGCAGGAGCTCGACACCCATGCGCGGCGGCTGCTGACCGCGCAGATCGTCGCCGTCACCTGCTTCATCCTGTTTCCGCTGCGCTTTACCTTCGCGCAACCGCAGACCGACGGCGTCGCCGGCTTTCTGTTCGCGGCGCTGACCAGTTTCGACCAGCCGTTCAACCAGGCGCCGTCGCTGCATATCGCGCTGCTGGTGATCCTGTGGGCGTTTTATGTGCGCCATGTGCCGCGCTGGGCGCTGTGGCCGCTGCATGTCTGGTTCGGGCTGGTCGGCGTTTCGGTGCTGACCACCTATCAGCATCATTTCATCGACATCCCGACCGGCGCGCTGCTCGGCTTCTTCTGCCTGTGGGCCTGGCCCGAACGCGGACCGGCGCCGGTTACGCTGATGCACTGGACCGGCGACCGTCGGCGCCTGACGCTGGCGCTACGCTATGCGGGCGGCGCGGCGCTCGCGGCAATCGCTGCCGTTCTCATCGGCGGCATGGGCCTATGGCTGCTGTGGCTGGCGGTTGCGCTGCTGATCGTGGCGCTGAACTACGCCTTTGTCGGTCCGGGCGGATTCCAGAAAGACGCCAACGGCCGCCTGAGTTTCGCCGCGCAGGCGCTGCTGGCGCCGTACCTGATCGGCGCCTTCATCAATTCACGGGCCTGGACCAGAAAAGCACCCCAACCGGTCGAAATCCGCGACCATGTGTTCCTCGGCCGCATTCCGTTCGGCCGTGAAGCCGCCGAGTTCGCGACCGTCGTCGACCTGTGTGCCGAACTGCCCAACGCCGCCGGCGCAACCTGCCGCTCCTTCCCGATGCTCGATCTCGTGCCACCACCGATCGAGACGTTGCGGCAAGCCGCGCAGGCCATCGAGGCGGCACGGCGCGACGGGCCCATTTTGGTATGTTGCGCGCTCGGCTATTCGCGCAGCGCGGCGGCGGTCGCGACCTGGCTGTTGAGCACCGGACGTGCGAGCAGTATCGAGACCGCTATACTGCAGGTTCGCCGGGCGCGGCCGCGCATTGTGCTCGGCGATGCGCACCGCGACGCCATCATCGAGGCCAGCCAGCCATGACCGACCCAGCCGACCGCTCGCTGCTCGCCGCCACCGCAGCGCTGCTCACCCAGGGCCGCACGCTCGACCATCTGTCGCGGCTGCTGACGGCCGGCGCGCTATTCGGCCTTTTGGCCCACGCCGTCGTCAACGATGCCGATCCGATGCTGGCCACGCTCGCCTTGCTGATCGCCGCATTGGCCGGCTTCGTGCAGACCTACTACGCCGTGCGGGTCGGCTTTGACGCCGCGCTGTTCCGCCAGTTCGCCGAGACCGCCAGCGACCTCGCCGTACTCGATGCCACGCTCGATCGCCTCGGCCTGCTGCCGGCGGAAAAGATCGGTCGCCCGATCGAGGCCCGCATCGCCGGCGCCCGCGCGCTGCTGCGCATGCAGACACTGGCGCTGATGATACAAATCGTTGTCGTGCTGTGCGCTGCGCTCTTTATCGCGCTTACATGAGCATTGTCCTTCCATGAACGGTGCCGGGGACAAAAGCCTGATTGAAAAGCTGGCCGCTACGGCGGTCACCGCTTTCGCAAAGGTGGTCACCGGCGTGCGCGGCGACTGGGAGGGCTGCCTTCCGGACCCGCGCCCGCGCGTCTACTTCGCCAATCACAACAGCCACGGCGATTTCGTGCTGGTCTGGACCGTGCTGCCGGCGGCGCTGCGCCGCATCACGCGACCGGTCGCCGGCGCCGATTATTGGCTGGCGAGCCCGCTGCGGCGCTTCATCGGCGAGCGCGTGTTCAACGCGGTGCTGATCGACCGCAATCCGGAAACCCGACAAGGCGATCCCGTGACCCTGATGGCGGAGGCGCTCGACCAGGGCTCGTCGCTGATTCTGTTTCCCGAAGGCACCCGCAACACCACCGAGGAACGGCTGCTGCCGTTCAAGAGCGGGCTCTATCACCTCGCCCGCCAGCGGCCGGCGATCGAGATGATCCCGGTGTGGATCGAGAATCTCAACCGCGTGATGCCGAAGGGCGAATTCGTCCCGATCCCGCTGTTGTGCACCACCATCTTCGGCGCACCGATCACCATTGCCGACGGCGAGGACAAGGACGCATTCCTGACCCGCACGCGCGACGCGCTGCTGGCGCTGGCGCCCGTCAAGGATAACGAACAATGACCGCGACCCAGCAGACGCTGTATCTGTTCGGCGGTCTGGCGGCGGTGCTGACGCTGGCCTCGCTGGCCGGTTGGTGGCTGGCGCGGCGCGATGCGAAAAATCACCCCGGCGCCGAGCCGAACTCGGTGATCGTCAACCTGAACACGCGCATCTGGGCGTGGTGGGTGATGATCGCGCTGATCGGCCTCGCCTTTGTGTTCGGCAAGAGCGGCGTGATCGTGCTCTTTGGTTTTGCGTCGTTCGCGGCGCTGCGCGAATTCCTGACGCTCACATCGACGCGGCGCGGCGACCATCTGGCGCTCGCGGCGGCGTTTTTCATCGTGCTGCCGCTGCAATATTACCTGATCTGGATCGACTGGTACGGGCTCTACTCGATCATGATCCCGGTCTATGCGTTCCTGCTGATGCCGATCCTGGTCGCGCTGCGCGGCGACACCCGCCACTACATGGTGCGGGTCGCCGAGGTGCAATGGGGCCTGATGATCTCGGTGTTCTGCGTCTCGCATGTGCCGGCGCTGCTGACGCTGTCGATTCCCGGCTATACCGGCCGCAACCTGCTGCTGATCTTCTTCCTGGTGCTGGTCGTGCAATCGAGCGACGTGCTGCAATATGTCTGGGGCAAGCTGCTCGGCCGGCACAAGATCGCGCCGCTGCTGTCGCCGTCCAAGACCGTCGAAGGCTTTATCGGCGGCGTCGCCAGCGCCAGCATGATCGGGTCTGCACTTTGGTGGATCACGCCGTTCACGTGGTGGCAGGCCGGGCTGCTGGCGCTGGTCATCAACCTGATGGGCTTCCTCGGCGGGCTGGTGATGTCGGCGATCAAGCGCGACCGCGGCGTCAAGGACTGGGGCCGCATGATCGAGGGTCACGGCGGCATGCTGGACCGGCTCGACTCGGTGATCTTCGCCGCGCCGATCTTCTTCCACATGGTCAGGTATTGGTGGAGCGAGTAGCTCCGGAGCGCGCTCCGACTTGCCCCGGCCTCACCCTGAGGAGCATTGTAAAGCAATGCGTCTCGAAGGGCGAGGCCGCCCCATCCTTCGAGACGCGCCCCGCTTTGCGGGCCGCTCCTCAGGATGAGGCGGGATGAGTTCAGGCGCTCCTCAACTCGCTCTTAGGGCTTATTCCGCCGCCGCCACCGTCTTCTCCGCCATGCGTTCCCGCACCAGTTTGGTGACGCCGACATTGTCGATCTTGCCGGTGCCGAGCACCGGCACGTGGTCAATCACGACGACCTCGGCCGGCACCATCAGGTCGGAGGCGCCTTTCGACTTGGCGTAAGTTTGGAGCGCTGCCCGGGTCGCATCCTTGCGCTGCGTGATCAGCACCAGCCGCTCGCCCTTGCGGGCATCCGGCACCGAAGCCACGGCTGAGAGCGCGTCCGGCCACAGTTCGGCCGCCAGCGTTTCGACCGCTGCGAACGAGATCATCTCGCCGCCGATTTTGGCGAAGCGCTTGGCCCGGCCCTTGATGGCGACGAAACCCTGCGCGTCGATGGTGACGATATCGCCGGTGTCGTGCCAACCTTCGGCCGGCGGCTCCAGTACGCCGGGATTGTCGGCCTTCAGATAGCCGAGCATCACATTCGGACCGCGCACAAAGAGCCGGCCGCCTTCGTCGACGCCCTCGACTTTGTCCAGCCGCGCTTCCATGCCGGGCAGGATGCGTCCGACAGTGCCGAACTTGTTGAACATCGGCGTATTGAGGGCCAGTGCCGGCGCCGTCTCGGTGACGCCGTAGCCTTCCAGAATGCGCAGTCCGAATTTTTCCATATAGGTGCGGCGCGTCGAATCCTTCACCGGCTCGGCGCCGGCCAGAATGTAACGCAGTGACCGGAAATCATACGGATGCGCGGCGCGCGCATAACCGCCGAGGAACGTATCAGTGCCGAACATGATGGTGGCGTTCACCGCATAGACCAGCTCCGGAATGGTCCGATAGTGCAACGGCGACGGATACAGATAGATCGGCACGCCGGACGCGAGCGGCAGGATGGCGCCGACCGTCAGGCCGAACGAGTGAAACACCGGCAATACGTTGAACACCTTGTCGGAGCGCCCGAAATCGATGCGCGCCGCCGCCTGCGCGACATTGGCCAGCATGTTGCGGTTGGACAGCACGACGCCCTTCGGCGTGCCTTCCGAGCCCGACGTGAACAGGATCGCGGCCCAGTCTTCCGGTCCGCGCTTCACCAGCGGCTTCGAATAGTTCAACAACCCGCGAATCTTGTCGCCGCTGGTGATCGTGGTCCTGACGTCTTCCAGATAGACGATGCGGACCTGCTGTTCGAGCGCGGCGACCAGCGGGCCGAACTTGCCCTTCTCGACGAACGCCCGGGACGTCACGATGGTCGAAAGCTCGGACGCCTTGCAGGCTGCCAGAATGCTGGCCGCGCCGGCCGTGAAGTTGATCATCGCCGGCACCCGGCCGCCCGACATCACGCCGAGCAGCGTCACGATCGCGCCATTGGCATTCGGCAGCATCACGCCGACCGCCTTGCCGAGCGGCGCCAGCGGCATCAGCTTCTCGCCGAGAATGCGCACGCCCAGCAGCAGCCGCTTGTAGGTCAGCGCGCCGGTGATCGGATCCTCGACCGCGACGCGCTTCATGCCATGGATCTTGGCCGATTCGATAATGGCTTCGAGCACGGTGCGGTCGATCGGCGTGGTCTTGAACAACAGGTTGGACATCACTTCGTAGAGCGCGGCGCCGGCCGCCTGACGGCGGTTGCGGCCCTTGAGGGCCGGATCGACGTCGAGCTTCACCGGCTCCAGAATGGTCACGATCACCTTCGGGAACCAGCGGCGGCGCACCTGAACGCCGGCCGACAGCCGGCTGAACGCCGTCTGCTCCAGGCCCTCGATGCGCACCGGCAGCACCATCGCGCCGGACTTGTCGGCGATCAGGCCGGCGCCGTCATAGACCTTCATCAGGCTGCCGGTGACCGTGATGCGGCCTTCCGGGAAGATGATCAGCGACTCGCCGCCTTTCACCGCGTTGATCAGGGTGCGGGTCGCCATCGGCTTGGTCGGATCGAGCGGCATCGCCCGGGTCATTTTCAGGAACGGCTTGACCCACCAGCGTTGCGCGATGCCGTGGTCGATCGCGAACACTGGCTCTGTCTGCAGCAACGATAAAGCCAGCGGGGCGTCCAGGAAGCTGACATGGTTCAGCGCAATGATGGCATTGGGACCGGCCTTTGCGACATTGTCCATGCCGCGCACTTCCAGCCGATAGAACGCCCGGAAGATGATCGACAGGAAATCACGCAACGCATTGGCCGGCATGGTGCGGGCGATCAGGACCGCAGCCAGCAAATTCAAAGCGCCCAGGATGGCGAACAGGACCGGCGTGCTAAGGCCCGCGAACTGCAGCGCGAAGAGGCCCAGCGCCCCGACCACCATGAAGGCGGCGTTGAGCACGTTGTTGGCCGCGACCACGCGGGCGCGGCGGTCGGAGCCGGCCCAGGCTTGCAGCGCCGAGAACGCCGGCACGATGAACAGACCGCCGGCAATCGCCAGACCGGCGAGGTCGATCGCGATATGAATGCCCTTGGCCGAGCCGAACACAGCCGCGAGCCCCACCGGCGCCGCCGGCGGCACCATCGAATATGTCGTCCAGCCGAGATCGAGCCCGAACAGGCCGAGCAGCACCGCGCCGATCAGGGTCGGCAGCAGCACGATCCGGCCGCTGGCCAGGAACGCCGCGAGGCCCGAACCGACTGCGATGGCGATCGAGAAGATCGCCAGGAAAGCGGTGGCGACATCTTCGGTGCCGCCGATCACTTCCTTCACCAGCGGCAACAGCAGCGACATGATCATCGCGCCGGTCAGCCAGAACCAGCTGACCACGACGGCGCCCCACCACAGCTTCGGGTCGGTGCGCAGATGCTTGAGCAGCGCCGCGGTCGAAGCCGCGATATTTGCGTTGACCTTCAGGTCGGGTGCGCCCGAGCCGGTCTTCGGAATAAACAGGCTGGCGCCCCAGCACAGCAGCGAGAACACGATCATCAGCGCCGCGAAGGAAGCCGGGTCGCCACCGTCCTTGGC
The DNA here is from genome assembly GCA_028290465.1 of Xanthobacteraceae bacterium. Lineage (GTDB taxonomy): Bacteria > Pseudomonadota > Alphaproteobacteria > Rhizobiales > Xanthobacteraceae > FEB-22. The sequence continues at coordinate 12,536 of JAQGJU010000083.1, read as the reverse complement.
CGCCTGGCCGCCGACGATGGTGCCGAGCAGGATCGCCATGAAGGTGGCGCCCTCGACGAGCGCGTTGCCGGCCGGCAATTCCTCGCGTTTCAGATGGTCGGGCAGGATGCCGTATTTGATCGGCCCGAACAGCGCTGCGATCACCCCGAACAGGAATAGCGCGAAGAACAGTACCGGGACCCAATGCCCCATGAAGCCGATAACCGCGATCACGGCGGCACCGATTTCGACGAATTTCAGCCGCTGCGCGATGATGGCCTTGTCGTAACGGTCGGCCATCTCGCCGCCGAGGCCCGACAGGAAGAAGAACGGCGCGATGAAGGTGGCGCCGGCCAGCGTCACCAGCATTCCCGAACCCTCGCCGCCCAACTTGTACAGGATCAGGAAACCCAGCGCGTTTTTCAGGAAATTGTCGCTGAACGCCGAAAAGAACTGGCACCAGAACAACGGTGCGAAGCGTCGCGTGGTCAACAGAGAGCTGGACATGATCTGGTTTCCGGGCGTTTCGGGAGTTTATGGTTTTAGGGCCGCAGTCTTGGTGGTGCCGGGTGAATAAAAGGTTCGATCAAATATACGCAACTTAATCTAACACAGCTCGCCCGCCACGTGCGTCCCCTTCCGGGGTGGTTGTCCGGCCCAATGCCGAACGTGTAGCCTCGGGCCAACAAAAGCTGGGCGCCAAGCCGCAATCCTGGGGAAGGACACCATGCCGTATGCCGACGTCGGCGGACTGAAGATTTTCTATGAGGACACGGGCGGGTCGGGGCCGGCGCTGCTGTTCGGCCACGGCTTCCTGATGGACAATGAGATGTACGCGCCGCAGATCGCGGCGCTGCGGGACCGCTATCGCTGTGTCGCGTTCGAGCAGCGCGGCTTCGGCCGCACCGGTCCGGTGGTCCAGCCGTTTTCCTATTGGGATTCGGCCAAGGACGCCCTGGGCGTGCTCGACCACCTGAAGGTCAAGGCCGCGACCTTTATCGGCCTGTCGCAGGGCGGCTTCCTGGCGATGCGCGCCGCGCTGCTGGCGCCCGAGCGCGTCAAGTCGCTGGTGCTGTTCTCGACCCGCTCCGAGATCGATACCGAAGCCAAATACGATGAATTCCGCGGCCTGCAGGCCGAATGGCGGGCCAACGGCTCCGCCAATGCGCATGGCTTTCTGGCCGACGTCCTGATCGGGCCGGCCGGTTCCGATTATGCGCCGTGGTTCGGCAAATGGGCCGCCATGTCGAAAGACGCGCTGCAGGAGCCGATCAATGCGCTGATCGGCCGCGACGACCTGACGGCGCGGCTGTCCGAGATTAAATGCCCGTCGATCGTATTTCATGGGGACACCGACGCGGCCATCGACATCGCCCATGGCGAAGCACTGGCCAAGGCGTTACCCAACAACAAGGGCTTCGTCCGGGTGCCGGGCGCCGGCCATGCGCCGAACCTGACCCACGCCGCGTTCGTCAATCCGCGGCTGGCGGACTTCCTCGCCACCTATTCCTGACAAACGCGCTGAACGGAAACTTTCATGAAATCCGACAAGAAGCGCCGCGCCCTCGGGGCCAAGAAGATTCAGGAAGTCGTCGGCCACACCGCCGAAATGGTCGAAGGCCATCTCGGCGACATCGCGCCCGATCTCGTCACTTACGTCTTGGGAGTGATCTTCGGCGACACCTCCCAGAGCAAGGTGCTGGACGCCCGCACCCGGCAGATCGTCACGGTGTCTGTGCTGGCGACGCTCGGCACCGCGCCGGCGCAGTTGCGCACGCATCTCCGCGGCGCGCTCCGTTCCGGCGTCAGCCGCAAGGAGTTGGTCGAGATCATGACGCAGCTCGTGCCTTATGCCGGCATCGCGTCCGCCATCAACGGCGTCACGGCCTGCCGCGACGTTTTCGCGGCCGAGGATGCCAAGAAGGCCGATAAGAAAGAAAAGAAGAAAATCGACAAGACCAGGCACTGAGGCGCGCTAAAACCGCATCGCTCCGGGATGCCGCATCGCCAATGTCCTGGCCTCGTCCAGCGTTCGGGCGCCAAGTTGGCCGAGCGCCAGCCGGATCTCTTCCAGGAACATGTCTGCGACATGCCGGGCGCCGTCCGCGCCCAGCGCCGCGACGCCATAGACGAACGGTCGCCCGGTAAAGGCCGCGTCGGCCCCTAACCGCAGCGCCCGCACCACGTCGAGGCCGCTGCGCATGCCGCTGTCCACGATCACCTTGGCCCGGCCGGCGACTTCCGCAACGATGGCCGGCAGCACATCGATTGAGGCCGGCGCCGCCTCCAACTGCCGGCCGCCATGGTTCGACACATAGATGCCGTCGACACCCACTTTGACGGCCTCCGCCGCATCCTGCGGGTGCAAGATGCCTTTGACCAATAGTGGACGCTTCCAGCGGTCGCGGAACCGGGCAATCTCCTCCCACGTATAGGCGCCGCTGATTTCGCGCTGGGCGAAGCCGGCAAGCGCGCCGACATTCTGGCTGCCAACGTAAGGTTCGAAATTCTCGAAGCGCGGCGTGCCCCGCTGCAATAGCGCCCGGAACCAGTGCGGCGAGGTCGCAACCGACCAGATCGTGCGCAGATCCGGCCGGAACGGAACCATCATGCCGTTGCGCAGGTCGCGCGGCCGCTTGGTCCTGACCGGACTGTCGACGGTCAGCACCAGCGCGTGCGCGCCCGCCTGTTCGGCGCGGCGCATCATGTCGAAGCCGGCGGCGTGGTCGTCCTTCGGAAATCGATAGAGCTGGAACCAGAACACGTCCGGTGCCAAGGGCGCGATCCGCTCGATCGCAGCGCCGCTGACGCAAGCCAGCACGAACGGAATCCTGGCCGCCTGCGCGGCCACCGCGATGTCGGCCTCCAGGCCCGGCCAAGCCAGGCTGGCCATGCCCATCGGCGATACGCCGAACGGCGCCGCATAAGTCCGGCCGAACAGCTCGATTTGCGTGGAAAGGCCGGACGTATCGACGCAATAGCGCGGAACCAGCTCGATGGCGTCCAGCGCCTGCCGGTTCCGGGCCACGCCGGTTTCGCCGCCGGCCCCGCCATCGACGAAATCGAAGCCAAACTGAGGAACGCGCGAACGGGCCCGGAGGCGCAGATCGTCCACGGTCGGGAAGCGGCGGCGCAGCACCTGGGCCCGCGTGGCGCCGACATGGCCCCAGCCTTGCGGCGTTCCGGCTCCGTTTTTCGCGCTCATGCGCCCCTCCCCCGATAGCGGCGCCGTCATGCCGGCAGATCAGCCGGCGGGCGCTTTTGTTTCGGCCCAGTGGGTACCGTTTCATGATCCCGCACGCCAGAGCCCTTGGCAGGGTACAAAGCTTCACAACAAGGGATTGAAAAGACGGGCCAAATCGTCGATGAGAGGGCGATCCGGTGAAACCGGTGCGATGTTTCCGGCATTATGGCGCTCGTGGGGCTTTCTCGATCCGCCAAGGCTAGTTTACAACACAGCCTGGATGAGAGGCGCGGCAGGCTTCTGGCTCCCTTTCCGGGGCACCAAGGTCTGGCGAAGACAGCCGTCGCGGCTGGGGGCCTGCGGAATCACGGTGTCCGCGGGGCGATAAGGTTGCAGGCGTTCAAGCGTTCAACGAGGCTGTCAATGAATATGCTGGATGAAGTGAAGGGCATCATCGCCAAGCAGGTCGAGGTTCCGCTCGACCAGCTCACCGCCGATACGCGGCTGGCCGATATTGGCATCGAATCGTTGGACGTCATTGAGATCGTGTTCGCGCTTGAGGAAAAGTTCGACATCAGCATCCCGTTCAACGCCAATGAATCGGCGGCCGAGGCCTTTGAGACGATCGGCGCGGTGGCCGACGCGGTGCAGAAGCTCGTGGACGCGAAAGCCGCTTGATGAACCGTGTGGTCGTCACCGGCGTCGGCGTGGTTTCCCCGGTCGGGAACACGCGGGATGAATATTGGTCGGCGCTCGTCGAGGGCCGTTCCGGTATCGGGCCGATCGAGAACATCCCGACCGAACGGCTGGTGTGCAAGATCGCCGCCGAGGTGCGCAACTTCGATCCGAAGGCCCACCTCGATTCCAAGCAACTCGGCCTGATGGACCGCTTTGCGGTGTTCGCCGTGCTGGCGGCGCGCGCCGCCGTGAAGGATTCCGGCCTCGAGATCGACGAAGAGACCGCGCTCGATACCGCGACCATCATCGGCACCGGCGTCGGCGGCCAGAACACCATCGACGATTCCTATCTGCGGCTATACGGCCAGAATTCCAGCAAGGTGCATCCGTTCACGGTGCCGCGCCTGATGCCGAACGCCGCCGCCAGCCACGTCACCATGGATCTCAAGCTGCGCGGCCCGACGTTCTCGATCGTCAGCGCCTGCGCGTCCGGCACCCACGCCATCGGCACCGCGTTTCATATGGTGCGGTCCGGCCAGGCGCCGCTCGCGCTGGCCGGCGGCTCCGAAGCCTGCATTACGGTCGGCGGCGTGAAGACCTGGGAAGCGCTGCGGGTGCTGGCGACCGAAGCCTGCCGGCCGTTCTCCAAGGGACGCAACGGGCTGGTGCTCGGCGAAGGCGCCGCGATGCTGGTGCTGGAGCGCCGCGACAGCGCCATCGCGCGGGGCGCGACGATCTATTGCGAAATCACCGGATTCGGCATGACGGCGGACGCCGGCGACATCACTTCGCCGGACGCGTTCGGGGCCGGGCGCGCCATCAAGGCGGCGCTGCGCGACGCCAAGCTCGATCCGAGCGGCATCGACTACGTCAACGCGCACGGCACCGGCACTACGATCAACGACAAGACCGAGACGCAGGTGCTTAAGGACGTGTTCGGCGAGCATGCGCGCAAACTCGCGATCTCATCCAACAAGGCCGTGCTCGGCCACAGCCTCGGCGCCGCCGGAGCGCTGGAAGCCGTCGCGACCGCGATGACGTTGCGGGAGCAGATCGCGCCGCCGACCGCGAATTACCTTGAGCCGGACCCGGAATGCGATCTTGACGTGGTGCCGAATGTCGCCCGCAAAATGCCGATCCGCGCCGCGATTTCGAATTCATTTGCGTTCGGCGGGCTGAACGCCGTGCTGGCGTTCGCGAAGCATTAAAAATTAGATCGCGGCTGTCGCCTCGCGCAGCCACGCGGCGTTTGCTTCAGAAAGCTGCGGCGACAGCGTATCGCGCACCTGTGCGTGATAGGCGTTGAGCCATGCGGTCTCGCGCGCGTCCAACAGATCGCGCGCGATCAATGCGCGATCGTACGGCGCCAAGGTAATCGTCTCGAATTCCAGAAAATCTTCGATCTCTGCCGACTCGCGCACCAGCACCAGATTCTCGGTGCGAATGCCGTAGCGGTCGGTCAGGTACAGGCCCGGCTCGTTGGAGATGATCATGCCGGGCTCCAACTTGGTCGCATCGCCGACCGCGATGCGCTGCGGGCCTTCGTGCACGCCCAAATAGGCTCCGACGCCGTGTCCGGTGCCGTGGTCGTAATCGAGGCCTTCGCGCCACAGATGCTGGCGCGCCAGCGGATCGAGCTGACCGCCGGTCGCGCCCTTCGGGAAACGCGCGGTCGCGATCGCGATATGCGCCTTGAGCACAAGTGTATAATGCCGCTTCATCTCGGCGGACGGCTGGCCGATGGCGACCGTACGGGTGATGTCGGTGGTGCCGTCGAGATACTGCGCGCCGGAGTCCAGCAGCAACAGCGAGCCGGCCTCCAGCGCACGGTTGCTGGCCAGCATCGGCCGATAATGCACGATGGCGCCATTCGGTCCGGCGCCCGCGATGGTGTCGAAGCTCGGCCCGCGATGACGCGGATCGTTGGCGCGGATGTTCTCCAGTTCGGCCACGACATCGAGTTCGGTCAAGCGTCGCGTTGAGGCGGTATCGCCGATCCATTTCAGCATCTGGACCATCGCCCGACCATCACGCACATGCGCGGCCCGCATGCCGGCGATCTCAACCGGATTTTTTCGCGCACGAGGTAGCGCCGTCGGATCTGGCAGCGGCTTGATGGTGGCGCCGCCGCCGACAAGGCGGTCGCGAATCCACGCATTGGTGCGATCCGGGTCGATTGCGATGGTGGCACCGCCACTCGCGACCTCGGCGAGCGCTTCGGCAAGTTCCGAAATATCGCGGATGCGGGCGCGATTACCCAGGCCGGCGGCGATCTCGGGTCCCAGCTTGCGCCGGTCGACCAGGAAATCCGCGCTGCCGTCGGCGCGCAGGATCGCGAAGCTCTGCACCACCGGCGTATTGGCGACATCGCGGCCGCGAACGTTAAACAGCCACGCTACCGAGTCGAGCTGGCCCAGCACCGCGGCATCGATCTTCTTGGCATTGAGTTCTTCGGAGAGCGCCGCGATCTTATCGTCCGCCGATCGGCCGGAGAATTCCATCGGATGCAGTTCGACGGGCTCCAACGGCAATGCCGGACGGTCGGCCCACAGCGCATCGATCGGATTGGCAATGACGGGTTCGGCGTGCGCGCCGACGTCTTTCAGCGCGGCCACCAACTGATCGGCGGCCCGCATGCTGGTGATCCGCGAGTCGTAGCCGATGCGGGCGCCGGATGCGATCTGCTGGGTCAGCCATTCGGTCGGCGGCGGCTTGCGAAAATGCCGAACCTCGAAGGCTTCCGCATCGATTTCCTGCGCGGCCTGCAACGTATAGCGCCCGTCGATGAACAGCGCCGCCTTGTCGGCCAGTACGATGGCGCTGCCGGCCGAGCCGGAAAATCCGGTCAGCCAGGCGAGACGCTTTGAGGCGTCCGGAATGAACTCGCCGAGGTGCTCGTCGGCCAGCGGCAGGATGAAGCCATCCAGTCGTTGCGCGGCCAGCACCGTGCGCAATGCGGCGATCCGCTCGCGCGGCGCGGTCAGGGCTTCGGCCTTACTGTCGGGCTGGTTCATGTGGCGCCTCCGTGCGCCTGCCATACACCCGCGCGCGCCTGAACGGCAATGTGTCTGCCCGGCGGCTCGCCCTGCCGCTTGAAGCTTGAGCGACGCTGCTGAAACTTTGCCACGACGGCGCGACGACATAACACCGCCTGGACGAAATCTAGCTCAACGTCGCCGGTATGATAAAAGACGCCGCCGCGCAGGCTCACGGAACCGCGACGGTCGGCTAATCGCCGCTTTTGGACGGACACGAGTGTCGCCCGGCGCGATCATGAACCGGATTGGAATGGGTCTTGCTTAGAAGTGCGGCAGGCCCGTACACGGAGCGACGTCCGCTCCGTCCGGCCGGTCCAACAGGGTAAGGCGCGATTGTCGGCTTTTTCGAATGGCCGGAACTCCAAGGGAAGCTGCGTCGGCGCGGCGGGTAGTCCATTGGACCATGGCCTCAAGATCGTCATTGTCGACGAAAGCGCGATCCGGGCCGCCATTCTTGAGGAAGGGTTGCGCGAGGCCGGCTTCACGCAGGTCGTCCGCATCGCCGAGATGAACAACCTGCTGGCGCGGGTTTATGCGGTCGATCCGGACGTGATCCTGATCGACCTGGAAAATCCGTCCCGCGATGTCCTGGAGCAGATGTTCCAGGTATCGCGCGCGGTGCGGCGCCCGATCGCGATGTTCGTCGACCAGAGCGACACCGCCTCGATCCAGGCCTCGGTCGATGCAGGAGTATCGGCCTATATCGTCGACGGGCTGAAGAAAGAGCGCATCAAGCACATCCTCGACATGTGCATCTCGCGTTTCAACGCGTTCTCGCGCCTGCAGGGCGAACTCGATGTCGCCAAAAGCGCGCTCGAAGAGCGCAAGGTGATCGACCGCGCCAAAGGCATTCTGATGAAGGCGAAGAACCTCAACGAAGAGGCCGCCTACGCGCTGCTGCGCAAGACCGCCATGAACGAGAACAAGAAGATCGCCGAGATCGCCCAATCGGTGCTGACCGCCGCGGAGCTGTTCAAATGAGCGCCACCGACCATCGCCTGCGGATCGGCTATATCCCGCTGGTCGACGCCACCGCGCTGATCGTCGCGGTCGACAAGAATTTCACCGCCGACGAGGGCCTCGACGTCGATCTGGTCCGCGAAGTATCGTGGTCGAACGTCCGCGACAAGCTGAACATCGGCCTGTTCCACGCGGCGCACCTGTTGGCGCCAGTTGCGATTGCATCGAGTCTCGGCATCGGCCATGTCCGGGTGCCGATCGCGGCGCCGTTCGTGCTCGGCGTCAACGGCAATGCCATCACGCTGACGGCCGGCCTGCACCGACTGCTGTCCGATGCCTGCGAGGGCGATCTATCGGACCCGATGGAATCCGCGAAAGCGCTGGCCCGCGTGGTTCAAAAGCGCAAGCAGCAGGGCCGCGATCCGCTGACCTTCGGCATGACATTCCCGTTCTCCAACCACAACTATCAGCTTCGTTTCTGGATGGCGGCCGGCGGCGTCGATCCCGACGAAGACGTGCGCCTCGTGGTGCTGCCGCCGCCCTACATGGTGGAGAGCCTCGCCAGCGGTCATGTCGATGGCTTCTGCGTCGGCGCGCCGTGGAATTCGGTCGCGGTCGATCTCGGCATCGGCCGCATCCTGCATTTCGGTTGCGATCTGGTGGCGCGGCTGTCCGAGAAGGTGCTGGCAGTGCGTCAGTCGTATGCACTCGATCAACCGGATATCGTCAGCCGCTTGGTGCGCGCGCTGGCGCGGGCCGCCGACTTTTCCGCCGTTGAAGATAATCATGACGAAGTCGCCGCGATCCTGTCGGCACCGCATCGCATCGGCGTCGCGCGCGACATTATTCGCGGCGCGCTCGACGGCAGGCTGCGCACCGCGCGCGGCGGCCCGGTCCGTACCGACAAGCGTTACATGCTGATCGGTGGCGGCGGCGTGCCACGTCCGGATCCGGTGCACGCCGCCTGGATCTACGCCCAGATGGTGCGCTGGGGTCAGACGCCGCTGTCCGACGACGCGATGCGCGACGCCCGCGCGGTCTATCGGCCGGATCTCTATGACGCCGCGCTCGGATTGTCCGATGACGATATACCGACTGACAGCATCGAAGCGTTCGCCGGTCCGGCGTTCGACGCGCAGAATATCGCCGCGTATCTGCCGGCGTGGAACATCGGCCGGCAGGGCTGAATTCATCGGACTTAGCCTGCCTATTTTTGTTGCGCTGCACAGTCGAACGCCAAGATGCGGACGCCTTGGGCAGTGGCATCTTCATTTTCGCGCTAATTGGCGTGCCTAGCTTTTATACAACCCATTGATTCTGTTTGACTTCAGACCCTCCGCCTCGACTGGCACGGCGCTTGAATAGAATGGACTGAAGGACGCCGGCCTCACCCGGTTTCCAGTTCGGTCCAATGACGGGCCGCCTAGCAACGCCGCTGTCCTGGAGAGAGACGCCACTCGCGCGCTCTTCGAGGCTGCGGCTTTTTTTATGGCCACGAGAAACGCGCCGGGGCGGGTCTCAAGATCTCTCGCAAGTCTCTCCTGCGAACACAGACAAGGATTTTGAGCGTCATGATCGACAAGACCAAAATTCCCGGCACTAAACCGAGCGCGGTCAGCCGCCGCGCTTTGCTCAAGACCACCGGTACCGCCGCGCTGTTGGCCGCGCTGAAGACCAGCCTGCCGTTCGGCGTGCATGTCGCCCATGCGGCGGCTCCCGAAACCACCAAGGCGATCCTCGGCTACATCGCCCTGATGGATGCCTCGGCGCTGGTGATCGCCAAGGAGAAGGGCATCTTCGCCAAGCACGGCATGCCGGACGTCGAAGTCGCCAAGCAAGCCTCATGGGGCGCGACGCGCGACAACCTCGTGCTCGGCTCGGAGAACAACGGCATCGACGGCGCGCATATCCTGACGCCGATGCCCTACCTGATCTCGGCCGGCAAGGTGACGCAGAACAACGTGCCGACGCCGATGTATCTGCTGGCGCGGCTCAATCTCGACGCCCAGGCGATCTCGGTTTCCAACGAATACAAGGATCTCAAAGTTACGGCCGATGGCTCGGCGCTGAAGGCCGCCTTCGCGGCCAAGAGGGCCGCCGGCAAGGAAGTGAAGATTGCGATGACCTTCCCGGGCGGCACCCACGATCTGTGGATCCGCTACTGGATCGCCGCCGCCGGCATCGATCCCGACAAGGACATTTCGACCATCGTAGTGCCGCCGCCGCAGATGGTGGCGAACATGAAGGTCGGCAACATGGATGCGTTCTGCGTCGGCGAGCCGTGGAACGAACAGCTCGTCAACCAGGGCATCGGCTTCACCGCCTGCACCACCGGCGAAATCTGGGCGAAGCATCCGGAGAAGGCGCTCGGCATGCGGGCCGCCTGGGTCGACAAATATCCGAACGCCGCGAAGGCGCTGCTGATGGCCGTGATGGAGGCCCAACAGTGGTGCGAGAAGATGGAGAACAAGGACGAGATGTCGGCCATCGTCGGCAAGCGGCAATGGTTCAACGTGCCGGTCGCCGACATCGTCGGCCGCGCCAAGGGCGACATCAATTACGGCAATGGCCGCGTCGCCAAAAGCACCAAGGAATACATGAAGTTCTGGAGCGATCACGCTTCCTATCCGTTCAAGAGCCATGACGCCTGGTTCGTCACCGAAGACATCCGCTGGGGCAAGTTCGAAGCTACCACCGACGTTAAGGCGATGGTCGACAAGGTGAACCGCGAAGACCTGTGGCGCGGGGCCGCAAAAGAACTGTCGGTACCGGCCGCCGATATCCCGGCCACCACATCGCGCGGCAAGGAAACCTTCTTCGACGGCAAGGTGTTCGATCCGGAAAATCCGGCCGCCTACCTGAAGAGCCTCTCCATCAAGCGCGTCGAGGCGTGACCGATCGCGGGCCACTTCGCGTGGTCCGCCTTCCTTTCGTGGACGGAGAAACGGCATGAACATGCAGGCCATCAAGACCGATACCGCAACGGCGGCCGTGCTGCCGGCACCGACCGGCGAGATTTTGCGGATCAAGCCCGCGAAGCCCAATTATGGGCAGACCCGCCTGATCCCGGGTTTGAAACTGTTCGCCGCGCGCGTGGTGCCGCCGATCGTGATGCTGGCCCTGCTGCTGACGGTCTGGCAGATCCTGTGCATGCGGCCGGGCGCGACGCTGCCCTCACCGTCCAAGATCTGGACGGAAGCCTACGATCTCATCGTCGATCCGTTCTTCGTCACCGGCCCGCAGGATATCGGGCTCGGCTGGCGCGTCCTAGTTTCGCTGCAACGCGTTGCCATCGGTTATGGCTTGGCCGGTCTGATCGGCATCATGGTCGGCACGTTGATCGGCCAGTCGGTCTGGGCGATGCGCGGCCTCGATCCGATCTTCCAGGTGCTGCGCACCATCTCGCCGCTGGCCTGGCTGCCGATCTCGCTGGCCGCGTTCCGCGACAGCCAGCCGTCCGCGATCTTCGTCATCTTCATCACGTCGGTGTGGCCGATCATCATCAATACGGCGGTCGGCATCCGCAACATTCCACAGGACTATCGCAACGTCGCCGCCGTGCTGCGGCTCAATCACGCGGAGTTCTTCTGGAAGATCATGATCCCGTCGGCCGCGCCCTACATCTTTACGGGGCTGCGCATCGGCATCGGCCTGTCGTGGCTGGCCATCGTGGCGGCCGAAATGCTCACCGGCGGTGTCGGCATCGGCTTCTTCATCTGGGACGCGTGGAATTCCTCGCGCCTGCCCGACATTTTCGTGGCTCTCGCCTACATCGGCATCGTCGGCTTCGTGCTCGACCGCATCGTCGCGGGCGTTGGCTCGATCGTCACCCGCGGCACCTCGGCCACTTAAGGAGGCGAACCATGACCGCTTATCTCAAGATCGATCATCTCGATAAGACGTTCACCCGCGGCTCGCAGCAGACCGAAGTGCTGAAGGACATCACGCTGTCGATCGACAAGGGCGAGTACGTGTCGATCATCGGCCACTCGGGCTGCGGCAAGTCCACGCTGCTCAACATCGTGGCCGGCCTGACCACCGCTAGCATCGGCGGCGTGCTGCTGGAAGGCCGCGAAGTGAATTCGCCCGGTCCGGATCGCGCCGTCGTGTTCCAGAATCACAGCCTGCTGCCGTGGCTGACGGTGTACGACAATGTCCGGCTCGCAGTGGATAAAGTGTTCGGCAGGACCAAATCGCGCGCCGAGCGCCACGTCTGGACCATGCACAATCTCGATCTGGTGCAGATGGGCCACGCCAAGGACAAGCGCCCGACCGAAATCTCCGGCGGCATGAAGCAGCGCGTCGGACTCGCCCGCGCGCTCGCGATGGAACCGAAGGTCTTGCTGCTTGACGAGCCGTTCGGCGCGCTCGATGCGCTGACCCGCGCGCATCTGCAGGACTCGGTGATGCAGATCCATCAAAAGCTCGGCAATACCGTGCTGATGATCACCCACGACGTCGACGAGGCGGCGCTGCTGTCGGACCGGATCGTGATGATGACCAACGGCCCGGCGGCCGGGATCGGCGAGGTCCTCGCGGTGGACCTGCCCCGTCCGCGCCGCCGGCTCGAGCTCGCCGCCAACCAGACCTACCTGCGCTGCCGGCAGCGCGTGCTCGAGTTCCTCTATCAACGCCATCGCTTCGTCGAAGCGGCGGTCGCCTGAGTGAGCCCATGTCGGGCGATTTCGATCCCGAAC
>JAQGJU010000063.1 GCA_028290465.1 Xanthobacteraceae bacterium | reverse complement strand
GCCAGGGGCGGTCGACACGTTCGGCTGCGGCGTGGCGCCCGGCTGTGCCTGCGGCGCCGGGGCCGCCTGCTGTTGCTGCTGCTTGAGCTGCGCTTCCTGGCGCTGCTTTTCCATCTGCGGCATGCCGACGAAATACTGCCATCCGATCAAAACAAGCGCGGACAGCACGATCGCAATCAGGGTGTTCTTATTGTCGGTCATCGTCAGCTCTGTTCGCCGGGTCCGGGAGCGCGTGGTCCCGTCCGGCTTGGAATCGCGGGCCGCTTCACTGCCGCGCGTCCGGCATGGACGCGGCGCAGGGCACCGTCGAAATCTTCCGCCAACCGACCGAACGGCAGCCCAAGTGCCGGCCGCCGGCCGATCAGCACGTAATCGTAGCCGGTGCGCAAACGCGGTCCGCCGGTCAGCCGCACGATCTCGCGCAGCCGCCGACGCAGGCGATTGCGCTCGGTCGCCGTTCCCACCTTCTTCGTTACGGTGAAGCCGATACGGGCCGGACCGTCGTCGTCGCGCTTGCGGGCTTGCAGCACGAACGCCGCCGCGGGCGCCTTTTCAGCACCCGCCGCGGCCAGAAAGTCAGCCCGTTGCCGTAATCGCTCCATCGGAACGCCGGCTGCCGGGGTTGCCAGGCTAGGCGCTGAGGCGCTTGCGCCCGCGTGCCCGACGCGCGGCGACGACCTTACGGCCGCCTACCGTCGCCATACGGCTGCGATAACCGTGACGGCGCTTGCGCACCAATTTGCTCGGTTGATAGGTCCGCTTCACGGTTCGTTCTCCGCTCGACGCGGCGTTTTGCCGGTGGATCTGGGATGGCGCCTGGGCCCGGTCGCGGTCGCGACGTGATGGACAGGCCGACGCTCGAATGGCCGGGCTTATAAGATAACCCCCCGTTCCCGTCAATGCGGCCGGCTGAAGCCGGGCTCAAGGTGTGGCCGGTTTCTCACATGGCGGTGAGCGTAACTGGCGCAGCCCTTCGGCCGTATATAGAACGGCCCAGTGTCCCGGTTCCGAAGTTCGCACACCTTGCGGCGGCCTCGGTTGCGAACGTCGGAACCAAAAGGGACACTGGCAAGCTAATGTTTCTAGTGTGGTTTTGGATTTGAAGTTCGCCTGTGAGCCTGCCGCGATAGGAGGCGAACTTCAAATCCACCACACTAGGTTCCATCCGATACCTCGCGGCCGGGAAATCACCCCACAGGAATACGCATGCCGGCCGACCGCGACCCCGCAACGTCAGCCGGCACGCCCTCCTGGCGGCGTTTTTTGCCGTTCGTAGTGGTTCTGATCCTGACGGCTGGCGTGCTGGCCAGCGGCCTGTACCGCTATTTGTCGCTGGAGACCCTGGTGCGCCACCGCGCCGCGATCGACGGTTTTGTCAGCCAGAACCGGGCTTCGGCGCTGCTGGCCTATATGGCGGTCTATGTGGTGGCGGTCGCTCTCTCGGTGCCCGGCGCGCTGTTTTTGACCCTGATCGGCGGTATTTTGTTCGGCGCGGTCCTGGGCGGGGCCGCCACGGTGATCGGCGCCACGCTAGGGGCCACCGCCGTGTTCCTGGTCGCGCGCAGCGCCTTCGGCGAGCAGATGCTGCGCCGGGTCGGTCCGCGCGCCGAGAAGCTGGCGGAAGGCTTTCGGGCCGACGCCTTCAACTATCTGCTGTTCCTGCGCCTGGTGCCGCTGTTTCCGTTTTGGCTGGTCAATCTGGCGCCCGCGTTGTTCGGGGTGCCGCTGCGTACCTTCGTTCTCGCGACGCTACTCGGCATCATTCCGGGCACGTTTGCATTTTCTTTCGTCGGCGCCGGCCTGGATAGCGTTCTGGCCGCCCAGGAAAAGGCCTATATGGCCTGTCTGGAGGCTGGCCAGGCTGCCTGCCGGCTCGATTTCGACCCCAAGGCGGTGCTGACGCCGCAATTGCTGGGTGCTCTGGTCGCCTTGGGGGCCGTGTCGCTGATGCCGGTGGTGATCAAGCGATGGCGTGCCCGCCGCAGTTGATAGGAATTTTCGATGCCTGAACTGCTGACCCCGGACATTTGCGTGATCGGCGCCGGCTCCGGCGGGCTGTCGGTCGCGGCGGCGGCCGCGGCGTTCGGCGTGCCGGTGGTGCTGGTCGAGAAAGGCAGAATGGGCGGCGACTGCCTGAACACCGGTTGCGTGCCTTCAAAAGCGCTGATCGCGGCGGCGCGGCACATGAAGATCATCGAGGACGCGGCCCATTTTGGTATCAAAACGGCCCGCGCCAGCGTCGATTTCGAGAAGGTGCACGCGCACGTCCACAGTGTGATCGCCGCGATTGCACCTAACGATTCCAAGGAGCGCTTCACGGGGTTGGGCGTCCGCGTGATCGAGGGCGCGGCGAAGTTCAAGGATCGCTTTACGGTCGAAGTCGGCGACATCGAGATCAAGGCGCGCCGCTTTGTGGTGGCGACCGGATCGACCGCCGCCATTCCGCCGATCCCGGGCCTTGCCGATACGCCGTTCCTGACCAACGAGTCGGTGTTCGACCTGACGGCGTTGCCGAAACATTTGCTGGTGATCGGCGGCGGTCCCATCGGCATGGAACTCGCGCAGGCGTTTCGCCGTCTCGGCAGCCAGGTCACGGTGCTGGAGGCGTCAAAGCCGCTGGCCAAGGACGATGCGGAATGCGCCGCGATCGTGCTCGATCAACTGGCCCGTGAAGGCGTGGTCATTCGCGCCGGGGTGACCATCCAAAGCGTCAAGGCGCCGAAGGGCAAAACGCCGAAGATCGAGGTGACGATCGACGGCGCCGCCGGCCCCGAGACGCTGGACGGCAGCCACCTTTTGATCGCGGCCGGCCGGCGCGCGACGGTTGATGGCCTCGATCTCGAAGCCGCCGGCATCGAATACAGCGCGCGCGGCATCAAAATCGACAAGGGTCTGCGCACCACCAACAAGCGCGTCTATGCGGTCGGCGACGTCGCCGGCGGCCCGCAATTTACCCATGCGGCGAACTATCATGCCGGTCTGGTGATCCGGAATGCGCTGTTCCGGCTTCCCGTAAAAGCGCGCGCCGAGGATATTCCCTGGGTGACCTTCACCGAACCGGAACTCGCGCAGGTCGGCCTGACCGAAGCCGAGGCGACCAAGCGCCGCCTGAAGTTCAACGTGCTGCGCTGGCCCTATCACGAGAACGACCGTGCGCAGGCCGAACGCGAGACCCATGGCCATATCAAGGTGATCACCGACCGGCGCGGCCGCATTCTGGGCGCCACCATCGTGGGCGCCCAGGCAGGCGAACTGATCAGCACCTGGACGCTGGCGATCAGCCAGCGGCTGAATATTCGGGCCTTTACGGGGTTTGTGGTTCCGTATCCGACGCTGGCCGAGATCGGCAAGCGCGCCGCGATCACGTTTTTCACGCCGAGTTTGACGCGCCGCTGGGTGCGACGCATCATAGGGTTGTTGCGTCGCCTGGGTTGAACAAGTCGTATAATCGGAGGGGAGCGTCGCGCGCCGATCAGATGATGGATGAATCGGAAACCACGGCCGTCAGGCGAGTTCCGCATCTCGGGCTCTCGGGTAAGCTGCTTGTTCTCACGGTATTGTTCGTGATGATCGCCGAAGTGCTGATCTTCGTGCCGTCGATCGCCAATTTCCGTCTCAACTGGCTCAACGACCGGCTTGCCGCCGCGCATACCGCGGCCCTGGTGCTCGACGCCGCGCCGAGCGGCATGGTGCCGGAAAGCCTGACGCGTCAGCTCCTGGAGAGCATCGGCGCGCGCGCGGTCGCGATGAAGATGGGCCAGGAGCGCCGTCTGCTGGCGCTGAGCGACCAGCCGTCGACCATCGGGACCGATGTCGACATGCGCCAGATTTCGTGGACGCGCGCCATCGTCGATGCGTTCGGCGTGCTGCTGAGCCGGCGCGACAATGCGATGCGGGTGGTCGGCGCGGCGCCGCGCGGTGCCGACTTTCTGGAGATCGTCATCGACGAGAAGCCGCTGCGCGCCGCGATGCTGCGTTTCTCGGTGACCATTCTGCTGCTGTCGCTGATCATTTCCTGCATCACGGCCGCGCTGGTCTATTTTACGTTGCACTATATGTTCGTGCGTCCGCTGCGGCTCATCACCGAAAACATGACGGCGTTCCGCCGCGATCCGGAAAATCCGCTTCGGGTGATTTCCAGTTCGGCGCGGCAGGATGAGATCGGCACCGCGCAGCGCGAGCTCAAGACGATGCAGCAGGATCTCGCGTCGATGCTGCATCAGAAAAGCCGGCTCGCGGCGCTCGGCCTCGCGGTCGCCAAGATCAATCACGACCTGCGCAATCTGCTCGCTTCGGTGCAGTTGATCTCCGACCGTCTGGCCGGTCTGTCGGAGCCGGGCGCGCAACGTTTCGCACCCAAGCTGGTGTATGCGCTGCAACGGGCGATCGCCTATTGCGAATCGACGCTGTCCTACGGACGTGTCACCGAACCGCCGCCGGATCGCAAAATCGTCGCGGTCGAGACGCTGGTCGCCGAGGTGCATGAGACGCTCGGTCTTGCCGAAGCGCCGATCAGCTGGGTCAGCGCGGTGGAGCGCGGCCTGACGGTCGATGCCGATCCGGACCAACTGTTCCGCGTGCTGCTAAACTTGGCGCGCAATGCCATGCAGGCGCTGGACAGCCGTACCGACAAGGATCCCGGCCGCGACCAGATCCGCATCACCGGACGGCGCGAGGGCGCCGTGGTGGTCATCGAAGTATCGGATACCGGACCTGGATTCGTGCCGCGCGCGCGAGCCCATCTGTTCGAGGCGTTCCAGGGCGCCTCGCGGCCCGGCGGCGCCGGGCTTGGTCTTGCCATCGCGGCCGAACTGGTGCGCGCCCATGGCGGCGAGATCCGGCTGATCGAAGGCACCATCGGAGCCACGGTGCATCTGACCATTCCGGACCGGCCGGTCGAACTCGACCAGCGGCGCGGCCAGCGCGTCAGCGCTTAAAGCGTCACGCGACGGAACATACATCGCGACGTGGGGTTCGTCAGGCGGGGGCCAGAACTCATGGCCAGGAATCCTCATGCTTCGTCCGGTTTCGCTACTGGCACTCGCAACCGCGGTGCCGCCGCATGTCATCGATCAACAGCAGGCCGAACAGCGCGCGCGTGAAATGTTCGCGCCGGCCTTTGCCCGCTTTCCGCAATTGGCCGAGGTCTTCACCAATGCCGGCATCGCCCGCCGTCATTCGGTGCGCCCGATCGAATGGTTCGACGCGCCGCGCGATTGGACCGAGCGCACCAAGGCCTATCTGGACGGCGCCGCCGAATTGTTCACGCGGGCATCGCGTGCTGCATTGGATCGTGCGGGGTTGAAGCCGGAAGACATCGACACCGTGGTGACAGTGTCATCGACCGGGATCGCCACGCCAAGTCTGGAAGCGCGTGTCGCTGGCGACCTGGGGCTGCGGCCGGACTGCCGGCGGGTGCCGGTATTCGGGCTGGGCTGCGCCGGCGGCGTCACCGGTCTCGCTCTCGCGTCGCGGCTGGCGCGCGCCGAGCCGGGCAGCGTGGTGCTGATGGTCGCGGTCGAACTGTGCACACTGGCGTTCCGGCTGGATCGCGGCGGCAAGGAGGACGTGGTCGCGACCGCGCTGTTCGGCGACGGCGCTGCGGCCGCATTGCTGCGCGCCGGACAGCCGGGCGAGGGCATCGCGCAAATCGGCGCGGCCGCCGAGCACACTTGGCCGGGCACGCTGGACATCATGGGCTGGTCGGTCGATCCGATTGGCTTCGGCGTGTTGTTGTCGCGGGCGCTGCCGCGTTTCGTCGAGGAGCGTCTCGCCGAACCAGCGCGCCGGTTTGTCGACGATGCCGGCCTTGCGCAGGCGTCAGCCCGCTATCTGTGCCATCCGGGCGGTGCCAAGGTGTTGACGGCTGTCGAGGCCGCGCTGGCGCTGGGCGACGGTACGCTGGCGACAGAACGCGAGGTGCTGCGCGACTTCGGCAACATGTCGGCGCCGAGCGTGCTGTTCGTGCTGGAGCGGGCGCTGGCGCAGGGGCTCACGGGTGCCGCCGTGATGTCGGCGCTCGGTCCCGGTTTTACGGCCAGCTTCCTGGCGCTGGAGTGCGGTCGTGGGTGAGGGGTTTTGGGCTGAAGGCATTTGGCTGGTCGGCTTCGTGGCCGTGCAGCGTGTCGGCGAACTGGTGTTCGTCGCCCGCAATACGCGCCGGCTGGTTCGGGCCGGCGGCGTCGAGGTCGGCCGCGCCGATTATCCGCTGGTGATTGCGCTGCATGCCGCGTGGCTGATCGGGGTGGCGATTCTCGGCCACGCCCAGCCGGTGAATGTTGGTCTGCTCGCCGTTTTTTTCGTGGTCGAGGCCGGACGGCTCTGGGTGGTGACGACCCTCGGCCGGCGTTGGACCACACGGGTGATCGTGGTGCCGGGCGAGGTCCTGGTCCGGCGGGGTCCGTACCGTCTGCTGCGCCATCCGAACTACGTCATCGTCGCGCTGGAAATCGCGCTGGTGCCGCTGATTCTCGGCTTGCCGGTCTTCGCCGTGGTGTTTTCGCTGCTCAACGCGGCGGTGCTGTACCGGCGCATCCGGGTCGAGAATGAAGCCCTGGGCCGCATTGCCTAGCGGCTGCCGCTGTCCGAGTTCCAGCCGCCCGAGGGCGGCGCCAGGACGGCCTCCGAGGCTGCTCTTGCCAATACGGGCGCTAGGCTTTAGCTATGCCCCCGTTCGCCGGGCATCGTCCCGCGGATATGCGCCCGTAGCTCAGCTGGATAGAGCACCAGACTACGAATCTGGGGGTCGGACGTTCGAATCGTTCCGGGCGCGCCATTCATTATATCATTGATAAATATCGATATTTTTTCGCCGATCGTCGCCCTTGTCCGGGCAGTGCCGTCGGAGGTCTCATACGAACGTGCCCATATCGGCCGTCTCGGAGTCCAAAGCTTGCCGGAGGGCGGCAGCTAGCTCGTGCCTTTGATACGGTTTTCGCAACAAGCGAAACTTCTGTTCGCCAAGCCCTTCCTGGGCAAGCACGTCCGTTGAATAGCCGGACGTAAAAAGCACCTTCAGCCCCGGCTGGAGTTTCCTGGCCGCTTCGGCAATCTCCAACCCGTTCATGCGGCCTGGCAACACCATATCGGTGAAGAGCAAGTCGAACCGAGTGCCAGAATTGAGTAGTGCGAGCGCCGCAGCGCCATCGGCGGCCTGCCGGGTAAGATAGCCCAGCTTTTCAAGCTGGTCTCCGACAAAGCGCAGCACATCCTGCTCATCTTCAACAATCAGGATCCGTTCTGTACCTGAGGGCGACGTGACGCTCTCTTGAGAGCACTTCTCGGGCGCGAGTTTACCGTCGGCGAGAGGCAGCATGAGGCGCACGGTCGTCCCCTGTCCCGGCTCGCTCGTGATGGCAAGATGCCCGCCCGATTGTTTGGCGAAGCCATATGCCATCGGAAGACCGAGACCGGAACCTTTTCCGACCGCCTTGGTCGTAAAGAACGGTTCCAAGGCTCGCCGGAGCAGGTCCGGAGCCATTCCGTGTCCGGTATCCGTTACAGAAAGCGCCACGTAACTACCGGCGTTGAGATCGATCGCGCTCTCGACGACGGCAACGTTCTTGGTCTTGATCGTCAGTGTCCCTCCCGTCGGCATGGCATCCCGGGCGTTCACCGCAAGATTGAGGATCGCGGTTTCGAGCAGCGATGAATCGACGAAGGCCGGCGCGACGTCGCTGCCGAGGTCGGTCTGTAGGATGATCTGTTCGCCAAGCGCATGTCGCAACATCCCGAGCATTCCCTCAACGGTGGCGTTGACGGAGAGGGCCGTCGGTTCGAGTGTTTCGCGCCGCGCGAATGCCAGCAGCCGATACGTCAGATCCGCGCCGCGCTTGGCCGTGGTCAGAATCAATTCGGCAAGCGGACGAAGCTCATCGTCTGCCCAGAGATTCTCCACCAGGATTTCCGCGTTGCCAAAAATGATGGTCAGCAGATTGTTGAAATCGTGCGCGACGCCGCCGGTCAGATGACCGATCGCTTCCATTTTTACGGCTTGTTGCAATTGAGCTTCCAGCTCCTTGCGCGCGGTCTGATCCGAAGAGGTGCCGCGGTATCCCAGAAAGCGGCCGGCCTGATCGAAGAAGGGGCGGCCGCTCGACACGATGTGCCGCGTCTTGCTAGCTTCATCGGGGATTTGGAACTCGAAATCTCGATACGACCGGAGGGCTTTGTGGTCCTGTATATGCTCCTTCCAGTTCGGAGCGTCCAAATCTGCCCCAGCCACCTCCCATCGTGTCTTGCCAACTGCATCGGTCTCCAACATGCCAAAAACTTGACGAGGTGCCCCTAGATGGGTCAGCCGCAATTGATCGTCGGTTTCCCACAACCAGTCGGAAGATACCTCGGCAAAGTCGCGGAACCGCGCTTCGCTCTTCTGCAAAGACGACTCAAGTTTTTTACGTTCCGTGACATTGAAGCAGACCCCGGCTAGGCGTGGCGGCCTGTCATCGGTTCTCGGCGTCAGTCCGCCTGCCTGCGATAGCCAAATTAATTGTCCATCCGGGCGGATGAATCGGAACTCAACCTGATACGGAGACCCGTTCTGGATTACACGCTGTAGCGCTGCCTCGACCGCACCCCGGTCATCACAATGAACGAGATTTATGAAATCCTGGAGATAGCCGGACTGCAGCCCAACGAGTTCGTGCGCATGGTCCGACAAGGTTGTGAGGCCGGTTGCGATATCGACATCGAAGGCGATCATCTGGCCAGCCTGCAGGGCATGGCGCCAACGTGCTTCGTTCGCGCGGAGCGCTTCATCGGCCAAGTCACTCATAGTGACGTCGCGTACGAGGCCGACGGCCCGCAGCGGGCGATCGTCCTCCTGCTTCAACACCTCGCCTCTACACACGAGCGTCCGAACTTGGCCGTCGGAACGGGCCATGCCAAACTTCATGGCGAACGGGGCCAATTGATCCCGCGTGGCGCGACAGGCGGCATCGACCGCGGCACGATCGTCCGGATGCACCATCGATAGGAAGAATTCGTACGAAAGTTTTAGGCTGCCGGGCTCAAGTCCAAGCAATCGAAAAATCCCGTCCGACCACTGCAACCATCCTGATTCGAGCTCCCACTCCCAAATGCCGCCTGGGGCGATATCCTCCGCCTGGGCGAGAACCGATTGTTGGCGGTCAAGTTCGGCCTGTTGCGACTGGGCTCGCAGGTTAGCCTCGCGATGACGCAGGGCTTCGACCGCTAAATTCGCAAATCGTTTGAGGGCCTCGCATTCACCTGCGCCGATCTTTCGGGGCTGCCGATCGATGACGCACACCGTCCCGAGGCGAACGCCGGAGCGCAGGACCAGCGGGGCGCCGGCATAGAACCGGATGTGAGGTTCACCGGTCACCAAGGGATTGGTCGCGAAACGCGGATCCGTGGAAGCGTCCTCGACGACCAGCACATCGTCGCTCAGGATCGCGTGGCTGCAGAAGGCGACATCTCGCGGCGTGCCCGTCAGATCCGTCCCACACCGTCCCTTGAAATGTTGAACATCGCTGTCGACAAGGGTTACGAGCGCGATGGGCACGCCGAAGTAATCCAGCGCGAGCCGGCATATGTCGTCGAAAGTCGGCACCGCCTGTGAGCCATTGATCTTAAGGTCGTGCAGGGCCTTAAGGCGTTCGATTTCGTTGGGGGGCAGCATGTACGTCATGCATCATCATTTCTACGTCGCCCCGGGAACGCGTATTCTGGGTCGGCCCCGGGCCGCCGCAATGAGGTCGCCGCGCTCGACCGCCGGCGAAAACAGGAACCCTTGACCAAGGTCGCAGCCCATCTTGCGTAGCGCCAACAGATCGGCGGTCTTTTCGATGCCCTCGCCGGTCACTGTGATCCCGAACTCATGGCCCAGACTGATCACCGTTTCGCAAATTTTCGCATTTTGTTCGTTGTCCGCGCAGTTTGATACGAAGCATCGGTCCAGCTTCAACTCCGAGAAAGGCAGGTCCCGGAGCCGCTTCAACGACGAGTAACCCGACCCGAAATCGTCGATGGACAGGCTGACTTTGTAGAGGCTCAGTTGCGTCGCAATTTCTTTAATTGCATCTATGTCTTCGAGAGCCTCGTCTTCCGTCAATTCCAGAATCAGGCCGGGCCAACTGTCATCCTTGGGGCGGTACGTTCTGATGAGCGAGGCCACGGGCAGTTTGGCCAGCACGCTGGCCGAGACGTTGACCGCAAGCTTCAAATTCACGCCGCTTTCCAGAAAGATTGACCACTCACGCAGCGCCGTCATGACGCCGACTGCCG
Source organism: Xanthobacteraceae bacterium (assembly GCA_028290465.1). Taxonomy (GTDB): domain Bacteria; phylum Pseudomonadota; class Alphaproteobacteria; order Rhizobiales; family Xanthobacteraceae; genus FEB-22. The sequence goes on along the minus strand of JAQGJU010000063.1, from coordinate 37,864 downwards.
CGAGCTCCGTCAAATCGGACTGCGACGCATCTGTGAGAAAAGCCTTGGGCGCCACCAACCCATGTTCCGGGTGCCTAACGCGGGCCAAGCCCTCTGCTCCGACCAGGGTTCTTTTCTGCAGATCGATCTTGGGCTGATACCAAAGTTCGAACCAGCCCTTCCTCAAGGCATCTCGGAGTGAGACCGGGTGTTCGGAGAGCGCGGGCCCCGCGAGAGACTCCTCCTGGGCAATAACGCGGTAGATCGCATCCGCGGTAAATGGCTTGGCAATCGGAGAGCACATTCTCAAGCCATGCCGCTCGCCAATCTTCTTGATCTCCGCGAGGGTTCCGGCCGATTGGCCGCTGATCAATTGGACTGCGCCTGAAAACTTGTGCACAGCCAGCTCTCGAATGGCATCGATGGCGTCGGAATCCGCAAGGGAGACATCAAGAAAGATGACCTTCGGGTCATCCTTTGCGAGCGACGAAATCGCCGTTTGCACGTCGCCGAACTCACTGACGGTGATGCCATGGCCAGAAAGCGCGCGTGAAATGAGTGACCGGATGCCCGCTTCGTCCTCGATGATCATGCAGTGTGGCGCTATCGTCGAACCAGACAATTCCGAACCGGTAGCGGCGGTGTTGCTGTGTTGCATGACGTCGGCCGCCTTCATTAGGGCATGCGTTATATTCACAAACCCAATCTGTGGGTTTTTCTGCACCCGAAGTCTTAATAGAGAGTGAGTTGCCGCATCGACTCTTTATCGGCCGTGCCGAAAGCTTTGCCGCCTCTTTGCGGTACTCTTCGGCTTGCTTTCGATATCTGTCCGCGTCCACCTCGGTCATGGCGTCGTGTTTATATCGGTCAGGACATACGATAAACTACTAATGCCCCATTTTGCGCGGGGCCATTTGTGCATGGCGGCGTGGAGATGGCACGAACATTTCATATCATGGTGCGGGCGGTCACCTGTAGCTTTACGATCCGGCGAACGCGTTGATCTCGCAGCCCAACGCGCGCCGCAACCTGCTAGTGCTGTATCATTCACGCAAGGCCGACGGCAGTCCGATCGCAGTGTCTGGCACAGTGTCGATCCCGCGCGGCACGCCGCCGATAGGCGGCTGGCCGCTGATCACCTGGACGCACGGCACCACCCGCATCGCCCGGTTTGCGCGCCGTCGCTGACAGCCCGCAGGGCCCGGAGCACTACGCACTCGGCCCACTGCGCAGCTTCCTCGACAGTTTCGTGCAGCAGGGCTGCGCGGTCGTGTTCAGCAACTTTCAGCGACTCAGAGTCGATCTTGGCACTCACCAGCGTGCGCGGACGTATCGATGTTCTCGAGACATTTGCCGGTGACCTGCTTAGCAAGGGAATGGTCGCCTGCCGGTTCGAGGAGTTCACCTTCGACACGCCGCGCAACCGCCTAGTCCGGGTCGCCCTCGACTCGCTAGCCGCCCGCGTGGACGACCGGCTGCTTGCATGAATGCGGACGGCTCCTCGCCGTCCAAGAGGCCACTGTAGACCCAGACCTCCATTCCGCGGCACGGGTTACCGTGGCGTAATCCTCGGCTCCGCAGAGGCGCTAAGTGCGGGCGTTACAACGGCGCACAATTGGGCGCATAACGTGCGCAGCCCCGATCACGCCGATGGCGAACTTTCGGCCATGCGCGATGCGGCATACGCGGACGTTTCGCCTACGGCTCGCCGCAAGGCATGCCGGACGACCAGCATTATCAATCGGTTGCGGTTTGTTGACAGGGGCAAGCTCGCCTGACCGATGAACGAACAGCGGCACAACTTTTTTTCTATCGTACCAGCCAGCAAAAGGTGTGGTTGGCTTCTTCATGGCCCTTTTAATTTTCTGACGATTTGATAGCAATATCAGGCGTTTCACTGTGGGATGGAAACAAGGTTTATGGTCAAGACTGCACGCAAAACGGTTCAACGTGTGCCATCGTCGATCCGCAAGAGCCAATTCAAAGTTCCGACAACTATTTCGCGCAAGGACTTTTTCAAGGACGGTTCGGACGACTGGTTCCGCGACGCGCTGTATCGGCTCGTGCAGATGTTAAGCCGTCTGGTCGTCTGCCGCGAAGCATTCGGCCGCAAGCTTGGATTGACCGGTAGCCAGTTCACCGTGCTGATCGGTGTGGCCTATCGTCAGGGCGATGCCGGCATCAACATTGCTGCGCTCTCCAACTACATTGGCTTGGCGGCCACGCATGTTACCACCGAAGTGGGTCGTCTCATTCGCAAGGGTCTACTTGTCAAACGGCCGAACGAAAGCGATGGCCGCAGTGTCCTCATTTCGCTGTCGCCGAAGGGCGAGGCCGCGGTCAAAGAAGTCTCGACCATGGTGCGAAGCATCAACGACCTGCTATTCAAGAATATCGATCGCAAACAGTTCGATGTGATGAATGAATTCGCCAACGTGCTGCTGACCAATTCAGAACATGCTATTGACGAAATTCGCGACAGCGAGTCCGGGCGGAGCTGAGCAGTAAGTTCGCTTCTTGCTCGATACCGACGGCCAGATCATGGGGTGCCTTCGCTTTCTCGTGCGCCTCTTCGCAATGCCGGGCTGGGCCTAATCGCTCACCAGCCGTGCAGCCACATGTTGTCGTCTGGCGGCATTTTGCCCGCCTCCAAGGATTTCAGGTTGCGGTACTTGCCGGCGTGGAAGATGAGCGGCGGCGCCATACTGCCTGCGGTACTGAAAGCCTCGACCTCACAGACAAAAATCTCATGGTCGCCGCCAGCGTAAACTGCAAAGGGCGTGCAGTCGAAACTGGCGATGGCGCCGGGAAGCCAGGGGCTGCCATTGGAAGTGGCCCGGTCGCCGAACTCGGCCCATTTGTCGGCGCCGGCGCGCGCGAAGCGGTTCGACAAATCGGCCTGATGTTCGCCTAAGATGAAGATCGTTAGTGCCGTGGCGGCTTTCCACTGCGCGATGCCGAGCGACTTGCTTGCCAGCGAAAACAGCACAAGCGGCGGATCGAGCGAGACGGAGTTGAAAGAGCTGATCGTCGCGCCAAGTCGGTTGCCGTCGACCGCGGCCGTCACGATGGCGATGCCGGTGGCGAATTGGCCGAGGACGTTGCGGAACTCCCGCATGTCGATTTTCACAATAGAGGCCCTCCGTGGCGTAACGCGGTAAGAAAATCGAGAGCGCTCAGCATTCGGATCGCCCCCTTGACGGATAACATGTATATGTACAGTATGTATATTAATTTTGGCGATGATCCGCGGCGTGGCTGGGTGGGCTGGAGTAGCTCCTGTCCAAAGAGCGCTCGCCGTAATAGTTAGGATGGATTTCCATGACCACGAATGCAGGTCTGAAGACCCGCCAATCGGCGACGCAGCCGTTGCGCACCGGCGCTGAATTCCTGGCCGGTCTCCGCCGTCGTAAGCGCAAGGTGATCGTCGACGGCGAGATCATTTCCGACCCGACGGCGCATCCGGCGTTCAAGCAGGGCGCGCGCTCGATTGCCGCGCTGTACGATTACGCTGCTGCACCGGAAAACCGTGCGGTCATGACATTTCCGTCGCCGGTCGATGGCGCGCCGGTGCTGCGCGCCTACCAGATTCCGAAAACGCATGCCGATCTGCGCGACAAGCGTATCGCCGCCGAGAAGTGGGCGGAGCTCACTTTCGGTCTGATGGGCCGTACGCCGGATCATGTCGCCGGATTCTTCAACGGCTTTGCGGCCAAGCCTTCGGTGTTTGCCGCCGGTGGCGAGCAGTACGGCCGTAACGTTGTAGCGTTCTACGAGCATCTGCGCGACACGCATGCTTACGTCGCTTACGCTATCGTGCCGCCGCAGATCGACCGCTCCAAGCCGGCCAACCTGCAGGACGACCCGACGCTCTATGCCGGCGTCGTCAAAGAAACCGACAAGGGCATTTATGTCTCCGGCGCGCAGCAACTTGCGACCGGCGGGGTCTATGCCGACTACATACACCTGAGCTGCATCCATCCGCTGCGTCCGGGTGAGGAGAACTACGCGCTAAGCCTCGCTGTGCCGACCGATGCGGAAGGCTTGCGGCTTTACTCGCGCAGGGCCTTCGCCATGCAGGCGGTGGGCAAGTCGGCGGACGAGTACCCGCTGACCGCGCGTTTCGATGAAACCGATTGCATGGTCGTGTTCGACAACGTGTTCGTTCCGTGGGAACATGTTTTCTGTTACCGCAATCTCGAAGTGTGCCGCGATCAGTGGTGGAAGACGCCGGCGCATCTGTACGGCAATCTTCAGGCCCAAGCGCGTTATTCGGTGAAGCTGCGCTTCCTTCTCGGCCTGGCCAAACGCATGAACGAGATGACGGGCAATGACGCCGTACCTCCGGTGCAGGTGATGATGGGCGAACTCGCGTCTTACGCCGCGATCGTCGAAGGCATGCTGCATTCGCAGGAAGTACTTGCGACGCATGACGAAGAGGGCGTGCTGTGGCCGTCCAAGACGGCGCTCTATTCGGTGATGGCGTTGCAATCCGAGATCAATCCGAAGATGATCGACATCGTGCGCGAACTGACGGGAGCTGGCATGATCACGCTGCCTTCGTCGTTCAAGGACCTCGACAATCCGGAGACGGCAAAGGACATCGAGCGATTTTACCGTTCGAACAAAACCGGCGCGCGCGAGAAGATTAAATTGATGCGCCTCGCATGGGATTTTATCGGCAGCGAGTTCGGCAATCGCCATCAGCAGTACGAAAAATTTTACGGGGGCGCGTCGTTCCTCGTGAAGATGAACATGTTCCGGTCCTTCGATTTTAAAAGTGCCGGCGCTCTGGTCGATAATGCGCTGAACTTGCCGCCTATCGAAGATTGATCGCTCTCGTATTGAAGAAAAAATTGGCGCGGCGTCGGGTTCGTCCCGGCGCCGTTCTTCATTCTGCGAGCTTATTTTGCCGTGCGATGCAGCGTGCGCCCAAATTATCGGCTTGACCAGATATATACATCATGTACGCTTTTTGGGCGTGATGCCGGATTGGGCAGTCGAACAACAACAAGCGAGGTGGGAAATGAAGATGGGCAGAACACTGAAGTCGTTCGTAGCCGCGCTTGCTGCGACCGCTGGCATTGTCGCGTTTGGCGCGTCCGCGGCGGCCAACGACGTTATCCGCGTCGGCTACGGTCCGTTTCTCTCCGGGGGAGGGCTCTTTATCGCGCAGGAGAAAGGGTACTTCAATAAGATGGGCATTACGGTTGAGCTGCGTCGCTTCGATGATGGCTCACTTGCCGTGCCGGCGATGATCGCTGGCGAACTCGAGCTCACCAATCTTCCGGCTGCTGCGAACCTCTTCAACGGCATCGCCAAAGGCGCGCCGATCGCCGTATTCGCTGACTGGGGCAACAACAAGCCTGGACGTGCCTACACCGCGTTCCTCGTGTCGCAGAAGCTGTACGACGAGGGCGTGAAGACGATCCCCGATCTCGTCAAACTGAAGGGCAAGAAGGTCGGTGTCGGAGCGCTCGGCAGCGTCAATCACTATAATGCCGCGCAGGCCCTGCTAAAGGCGGGCCTCAATCCCGCGAAGGACGTTCAGTGGGTCGTCAATATCCCTCAGCCCGACCTGATGAAAATGCTTGGGCAAGGGCAGCTCGACGGCAGCGATCTTTCCTATAACCTTGCCGTGTTCGCCAAAAACAACAAGATGGGTCAGATTGTCGCCACTGGTGACGAAATTGCGCCGAACTTCCAAATCGCTGCCTTTGCCGGTCGCAAGGACTTCCTGACGCAAAAGCATGACGTGATGGTGCGCTTTATGTTGGCCTACCTGCAGGGCGTCAAAGAGTTTAATGCGGCAGCAGGGGCGCCGGACAACGATCCGAAGATCCTTGATATCCTGGCCAAGTACACCACCCTCAACAAGCCGGAGTTGATCAAGGCGATTGCGCCGAACTGGGCCTACCTCAACGAGGATGGCATGCCGCAGATCGACTCGATCATGGCCATGCAGGACTTCTGGAGCGGCGAATACTTCCAGTACGTGCAGAAGAAGGTCACGCGCGAGCAACTGTTCGACCTTTCGATCGCCAAGGAAGCGAAAGAGAAATTCGACCGCGAAAAGCCTTTCGCCAACTGATTGCTCTCTGAGGACTCGTCTAGAGTATGCTGAAGGCTGTGCCTCGCGCAGACCGCGCGAGGCAACCGGCGCGAGAGGCCCTATGTACAAAGACCTGCGAGATTATATCAGCCTAGTCGATGGCATCGGCGCGCTCCGTCGCATCGACGGCGCAGATCCGCGCTTCGAAATCGGCGGCATCACTGAAGTTGCCGCTGGTTCGCCAGAGCAGCCAGCACTGCTGTTCGACAACATCAAAGGCTTTCCCAAAGGCTTCCGCATTTTCTCCAATGCCACGACAAGCGCGCAGCGTGCCGCGCTGGCGCTCGGCCTGGATCACAGCCTGCGTCCAATCGATGCCTTGAAGGCATGGAAGGAGCGGCGGACCAAGCTGAAGATGCTTGCGCCGATCGAGGTCAAAGACGCGGCGTTCTTTAAGAACGTGCAGGAAGGCCAGGACGTCGATCTTGGTCGCTTTCCGGTGCCGACCTGGCACAAAAAGGATGGCGGCCCCTACATCGGTTCCGGCAGTCTCGTCATCACGGGTGATCCAGACACCGATTGGGTGAACGCCTCGATCTACCGCGTTCAAGTGCACGGACCAAATCGCGTTACGGTGCAATTCGATCATCTCGGCCGCCATGGCGCAATCATTGCGAAGAAGTATTGGGATCAGGGGAAGCCCTGCCCGATCGCCATCGTCAACGGACAGGACCCATCGCTGTTCATTTCCGGATTTGAGTATCTGCCGGAAGGCGCATCGGAGTACGATTTCGCCGGCGCGATCAAGGGTGAGCCGATCGAGATCGTCCGCGGTCCACGCACCGGCTTGCCACTCCCGGCTCACGCCGAGATCATTCTTGAAGGCAAGCTGCTGCCGCCAAGCGAGGTGACGCTGCCGGAAGGGCCATTTGGCGAGTTTACCGGCTATTATGCCGCCGACGCGCGACCCGCGCCGGTGATGGATGTCGAAGCGGTTTACTATCGCGACGATCCGATTTTGTTCGGTTCGCCGCCGCTCAAGCCGCCGCGGTTCCATTTCGGCCTTCCGTTCCGCGCCGCTGGAATTTGGAGCAATCTCGAGGCCAACGGTGTCACCGACGTCGTCGGCGCGTGGCAGCATGTGTCGCAACTGATGACTGTGATTGCGCTGAAGCAGCGTTATGCCGGCCACTCCAAGCGGGCGGCGATGATTGCCGGTGCCCAAAGCTATATGGGTCGGATTGTTGTCGTGGTCGATGAGGACGTCGATCCCTCGAACCTCGCTGACGTAATGTGGGCGGTAACGACGCGTTGCGAGCCTTCCGAGTCCGTCGACATCGTGCGCAATGCATGGAGTTCCTCGCTTGATCCGCGTATTCCGCCGGAAGCGCGCGCCATCGGTGCGACATCGCATTCCAAGATGCTGATCGACGCTTGCAAGCCGTTTGCCTGGAAGGACGCTTATCCGCCGTCATCTGCGCTCTTGCCTGATGAGGCGGCCGAGATTGCGGAAAAATGGAAGCATGCGCTCTATCCGCACAAATAGCGGTCTGCGTTCGCGTTGGATGATCCGATGAATATTACGGTTGAAGACGTGAGACAGGTCTGGGAAGGCCGAGACGGATCGAATCTTGTCGCGCTCGATGGTTTCACTCACACGTTCAAGTCCGGCCGCTTCTCTTGCATTCTAGGGCCTAGCGGCTGCGGCAAGAGCACCATTGCACAGATTGTCGGTGGGCTTGAAACACCGACGAGCGGCAAGGTGACGATCGAGGGCGCAAACAAGGCCGGTTCGGCCTCCGTCATGGTCTGGCAAAGCCAGAACCTGTTCCCGTGGCGCACCGTGATCGACAATGTCGCCTTTGGCCTCGAAATGGCGGGCGTACAAAAAGCCGAACGCGCCGATAAGGCGCGCGTGCTGATCAACTCGGTTGGCCTGACGGGCTTCGAGCGCCATTATCCGAGTCAGCTTTCCGGCGGTATGCGCCAGCGCGTCGCCCTCGCCCGCGCGCTGATCATGGATCGGCCGATCCTGCTGATGGACGAACCCTTCGGTGCGCTCGACGCGCAGACGAAGATCGTCATGCAGGAAGAACTCATGCGCATCTTTGATGAAACGAAGAAGACAGTCATCTTTGTAACGCATTCGATCGACGAGGCCATCCTGTTGGGCGACGAGGTCATCGTGATGACGGCGCGACCCGGGCGCATTAAGGAAGTGCTTGCCGTTGATCTGCCGCGTCCACGCTCGGTCGAAATGATCAGCACGCCGAAATTCGGTGCGCTTTTCGATCGCGCTTTCCACCTGATCCGCGACGAGGTGACTAAGGCGATGCAAGAACAGAACGTGGCAGCGGGAGCCGCTTCATGAAAAAACTGAGTCGTAATGCCGTTCTTGCAGAGAGAATCCTGCCAGCACTGAGCATCGTCGTTTTTTTCGTTGCGTGGCAGCTGTTGGTTGATCTGCGCAACATCCCTCCGATTTACCTGCCATCGCCGCTTGCTATCATGCATGCGCTCATCAGCATGGTCGAGGACGGCTCGCTGTTCTACAATCTCGCCGCTACTATGCTGCGGATCATGGTTGGCTTCCTGCTCGCCGCTATCGTCGGTATTGTCGTCGGCATCGTAATGGGCGTGTCGCGTATTTTCGAGCGCATTGCCGATCCGTGGATCGCCGCGCTCTATCCCTTACCGAAAATATCTTTGATCCCGCTGCTCATTATCTGGCTTGGCACGGGTGAAGCCTACAAGATCGTCATCAGCGCCGTGACCGCCTTCTTCCCGATCGTGATGAGTACCTACGCCGGAGTGCGGCAAGTCGATCGCGGGTTGGTCAAGGCTGCCGAAGACCTCGGCGCCAATCGTCGGCAGACGCAGCTCAGTGTCGTTCTGCCGGCGGCAATTCCAACCATCTTTGCCGGGCTACAACTCGGAATGGGCGTTACCATCATTCTTGTCGTCGCCGCTGAGATGATCGGCGGTTCCAGCCAGGGCGGTATGGGCAATCTGCTCATACAGGCCGGTCAGGTGCTGGAAACCGAGAAAGTGTTCGCCGCGCTGATTACGCTGACGCTGATGGGGGCGGTTATCATGAAGGGTCAGCAGTGGCTCGATCGTAAGCTCACGCCTTGGGCCAACCTGCGCTGAAGTGTTTGAGATGACCAGTGATCTGTGGAAATGGAGCGCGACCGATCTTGCTGAAGCGATAGCCGCGCGACGGGTGTCAAGCCGTGAGGCGGTGACGAGTGCCCTCGCACGGCTCGATACGGTCAATCCGCGTGTCAATGCCGTCGTCGACGTACTTGCGGACGAAGCGCTGTCCTCCGCAGACAGGGCCGATGCAGCAGTTGGACGTGGCGATGTCATAGGGCCGCTGCACGGTGTTCCGGTTACGGTAAAGATCAACGTCGATTATGAAGGTCGGCCGACAACTGCTGGCGTCGTCGCTTTCAAACACGATATGGCCAAGGCTGATAGCCCGCCGATCGCCAGTTGGCGCGCGGCCGGAGCCGTAATCATTGGCCGCACAAATGTGCCGGCCTTTTGCGCCCGTTTTTTCACTGACAATGATTTGTACGGCCGTACGCTCAACCCTTGGGATGCCGGCCGTACGCCAGGCGGCTCAAGCGGCGGGGCCGCTGTCGCGGTCGCAACCGGTGTCGGTGCGCTGGCTCACGGTACGGATCGTGCGGGTTCGATCCGTTATCCCGCTTATGCCTGCGGCGTTGTCGGATTGCGACCGTCGTTCGGGCGCATCGCAAACTACAGCGAGAATCCCAATGTCGAGGCGACGTTGGCCAGCCAACTGATGAGCGTGCAGGGACCTTTGGGAAGATCGGTCGCGGATGTTCGGGTTGGCTTGCGTGCGATGGCGCAGAGCGACGCGCGCGATCCATGGTGGGTGCCGGCGCCGTGGTTCGACAGCGACAGCGAACGTCCCCTGCGCGTCGCGCTGTTTAACGGCGATGACGATGCCGTGGTCGATTCCGCTGTCGCTGCGTCGGTCCAACAGGCTGCGCATTGGCTCGAGCGGTCCGGATGCTCGGTCGAGTTGGCGAAGCCGCCGGCTTTCGCCGAGCTGGCCGAAATGTTCTTTTCGATGGTCAAGACCGAGGAAGGCGAGGGTACTTCGCGCGCCATCGAGCGCCTGGGGGACAACGCCTTACGCCGTGCCCGCGAGGGCACCATGGCACGGGCGACCAAATTTACACTCGAACAATACGTTGCCGCGCTCGGCCGGCGCACCGTCATCCTGCGCGAATGGCAAGTATTTCTTGAACGTTACGATGTGCTGCTCCTGCCGGTGTCCTACCAGCTGCCGATGCCCATCGATGAAGACCAGAAGGGAAATGAAGCCGTCGCTCGGATGATTGACGCGCATGCGCCGATGCTGGCGGTTTCAATGCTCGGCCTACCAAGTCTTGCAGTACCGACCGGTGTTGCGGGCACCGTGCCGACGGGCGTGCAGATCGTCGCCGGAAGGTTCAAGGAGGAACTGTGCTTGCGCGCTGGCGCGATGATCGAAGCGCAGCGCAAGCCTATGACGCCGATTGACCCACGGTGAGGCGGCAAAGCCGGGCGTTTCGTCCGGAATGAGCTGTCGATCGACGCGCCGAACGCCAGCGACCGTTATGGCAGACCGGCCGCGCGGGGCGCGTTTCCGCTTGACGCAAATAGCTACAGTCTTAAGGTATCTTGCAAAATTTCAAGGAGGATTTGGGTATGGATAATGGCCGCAATGATTGGATGGACAATGTTGACCGTCCAGACCTTCCCGAAGAATATCCGCTTGGTTGGAAGAGCGACGTTGCTGCCGAAATGTTGCGACGGCTTGATGTTCCCTACGTGGCGCTGAATCCAGGCGCAAGTTATCGCGGTTTCCACGACAGCCTCGTCAATTATCTGGGAAATCGCACGCCACAGATGATCGTCTGCCTGCACGAGGACCATGTCGTCGCGATCGCGCATGGCTACGCCAAGGCGACCGATAAGCCGATGGGCGCAATCCTGCATTCCAATGTTGGCTTGATGCACGGGCTGATGGGCCTGTTCAACGCATTCTGCGACCGCGTACCCATGATCGTGATAGGCGCGACCGGTCCGGTTGCTCCTGAAAAGCGGCGGCCCTGGATCGACTGGATTCACACGACCAAGGACCAGGCATCAATGCTGCGCAATTACATCAAATGGGACGACGAGCCGCGCTCGGTCGACGGTGTAATCGAGGCCTTTTTGCGCGGCTATCAGCTCACGGTGACCAAGCCCTCGGCGCCGGTCTATATTTGCCTCGATGCCGGGTTGCAGGAAGAAAGCGTTTCCGACGAGGTGACGTTCCCGGATGTCGCCAGATATTCGCCGATGACGCTACCCGCCGCGCCCGCTGCCGATGTTTGTAAGGTAGCCGAAATGGTCGCAGCTGCGAAATCGCCGGTGTTCATGTTCGGCCGTGGCTCGCGCGAACAGCTTCACTGGGATGCGCGCGTCGAATTGGCCGAACTCGCCGGCGCCAGCGTGATGAGTTCGCAGCGAGAGCGAGCCGCGTTCCCAACGCAGCATGGCCTGCATGTGGTTCCCCCAATGGGTTCGCTGTCGCCGGCGGCAAAAGAATTGCTCGCTGCCGCCGACCTCATTGTCAGCTTCGATTATCCCGACCTGCAAGGAACGCTGCGGCAGGTCAACCGCAAGACAAGCACCATTGCGGCGAAGATCGTTCGCGTGTCGGTGGATCATACGCTGCATAACGGATGGAGTATGGATTACTTCGGCCTGTCCCCGGCTGACTTGGCCGTCATGGCGGACCCGGACGCCTTCACGGAGCAATTGCTCCACGAGCTTTCCGTGAAGTTGAAGGGTGTAAAGAAATGGGATGGCAAGTCACGGCGCAAGTGGGAGACGATTACATGGTCAGACAAGGCCGATCAGCAATTGATGTCGCGCGATATCGAGGTTGCGCTTGCTGAGGTACGCGGCGATCGCAAGTTCACGCTTACACATTTGTCGTTTGGTTGGGCCGGCAGCGCCTATCACTGGAACGAGCCCCTGGACTATCTCGGTCATGACGGCGGTGCCGGCCTTTCTGCGGGTCCGGGCTTGACGCTTGGCGCCTCGCTCGCGCTGAAAGACAAGGGTCGTACGGTCATCTGCGTCGATGGCGATGGGGATTTCATGCAAGGGGCGACCGCGCTATGGACCGCCGCTCATCATCAAATTCCGGCGCTGTTCATCATCAACAACAACCGGTCAAATTTCAACGACGAGATCCATCAGGAGGCCATCGCCAAGGACCGCAAACGGCCGATTGAAAACAAATGGATCGGGATGCGCATTTCCGAGCCGGATGTCGATATGGCGGGGCTGGCGCGCGCCCAGGGCGTCGAGGCCGAAGGTCCAATCACCAACCGCAAGGACTTGCTTGAAGCACTCGAGCGCGGACTCGCCGTTGTCGCGTCGGGTAAGCCCTATCTGATCGACGTGGTCGTGAAGCCGAGCTATGCCAACAAGCTGGTAACGCGTGGCGACTAAGTGCCCGTCACTGTAGAGCGTAAGGAAAACGCCCTCCACCGTCGGTGGAGGGCGTTTTAGCTTACGATCGTCGGATCGCTTATTTAATGATCATGTCAGCTTGCTTGGCGATCCGCTCGGACACTTTGCGGTCCTCGGCGATCTGTGTAGCCAGTTCTTCCGGCTTTGGCTTTGCCGGAACGACGCCGAGCTTGGCGAGCTTCTGATTCAGTTCTGGATCATTCAGCACAATCTGCGCATCGGCCGCGATTTTCTTCGTAATTGCTGGATCAAGACCCGCCGGGCCGAACAGGCCGACCCAATTTGTCGCATCGACATTCTTGACGCCGCCATCAGCCAACGTCGGCCAATCGGGATTGAACGACACGCGATCCTTTGTCATTGCCGCAAGAACGCGGATTTTTCCGGCGTCAATCAAGTTCTGGCCGGACGAGATTGAAATCACGGCGAGCGGAACATCGCCGGCGGCAACAGCCGTGCCGGCCGGCCCGCCGCCTCTATACGGCACATGCAGCAGCTTGATCCCCGCTTCGTTCTGGAACCATTCACCGGCAAGATGATTCCACGTGCCGATTCCAGGTGAAGCCCATCCAATATGGCCGGGGTCCTTCTTCGCGGCGTCAAGGACATCCTGCACCGACTTGTAAGGCGTTTGGGTATTCGCGACCAGAATGATCGGATTGAACGTGAGCAATCCAATCGGCGTGAAATCCTGGGTTGGGTCGTAGGCGATGCTCTTGTTGATGACGGGGCCAAGCGCGAACTCACCGTTCGTCGTGGCCAGCAGCGTGTAGCCGTCGGCTGGTGCGCGGCTCACGGCGGTGGTGCCGATCGAGCCGCCGCCTCCGGGGCGATTTTCGACGACGACGGGCTGTTTCCACAGCGCGGAAAGTCCCTGGCCGACGAAGCGCGCTGCGACGTCGCTGATCCCGCCCGGGGAAGAAGGCACGATAATTCGCACCGCTCGGTCTGGGAAGTCGGCCGCATGGGCGCTCACGCTCGTTAGAAAAAGGCATGCGGAAAGCCAAACCCATTTCATGACCAAGTTCCTCCAACGTCTGCAATCGTCGATCGACAGCACGTCGATGGGTCTTGCAATTTACCTACATTGTGTAGTGATATTTGCGGGTGTCAAGCGCATTTGCAGGGCAGACAGGTGGAGTGGTTGGTCAACAAGAGCGCAGCACCTTGCCCAAGCACGCGTGCGATGCAATTATATTCAACATGAACATATAGCGGATGGAGTGAGACATGCTTAGGTTCGCGCGGCGCCTGTTGCCTCTGCTTTCGGCCATGGTCCTATGTTCGGCGCCGCTCGATGCCCAAGTCCCCAAAACGCTGCGTATTATCGTTCCACTTTCGGCGGGCGGCGGTGGCGACATCATCGCGCGCATGATTGCCGAACAGGTCTCTCGTACCCAATCGATTTCTGTTGTCGTTGAAAATCGCCCCGGTGCCGGCACTGTGCTAGCGACCGAATATGTCGCGCGTGCCGAACCGGATGGCGCAACTCTGCTCTTCACAAATGCTGCGTTTCTGATCAATCCGCATGTCCGGCGGCAGAACTATGACCCGCTTAAGACTTTCGAGCCGGTCTGCAACATTGTGAGCTACCCCTTGTTCGTTGTCGTCAAGCCCGATTCGCCGTTTCGCACGCTGGCTGACCTTGTAAATGCCGCGCATGCAAAGCCGGGCGTTGTCACGGTTGCGAGTGCCGGTCCAAACACGGCGGGTCATATTGCGCTGGAGACATTGAAAATTGCGACGAAAATGGACGTTATCTACGTGCCATTCGCCGGCACGGCGCCCGCGATCACGGCGCTTCTCGGCGGCCATGTCATGGCCCTCTATGCTGACTACACGAGCGTGGCAGAGCAACTGAAGAATGGCGATCTGCGCGCTCTCTCTGTGGCGTCCGCTAAGCGTTTTGAGAAGCTCCCGGACGTGCCTACGGTGACCGAGGCCGGTTATCAAGACTACGATCAGCAAAGCTGGAACGGCCTGTTCGCGCCGGCGAATACGCCGCCTGCGGTCCTCGAGCAACTTCGGAAAATGTTTGGCGATGCCGGTCGGTCCGAGGAAATCAAGAGCAAGCTCGCCCTGCAAGGCCTGCTGCCCGGCATAAGTTGCGGTGCGGATTTCAAGGCGAACCTGCAGCAACAGTATGATCTGTTCGGTCGCGTGATCAGCTCAGCCAATTTGAAGGCGCAATAGAAATCGACGTGTCGGGTTTGCGCCAGGACTCATCCTGCGCGGGTACGTTCATCAAGAAGGCTAAAAATGACCCAGCAACAAGCGAAGTTTCAAATCGTAGAGGCAACGATTGCCGATATTCACGAGGCCTATCGCAATGGCGCGCTTACCGCGCGTCAATTGGTACAAGATTATCTCGGCCGTATCGAGGCTTACGACAAGAAGGGCCCCGCGATCAATGCGGTGATCTCGCTCAATGCCAAGGCGCTTGAAGACGCGGATCGGCTCGACCAGGCCTTCAAGACGTCCGGCCTCGTCGGTCCGCTGCACGGCATTCCGATTTTGATCAAGGATCAGATCGATGTCGACGGAATGCCGACGACGCTTGGTTCGGTGCTGTTCAAGGATTATGAACCCGGCCGCGAGGGCTTCGTCATCAAGAAGCTCCGCGAGGCAGGAGCCATCTTTCTTGGCAAAGTGACGCTGGGCGAACTGGGCGGCGGTGACACCCATGGCTCCTTGTTTGGTTCGACGCGTAACGTGTACGACCTCGAACGAACGGCCGGCGGTTCGTCAGGCGGTTCGGGCGCGAGCGTGTCGGCGAACTTTTGCACCGTCGCTCTCGGGCAGGAAGGCTTTTCGTCGATCAGGCGTCCATCGATCTGGAACGGCATTGCCGGCATGCGGCCGTCGGTTGGTTTGGTCAGCCGTTCCGGCGTTTATGGCGGTTGGCCGACCATGAATGGATCGTTGGGACCAATGGCGCGGACCGTGAGCGATCTCGCGGCCGTGCTGGATGTCATGGTCGGCTACGATGCGGCGGATCCGGCAACGGCTTATGGTGTGGGCCGGACAGAGGCGAGCTATGTGAGTGGCCTCAGTGCGTCCGCGCTAAAGGGGGCGCGGCTCGGCATTTTGCGCGAGCCGATGGGGTATCATACAGAGCCGGACTCAGAAGATTTCAAGAAAGTCGATGAGGTGTTCAACAGCGCCATCGATGAGCTTCGTGCTGCCGGCGCGGAGATTGTCGATCCGGTCGTCATTCCTAATTTGCACTCACTGTTGGCGCGCCGCGCGCGCAATTCCGCGGACGACGACGGAATGTTCAAAACCTATCTTAAGGGGGGAGGCAGCCCGTACAGCACGCGCCAGGACGTGGTCTCGTCTCCGCTCTTCAAGCAAGTCGTGCCCGGCTCGCAACGGCGCATTGCTAACGACGACACGCCTGAGCGGCACCATGACTATATGATGGCCCGTGAAGAATTAATGACCAACATGCTGAAGGTCATGGCGGACCACCGCCTCGATGCGATCGTGCACAAGGCGGTCGAGCATCAGCCGACCTTGATCAAGGACGGCGTCAACCCGCCATTCGTCGATCAGAAGGGCGCGCCGCATATCAACACATTCCTGATGTTTGTTCCGTCAGTCGTCGTTCCGGCCGGCTTCACGCGCGACAATTTGCCGGCTGGCATTACCTTCCTCGGCAGACCCTATGATGACGGCAAGGTCATTCGCTACGCATACGCCTATGAGCAGGCGACCCACCATCGCCGACCGCCCACCACAACGCCCTAGGGACCGCGAGTGGGACGAAGAAGTGCGGCGCCGTACGAAGGTACAAGGGCGCCGTATCAACCGCTTACAGCGGTCTCGTAGAGCTCCAAAGTTGAAGGGAATCTGAGATGCATATGACCAAGCGACTGTTGTCGGCAATGGTTGCGTACACGCTGTTTTCCAGCGCAGCGGCTTTCGCTGCATTTCCCGAACGAAGCGTGCGGATCATCGTTCCGTTCGCACCTGGTGGTGTGACCGACCTTGCAGCACGCCTGCTCGGTCAGCAGTTGTCGGCAAAATGGGGGCAGCCGGTCGTTATTGAGAATCGTGCTGGGGCCGGTGGTCTTATTGGAGTGGATGCGGCAATTCGCTCACCGGCCGACGGATACACCATCCTGATGAGTACGAATGGTGAGGTTGTTATCCATCCGGCGGCCTCACAGAAACCACGCTTCAATTCTGTAACCGATCTGATTCCGATCGCTATGGCCACGACCACGCCATATGCATGGGCCGCAAACGTCAAGTCGGGTTATAATTCGCTGGCGGAACTCGTCGCTGCCGCAAAGGCGAATCCGGGAAGCCTCACGTTCCCATCCGCTGGCCTTGGCAGCACAATGCATCTTGCCACAGAGCAATTCGCTGCAGCTTCCGGTCTTAAAATGCTTCATGTTCCCTATCGAGGGGGTGCGCCGGCTGCGACGGCTCTTACCTCAGGGGAGGTGCCGGTAGGTTTGGTAGCGTTATCTGCGGTTTTGCCCTTGGTCGACTCGGGGCAGGTGCGACTTCTGGCGGTGACGTCGACGGCACGCAGCAAGATACTTCCCAACGTGCCGACTGTGGATGAAACTGGCGTGTTGCAGGGGTTCCAGGCATCGATCTGGACGGCGTTGTTCGTTCCAAAAGGCACTCCGGAAGAGATCGTCGCTAAAATTCGCGTAGACACTCTGGAGGGACTTAAGGATCCCAATTTTCGTGAGAAGCTGGCTGCCATGGGCACAGATCCAGGTAACTTGGCTGGTCCTGAATTGACCGAGCTTATCAAGCGCGAGATTGATGAGGTTTCCAAGTTGGCCAAGTCGGCTAATATTGTTCTTGAGTAAACGCTGTATGATGAAAGCCGTCTGGCCTTTCGATAAGAATAGGCCAGGCGGAAGCATTGTCGTGTTATCGGCTTGAGCGCACGCTTGCTGCAGTTGAAAGTTCGGAGGGCGTCGCGAGTGGGCGTCGCCGCGCCACTGAGCACCACAATCTTTTTGCCCGTTTTAGAATTTGGCATGAGGAGAAGGCCCCGCTCAAAATCGACGTGGCTCCACTGCAAGTTTGGAATCTCGCCTTTGCGACATCCAGTCAGCAAAGGAGCCTGATTGCTCCGGCTGCGTACACATCAATACGGACAGCGCGGTTCTCCGGCTTGATGGGCAGATGTTTGCTAGGTGGCGTGTCTAGGTGTGCCAACCAGGGGATGCCATGGGTTTCCGCAAGAGCAAGGGCGTCGCCCAAACGGCGCAATTCTTCCATGCCTTGAGCCACCTTGCCCAGGACAATGCGGGCTTGCGTCCGAGCTTCATCGGTCGTCAAAGTCCCATGACGCCCGATGGTTACGAAACGCTTTGGAGCCAATGCGCCGTATCCCTTTGGACGGTACCGGACAAGATATGTCTTTGTGCTGGCCGGCTGTACGCGGACGCCAAAGCCCCGCAGCTCTGAATCCCATGTGATGTATCGCCCCTCGGATAGGGCAGCGGTTGCCGGACGTTGCCCGAGCCATGCGATCGCAGTACGGCAAGCGCGTCGGAGCCGTGGCGGCATTCGAAGGTGCGTAGCGCCGGATTGTCACACCGTCACCGCGGCGACGCGCGAGTGCCGGCCGCGACGCGCGGCGATGATTTCGGCCAGAATCGAGATCGCGATTTCGTCCGGCGTGATGGCGCCAAGGTCCAGCCCGGCCGGACATTTCAGTTTTTCGAGTTGGGCAGGCGGCACCCCGCGCGATGCCAGCGTGGCCTTGAGGGCATCGGCCTTCTTGCGGCTGCCGACGAAGGCGACGTAGTCGGCTTCGACGGCCAGCGCCGCCTGCAACGCGGCTTCGTCGCCGCGGCCCTGCGTCGACACCACGATGAAGCGCGCGCCGGCCTCATTGACCGGCAGCGCATAGCCTTCGATGCGGCGGTCGGCGTCCACGAACGCGTTCTGGTCCGCCGTAGGCGCGCAGACCGTGACCGCGAAGCCGACGCGGCGGCCCAACTCCGCGATCGCGACCGCCACCGGGCTCGATCCGCAGATCACGATCTGCGGCTGCGGCAGCACCGGCTCGACGAATACGTCCATGGTGCCCTGGCTGGGGCACATGTTGTTCGCAAAGCGAATGCCCGCGCGCTCTTCGCCGGCCGCGAGACCCTGGTCCTGCAGCGCGTCCGGCGGCTGCACCGATACGAGGCGCGGCCGGCCGTCGGCGAGCGATTCCTTCGCCGCCTTGAGCACTGCCGCGCGGGCGCAGCCGCCGCCGATCCAGCCGCCCGAGATGATGCCGTCTTGACGAATCAAGGCTTTGGCGCCGGCCTTTGCGGCGGTCGCCGCGACGGTGCGGACCACGGTGGCGAGCGCGAAGGGTTCGCCCTTGGCTTTCATGGCGGCGACCAGATCGAGAATGTCGGCGGCGCTGTTCATCGGATCCTCGCCAGATAAGGTTCGAGCGCGGCCAAACTTTCGATGTTATGCGCGGGCGCGAACAGATCGACATAGGGCAACGCCGCCTGCATGCCGCGCGCCTGCGGCGCGTAGCCTTGCCAGCCGATCAGCGGATTGAGCCAGATGATGCGACGGCAGCGCTGCCGCAGCCGCCGCATCTCCTGCCCGAGACGTTCCGGCGCGCCGGTGTCGTAGCCGTCGGACACGATCATCACGGCGGTGCGCGAATTGATGACGCGCTTGGCGTGCCACTGATTGAACACGGCCAGACTCTCACCGATCCGCGTGCCGCCGCCGATGCCCTGCGCCATCAGCGACAGCCGGTCGACGGCGCGCGCCACGTCTCGGTCGCGCAGCGAGTCCGAGACGTGCACGAGACGAGTGTGAAAAACGAAAGCCTCCGCCTCCCGGAATGCATCGACGACGCCGTGGAGGAAGCGGACGAAGAATGCGGTATAGAGACTCATCGAACCCGACGCATCGAGCAGCATCACCAGCCGCAGCGGCTTGATCTTGCGCTTGCGCCAGACCAGTTCCAGCGGCGTACCGCCATGCGAGATGCTGCGATGAATAGTACGCCGCAGGTCGAGCCGGCGCCCGCGCCGGCGCGCCCGGTCGCGGCGCATGAGCCGCGCCCGCATCGCCCGGGCGAAGCGTGCGGCCAGCGCATGGGCCTGCGCGATGTCGTCCGGGTCGACGACGTGGCGCATGTCGGCCTGAGCCAGCGCCTCGGCGCGTGAGGCGCCTTCGCGCCGACCGCTGCGGTCGGCCGGATGCTCGCCGTCGCCCTCGGGCCGGCGTTCGACATGATCGGGGCTGCCGGCTTGCTGTTGGCGGGCATTGGCCTCCGCGAGCTTGCGCAGCGACGACCGGCTCTCGGTCGGCGTGCCGCTGACGGTCTGCATCGAGCGCATGCCGTGGCCGCCCCAATAGGCGTCGAAGATCGCGTCGAAACGCTCCCAGTCGGAATGCGTCGCGCAGAACAGGCAGCGCAATGCGGGCTTCAGCGATGACGAGCGCCGCGCCGCCGCGGTGCCGAGAATGCGCAGCGCGTCGCGGGTTTCGGCGAGGCCGACCTTGAAGCCGTTGTCGCGCAGCGCGCGGGCAAAGCCTGCCAGCGCGCGGCCGACCGCGTCGCCTAGTTCCGACGTGTCCTGGGGCTGCGCTGTCATCACGCCACCTTGCCGAGCAGCCGGTCGGTCACCTCGCGGGTCAGCCGCGATCGGTCTTCGTGAGTCTTCAGCAGGCAGATCAGCGTGTCATGCACAGCCTCGGGCGCCTGCCGTAGATCCTGCACCGCAAGTCCGGCCAGCGTGGCCGCCCAGTCCAGCGTTTCGGCGACGCCCGGCACTTTGCGCAGATCCTCCTTGCGGATCGCCGCCACCATATTGGCGATCTGCAGCGCGAGCGCGGTGTTGATGCCGGGCAGGCGGGTCAGCACGATGCGCGCCTCGCGCTCGACGTCGGGAAAATCGACATAGTGATACAGGCAACGCCGCCGCAGCGCGTCGGACAGTTCGCGGGTCGCGTTGGAGGTCAGCACCACGCGCGGGATCGAGGTCGCCGTGATGGTGCCGAGCTCGGGAATACTGACCTGGAAGTCGGACAGCAGTTCGAGCAGGAATGCTTCGAACTCCTCGTCGGCGCGGTCGACCTCGTCGATCAGCAGCACTGGCGGATCGGGACGCCGGATCGCGGCCAGCAATGGCCGCTCCAGCAGGAATTTTTCCGAGAAGATGTGCTCCTCGATAAGGTCGGCATCCTCGCCTTCGCGGGCCTTGATGGCGAGAAGTTGGCGCTGGTAATTCCATTCGTACAGCGCGGCATTCTGATCGAGGCCTTCATAGCATTGCAGCCGGATCAGCTCGGCGCCGTGCAGCGCCGCGAGCGCTTTCGCCACCTCGGTCTTGCCGACGCCGGCTTCGCCTTCGAGCAGCAACGGACGCTTGAGAAAATCCATCAGCCACAGCGCGGTCGCGAGATCGCGGTCGGCGATATAGCCTACTTCGGCGAGACGGTCGGCGATGGTCTCGCGGGTCAGGGTCATTCTGGCTCCGGCGTCATGCGGTCTTTCCCTCGCCGGCAAAAGCGGGGCGGGGGGAAGCGGCGGCCTTACGCATGCAGCCCGAGATTCTCGGCCACCGTCCAGGTCCGCCACTGGTCGTGCGGCATCGCGATGTGGGTCGAGCCGAGGAAGCCGAAGGCGTCGTTGACCGCATTGGCGAAGCACGGCACGCCGCCGACATTCGGGCTTTCGCCGACGCCCTTGGCGCCGATCGGATGGTGCGGCGACGGCGTCGTGGTCCAGTCGGTTTCCCAATGCGGCGTCTCGACCGCGGTCGGCAGGAAGTAATCCATCAGCGACGCCGTCATCACATTGCCGATCTCGTCGTAGCGGATCTCCTGGCCCATCGCGATCGCGAACGCTTCAGTGAGGCCGCCATGGATCTGGCCCTCGATGATCATCGGGTTGATCCGCGTGCCGCAATCGTCAAGCGCGTAGAACCGCCGGATCTTGGTCATGCCGGTATCGACGTCGACATCGACCACGCAAATATAGGCGCCGAATGGATAGGTCATGTTCGGCGGATCGTAATAGCTCACCGCCTCGAGGCCGGGCTCCATGCCGGGCGGCACGCCGTGATAGGCGGCCCAGGCGAGTTCAGTCATGGTCTTGAAGCGCTCGGGATTGCCCTTCACGGTGAAGCGGTCGACATCCCATTCCAAATCGTCGTCGTGCACTTCCAACAGGTGCGCGGCGATCATCTGCGCCTTGGCCTTGATCTTGCGCGCCGCCATCGCGGTCGCGGCGCCCGACACCGGCGTCGAGCGCGAGCCGTAAGTGCCGAGCCCATAGGGCGCGGTATCGGTATTGCCTTCCTCGACCGTGATATTGTCGGCTTTGAGCCCGAGTTCGGTGGCGATGATCTGCGCGTAAGTCGTCTCGTGGCCCTGGCCCTGGGACTTGGTGCCGAGCCGGGCAATCACGCTGCCGGTCGGGTGAATGCGGATCTCGGCGGAGTCGAACATCGCGATGCCGAGAATGTCGCAATTGCGCGACGGACCGGCGCCGACGATCTCGGTAAAGAAAATCACGCCGATGCCCATCAGGTCGCGGGTCTCGCCGCGCCGAAAGGCTTCCTGCTTGGTCTTCTGCTCGTCGCGCAGCGCCTTGTAGCCGACCGTGTCCATCGCCTTGTTAAGGGCGGTGTGATAATCGCCGGAATCATATTCCCAGCCGAGCGCCGACGTGTAGGGAAACTGCTCGCGCCGGATCAGGTTCTTCATCCGCAGTTCGGCCGGATCCATGCCGAGCTTCTGCGCCAGGATGTCCATGGCGCGCTCGATGCAATAGGCCGCCTCGGTGACGCGGAACGAACACCGGTAGGCGACGCCGCCCGGCGCCTTGTTGGTGTAGATGCCGTCGACCTCGACATGCGCGGTCGGGAAATCATAGGAGCCGGTGACGATGTTGAAAAAGCCGGCCGGCCATTTCGACGGATCGGCGCAGGCGTCGAACGCGCCGTGATCGGCCAGCGTATAGACCCGCAGGCCGGTGACCTTGCCGTCCTTAGTGGCGGCGATTTCCGTCGTCATGTGGTAGTCGCGGGCGAACGCGGTTGCCGACAGGTTCTCGATGCGGTCCTCGACCCATTTCACCGGCCGCCCGGTGACGATCGAGGCCACGATGGCGCAGATATAGCCGGAGTAGGCGCCGACCTTGTTGCCGAAGCCGCCGCCGATGTCGGGCGCGATCACGTGGATCTTGTGCTCGGGGATTTTCGAGATCAGCGACGCTACCGTGCGGATGACGTGCGGCGCCTGGAAGGTGCCCCACAGTGTCAGTTCGCCTTTGATCTTGTCGAACGAGGCGACGCATTGGCAGGTCTCCAGCGGGCAGGGATGCACGCGCTGATATGAGATCAGTTCCTTGATGGCGACCTCGGCCTTGTTGAAGGCGGCATCGGTCGCGGCGCGGTCGCCGATCTGCCAGTTGAACACATGGTTGTGGTGCTTGCGGGCGCCGTGCACGCCCTCGGTCTTGCCGGCCAGATCCTCGCGCAGCACTGGGGCGTCCGGCGCCATCGCACGGAACGGATCGATGACGACGGGCAGCGATTCGTATTCGACCTCGACCAGTTCGGCGCCGTCGGCCGCCGCATAGCGCTCGTTGGCGACCACGAAGGCGACTTCCTGGTTCTGAAACAGCACCTTCTCCTCGGCCAGCACCGCCTGCACGTCGCCGGCGAGCGTCGGCATGTAGTGCAGACCAAGAGGCTTGAGATCGGCGGCGGTCAGCACCGCCAGCACGCCGGGCACGGCTTTCGCCTTCGAGGTGTCGATGCGCTTGATCCGTGCGTGCGCGTAGGGCGAACGGGTGAAGTCGCCATACAGCATACCGGGCAGCTTCAGGTCGTCGACATAGTTGCCGCGGCCCTGCACGAAGCGTACGTCCTCGACGCGCTTGCGCTTGCAGCCCATGCCCTCAAGTTTCTCGGCGCGTTCGGCGCTGGTCGGGGTCATGTCGTTCATTCCGCGGCCTCCTGAAGCGGCACGCCGTTGAGCTTGGCGGCGGCGTATTGGATCGCCTTGACGATGTTCTGGTAGCCGGTGCAGCGGCACAGGTTGCCGGCAATGCCGAAGCGGATTTCGGTTTCAGTCGGGTTCGGATTTTCCTGCAGCAGCCGATAGGCCCGCACGATCATGCCGGGGGTGCAGAAGCCGCATTGCAGGCCGTGCATTTCGCGAAAGCCTTCCTGCAGCGCGTGTAGCGTGCCGTCGGCCGCCGCCATGCCTTCGATGGTGCGGATCTCGGCGCCACTCGCTTGCACGGCGAACACGGTGCACGACTTCATTGATTTTCCGTCGAGATCGACCGTGCAGGCGCCGCAATGGCTGGTGTCGCAGCCGATATGCGGACCGGTCAGGTTGAGCTGTTCGCGCAGGAAGTGGATCAACAAGGTGCGCGGCTCGGCCAGCGCCTCGACGGCCTCGCCATTCACGGTCATCGCGATCTGGATTTTTGCCATGGTGGTTCCCTCAACTGGCGCGCGATCGGGCGTGCGCCAGGGCGCGCGCCAGCATCACGCCGGCCATCTTGGTGCGATAGATCGCCGGTCCCCGTGAATCCGTGGCCGGCGCCGTGATGGCTTCGGCGGCCGCGACCGCGCGTTTCACCGTCGCCGCATTGAGCGAAGAGCCGACCAGGATATTGGCGGCGGCCTCGGCCCAGAGCGGCGTTTCGGCCACATTGGTCAGCCCTATCGAGCAACTCGCCACCGTGCCGCCGGTCATGGTCAGCACCACGGCGGCCGCGGCGGTCGCGTAGTCGCCGATCTTGCGCTTGAGCTTTTCGTAGCCGTAACCGTGGCCGGTCGCCGGAACCCGTATGCGGATCGCGGTCAGGATTTCGCCGGGCTCCAGGGCGGTGAAATAGGCGCCCTGATAGAACTCGCGCGCCGCGATGCGGCGCTCGCCGGACTTTCCAGTGACCTGATAGGCGGCGCCGAGGCACAGCATGACGGCCGGCATGTCGTTGCCGGGATCACCATTGGCCACATTGCCGCCGAGCGTGCCGGCGTAGCGGACCTGCGGGTCGGCGATCTGCAAGGCGGTCTCGCGCAGGATCGGAATTTTCTGCGTGAGCAGGTCGGATGCGAGCACCTCATGCTGCGTGGTCATCGCCCCGATCACGATATCTCCGCCATCGGCGCGGATGCTCTTCAACTCCTTGATGCCCGCGAGATCGACGAGGTTGTCGGGCGCGGCGAGCCGAAGCTTCATCATCGGAATGAGACTGTGGCCGCCGGCGAGGGCTCGGGCCTCAGTGCCGAGATCGGCCAGCAGCGCCACGGCTTCCTGGACGGATGAAGGGCGATGATAGGCGAAGGAGCCTGGGATCACGGATGCCTCCCGGGCGCCGGGCCGGGCGCGGTCGCGCTCCGCTTCGGCATCGACGCCGCATCTGATTTTCTTGGTGCGATAAGTTTGCCGAGCTGTGCGACGCAGCAACAACCGGGGATGCACGAACCGGGCGCGATGTGCACGAACGACGGCGGTTCTGCACGAAGTGCGGCAGTGTTACTGACGCAAGTAAAGGGCGTTACCCTTTCGGCGGCGCGTCACGGCGTGACTTCGCCGATCTTTGGTCCGATCCGGGATTTCAGCCAGCCGACACGGCTGCGGCTGACCGGCACCGCGTAGTGGTCGGCGGCCGCCAGTTCGACCACGCCGCTGTCGCCGGCGCGTTTGAGGCCAACCACGCGTTCGATATTGATGATGTGGCTGCGGTGCACCCGCACAAAACGGCTGGCATCGAGCCGCGCCTCGACATCGCCGATCGCCAGCGGACAGAACAGTTTGGCGGTGCCGTCGAAGATATAGGTGTAATGCGCGTTGGCGTGCACCGCGACGACCTCGTCGATGGCGACAAAATGGGTGGCGCCGTCGCGTTCGACTGGAAGATGACGGGCGAAGCGGCGACGGGGTCCGCCGGCGCCGCCGAGCGGGCCATAGCTGCCGCTGCCGAGTTCGGCGTCTTGCGGCGCAATGCGGCCGTTCGGTTTAGCACCGTCCGGCATAATGTCCGGCACGATGTCCGGCAGGTTTCGCGGCGCATCGATTTCCGGGACCGAGCGGTCGGGCACCAGGAACAGAAGGAACACCGCCGACACCAGGAACGCCACGATGGCGACCACGATCGCCAAGAGATCGCTGGACAGCGCCGGCGCGCCCGATGCCGGATGGGTATGTGGAAACAGCGTCAGTCCGGCCATCGCGGTGTAGTGCATGCCGGAAATCGCGGTGCCAAACGCCGTCGCCGATAGCAGCAGCGGCGGCCGGCCGCCGTGTCCGCCGGCCAGCCACAGCGCCAGACCGGAGGCCAGGATCGCGACCGCCATGCTGGCCGCGACCAGCCAGGGCGTATGCTGCATCGCGACGCTGGCGTGCAGCGCCGTCATGCCGAGATAGTGCATGGTGACGATTCCGGCGCCCATACCGCAGGCGGCTGCGGTCAGCCTTATCGGCGTCAAAGGTCCGCTGCTGGCCGCGAACACCGCGGCCCCGACCACGATCACGCACACCAGGAACGACAACAGCGTCGGAAACACCAGATAGTCGACCGGCGCCGGCAGGCGGGCGGCCAGCATGCCGACGAAATGCATCGCCCAGATCGCGACCGCAAATGAAGTCGCGGCGCCGGCCAGCAACAGCCGGCGGCGCAAGCCTTCCGCGCCGGCGACCTGCACGGCCAAGCTCAACCCGACATAGGCGCCCTGGATCGCCACCACGATCGAAAGTGCGACGAGCCACGGCTCGTGCGTCACCCGCATGGTCGCCCTTCCTTCCCCGGTCGACGAAGGTCACATTCTGCGATGCGTCTTGGAACGATTATAGATTATGCCGGGGTTCGCAACAATGACTCGTGGCGCTCGCGGGCCGGCGAGGGCCTACACGAAACTGTCGATGGTCTTGAGCGCGCCGGACAGCGCGATGCCGTCCTCATCTTTCAACGCCGCTTCGCGCAGGCGCGCCACCCATTCGGCGGCGTCGGGCCGTCCGTCGAGCTTGGCGGCGCCGGCCATGATCTTGTCGAACTTCGACTGACCGCGCGCGTGGGTGTCGGAATAGCCCTTCACCAGCCGCCGTGCCGCCACCAGTTCAACGGCCAGGGCATAATCCTTCGGCACGGCCGTCTTGACCCGCGCCAGCCAGGCATCGCGATGCGCGACCTCGTTGGCGTGGCGCAGCGTGCCGCGACGAAACCGACGCAGCCCGGCCACGATATAGAGCGACAGGAACCAGCGGATGGTGCCGGTTTGCACCCGGCGACCGCGGTTGACCATGCGGTCGAGCGCGCGGAACAGGCTCGGATGCCGCATGATGAAGCCGCCAAGCCATCGCGGCAGTGAGCCGGCGACTTCGTCGGCGCGCGGATGCATGAATTCGGTCATGTAGACGAGTTGATCGGGCGCCACCGCGACCTCTGTGCGCACGCGTTCGAACCGGCTGCCGCGCGTCTTGAGGTCGGCGACGCGAAAGACATCGTCATATGCCATCGCGACGGCGATGTATTTGGCAGCATTGGTGGTCAGCGCATAGCTGCGCGCCTCGCCACCGTTCGCCCGATCAAGTGCCAGGATTCCGCCGAGCAGGTCGAGGTATTCGGCGCCATACGCGACATCCTGGAAATCGACCACGCGTCGCAGGCCCGCCGCGAGCATGTCGTGGGCCTGGCCGGGAAATTCGGTTTGCGCCCGCGCCACCAGGGCGTCAAATTCGGCATGGCCGATCGGCGCCAGCAGCGGAAACTGCTTGAGCTCGGCGGCGCTTCTCGGTTTGGCCATCGGCTGGTCGGGCTTGAGCAGCGCCGTGCTCTCATAGCCAAGCCCGAAGGCGCGCAGGCTCGGCTCGACGCCGACGCCGGCCGCCCGGATCGTCGCCTCATAGGCGCCGCGCGGAAACGGAAGAGCTTTGGCGGCGGCCAGCGCGCCGAACAGTACGGCGGAAATCACGCTCCCCGACTTTTCGGCCAGCACCGCCATGTCGAACGCGATGAAGCGTTTCGCGGCGGCCTGTCCGGCGGCGAACACCGCCTCGGCGTCGCCAATGCCGTCGCCGGGCGTGATTTTCTCCAGCACGGCATAGGAACGATGCGCGGACGCGATCAGCGTGGTGCGGTTCGGCGTGACGAGGCCGCGCTGGATGGCGCGGCCGGCTTCCATCAATTCGGCGCCGATCACGATGTCGACTTCGCCCGGCACCGCCATCAGCGACAGCACGGGCCGCATGCCGGACGGCGTGCCGGCCGGCATCGGCAGCATTTCGATGAAATAGATGGTGGCGCCGGTGCGCTGCGCGACGCCCGGTACCGAAGTCGACTGCGCGATCCAGCCCTGGCTTTCGGCGAGCGCGACGATCCAGTCGACCAGCACGCCGCCGCCCTGGCCGCCCATCGCCAGCACGGCGATCGACAGCGGCCTGGCAGTGTCCAGCGGGGTAGAGCGCATCGGCGTAACGACGTTCATGATCTGACTCTAAGCTCTTTGCGGGTCATGATCTGGTCCGAAAACCGGTTGCCACTTTTCGGGATCATGACCTAAGCGAACACGACGCGGCGCCGGTCGCGGCGCTGCTGCAGATAGCCGATCACCTTATGGCGGATCTTGGCCATGAACAGATCTTTGCGGTTCGGATTATAGATGATGTCGGCGCGATAGAACGACGGGCACAGCACGGCGGCTTCCGCGACCTCGCCGCAATTGCCGCAGCCGACGCAGGTGTTGTCGATCGCCGCGACCGGATCGTCCTTGAGCGGATCGTCGGTGCGCTTGACCGACAGCGACGGACAGCCCGACAGCCGGATGCAGGCGTGATCGCCGGTGCAGACATCTTCGTCGACGCCGAACCGCTCGCGCACTACGCGCACGCCGCCCTTGACCGCTTTGTTGAAGATCGGCTTCACGCGACGCTGCTTGTTCAGCATGCATTCGGATGACGCGACGATGATCTTCGGACCCGGCGACTTGTCGGCCAGCGCCTCCTTCAGCGTGTCGCGCATCTTGGCGACGTCATAGGTGTTGTCGAGCTGCCGTACCCAGGTGGCGCCGACGCCCTCGACCGCCTTGGCGATCGGATGCTGGGTCGAGCGCGATGCATTGTCGGCGCGGGACGACAGAACGTCCTGGCCGCCGGTCGCCGACGAATAGAAGTTGTCGACCACCATGATGACGCCATCGTGCTGGTTGTAGACGGCGTTGCCGATGCTGGTGGTCAGGCCGTTGTGCCAGAAGCCGCCATCGCCGATCACCGAGATCGATTTCTTGTCGGTCTTGACGTTGAAGGCGGCGGCCGAGGCCGGGCCGAGGCCGTAGCCCATCGTGGTGGTGCCGAGATTGAACGGCGGCAGGATCGAGAACAGGTGGCAGCCGATATCGGCCGCGATGTGATGCGCGCCGACTTCCTGCTCGACCAGCTTCATCGCCGCGAAGATCGGCCGTTCCGGGCAGCCGGTGCAGAAGCCCGGCGGGCGCGGCGGCACCGCGGCGCCGAGCGCCTTGACGCGCTCGTCGTCGTGAATGGACGGCTCGTTCGGCGCCCTGGTTTGATCCGATAGCGCGGCCGGTACCGAGGCGGTGAGGAACGCGCGCACGCCGTTGAGCATCACGTCGGCGGTGTATTCGCCGGCCTGCGGCAGCACGTCCTTGCCGAAGATTTTGGTGTTGACGTCGCGGCGGCGCAGGATGGTGTTGATGGCTTGCTCGATATATTCCGGTTGGCCTTCCTCGACGATCAGCACCGCCTTCTTGGTGGCGCAGAACTGCACGATCTCGTCGTCGATCAGCGGGTAGGTGACGTTCATCACATAGAGCGGCACGCGGGTCGCGCCCCATACGTCGGCAAGGCCAAGCCGCTCCAACGCGCGGATCACGCCGTTATACATGCCGCCCTGCAGCACGATGCCGACTTCGTCGAGGTCGCCGGCGAACACTTCATTGAGCTTGCGCTCCTTGATGAAGTTCACGGCGGCCGGCCAGCGCTTCTCGATCTTTTCCTTCTCGTGCAGATAGGTGGCCGGCGGCAGCGCGATGCGGCCGGTGTCGCGGACAGGATTTTCCAGCGCCTGCCGCAGCGTGAACGGCGGCGGCTTGTTGTCCTTGGCGATAAAGGTGCCATGGACGTGGCAAGACCTAATGCGCACTTCCAGCATCACCGGCGTATTGGACGCTTCCGACAGTTCGAAACCGTCCTCGACCGACTTCACGATCGATTCCAGGTTCGGGCGCGGATCGAGGAGCCAGATCTGCGACTTCATCGCAAAGGCGTGCGAGCGCTCCTGCATGATCGAGGAGCCTTCGCCGTAGTCCTCGCCGACGATGATCAGCGCGCCGCCGGTGACGCCGCCGGACGCCAGATTAGCGAGCGCGTCGGACGCCACGTTGGTGCCGACGGTGGATTTGAACGTCACCGCGCCGCGGATCGGATACATCACCGACGCGGCGAGCGACGCCGCGGCGGCGGCTTCCGATGCCGAAGCCGAGAACTGCACGCCGAGCTTGGCGAGGGTTTCCTGCGCGTCGGCCAGTACGTCCATCAGATGCGAGATCGGCGCGCCCTGATAGCCGCCGACATAGCCGACACCGGATTGCAGCAGCGCCTTGGTGAGCGCCAGAATGCCTTCGCCGCGAAACTCTTCGCCGGCGCGAAGCTCAAGGTCGCGCACTTCCTTGGCAAAGGACCGTTCCGCCATGGCCGAACTCCGCTTCTCTCTATTAAAGACCGGACAGGGCGCCGCGGGCGCCGATCATCATCATCATCCGGTATATGTTTCATATATAAAGCAACCGCTGCGCCAAGGGTAGCGTTGGAACAGGTGTAAACAGGCGTCCGGAATGACGGCACGGCGATCGCGTCTCTTGACACAGGTACGTCCGGCGAAGATACTTTAAGTATAAAGTAATTGGTGTCCTTCGATGCGGGCGCCCGTTTGACGTGCCGCGCCGAGCCGAGCGGCATGTGACATTGTTCGCGCGTCATCGCGCCAAAAAACAAACCGCCAAAAACAACCTCACATCGACAGGCATTTCTCCGTGGCTGTTTTTCACGCCAAACGACTTATTCGATTCGGACACTGCGACCCGGCCGGGATCGCTTATTTCCCGGCCTACATCGACATCCTGGTCGGCGTGGTCGAGGATTTCTGGACGATGCTGGGCCATCCGTGGACCGATCAACTCGGCCGCCGCCATATGGGAACGCCGACCGCGCATCTGAGCTGCGATTTCGTGCGGCCGTCACGGCACGGTGATCAACTCCTGTTCAGCCTCAAGGCGGAACGCCTCGGCAGCAAATCGCTGACCCTGGTGGTCGACGTGACGCGGGCCGGCGAATTGATCTGGTCGGCCAAACAGGTGCTGGTCGCGATGGACATGAAGACCGGCCTATCGCAGCCGTGGCCGGACGACATCCGCGTGGCGTTGCAAGGCTTTATCGATACCGCCGAATAAGAACGATCTGTCAGAGCCTTAGCGACCGCTCAACAAACCGTGACCCGGCCAAGCCAAGAAATATATACTGATCGGTACTTATCTCTGGACAGGGCGCGCGGTTCTATTATATACCGACCGGTAGAAAAGAAAGGCCAGTGCCGTGACTGTCGGTCGCCCACGAGAATTCGATGTCGACAAAGCGCTCGATCAAGCCCTCCAGGTGTTCTGGCTCAAGGGCTATGAGGGCGCGTCGCTGTCGGACCTGACGGAGGCAATGGGCATCACGCGGCCGAGTCTGTATGCGGCGTTCGGCAATAAAGAGGCGCTGTTTCGCAAGGCGGTCGATCGCTATCAAGGATGGGCGAAGGCCGCGTCCTGCAGGGCATTGAGCGCGACGACTTCGCGTGAGGTGGTCGAACAGATGCTGCGTGTCGCGGCCGATTGGCACACCGATCCGTGTCATCCGCGCGGCTGCATGATGATGCAGGGGACACTGGCTTGCGGCAGCGACGCCGAGGCGTTGCGCGAGGAGATGGTCTCGCGTTGCGCCGAGGGGCAGGCGGCGATGCAAACGAGATTTGAACAGGCGAAGTCCGAAGGTGATCTGCCTGACGACGCCGATCCGGGCGCGTTGGCCCGCTATGTGACAACGGTGTTGCGCGGCATGGCGGTCGATGCCGCCGGCGGTGCCAGCCGCCAGGATTTGTACAAGACCATTGATATCGCATTGCGGGCCTGGCCGGTGAACGGCAAGGCCCAACCAAATCGGGTGGCGAAAGCCATGACACGGCGGGCATAACGCCGACCAAGAAAAGCTGAACGTTGAATGTTGAATGCGGCTTCGAGCGCTATGCGCGAACGATGCCGTCGGATTTTAACTCGTCGCGGATTGCCGGCCGCGCATCGTAAGGGCGACTCACATGAACGATCATACCGATACCAAGCGTCTCTCCGACCTGATGGCCGCCGCCGATGGCGCCGAGCTGCATCCGGCCGAAGCCGCGCGCGCCGACGTGAAAAAGTCGCGGCGCTGGAAATTGCTGGCGGCCAGCGCGGCGGTGATCGCTATTGTAGGCGGTGGCGCATTCCTGGTGCAGTCGAACGGCGGTCCGGTCGCTGCGAGCGCGCAGGCGGCGCCGGCGGCCGTGCCGGTGTCGGTCGCCTCGGTCGAGCGGCGTGACGTCGCGGTGTGGGATGAATTCGCCGGCCGGCTGGAGGCCGTCGAACGGGTCGAAGTCCGTCCGCGCGTTGCCGGCACCGTGCTGTCCGTGCATTTCCGTGAAGGTGCGCTAGTCCGTCAGGGCGATCTGCTCGTGACTATCGATCCGGCGCCCTATGCGGCCGAAGTCGAGCGCGCCGAAGCGCAGGTCGTCGCGGCCGAGGCCCGTGTGTCGTTGGCCAAGGGCGAACTCGAGCGTGGCGAACAGCTGTGGAGCACGCGCAACGTGTCGCAGCGCGATCTGGATCAACGCGTCAATGCGCATCGCGAGGCGCAGGGCAATCTGCGCAGCGCGCAGGCAGGCGTGACGTCGGCCAAACTCAATCTTACCTATACGGAAGTGCGCGCGCCGGTCGCCGGCCGCGTCGGCCGGTCGGAAATCACGGTCGGCAATCAGATAGCGGCCGGCCCGGGCGTGTCGTATCTGACCACGCTGGTCTCGGTCAATCCGATCTATGCTAGCTTCAATGCCGACGAGCAGGTCGTCATCAAGGCGCTCAAGTCGCTCAGCGTCTCGGGCGATGCCTATGCGCAGATTGAGCGCATTCCGGTTCAGATGGGTACCGGCATGAATGATGGCACGCCGATTACCGGCAAGCTGCAGCTTGTGGACAACCAGGTCGATGCGAAGAGCGGCACGATCCGGGTCCGCGCGGTGTTCGACAATGCCGATGGCGGCCTGATCCCCGGTCAGTTCGCCCGGTTGCGTCTCGGTCAGGCGAAGTCCGTGCCGGCGCTGCTGGTCAACGACCGCGCGGTCGGCACCGACCAGGACAAGAAGTTCGTGCTTCGGGTCGGAGCGGACAACAAGGTGGAGTATCGCGAAGTTACCTTGGGCGTGTCGGCCGACGGGCTGCGCACGGTGTCGAACGGTCTCGATGCCGGCGACAAGATCGTGGTCAGCGGACTGCATCTTGTTCGTCCCGGCGCGGTGATTCAGCCGACGCCGGTGCAGATGAATCTGAAGCCCATCGCCCAGTCGTCGCCGGCGCCTTCCGACGTCGCGCAGCGCTGAGCGCCTGAGACACACGACCTACACTGAAGTTCACTGCTGAGTTTGTTTGACGTTTTCTACCGACGCGCGGGTTAGCGCGCGACCGAACTTGCCTGGAGCCACGCCATGATTTCCCGTTTTTTCATCGATCGTCCGATCTTCGCCGGCGTATTGTCGATCCTCATCTTCCTGGCCGGACTGCTGGCGCTGCGGGTGATGCCGATTTCGGAATATCCCGAAGTCGTGCCGCCGTCGGTCGTCGTCCGGGCGCAATATCCGGGCGCCAACCCGAAGGTGATCGCCGAAACGGTCGCAACGCCCATCGAGGAAGCCGTCAACGGCGTGGAAGGCATGCTCTATATGAGCAGCCAGGCGACGACCGATGGACTGATGACGCTCACGGTCACCTTCAAGCTCGGCGCCGATCCCGACAAGGCCCAGCAACTGGTGCAGAACCGGGTGGCGCAAGCCGAGCCGCGGCTGCCGGAAGAAGTGCGTCGCCTCGGCATCACGACGGTGAAGAGCTCGCCCGACCTGACCATGGTCGTTCATCTGCTGTCACCGACGAACCGCTACGACATGACCTATCTGCGCAATTACGCGCTGCTCAACGTCAAGGATCGGCTCGCGCGCATCGAAGGCATCGGCCAGGTGCAGTTGTTCGGCGCCGGCGACTATTCGATGCGCGTATGGCTCGACCCGCAGAAGGTCGCCGAGCGCGGTCTGTCGGCCGCCGATGTCGTGGCCGAGATCCGCGCGCAGAACGTGCAGGCGGCGGCCGGCGTGGTCGGTGCCTCGCCGAGCCTGCCGGGCCTCGACCTGCAGCTTTCCGTCAACGCGCAAGGCCGGCTGCAAAGCGAAGAGGAATTCGGCGACATCGTCGTCAAGACCGGCAGCAATGGCGAAATCACCCGGCTGCGTGACATTGCCCGCATCGAGCTTGGCGCGTCCGAATATGCGCTGCGTTCGCTGCTGGACAACAAGGCCGCGGTCGCGATTCCGGTATTCCAGGCGCCGAATTCGAACGCCATTGCGATTTCGGACAATGTCCGCAAAACCATGGCTGAACTGAAAAAGAACATGCCGGAAGGCATGGACTACCAGATCGTCTACGATCCGACGCAGTTCGTGCGCTCGTCCATCGAGGCGGTGGTGCACACGCTGCTGGAAGCGCTGGTACTGGTCGTGCTGGTCGTCATCCTGTTCCTGCAGACCTGGCGCGCGTCGATCATCCCGCTGCTGGCGGTGCCGGTATCGATCGTCGGCACCTTCGCAGTGATGCATGTCTTCGGCTTCTCGATCAACGCGCTGACGCTGTTCGGCTTGGTGCTGGCGATCGGCATCGTGGTCGATGACGCGATCGTCGTGGTTGAGAATGTCGAGCGCAACATCGAAGGCGGACTGTCGCCGCGCGAAGCCACGTATCAAGCGATGCGCGAAGTGTCGGGGCCTATCGTTGCCATCGCGCTGGTGCTGGTCGCGGTGTTCGTGCCGCTCGCCTTTATCAGCGGTCTGACCGGACAATTCTACAAGCAGTTTGCGCTCACCATCGCGATCTCGACGGTGATCTCGGCGATCAATTCGCTGACGCTGTCGCCGGCACTGTCGGCCTTGTTGCTGCGCGGCCACGATGCGCCGAAGGACGCGTTGACGCGAGGCATGGACAAGACGCTGGGCTGGCTGTTTCGCGGCTTCAACAAGATGTTCAAGTCGGGCTCGGAAGCCTATAGCGGCGGCGTGCGACGCGTGATCTCGCGCAAGGCGCTGATGATGGGCGTCTATGTGATCCTGGTCGGCGTCACCTTCGTGCTGTTCCGCGCGGTGCCGGGCGGCTTCGTGCCCGGCCAGGACAAGCAATATCTGGTCGGCTTCGCCCAGTTGCCGGACGGCGCTACGCTGGACCGCACCGAAGACGTCATCCGCCGCATGAGCGAAATCGCCCTGAAGACGCCGGGCGTCGAGAGCGCGGTGGCGTTTCCCGGCCTGTCGATCAACGGCTTCACCAACAGCTCCAACGCCGGCATCGTGTTCGCCACGTTGAAGCCGTTCGAGGAGCGCAAGACCAAGGAGTTGAGCGGCGGCGCGATCGCGATGCAGCTCAACCAGAAATATGCCGCCATCGGCGAAGCCTTTATCGCCATGTTCCCGCCGCCGCCGGTGTCCGGCATCGGCACCATCGGCGGCTTCAAGCTTCAACTCGAGGATCGTGGCGGCCTTGGCTATCAGGAGCTCGATGGGGTCACTAAGGCGTTCGTGGCGAAAGCCAGACAGGCGCCGGAACTGGCCGGCGTGTTCTCGGGCTATCAGATCAACTCGCCGCAGCTTTACGCGGATATTGATCGCGTGAAGGCGCGGCAACTTGGCGTGCCGGTGACCGACGTGTTCGAGACCATGCAAATCTATCTCGGCTCGCTGTATGCGAACGACTTCAACAAATTTGGCCGAACGTACTCCGTGCGCGTGCAGGCCGATGCCAAGTTTCGCGCCCGCGCCGACGATGTCGGTAATCTTAAGGTGCGTTCGACCAGTGGTGAGATGATTCCGCTGTCGGCGCTGTTGAAGATCAAGTCGAGCGCCGGACCGGAACGCGCGATGCGCTACAACGGCTTCCTCGCGGCCGACATCAATGGCGGTGCCGCGCCCGGATATTCCACCGGGCAGGCCCAGGCCGCCATCGACCGGATCGCAGCCGAGACCTTGCCGCGCGGCTTCGGCTTCGAATGGACCGACCTGACGTATCAGGAAATCCTGGCCGGCAATTCGGCGCTGTGGGTGTTCCCGATCGCCATCCTGCTGGTGTTCCTGGTGCTGGCCGCACTTTACGAAAGCCTGACCTTGCCGCTGTCGATCATCATGATCGTGCCGATGGGTCTGTTGGCCGCGATGCTCGGCGTCTATCTCTCGAACGGCGACAACAACGTGTTCACGCAGATCGGCCTGATCGTGCTGGTTGGACTGTCGGCCAAGAACGCCATCCTGATCGTCGAGTTCGCGCGCGAGTTAGAGTTCGGCGGACGCTCGCCATGGGATGCGGCCATCGAGGCCAGCCGGTTGCGGCTGCGGCCGATCCTGATGACGTCCCTGGCGTTCATCATGGGCGTGCTGCCGCTGGTGCTGTCGACCGGCGCAGGCGCCGAGATGCGCAACGCGATGGGCATCGCGGTGTTCGCCGGCATGCTGGGCGTGACGCTGTTCGGCCTGTTCCTGACGCCGGTGTTCTACGTGCTGCTGCGGCGCCTGACCGGCAACAAGCCGCTCAAGCAGCACGGCGAGGTGCCGCATGCGATGGCGGCACCGGTCGCGGCCGAGTAGGCGGCGAACTAGGGCGTCAGGGCGTTAGACTGACGCGGGTGAAGGACGGCGGATGCGGCTTCAGCCGCGCCGCCGCGATCGGCGCCAAGGCACGACCGGGTCCGGTCGGCGACCTCAGCGGCCGTCAGACTCGCCAGATCGCCGTCGCGGGTCATCAGCGCCTGAAGTGCCGGTCCTTTTGGCCGCCATTGCGCGGCCGCGGCTGCATCGCCATACAGCACCACGCCGGGCACGTCGAACGCATCGGCCACATGCGAAAAGCACGAGTCGATGCCGATGAACGCATCGGCATGTGCCAGGATGGCGACCTGCTTGTCCCAGCCTTGCGGCGCGGTCAGATACGCGCTGGAGCCCGACAATGCTTGCGCCGGACCCCCGAGAATCACCAGTTCAGCTTCGTGACGCAGCCGGTCGCCCAACTCGGCCCAGTGCGCCTGCGGCCAACATTTGTAGGTCCTTGTCTGCGCATGCACGGCGATCAGCCGCTTCGACATGCGGTGCACATGATCGCGGATCGCCACCGCGCGCTGCCGGGTGACGGCACCGATCAGCGCGCGGCGGTCCACGCCCGGATTGCGGCGCTCGCCGATCACGCGGAAGTACTGGTCCGAGCGATGCAGCACGGTGCCGTTCGCCGCATCGACGCGCAGATGCGGGCCGCGGAATTCCCACAGCGATAGCGGATCGAGACACGCGATCGCGTGGTCCTCGACCACGGTGCGCGGCGCATACGGATTGAGACTCACCCAGCTCAGCGCGCGTCCGGCCGGCAAGTGGCGACGCAATGCATCGATCTCGCCATCGCGGTGCGCGGCAGCGTCGTTCAGGTTGCTCTCGCGGCTGGCGATGAAGACATCGCCCAACTCCGCATATACGGTCCTGCCATGATACGCGTTGGCCCAGACGCTGACACGGTCGCGGCCGAAGCATTCGATGACGAAACGGATGACGGGCAATGCCAGGAACGCATCTCCCATCGCGTTGAACAGCGCGATGACGACATGGCGAGGCACGCCGTCGCCGGCGAGATCCGCCAGCCGCGGCACAACAATGTCCGGCATCGCGGGGCCCATCACTGCGGCGTGCTGCACGGCGGCGTCCACGCCGGCGCGCGGTCAGTTGCTGCGGTCGCCGAAGGCGGAATCCCCATAGGCTTTGTCGTGATACGGCCTCGGATTCGGATTCGTGGAGTCATTGAACGCGGCGGTGAATTCGTCCGCCACCCGGACCGGTTCGGCCTCTTCGGATGGCCCCGCGCGTAAATCCGGCGGCTGCGTCCAACTGCCATGCAGCAGCGCTTCCAGATGCGCGCGGTCTGGCGCCGTGGACGACGCGGCGGCATCGGCCGGCGC
>JAQGJU010000056.1 GCA_028290465.1 Xanthobacteraceae bacterium | reverse complement strand
GACGGGCTTGGCCCTGAGGGTCGGGCCGGTGCGGCTGGGCGGCCGGCTGGAGGGGACGCAGCCTACCTTTTGGGCATAGATGCTCGCGATTCTGGATTTTGGCGGTTTGCCGGCTTATAACGCCCGGCAAAATTCATGGGGCGAACATGGCCGGTCATTCACAGTTCAAGAACATCATGCACCGCAAGGGGCGCCAGGATGCGGCGCGCTCCAAGCTGTTCGGCAAGCTGGCGCGGGAAATCACGGTGGCGGCCAAGCTCGGCACCCCGGACCCGGCCATGAACCCACGGCTTCGCGCCGCGATCACGGACGCGCGCGCCGAGAACATGCCGAAGGATAATATCGACCGTGCCATCAAGAAGGCGCTGGGCGGCGACGTCGATAACTACGAAGAGATTCGCTACGAAGGCTATGGGACGGGCGGCGTCGCCGTGATCGTCGAGGTGCTGACCGACAACCGCAACCGCGCGGCCTCCGACGTGCGCTCGACCTTCACCAAGAGCGGCGGCAACCTCGCCGAAACCGGCGCGGTGTCGTTCATGTTCGACCATGTCGGGGTGATCGAGTTCGACACCAAGGTGGCGTCCGCCGACGCGATGCTGGACGCTGCCATCGATGCCGGCGCCGACGACGTTGTCTCGGACGAAAACGGTCATGAAGTCTACGCGTCGCACGATACGTTCCGCGAAGTCGCCAAGGCGCTGGAAGCCAAGTTCGGCGAGCCGCGCAAATCGGCGTTGGTGTGGAAGCCGCAGAACAACATCGCGGTCGACGACGAACAGGGCGAAAAGCTGTTCAAGCTGATCGAAACGCTGAACGAGCTTGACGACGTGCAGCACGTCTACGCCAATTTCGAAGTCTCGCAGGCATTGCTGGCCAAGCTCGGGGCGTAAGCCGCAGGCGGCGCGGCATCGCAGAAATCAGCGCCAAATGCCGTCGAACAGCGGCAGGCTGACCAGTGCGGACAGCGCCACGATGGCATAGGCCAGGCGGCGGTAGGTCAGATCGGAGGCGCCGCGGAACCAGCGCGAGCCGATCACCATCGCGACCGTGAACGGCAGAATGAGCAGGGCCGAAAGCGCCAGCGCGTCCGGCCCGAACAGACCGCTGGCCAGGTAGACGACCATCAGCACCGCGCCTTGCAGGATGAAGAACACCATCAGATTGGCCCGGATGGTGGCGGCCGAACTGACCCCGCTCAGCCAATAGATGATCACCGGCGGTCCGCCGATCTGCACCGCGCCGGCGCCGAGGCCCGACAGCGCGCCGACGCCGAGCGAGACCGGCAATCCATGGCGGCCGGAGTGCCGCCAGCCGCTGACCAGCACCAGCAGCAGGACGAACACCAGCATGGCGATGATCCAGCGCAGCACCAGCGGATCGACGACGATCAACGCCGCCGCGCCGACCGGCACCGCGATCGCGGCGGCAAGCCATACCGGGATCAACTCGCGCCAATCGCAGCGTTTGAATTCCGGCAGCGAGAACGGCGAGGCGCACACGAAATCGATCAGCAGCAAGGTCGCGGCCGCGATCTTCGGTTCGTACACGGCGGCGATCAGCGGCACATAGATCAGCGCCGAACCGAAACCCGAAAAGCCGCGCACCAGTCCGGACAGCGCGGCGATGAAGGCCGCAGTCACAAAGCGCGGATCGGCCAATGCGGCGGCGAAATGGGTTGCCTCAGGGAGCACGAGCATTACCTTAGCCAGCCGTCGAACAGCGGCAGACTGACCAGCACCGAGAGTGCCACGATGGCGAGCGCGACGCGTCGATAAATCTGCGGCGCCGCCAGATTGAACAGCTTGGCGCCGGCCCCGATGCTGGCGATGTGCAGCACGCCGAGCATCGTGGCCATCGCGATCATTTCCGGCGTGATCAGGCCGCGCAGCAGATAGATGACAAGATAGACGCTCGCCAGCAGCAGGAAGAACACTGCGAAGTTGGCCCGCACCATCCGGGCGTCGCTGGAGCCGGCGAGCCAATACACCACCACCGGCGGTCCGGAAATCTGCACCGCGCCGCCGAACAGTCCGGCTAGAAATCCGACGCCCAGCGTGATCGGCATCAGCGGCGTGCCGCGATAGCGCCAGCCGGACGCCAGCGCAAAGAACGCGAAGCTGACCAGCCCCACGATCAGCCAGCGCAGCGCGAGCGGATTGGCGAATTGCAGGATCATCGCGCCGAACGGCGCCGCGACGCCGGCGCTGCCGGCCAGGGGCAGCACCTCGCGCCAATTGCAGTCGCGCATCAGGCGCAGCGCGAACGCGAGGCCGGTCGCGACGTCGATCAGCACGAACGAGCCGACGGCGTCGCGCGGGCCGTATATCGCGCTCATCAGCGGGATGTAGATGAACGGCGAGCCGAAGCCGGAAAAGCCGCGCACCAGGCCGGCCACAATCGCAATAGCGACCGCCGCCGGAAAGCGCGGATCGGCCAGGATGACCTGGAACGTGGCGGCGTCGGGCAACGCGCTCATGGTGGGGGAATCGCCTAAATCGTTTTCGCGTGAAGTGAAACCACTTCACGTTAATAAAACGCGTCTGTTTAAACATTTAGAGCGCGTCCGGACGCAAAACCGGT
>JAQGJU010000101.1 GCA_028290465.1 Xanthobacteraceae bacterium | reverse complement strand
CGGCTCGCCGATGAAGCAGCCGAAGCGGCCGGCGCTGGCGATCGACAAGGTGCGGTTTGTCGGCGACCCAGTCGCCTGCGTGGTGGCGCAGACCCGGCAACAAGCCAAGGACGCCGCCGAGGCCGTCGTGCTCGACATCGAGACGTTGCCGGCCGTCACCAATGCGCGCGAGGCCGCCAAGCCCGATGCCCCGCAGCTCTATGACGACGTGCCGGGTAACATCTGCCTCGACTACCTGTATGGCGATCCCGACAAGGTGGCGGCCGCGTTCGCCAGCGCCGCCCATGTGACGCGGCTCGAACTTTTGAACAATCGCCTGGTGATCAATTCCATGGAGCCGCGCGGCGCCATCGCGGAATACGACGCGGCGAAACAGCACTGGACGCTGCACAGCGGCAGCCAGGGCGTGTTCGGCCTGCGGGGAGCGATGGCCGACATCCTCGGCGCCAAGCCGCAGCAGGTCCGCGTCAAGACCGGCCATGTCGGCGGCTCATTCGGCATGAAGGCCGGCCCCTACCCCGAATATGTCTGCGTGCTGCACGCGGCGCGCACGCTCGGCAAACCCGTTAAATGGATCGACGACCGCTCCGGTGCCTTCCTGTCGGACCAGCATGGCCGCGACCATGAAGTCGTCGCCGAACTCGCGCTCGACGCGGAGGGACATTTCCTCGCGCTGCGGCTGGCCGTCCACGGCAATGTCGGGGCTTACCTGGGCAATGTCGCGCCGCAGCCGATGACGCTCAACGCGGTGAAGAACTGCGTCA
Organism: Xanthobacteraceae bacterium; assembly: GCA_028290465.1. Lineage (GTDB taxonomy): Bacteria > Pseudomonadota > Alphaproteobacteria > Rhizobiales > Xanthobacteraceae > FEB-22. Next base: position 3,222 of record JAQGJU010000101.1, on the reverse strand, counting down.
GCGTGTACCGCACGCCGCTCCTCGAAGTCTCGACCAAGGTGGTGTTCACCAACACCACGCTGGTCAGTGCCTATCGGGGCGCCGGGCGGCCCGAAGGCAATTACTACATGGAGCGGCTGATCGACACCGCCGCCGCCGAGATGGGCATCGACCGGCTGGAACTGCGCCGGCGCAACCACATCAAGCCAAAGCAGATCCCGTACAAAGCCGCCTCCGGCATGACCTATGACAGCGGCGACTTCCCAGGCCTGATGAAGCAGGCGCTAGAGTTCGCCGACTGGAAGGGCTTCAACGCGCGCAAGCGCCAGAGCCGCAAGGACGGCAAGCTGCGCGGGCTCGGCCTTGGCTCGTTCCTCGAAGTCACCGCGCCACCCAACAAGGAAATGGGCGGCGTACGGTTCGAACCTAATGGCGACGTCACCATCATTACCGGCACGCTGGATTACGGCCAGGGCCATGCCGCGTCGTTCGCGCAGGTGCTGACCGAGAAGCTCGGCGTGCCGTTCGAGCGCATCCGGCTGCTGCAAGGCGACAGCGATGAGATGATCGCCGGCGGCGGCACCGGTGGTTCGCGTTCGATGACGGCGAGCGGCCATGCCATCGTGACGGCGGCCGCGAAGGTCGTCGAACAAGGCAAGGAGATCGCCTCCCATGTGCTGGAAGCGTCCGCATCCGACATCGAATTCGCACATGGCCGTTTCGTCGTGGCCGGCACCGACCGGGCCATCGGCATCATGGAATTGGCCGAGCGTGTGCGCGGCGGCTTGACGCTGCCGCGTGACGCCCCAACCACACTCGACGTCGCGCTGACCACCGAGTCGGACGCGACCTTCCCGAACGGCTGCCATGTGGCCGAGGTCGAGATCGACCCGGACACCGGCATCGTCGAAGTGGTGCGCTATGCGGCCGTGAACGATTTCGGCACGGTGATCAATCCGATGATCGTCGACGGCCAGATGCATGGCGGCATCATGCAGGGCATCGGCCAGGTGTTGCTGGAGCGCGTGGTCTATGACGACGATGGCCAGCCGCTGACCGGCTCGTTCATGGACTACTGCATGCCGCGCGCCACCGATGCGCCGAACTTTACGACGGCCAGCCATCCGGTGCCGGCGGTGACCAACCCGCTCGGCACCAAGGGCTGCGGCGAAGCCGGCTGCGCCGGCGCGCTGGTATCGCTGACCAATGCGATCGTCGACGCGTTGTCGGTCTACGGCATCCGCAATTTCGACATGCCGGCGACCCCGGCGCGGGTGTGGCAGGCGATCCGCGCCGCGGAGGCGGCCCAGGCTGGCAAGCCATGACCGAGACGGCAATCCGACTGCCGCGCGCGACGCGGCACGAGAACCGTCTTATCGGCAGCATCAGCGCGGCGCATTTCGTCAGCCATTATTACTTTCTGCTGCTGCCGCCGCTGTTCCTGTTCGTCCGTGACGAATATCAGGTCAGCTATACCGAGCTCGGCCTCGCACTGACCGCGTTCAACGTGGCGTCGGCCGTGTTGCAGACACCGGCGGGCTTTTTGATCGACCGGGTTGGTCCGCGCGCCATTCTGATCGCCGGACTGCTCATCGAAACCATCGCCTTCGCGACCGCCGGGCTGGTGAATTCCTTCTGGGTATTGGTCGCGATGTTCGCCGTCGCCGGCGTCGGCAATACCGTGTATCACCCGGCCGACTACGCGATCCTTTCGGAGCGCGTATCCGCCGAGCGCATCGGCCAAGCGTTTTCGGTCCATACCTTCGCCGGCTTCCTCGGCTCCGCGGTCGCGCCTGTCAGCCTGCTGACCATGCAGAACTTGTTCGGCTGGCGCGGCGCGTTCCTGGGCGCGGCGGCGCTCGGGCTTCTGGTCGCGGCGCTCTTGCTGCTGCAGCGCGACCCGGAGGGCGATGCCGCCCATGCGGCCGCCAAGGCCGTGAAAGCGGCCGAAGGCTCGTCCGCGTCGGACTGGCGGCTGCTGATGGCGCCGGCCATCATCATCAATCTGCTGTTCTTCATCCTATTGGCGGTCAGCAATGCCGGGCTGAACAACTACACGGTCGTGGCGCTCGAAGCGCTGTACGGGACCTCGCCGGTTGTGGCCAATGCGGCGCTGTCGGCGCTGCTGTTCATGGGCGCGCTCGGCGTTCTGGCCGGCGGCGTGCTGGCTGGGCGCACGTCGCGCCACGCGCTGGTCACCTGCATCGGCCTGACGGTGACGGGGCTGGCTTCGGTGCTGGTCGGCGCGGTGAATCTGGGGCCGGCAGCGCTGTTCGTAACAATGGGTGTTGGCGGCTTCTTCATGGGCGTCATCATGCCGTCGCGCGACATGATCGTGCGGGAGATGACGCCGCCGGGCGCGTTCGGCCGGGTGTTCGGCTTCATCACCACCGGGTTCAATATCGGCGGCATGGCGGCCCCGGTGATGTTCGGCCTGATGATGGACCACGGCCAGCCGGCGGCGATCTACTGGTCGGTCGCGGCCTGTTCCCTGATGTCGGTCGTGGCCGTGGTGGCGTGCTCGCGCAGCACGGCGCGGGCGGCTTGAAATTTGGGGCCGATCCTGCCCGACCACACTGTCGGCGTCCGGCCCGTTCCGCCGCCGTCGCCTCATGGATGGATGATCCGGAAGGGTGGTCCCCAGCCCGGTGTGAATTTGCCGTTGTCTCGGCGCGCAAGCCGTCCTATGTGTCTGGCGTTCGCGGCGCGCCGGCGCGAGCCGCCGTCCCTCACCGCCATTGCGGATGACGCCGCGGCCGACAGCCGGATTTCGCTGCTAACACCTTGAACCGACGACGGTTTTTGGGGAATAGTTCAACGGTAGAACTGCGGACTCTGACTCCGTCAATCTAGGTTCGAATCCTAGTTCCCCAGCCAAGTCTTTCTTTTTCTAAATCAATCCATTGCCGGCGTCGCGGGATTCGCAACTCGCGCCTCGCGTCTCATCGAACAAAAGCCTCATCACCCCGGCTCGGGAGCGCCTTCGCTTGAAGGCGCGAGGAAGCTGGCGAAGACGTAACCGTCGAGCAGGCCGTCGCCTTCCAAGTCGACACGAACCCACGACGGGTCCTGGCTGGCGACCTCGACCACGTTCAGTTCGGTCCCGGTCGCCAGCGTCCTTACCGGCTCGAAGTTGGTGCCCGGCCCGCCCCGCAGCTTCAGGCCATCGCGCGCGATGACCACATAGCGTCCGGGCGCGAGCGGCGTTGCCGCTTCAACGGTGCGGGACAGCGCCAAGTAGTC
>JAQGJU010000029.1 GCA_028290465.1 Xanthobacteraceae bacterium | reverse complement strand
GCCTGCACCGCGTCGCCGCCGCCCTTGAATGGGACGATCGCCACGCCCTTCATTCCCTCGCGCAGTTTCAGCACCTCGGCCTGGAGTTGCGGTGTGGTACCGACCGGCGGTACCGAGATGTTGAATTTCTCCGGATCGGCTTTGGCCATCTTGACGAAATCCTGCATCGTCTTGACGTCGAGATCCGGCTGCACCGCGAAGACGTGCGGCGACGAAGCGAGGTCGACCACGGGCACGAAGTCCTTGGCCGGGTCGTACGGGATCGTGTTGTACAGGCCGACATTGACCGAATAGGCGTTGGTCGCCAGCAGAATGGTGTAGCCGTCGGGCTCGGCGCGCGCGACAAAGCCCATGCCGATATTGCTGCCGGCGCCGCCCTTGTTCTCGACGATGACGGCATTGCCGCCCATCGCTTCCTGCAGCGCCGCCGCCATCATCCGGGCGATGATGTCGGAAGGGCCGCCCGGCGTATTTGCGACGACGATCTTGATCGGGCGGTCGGGATAGGCCGCATATGCTGTCCGGACACGCAGCACGGCGGGAGCCGCAATGCCGGCCGCGAGCACGCCGGCGCCCTTGATGAGGCTACGGCGCGTAAAGCGCGCCCCTAAGTTGTCTGATTTAGCCACAATAACCTCCCTGCGTGCTTTTTTCGTTGATAAAGCTACTGCAGATCAAGGTAGACAATAGGGCGCGCCGCAGCAACGGGTTCCTTTGCCGCGGCGTGGCCGCCATGGACGATGCCTGTTAATGTTTTGCTAAGGGTGAAATTCGACGGCAGAAACCTTCAGCCGCAACAAATTGCCAAGCATTCTGTGTTGTTATGGAGCGTTCAACGGCCGTTTTTTCGGCCATCGGCATGCGCCGCGGCAGCGTGCTTTCATAAGGCTAAAAGCCACCGGAATCGTCCGGCCCCGACCGAGCGCATGATGGCCGCAGCCACTGAACCTCAGAACGATCAGGGCCCTGCCGACGAGGCCGAGCTGTCGCCAACGGCGTTGACCATTGCCGTGCGTAAGGAGGTCGAGCACGAAATAGTGCGTCGCGCGAGCATCGACGAACTGACTGGGTTGGCGACCCGGGCCGTGATGCAGGAGCATGTTGAAGGTCTGCTGCGCGGCAAGCGCAAGGGCGAACGTTTCGCGCTGGCGTTCATCGATCTCGACAATTTCAAACACGTCAACGACTACTACAGCCATGCCATCGGCGACGGGCTGATCGTGAAGGTGGCACAGCGCATCGTCCGGGAAACCCGTGAGACCGATCTGGTCGCGCGCATCAGCGGCGACGAGTTCGTGCTGGTGATCGATCCGGTCTACGAGCGAGAGGATCTGCACGGACACATCAACCGCATTCTCGAACAGATGAAGAAGCCGTTCTATATCGAGGGCTATGAGGTTCTCACCTCGGCGTCCATCGGCGTGAGCGTGTTTCCCGAGCACGGGCACAGCTACGAGGTGCTGCGCCGCCATGCCGACCGCGCCATGTATCGGGCCAAGACAGAGGCCAAGGGCAGCGCCGTATTCTTTACGCTGGGCATGAGCCAGATCATCACGGCCAGGATGGAGATGGAACAGCGCTTGCGGCTGGCGATTCATGACCGCCGTTTCTGCTGCGCGTTCCAGCCCAAGGTCGACATCAGGACCGAGGAGATTGTCGGGTTCGAGACCCTGATCCGCTGGCGCGACGAAGACGGCACGATCCGCGCGCCCGGTGACTTCGTCGGGCTCGCGACCGAACTGGGATTGATTGATCCGATCACGGAGTACGTCGCGGCCGAAGCCATCGAGTCCATGGACCTGCTGGATGGTCTCTACGGCGCCGGCAAGACGATCAGCATCAACATCGCGGCCAAGCAGGCCGGAGATGTCGAGTTCATGAATTCGCTGGTCGCGACGTTCTGCGAGAGCGGCAGGCCCGAACGCTTCATGCTCGAAGTGACCGAGGACGCCATCGTGGCCAAGAGTCCGTTCCAAACCCATGTGCTGCCGCTGTTGAAAAAGCACGGCATCCGGGTTTCGATCGACGATTTCGGGACCGGTTATTCATCGCTGTCCGCGCTGTCGGATCTGACCGCGGACGAGATCAAGATCGACCGTTCGTTCATTACGGAAATTCATCTGCGTCCGCGTAGCCAACACATCTTGAAAACGATCGAGACGCTCGGTCATGCGCTCGGCATGTCGATGGTTGCCGAAGGCGTGGAGACCGCCGAGGAACTGGCCTATCTGCGGGAGCATTCCAGCATACCCTGCGTTCAGGGCTACTACTTCGCTCGGCCGTTTTTTCTGGATGATGCCGATCCGCTGCGATCGGGTAGTTCGACGGGGCGTCATGCCCAGCCGGCCCGTGAGCGGCCGGATACGCGCAACCATGCATCGCGCAACGCCACCCGCTCAAGCCGTCGGAGTGACGGCTGATCGTTGGCTGGAGCATTTCCCGGCGAAGTAGAAGCCGGTTCGCCGTAGGAAATCAGACCAAATAGGAAATCTGGCTATTCGCGGTGCGGCAGCGGCCGTCGGCTGGTCAGTTCAGACCAGCGGTTTTTTCAGCAGGCTGGATTGGAGTTGGGGCCGATAGGGGGCCGGCTGCGGCGGCGCGGCTTCGGGGACGATGCTGGCCGCGGGTTCGTGAGGGGCTTCTTCGACGTTGGCCTTGCGGGTGCTCGTCGCGCCGCGCCAGCGCTCCAGCACGGACGTGATGAACTCCTGATTGACACTGGCCACGAAGTTGTCCTGCAGGTGTCCGGCCATCTCGCTCTTCGGGATCTGATGTGGCGGCAGCTTCCGGAACGCGAATCGGGTCGGCAGCGCAACGCCTTCACCGAACGCGAAGACCTCGCCGGTGCCCAATGACGGCAGGAAGGCCAGCAGATTGGCGGCGGTGTCCGAGACCGCGGATTTCAATAGCGTGTGGTCGCGCTCATTGGTCATGCGCATCGCAAAGATCGTGCTGCATTGCGACAGAATCGTCGCGTCGAGTTCCGCCGGCCGCTGCGTGACGAGGCCGAGAAACACGCCGTATTTCCGGCCTTCCTTGGCGATGCGCGAGATCGCACGACGGGTCGGCGCGAAGCCGATATTGCGATCGGCCGCGACGTAGCGATGCGCTTCCTCGAAGACGAACAGCAGCGGCGCCGCGCCATCGCTCCAGACGCCGAAGTCGAACGCCATCCGGCAGATCACCGAGATGGCCGCGTCGACGCCTTCCGACGGGAAGCCGGCGAGCTGAATGATCGTCATCGGCTTGCCGTTCGGCGGCAGGCGATACAGTTGCGTCAGCACCTCCGCCATGGTGTCGCCGCCGACATTGGCGTTCTCGAACATGAACGCATAGCGCGGATCGTTGGCGACGCTTTCGATGCGCGTGATTAGTTTGTGATAGATCATGCGCGACGAACGGTTTTCCAGCTTGCCCATGCGCTCGTCGAGCAGCGTGATCAGTTCGGCAATGCGATAGGGCACCGGCGTGTCGACCGTGAAGCCGGTCGTCTTCGGGTCGCCGCGCCGCATCAGGGCGCGATCGGCCACGGTGCGGTATTGATTGTAGCTGCTCTTGGCCAGCGGAATGACCTCGGCCAGGATATCGACTTCGTCGTCGAATGCCTGGCGGCCTCCGAACAGCACGTCGACGATCTCTTCGAAATTGAACAGCCAGAACGGCAGCTTCAGATTGCGCGGATTGAGTACCAAAGCGCGGTCGCCGAAGGTGCGGCCATATTCGTTGTGGGCATCCAGCACCAGAATGCGCAGGTCGGGCCGCGCCTTCAGCGTCTCATTGAGAATGAGCGCGACGCCGCTCGATTTGCCGACGCCGGTGCTGCCCAGCACCGCGAAATGCTTGCCGATCATGTTGTCGACATCGACATAGGCGCCGATCGAGGCGTCCTGCTGCAACTGGCCGACGTCGATCACCGACTCGTAGGAACTGTTGAAGATCAGTTTCAGCTCGGCAGCACCGATCGTGGTGACCGGATCGCCGATCGCCGGATATTCGGTCACGCCGCGCTGGAACAGGGAGATGGCGGACGTGGTCTGACGGATTTCGCCGACCAGTTCGAGTTTCGCGCTGGCGAAGTCGCCGCGCTCTTGGCCGATATTGGTCTCGATGGAAACGTCGGTAATGACGCCGACCAGCAGGGTGCTGGCCGTCCGGATGCCGATGAAGCTGCCGACGGTCGCCCGCGACTTCGGCGAAGCCGATGCCGGCAACTGCGGCAGGCCAACGGTCGCCTGCGAACCGCGCACCGAGGTGACGCGCCCGAGCGACTGCGTCGCATCGGCCATCGGGGCATTGGCGAAATAGTCCGCGCTCGACATGCAAAGCTCCCGGCTGCAATCAGCTAAGGATGGATGACATCGGCCTCCGTCACAGCCTGAATACAGTACCAGAACAACGCTCTAGATTTGGTAAATCGGGGCCGGCCAAGGGCTCGCGCGAAAAGCTACATTCCGGCGACCGACAGCGCCAAAAGCAGAAATTTCCGTTGAAATCGTGCTAATCCCGCACCTTGAGTCGTCATCGCGTGACGGCGGCACGACGGCTCCTAACGCGGCGGTAACCACGTCCGCGACGTGTTGCATGCGAGCTATGTCCGGAGCCACGCTTCCGCGCCTCCATGCGGAATGATAGCGTCCGCGCGATTTTTTTTGGACCCGGCGCCGCCGGCTTTTTTTTGGAACCGGCACCGCCGGTATGGAAAGCGAATAAATATGCTGAAGCGACTCCTTCTCTGTCTGTCTTGTCTGTTGCCGACGGTCGCGGCCGCGCAGGACTATCCCACACGCGCCATTCGCATGATCGTGCCGTTCGCGCCGGGCGGCGGCACCGACGTGCTCGCCCGCATCATCGCTCAAAAGTTGAATGAACAGTGGGGCCAGCCGGTCGTCGTCGAGAACAGGCCGGGCGCGTCCGGCGGCATTGGCACCTCGCTGGTCGCGAAGTCCGATCCGGACGGCTACACGCTGCTGATGGCTTCGACCGGCGCCCTAATGGCGGCGGCCAGTACGCTTGGCCGTAATGGCGAGTTCGACGTCAACCAGCATTTCGCGCCGGTGACCGTGATCGCGGCGCCGCCCTATCTAATTGTCGTGAACCCGAAGGTTTCCGCCGCTTCCGTTCAGGATCTGATCGGCCTCGCTAAGGCGAAGCCCAATGCCCAATCGTTCGGTTCCTCGGGCGTCGGTGCCGCCTCGCATCTTGCCGGTGTGCTGTTTCAGAAAGAAGCCAAGGTCGAAATGCTGCATGTGCCGTATCGCGGCACAGGCCCGGCGGTCACCGATCTGCTGGGCGGTCGTATCGACCTGATGTTCGCGCCGCCGCAGACCGTGCAGTCGATGGTTGAGGCCGGACAGCTTAAGGCGCTGGCCACCACGGCTGGCAAGCGCTCGAAATTCTATCCCAACCTGCCGACGGTTTCGGAAAGCGGGCTGCCCGGCTACGAGGCGGTCGGCTGGTTCGGCCTGCTGGCGCCGGCCAATACGCCGGTCGCGATCGTCGACAAGCTCAACAAGGCTATCGTCGGCGCGATGGACGCGAAGGAGTTCCGCGATCAGCTCGCGCTACTGGGTGCCGAGCCCGAGCCGCAGACACCGGCCGAGTTCGGCCGTTTCATCAATGCGGACCTTGCCAAATGGATCAAGCTGGTGCGCGAAGCCGATATCAAGATGCCGGGCGGACAGTAACCATGAAACTCGCAACCTTTTCCGACGCCGCGCAGTCCACCGGTCCGCGCCTCGGCATCATCCGCGCGTCCGGCCTCGTCGATGTACAGGCCGCCGCGCAGGCACTGAACCGGCCGGTGCCGGCGGCGTCCGTCAAATCCGCGCTGTCGAGCGGCCCGCAGACCTTGGCGGCGCTCGGTGAGCTCGCCGGTGCCGCCGAGAAGGCCGGTCATGTCCGGCCACTCGATTCCGTGCGCCTGCTGCCGCCGATCCCTGACCCTTCGAAGTTCTTCTGCGTCGGCAAGAACTCGCGTGCGCACCGCGAGGAACTGATCGCCAACAAGATGATGCAGGAGATCCCGAATGAGCCGACCGGCTTCATCAAGCTGGTCGACACGATGGTCGGCCAGGACGTCGAGGTGGTGCGGCCGAACGACATCACCACGCTGGACTATGAGCCGGAGCTCGTATTCGTGGTCAGCAAGCGGGCGCATCGGGTGTCGAAAGCCAACGCGCTCGATCATATCGGCGGCATTACGCTGACCAACGATATCAGCGCCCGCGAGATCCAGAAGCGGGAAGTCGCGGCCGGTACGCGGTTCTGGACGGCGAAGAATATGCCAGGCTTCGGGCCGACCGGGCCGTTCGTGGCGACGCTCGACGAGGTCAAGGATGTCGACGATCTGTGGATCACCTGCGACGTCAATGGCGGGCGGCGGCTGCGCGAAAGCACCAGCCAATACATCTACAAGATCGCTGACGTGATCGAGCACTTCTCGCGCTATGTGGTGTTCGAGCCCGGCGACCTGATCGCGATGGGCGCACCGAAAGGCGTTGCGGTGGGCCAGCCCAACGCGGCCGAACTGTACCTGCGGCCCGGCGACAACATGGAAATCGCCATCGAAGGCCTGATGACGCTGCGGACCAAGATCGTCGCAGATCGCTAGAGGCTCTTTTCCTTCTCCCCGTTCTTACGGGGAGAAGGTGGCGCGCAGCATTCGGCGATACTTGGAGATCCGAACCGGACAGCCGTGGCACAAGCCCGGCTATGACGAGTCATTTATTGCAACTCTAAGCATAAGCTCTCCCCAATTCGCACAAGAGTCGTCTGGTGGCGCGCACGCCGATCCTCTAAGGTCGCGCGACGCCCCTTGCCAAACGACGAGCGAGGGCCAAAAGAACCGCGCAACAGCGCGAAAAAAGATTGGGAGAGGAAAGCCATGGGACATCGTTTCCTGAAGGCTGCGATGCTGGGCCTTGTCGCGCTGAGCCTGAATGCGCCGGCGCAAGCGCAGACCAGTGATTATCCAAACAAGCCGATCCGTATCATTGTTTCATTCGGGCCCGGCGGCGGCGCCGACATCATCGGTCGCATCATTGCGCAGTCGATGCAGGAAAAAATGGGGCAGGCGGTCGTCATCGAGAACAAGCCGGGCGCCGCCGGGACGTTGGGCAACGAAGTCGTCGCCAATGCCGACAAGGATGGCTACACGCTCGGCATCATGACGGCCGGGCAGATCATCGCCGCAACGGTCAGCAAGTCGCTGCGCTATGACATGCTGAACGCGTTCGACGCGGTATCGCTGATCGGCACCGCCAGCCTGATGGCCGTCGTCCGCGCGGATTATCCGGCCAACAATGTCAAAGAGCTGATCGCGATCGCCAAGAAGGAGCCCGGCAAGGTCGTATTCGCCAGCCCGGGCTTCGGCGCGACCCAGCATTTCGCCGCCGAACTGTTCAAGCAGACCGCCGGCGTCAACATGCTGCACGTGCCGTACAAGTCGTCGCCGCAGGCCATCACGGCGGTGTTGGGCGGCGAGGTGACGGTGCTGTTCGATACGGTGTCGGCGCTGATCGGTCAGGTGCAGGGCGGGCAGCTGAAGGCGCTGGCGGTGACCGGCAAGGACCGCTTCTACGCGGTTCCGGATGTCCCGACCGCGATCGAATCCGGCGTGCTGCCGGGCTACGATGTCACCACGTGGTACGGCGTGTTCACGACGCGCGGGACCCCGCCGGCCGTCATTGCCAAGCTCAACAAGGTCATCAAGGATAGTCTGGCCGAAGAGGTCGTGCGCAAGCGGCTTGAGACGGCCGGCATCGTCGTCCAAGGTTCGACGCCTCAGGAGTTCGCAAAATTCCAGTCGGATGAATTCACCCGCTGGAACAAGGTGCGCGAAGCCGGCAATATCGCACAGCAGTGACCGCGCAGCGGTACATTTCTGATCAAGAGACCGAGGACGAACGATGGACACGCAGGATCTTCACGATCGCGGACGAAAACTGCGTGTCGAAATGTTCGGACAAGAGGCGGTCGAAAAGCGCAGCAATGCGTTCGGCGAGTTCGGCAAGCCGTTGCAACACATCATCAATGCGTATGCGTATGGCGACGTTTGGAGCCGGTCGGCCTTGCCGCTCGGCACCAAATCGCTGGCCATGGTGGCCATGATGGCGGCAGCCGGTCGCGCCAACGAGTTGAAGGTGCATTTGAAGGGTGCGCTGAAGAACGGCTGCAGCGAGGAGGAGATTCAGGAGATTCTCCTTCTCGTCGCGATGTATTGCGGTATCCCGGCCGCTAACGAGGCGCACACATTGGCTATAGAGGTTATACGAGAAGCGAAGGCATGATCCCGAAAAGTGGGAACCGGTTTTCGGAAAAGATCATGCCTAAAATGTCCATCAGCAGACCTGATTGAAACGCTCGACGCAGGTTTGGAGTACCTCGTCGCCGGGGCGCTTCCACCAATCCTGCGCCGAGAAGATCTCGACCTCCTGCGGCCCGTGAAAGCCGGCATCTTCGATCATGCGGCGAAACGCGCGAAAATCGATTATGCCGTCGCCCATCATGCCGCGGTCAAGCAGCATGTCCTTGGTCGGAACCAGCCAGTCGCAGATGTGGTGCGCATAGATCTGCTTCGCGGCGCCGGCCCGTGCGATCTGGCGGGCCAAGTCCGGATCCCACCAGACGTGATAGGTGTCGATCGCCACCCCGACGCCGTCGCCGAGCAGGTCGCAGAGATCAAGGGCCTGACCGAGCGTATTCACGCAGGCGCGGTCCGCCGCATACATCGGATGCAGCGGTTCGATGGCGAGCGGCATATTGACGCTGCGTGCGTAGGGTAAAATCGCCGCGAAGCCTTCGGCTACCATGCCGCGCGCCGCGTTAAGATCCCGCGAGCCCGGCGGCAATCCGCCGACCACGAACACCAAGCATTCCGCGCCGACGGTCGCGGCTTCGTCGATGGCGCGTTTGTTGTCGTCGATCGCCGCCGCGCGGCCGGCTGCATCGGCCGCCGGAAACATGCCGCCCCGGCAATAGCCGGTGACCCGCATGCCATGGTCCTTGATGACGCGCGCGGATTCGGCGAGGCCGTAAGCCGCGACCTGATCGCGCCACGGATCAATCGCCATGATGCCGTGGCGCGCGCAGCCTTCGACGGCTTCGCGCAGATTCCATTGCTGGCGTACGGTCGCCAGATTGATCGACAGGCCTTCGGTCTTCACGTTACGCCTCGCATTGCTTGTATTTTGGGAGATTGGGACATCGGCGGCAGTGCTTCGATCACGCCGCGCACATAGCCGATGGCACGGGCGGCGCAGGTCGGGCCGTCCGGTTTGTAGACAAACGGTTCGACGCCGAAATTGCCGGCATAGTTCTGCTCGCGCAACGCAGCAAAAATCGGCGCGAACGCCAGATCGCCTTCGCCGGGGCCGCGCCGGTTCGGATCGTTCAGATGCACATGGGCAATCAGTCCGGTCGGCAGCCAGCGCCGAATCAGATCGGGGATCGACTCCGTTTCCGTCGTCGCGGCCGCGCTGCAGTCCAGCATGGTACGGAGCCCCGGATTGTTCACGTCCCTGACCAACGCGACGGCTTCCGCGATGGTGTTGATGCAGCCGGTCTGCTGACGCGACAGCGCCTCGACGCAATACACGACGCCGGCCGCCGCGGCGTCGTCGGCCACGGCGGCGAAGCAGTCGATCGCGTATTTCCGGCCCTCGTCTTCGAGGCCCGGCTCCAGCCTGCGCTGCTCCGGTGAGCCATGCACCAGAATGCGCCCGCCAAGGTCAGCCGCCAGTCCGCACAGGCCGCGCATTACTTCGACAGTGTGCTTGCGCTGCGCGGCATCCCGCGAGGTGATTGATAGATTCTGCGGTGTTCGCATCAGGCCGTGCAGCCCGGTGATGATGATGCCGGCGTTGCTGGCGGCGCGGCGCAACGCGGCTCGCTTTTCGGCGGACAGCAAACGCGGGTCGGGATCGAGGGTGACGGGCGCGATCTCGAGGCCGTCATAGCCAAGCTCGGCCGCCATTTCGCATTGGCGCTCAAACGGCAGCGCCGCGATCGTCACATTGCAGAGCGCGATCTTCATGGCCGCATGTCCGCCATCGCGTCCCAATCCGGCATGACGCCGGCCGCGAGGCCCGATACGTGCGCCAGCGACACAATGGCCAGTTCGCCATTCCGGATCGTGATCCGGGCGCGTCCGCCGTCCCGGTGATACAGGTCCGGGTGCGCCGCGAGAAATTGGCGCTGTTCGGCTTCTGGGGCTCCGGCCATGCCGTCCACATAGTGATGGCCGTTGCGCTCGACATGGGTGGCGCCGACCAGGGTGGCGAGTGCTAGATCCTGCTGCACGGCAATGCCGGCCTGTGTGGTCAGATCCTCGGCCGACATCGCATAGTGTTCGCCTTCCTCCGCGTTCCACTTGGCAATGCGGGCGCGGTTCAGCAGCGCCCGGTAAAATCCCTTGCAGGATTTCGCCGAGACGCCGCGATAGCCGAGCGCCCGGGCCTGCGGGAAGACATCGAGGTCGGCATCGGATTCGTCGATCTCGACCGGGACTTCGCGCGACAGTGCATGCACCGGGCGGGCCAGCGCCTGCGCGCGGCCGATCGGCTGCTCGACCAGAATGATCGAGGCCTGCAGCCGCGCGAGCCGTTGGTCCTCACCGATCCGGCGCCAGAGTTCGACAATACCGTCGACGTTCTCGAATTGCTCGTTGCCGTCGAGGGTGACGAAGTAACGGCCGACGCGGGTGTCGAGCACGTTGGCGATGCCGCGCAGCCGGTCGAGATCGGCCTCAAGTTGTCCGGACACTTTAAGCTTGAAGTAGGTATGGCCATAGGCTGCGATCACTTCTTCCAGCGTTTCGGGCAGGCCATCGTCAAGCCGTTGACCGTCGGCGATGTCGCTGGCGGTGAGCGCATCCAAAAGTCCGACGGTATGGCGCGCCGCGATGGTGGGAGCCGGGTGAAGACTTTGCAGAAATTCATTCAACGCAAAGCCGGCGAGATCACGCGCCGGTGCGGTATGGATGCCGAGCCGGTTGGCCCGAACCAGGGTAAAGACATCCTCGCCGAGCAGCCGGCCGAGCGCATCGATGATGGCGCGGTCGAGCATCGAAAGGCCGAACGATGCGACGAGGCCATTCAGGCCGGCGGCGGTGCAGTCGGCGCGATGCGCGGGCTCGACCGTCGCGGAAAGCCCGAAGGCGGTATCGGCCGGCGCCGCCAGCTGATGCCGACGGGCGGTCGCCAGTGCGCTGCGCAACTGGTCGAAATTATCGTCGTTCGACAGCGCCGGTGACTTGTCGAACCATTTCGGCACCATCAGGTCGGCCGATACGCCTTCGCCTTCGCGGCCATCTTCTAACCGGATCCGTACCCGCGCGAAGGCCTGCGGCGCCTGCGTCAATGTGGCGGCGCCAAACCGAAACGGCAGCCGCAGCCGCACCGGCCGTTCATGGAACGAGGCGGTCACGAGCGTAAGACGCGGTGCTCCGGTCATGGCCGTGCTCCTGTCTGGCTGATGCGATGACGAATAGTGCGTCCGTCCGACACGTTTTGCTGGCCTCGACTTGACCCCACAACAACCACTCCGCTAAATAACCATCTGGTTACATGTGACAGAACTTCCCGGCAAGATGCCGGAATGGAGATCGACATGGGAGGAACCGAAAGTACCCGAGCGGGCCGGTCTTTGACCTGGCTTCGGCCATTGGTATTCCTCGTTCTTCTTGTCGTTGTTTGGGATCTGGCGATCCGCGTGTTTCGGATTCCGCCTTACCAGGTCCCAGCCCCCGAAGATGTCGTGATCACGCTGTGGCGCGAGTGGCCGATGCTGCTCCGCGAAGCCTGGCCGACCACGGTTGCGACCTTATGGGGCTTTTTCCTTTCGGCGGCGTTCGGCATACCGGTTGCGATGCTGATCGCGGGCTCGAAGACGGTGGAAAGCTATATCTATCCGCTGCTCGTATTCTCGCAGTCGATCCCGAAGATCGCCATCGCGCCGCTATTGGTGGTGTGGTTCGGTTTCGGCATGCTGCCCAAGGTGTTGTCCGCCTTCATGCTCGGCTTCTTTCCGGTGGTGGTGTCCGCCGTGCAGGGTTTCAAGTCGGTCGAGCCCGACATGATGGACTTGGTGCGTTCGATGGAAGCCAGCCGCTGGCAAATTTTCCGCATGGTCAGTTTGCCGCATGCGCTGCCGGCGATTTTTTCTGGCCTGAAGATTTCGATCACGCTTGCGGTCGTCGGCGCGGTGGTTGGCGAATTCGTCGGCTCCAATTCGGGGATCGGCTTTTTGCTGCAGCGCTCCATCGGCAATTTCGAGCTGCCGACGATGTTCGCGGCGCTGATCGTGCTGGCGATGATCGGCGTTATTCTTTTCTGGCTTCTTGACGTCGTCGAGCGGATGGCGATCCCATGGCACGCCAGCCAACGCCAGGATCTGATAATAGCGGCCTGAACAATCAGGCTGCGCAACCAGGGAGGAAGACATGATGCGCACTGTGCTCGCGGCGCTGGTCGCTGTGTTCGTGGCCGGGCCCGCCATGGCGGCCGACAAGGTCATCTTGATGCTCAACTGGTATGTCTATGGCGAGCATGCGCCGTTCTACTACGGCAAGGAGAAAGGCCTATACGCGGCCGAAGGCATCGACCTGGAAATCCAGGAGGGCCGCGGCTCCGCGACCGTGACCCAGGTGGTGGCGGCCAAGACCGCGCCGTTCGGTTATGTCGATGTGCCGACCATGATGCGGGCTGCCGTCAAGGGCGCGCCAGTGACTGCGGTCGGCGTCGCGCTGCAAACCAATCCGATGTCGGCGATGGGCTTCGCCGACAAGAACATCAAGAAGCCTGAAGACATCAAGGGCAAGATCGTCGCCACCACGCCGGGCGATTCGATGTCGCAGATCTGGCCGCTGTTCCTGAAAAAGACCGGTCTCAAGGAAACCGATTTCAAGGTCGTGTCCGGCGACGCCGTCACCAAGCTCAACGCGGTGATCAACGGCCAGGCCGATCTTCTGCTCGGCTACGTGATGGACCAGAGCATGAAGATCAAGGACGCGACCGGCAAGGACGTGTTTCCGGTCAAGTTCGCCGATTACGGCGTCAACCTGGTCAGCTCCGGCATCATCGTCCACAAGGACCTGATCAAGGAAAATCCGGATCTTGTGAAGCGCTTCATGTCGGCCAGCACTAAGTCGCTGGAAGCCGCTTCGAAGGATCCGAAAGGCGCCGCGCAGGCGATTCTCAACGCCAATCCGAAGGGCGGCAAGATCGAAACGCTGACGCAAGGCTTCGAGCTGACCATCCCGCTGTACAAGGATCCGGCGGGCAAAGCCAACCGCCCGTTCAACGTGGCGGACGCCAACATGACCGACACCATCAACGTGATGGTCGAATATGGCGGGCTCGACGCCAAGGCCAAGGATAATCCGAAGGACTTCTACACCAACGAGTATCTGCCGAAGTGACCCTGAATTCCGCACCCATGACGACATCGGCTGCGCCCGCCGCCACCGAGGCGGCGGCGCGGCCGGTGATCGAGATCAAAGGCGTTGCGAAGACCTATCGGACGCGCGACGGCGACGTGCCGTCGTTGCGCCCGCTGGACTTTACCATCAATGACGGCGAATTCGTTGTGGTGGTTGGGCCGTCGGGTTGCGGCAAGAGCACGCTCCTCAAAATGGTGGCCGGGCTGCTGCCGCCGAGCGAAGGCGAGATTCACATCGAAGGCCGCGTGGTGACGCGACCGCAGCGCAACGTCGGCATCGTGTTTCAAAGTCCGCTGCTGCTGCCGTGGCGTAGCGTGCTCGACAATGTGATGATGCCGGTCGAGGTCAAGAAGCTACCGCGCAAGGAGTACGGCTTGCGTGCGATGGCGCTCTTGAAGATGGTCGGGCTGATCGGCTTCGAAAAGAAATATCCCTGGCAGTTATCTGGCGGCATGCAGCAGCGGGCGGCGATCTGCCGCGCGCTGGTCCATGATCCGAAGATCGTGCTGCTCGACGAGCCGTTCGGCGCGCTCGATGCGATGACCCGCGAGCGCATGAATGTCGAACTGCAGCGCATCCATCGCGAGACCGGCAAAACCGCGCTGTTGATCACCCATTCGATTCCGGAGGCCGTATTCCTGGCTGATCGGATTCTGGTGATGACCGAGCGTCCGGGCGCGATCGCGGCGGTGTACGACGTGCCGCTCAAGCGGCCGCGTACTATCGACATGATGGCGGATCCGGTCTTCGTCGCCTTGACGCAGACCGTGCGAAAGCACTTCAACGTCGAAGGCGAGATTCACTGAACCGATTATGTTTCGGTTCAGGCCAGTCCGTGCACCGCCAACAGCTTGGTCATGCGCGCGGCCGCCAGGTCCGGATTGTGCAACACCCTGGCCTGATCGGCGAGCCGGAACAGTTCGGCCAGATGCGTGATCGAGCGCGCGCTTTCGTTGCCGCCCACCATGACGAAGTGGTCCTGCAGCCCGTTGAGCCAGGCCAGGAACACGACGCCGGTCTTGTAGAACCGGGTCGGTGCCTTGAAGATATGCCGGGACAGCGGCACGGTCGGCTCCAGAATGCCTTGGAAACCCTGCCGGTCGCCTTTGCCGAGCCGTGCCAGCGCGACCGAGGCCGCGGGCGCGATGGCGTCGAAGATACCCAGCAGCGCGTCGGAATAGCCCTTTTCGTCGCCCTCGATCAGCTCCGGAAAATTAAAGTCGTCCCCGGTATACATGCGCACCTTCGCCGGCAGGCGGCGGCGCATCGCGACTTCCTTTTCCTTCGACAGCAGCGAAATCTTGATGCCGTCGATCTTGTCGGCATGCGCCGTCAGAACGTCGAGGCAGGTATCCATCGCGGCGCCGTGATCGGCCGAGCCCCAATAGCCGGCGAGCGCCGGGTCGAACATGTCGCCGAGCCAATGGATGATCACCGGCTGCTTCACCTGCGACAGGATACGACCGTAGACCTTCGCGTAATCGTCCGGGCCCTTGGCCGCGTAGGCCAGCGCCCGGCTCGCCATCACGATCAGCCGCCCACCCATCGCCTCGACGGCCTCGATCTGTTCTTCATAGGCACGGATCACGTCGTCGATGGTGACATCGGGGCCGGGCATCAACTGGTCGGTGCCGACGCCGCTCGCCAGCAAGGCGCCTGGCCGCGATTTCGAGGCTTCGACGACGCGTCGGATCAATTCCTTGGCGTTCGGCCAGTCCAGGCCCATGCCGCGCTGCGCGGTGTCCATTGCCTCGGCGACGCCGAGCCCGAGATCCCACAGGTAGTGGCGGAATGCGATGGTCTTGTCCCAGTCGATCGCCGTGCCGAGCCACGGGTCGATGTCGGCCAGCGGATCGGCGACCACATGCGTGGCCGCATAGGCGATGCGATTGAAGCCCTGGGTCTCGGCCTTGGATGGAAATGTCAGCGGCTCCCCGGTGACGTAGCGCTCGATGGTCCGGTCGGCTGTGGGCAGGAAAATGGTGGCCACGCGAAACTCCTCAGACCGACAATTTCGGAACGTCGAGCCAGCGCCGCTCGGCCCAGCTCTTCAGACCGAGTTCAGCGAGTTGCACGCCCTTGGCGCCTTCCATCAGGCCATGAGCCCATGGCGTATCGGCGACGACGTGGCGGATGAAGTCTTCCCACTGGATTTTGAAGCCGTTCTCGGTGCCGAGATTGTCCGGCACTTCTTCCCACTGCTCGAAGAAGTTCATGCTCTGCGGCACGTCGGGATTCCACACCGGGCGCGGCGTGTTGACCCGGTGCTGGGTCCAGCACTTGGTCAGGCCGGCGACCGCCGAACCGTGCGTGCCGTCGACCTGGAAGGTGACGAGATCGTCGCGGCGCACGCGCACGTCCCAGGACGAATTGATGTGCGCGATCACGCCGCCTGCGAGCTGGAACGTCGCGTAGGCGGCGTCGTCGGCATCGGCCTTGTAGGTCTTGCCATCCTCGTCGACCCGGCTCGGGATGTGATTGGCGCCGAGACAGCTCACCGCTTCGACTTCGCCGAACAGATTATCGAGCACGTAGCGCCAGTGGCACAGCATATCGAGGATAATGCCGCCGCCGTCGGCATAGCGGTAATTCCAGCTCGGGCGCTGTGCCGGCTGGCCCCAGTCGCCCTCGAATACCCAATAGCCGAATTCGCCGCGCACGCTGAGGATGCGGCCGAAGAAACCGGAATCGCGCAGCAGCTTAATTTTGCGCAGACCCGGCAGGAACAGCTTGTCCTGCACCACGCCGTGTTTGACCTTGTTGCCCGACACCAGCTTGGCGACCGCGATGGCTTTCTCCAGCGTATCGGCGATCGGCTTTTCGCAATAGACGTGTTTGCCGGCATGGATCGCGCGGGTCAGCAGGTCGGCCCGCATCTGCGTGGTGGCGGCATCGAAGAACACGGTGTCGTCCGGGTTCTTCAGCGCGGCGTCGAGATCGGTGGTCGAGCGCTCGATGCCATATTGGCGGGCGATAGCCTGGACCTTCTCGGCATTGCGGCCGACCAGGATCGGATCGGGCATCACCCGGTCGCCGTTCGGCAGCGCGACGCCGCCCTGCGCGCGTATCGCCACGATCGAGCGCACGAGGTGCTGGTTGAGCCCCATGCGTCCGGTGACGCCGTTCATGATAATGCCGAGCCGCTTCGTCGCCACGCTTTATTCCTCCCGAGGCCGGCTTGTGATCGCCGCCGGCGTTAAGTAACCATCTAGTTACTATTGCATCATGGCCGGGTGGTCAGCGTCAAGCGGAAATCTGAGAGCCGGAAAGTTCAGGTTTCGGGGCGCAGATACGCGAATACCACGTCGACGATATGGGCACCGCGCTCGGCCAGCGCCTGCGGCTCGCTCAGGTCGCGGCCGAAGATGGTCGACAGGGTGTAGCGGTTCGACATGTAGAAGAAGCCGAGCGACGCGATGGTGATGTAGAGCTGCACCGGGTCGACGCCCTTGCGGAACACGCCCTGCTTCGCGCCGCGCTCCAGCAGCGTCTGGATCATGCCGATCAGCGGCGAATGCAGGTCGCGGATGCGTTGCGACTTCTTCAGATAGGCCGCCTTATGCAGATTTTCGGTGCCAAGCAGGCCGAGGAATTCAGGGTGCTGGATGAAATAGCCCCAGGTGAAGGCTACCAACTCGCGCATGCCTTCGGCCGGCTCGCGCTCGGCAAAGCCGAGGCCGACCTCGGCGGTGCGGATCGCCGCATAGGTGGTCTCCAGCACCTCGACGTAGAGGCCCTCCTTGCCGCCGAAGTAATGGTATATCATCCGCTTGTTGACGCCGGAGCGCCGCGCGATGGAATCGACCCGCGCGCCGTCGAGGCCTCGGCCGGTGAATTCGACGGTCGCGGCCGCCAGGATCGCGGCGCGGGTGCGCTCGGGATCGCGCAAGGCGGTCCCGCGGCGTTTGGTGCTCGGCTTGATGACGCGGGCTTCCATCGTTCATCCCCCGCGCTAACGGCTACCTTGCGGGCAGGGTGCGGGCAAGAGGGCCGATGGTTGGCGAACCGTCTTGACCCTCGCCTGACGGGGCCATATCCACCTGATCAGCCTCATACTTCTTGGCTGAGCGAGACCAGATGGACACCAGCGCCGCCGGCAAGACCTTTCCGCCTTACGAGTTTCAGGTCGAGCGCGGCAAGATCCGCGAATTCGCGGCGGCGGTCGGCGATCCGAACCCGGTCTATCGCGATCCGGCCGCCGCCGCCGCCGAGGGACTTCCGGGCATTCCGGCGCCGCCGACGCTGCTGCGCACTTTTCTCTATGAGCCGCAGACGTCCGCCGAGGCGCTCGGCGTCGTCGACTGGAGCTTCATCGTCCACGGCGAGCAGGAATTCGAATACTTCGCGCCGGTGGTTGCCGGCGACGTGCTGACCGGCACACAGCGCATTCTCAGCGTCACCGAAAAGGAAAGCCGCCGCGCCGGCAAGCTGGCGATCGGCGTCATCGAGACCGTGTTTCACAACCAGCGCGGCGAGAAGGTGCAGGTCTTGCGCCGCACCTTGATCGAAACCGGCCAGCGGATCGCGGATTAGTCCGATGGCACAACACGCTTCATTCGCCAGCCTAAATGTCGGCGACGGTCCGGCGCCGCTGGTATTCGGTCCGCTGACCCGCACGGATTTTGTGCGCTATGCCGGCGCGTCGCACGATTTCAATCCCAACCATCACGACGAAATCTATGCGACGGAGCGCGGCAACAAGACCGTGTTCGGCATGGGTATGCTGGCCGCCGGCTATGGTGGGCGGCTGATGACCGACTGGTTTGGTGTCCCGGCGTTGCGACGGTTGCGCATCCGCTTCGCCTCGCGGTTCTGGCCGGGCGATGTGCTGACCGCGACGGGCAAGGTCATGGCCAAGAACGAGGCCGATGGCGTGCTTGAATGCGAGTTCACCCTGGTCAACCAGGACGGCGAAGTTATCGTCCGGGGCGATGCCACGGTGGCGCCCAGGACATGATCGGTACCCGGCGGGGGTGCACGATTTCGGCGGCTGTGGTACATGCCGCGCACGGTCCCGTAGCTCAGCCGGATAGAGCAGCGGTTTCCTAAACCGAAGGTCGGAAGTTCGAGTCTTCCCGGGACCGCCAACAGGATATCCAATAAAATCATGACGTTACTGGCCGACCTCGAACCCGCCTTTGCGGCTGCCTTCCGTGACCTCGGCGCGGACCCGGCGCTCGGCCGTCTCAAGCCCTCGGACCGCCCGGACATGGGCCAGTTTCAGTGTAACGGCGCCATGGCAGCGGGAGGGGCGCTGAAGCGCAAGCCCCGCGACATCGCCGAGGCGGTCGTCGAGACGCTGCGCCACGACCCGCGCTTCAAGAGTCTCACGATTGCCGGCCCCGGCTTCATCAATGTGGTGCTGGCCGACGATTATCTCGTGCAGCGGCTCGAAGCCGAGGCGCGCGACGACAAGCTCGGCGCGACGCCGGCCGAAAACGACCGTCCGGTGATTCTGGATTTCGGTGGTCCGAATGTCGCCAAGGCCATGCATGTCGGCCATCTGCGCTCGCTGATCATCGGCGACAGTCTGCAGCGGACGTTGCGCTTCACCGGCGCGCGCGTCATCAGCGACGTGCATCTGGGCGATTGGGGCCTGCCGATGGGCCAACTGATCGAAGAACTGCGCCTGCGCAATCCGCAGCTTCCATACTTCGATCTGGAATATAGCGGTCCGTATCCGGAAGAGCCCCCGGTTACGCTCGACGATCTGCAGGAGCTGTATACGGCGGCGTCGCGGCGCACCAAGGAAGACGAGAGCGCGATGGAGGCCGCCCGCGAGGCGACCCGCGAGCTGCAACTCGGGCGTCCCGGCTATCTGGCGCTGTGGAATCATTTCGTCGCGGTGTCGCGCAAGAGCTTGGAAGACGAATTCGGCGCACTCGGCGTCAAGTTCGATCTGTGGGAAGGCGAGAGCACGGTCAACGAGACGGTCGAAGAACTGGGCAAGGATTTGACGGCGCGTGGCCTTGCGGTGCGCGACGATGGCGCGGTGATCATTCCGGTTGCCCGTCCGGACGACGTGAAAGAGATGCCGCCGCTGATTTTCTTCAAGTCGGACGGCGCGATGCTGTACGGCACGACCGATCTGGCGACCATCAAACGGCGCGTCGATGAATATGACCCGGCGCGCATCATCTATGTGGTCGACCAACGCCAGCACCTGCATTTCGAACAGGTGTTCCGGGCGGCAGAACTGGCCGGCCTCGGCAAGGACATCGCGTTCGAGCATGTCGGCTTCGGCACCGTGAACGGCCCGGACGGCAAACCGTTCAAGACGCGGGCCGGCGGCACGATGCGGCTGAACGATCTTTTGACGATGGCGTTGCAGGAAGCCACCAAGCGCCTCGACGAGGGCGAGATTGGGCTGGAATTCGCCGCCGAAGAGCGCGCCGAGATCGCGCGCAAGATCGGCATCGGCAGCATCAAGTTCGCCGATCTGATGAACAACAGGCTATCGAACTACATTTTCGATATCGCGCGCTTCACCAGCTTTGAGGGCAAGACCGGCCCGTATGTGATGTACGCGGCGGTGCGCATCAAGTCGGTGCTGCGCAAGGCGGCTGAGCAGTCCATTGCGATTGGTGAACTGCGCGCGCCCACGTCAGAGCACGACCTCAAGCTGATGCTGCGCCTCGCGGTGTTCGGCGATATGGTCCGCCAGACGTTGGACACGCGGTCGCCGCATCTGCTGTGCGACTACGCCTATGCGCTGGGGCAGGAGTTCAGCCGCTTCTATCATGAGTGCCCGATCCTGATTGAACCGGATGCCGTGCAGCGCGGCGCGTATCTGGCTCTCGTCCAGCACACCTTGACGGTGCTCGAGCAGACGCTGCGGCTGCTCGGCATCGAGACGCCGGAAAGAATGTAGTACGCGCGGACGCGTTGCGATCAATGCGTCTGCCGGCGTGCCGGACCGTTGACCGCGCTGGCGACCATCTGGCCGAGCATGGTGAAATCCGCCTTGCGGGGTGAGGTCCGTCGCCAC
Organism: Xanthobacteraceae bacterium; assembly: GCA_028290465.1. Lineage (GTDB taxonomy): Bacteria > Pseudomonadota > Alphaproteobacteria > Rhizobiales > Xanthobacteraceae > FEB-22. The sequence continues at coordinate 19,892 of JAQGJU010000029.1, read as the reverse complement.
GCCAGGCCGATGCTGCGACTCGGCTGCGGTTCGGCGAAGCGCAACAGCTTGACGCGGGCGTCGCGCAACTCGACGTCGATCGCGACCTCCGGCACCAGCGTGACGCCATAGCCGCACGCGACCATCTGCATGATGGTCGCGAGGCTGGTGGCGCCCAGGCTGGCATTGGCGTTGATGCGCGCCTTCGCGCAGAAGTCCAGCGCGTGCTCGCGCAGGCAATGACCCTCCTCCAGCAGAATAAGCCGGCGCGTCTCCACGTCGCGGGGCGTAACGCGCGCATTGTCGGGCAGCGGATCATCGGCCGGCACTGCCAGCAGGAAGCGGTCATGCAACAGATGCACGGTCTCGAATTCGGCGGCCTCGACCGGCAGCGCCAGCAGCAACACGTCCAGTGTGCCGCGGCCGAGTTCCGCCAGCAGTCCCTTGGTCAACGTCTCCAGCAGATCGAGGCGCAGGTCCGGATGCTCACGCTGCAGCCGCGGCAGCACATGCGGCAGCAGATAGGGCGCCAGGGTCGGAATGACGCCAAGGCGTAACGTGCCGCTGAGCGTCTTGGCCCGGTGGTGCGCCAGATCGACGAGATCGCGCGTTGCGCTCAAAATGGCGCCGGCGCGTTGCGCGATTTCGATGCCGGCTTCGGTCAGCACCGGAGCGCCGGGCCGGCGCTCGAACAGATCGATTCCGAGAAATTCTTCCAGCTCGCGAATCTGCATCGACAGCGCCGGCTGGCTGACGGCGCATTCCTCCGCCGCTCGTCCGAAGTGTTGGCATCGGGCAAGCGCATCGAGATAGCGAAGCTGCCGTATCGTCAACATGGAGAAAAGATATGCCGCGTTTGGCGCCAAGGCAATTTAATTGACATGACAATCCTACCTCGCAGTTTCTTGGGAACAATTGCGTGCGGGATTTTATGACGGATAGAAATTTGAATATGTTCGTTGTGCGACGCACAAGGGCTCGTGCCGTGGCCCGGTAGAGAAAAGGCGTTGCGGAGGACTTTCATTCCGCCGCCAGCGCATCGCGGTGCCGGGGCAGATCGAGCCGGTCCCAGACATCGGCCAATGCCACGGCGAGGCGGTCGATCAGTGCATCGTCGTGGTATGGCGACGGCGTGATACGTAGCCGTTCGGTGCCCTTGGGCACCGTCGGATAGTTGATAGGCTGAATATAGATGCCGTGGTCGGCCAGCAACATGTCGCTCGCGGTCTTGCACTTGGCCGCATTGCCGACGAACAGTGGCACGATATGGGTATCGTTCGGCATTACCGGCAGGCCGGCGGCGGCCAGCACCGCCTTGACGCGCCCGGCGCGGTCCTGATGCCGCTCGCGTTCCCAATGCGACGTCTTCAGATGCCGGATCGCGGCAGTCGCGGCGGCGCAGACGGGCGGCGGCAGTGCGGTCGTAAAGATGAAGCCGGGCGCATAGGAGCGCACCGCGTCGACCATCGCTTCACTGCCCGCGATATAGCCGCCGAGGCAACCGAACGCCTTGGCCAATGTGCCCTCGATCACGTCGACCCGGGCCATCACGCCGTCGCGCTCGGCGATGCCGCCGCCGCGCGGGCCGTACATGCCGACCGCGTGCACCTCGTCCAGATAGGTCATCGCGCCATAACGCTGCGCCAGATCGCAGATCTCCCGGATCGGCGCGACGTCGCCGTCCATCGAATACAGACTTTCGAATATGATCAGCTTCGGTCGGGCCGGATCGGCCGCTTGCAACAGTGCTTCGAGATCGGCGACATCGTTGTGCCGCCAGATATTGCGTTCGGCGCCGGACTGCCGGACGCCTTCGATCATTGAGTTATGATTCATCTCGTCGGACAGAATCAGGCAATTTGACAGCAGCTTGGCCAAAGTTGAGATGCCGGTCTGGTTGGACACATAGCCGGATGTGAACAGCAGCGCGGCCTGTTTTCCGTGCAGGTCGGCGAGCTCGCGCTCCAGCTCGACCAACGGGTGATTCGTGCCGGCGATATTGCGGGTGCCGCCGGCGCCTGTGCCTGTCCGCGTCGCAGCCTCGACCATGGCTCCGACTACCCTCGGATGCTGGCCCATGCCGAGATAATCGTTCGAGCACCAGATCACAACATCGCGCGCTCCTTGCGGCGAATGCCACAGTGCGTGCGGAAACCGGCCGGCGATGCGCTCCAAGTCGGCGAACACGCGATAGCGCTGCTCGTCATGCAGCCGTTCGATGGCGCCGTTGAATATGTCATCGTAGTTCACACGCGGCTCGGCGATCGATTGCCGCTGTCCCGGGTCCTTTTGTCCCAGGTCCTTTTGTACCAAGCATTTCCGATCACAATGTGCCGCCCCGCATGGCCCCCGAACGGTCATGAACAGCTCCTCTCCGGTCGCGTTTTATGGCTTCGCGCACCGATTTCGCGATGTGCTCGCCCCCCGTGTCGGCATCGAAAGCGCGCACGAAGTTTCCCTGCGGATTCATCAAATAAATATAGGTCCCATGGTCCATCACGTAGTCGTCAGCGCGTGGCCCATTCTGGTGCGCCGCATAGTAGGCCCCATAGGCTTTTGCGACGTCGGCGATTTGCGCGTCTGTGCCGGTGAGCCCGACGATGCGGCTGTCGAACGATCCGGTGTATGCCGCCAGGACGCTGGGCGTATCGCGCGCCGGATCGATGGTGATGAAGATCGCCTGAAGTTGCTCGGCATCGGAGCCCAGCTTCTCCAAGGTGGTGGCGATCTCGAGCAGCGTCGTCGGACAGGTGTTGGGGCAGAACGTATAACCGAAGAACACCAGCAGCCATCTGCCCCGATAGGTCTGATCTGTCACGGCCGTGCCGTTGGGCGCGGTCAGCGTGAACGGGCCGCCGACAGTCACTGGCGCTGCCGCTCGCGTAACCGACGCAGCCACCAGCCACATCGCCGCCGCGACGAGGCAAAGAATGTGCAGTCGGAAGCGCTGCAGTCGAAAACTTGGAACGTAACCTATGACATCCCGACGAGACATCGAAGGCTCCTGTTCTGACGAAGCCGTCTGCTATGTCGTGTCTAGAACTTGAAGCGTTTTGGTCCGTCTGTTTGCGCGTGGCCTTATTTCGCGCCGCATCACCATTGCATTGTTCACCATTTCGGCCGGCAAGGCGCATCAGCTTTGCTTAACGTCGCGCCAAGCAATGCTGATTTCTAACCATTCCAGATTTGTGCTGCTGTGGCGACGCTTCAGGTTCCCCCCGCGTGCAGCCTAGAGAAGGGAACTGCCGTGAACATCAGCCCGGGTATCAGACTCATCACAAATGTCGCGGCCGGCCTCGTCGCCGCGCCGCTTGCCGCTCTGATTCTTGCCGCTCCCGCGCAAAGCCAAGGCTACGCCGAAGGTCCCGTTGCCGGCGGTGGCTCGATTGCCGGCAAAGTGACGTTCCCCGGCACGGTGCCGACGCGCAAAATCATTCCGACCAAGGATGTCGAGGTCTGCGGTGCGCCGCGCGATGAGCCTCTGGTTATCGTGGGACCGGACAAGGGCGCGCAGAACGTCGTCATCTACTTGACCCAGGTGGCCAAAGGAAAGCCCTGGCCGGCGGCCGCCAAGGTGCCGGAGATCGACAACGTCAAATGCGACTTCACGCCGAGCGTGCAGGTGATCCGTCCGGGCAAGATCGACGTCGTCAACAATGACCCGGTGCTGCACAACACCCACGGCTATTACGACAAACGCACCGCCTTCAATCTGGCGCTGCCGAACAAGGGCCAGCGCATTCCGGTCGATCTGACGCGGGCCGGCACGGTGCGCGTCGATTGCGACGCGCATGGCTGGATGGAAGGCTGGATCTACGTCGTCGACAATCCGTATTACGCGCTGACCAGCGCCGACGGGAAGTTCAACATCGCGGACGTGCCGCCGGGAAATTACACGCTGGTCGTCGCGCATCCGTTCACCGGCCTCAAGCAACAGCCGGTGACGGTGGCGGCTGGCAAGCCGACGGATCTGGCAATCGAACTAAAGAAATAACCAAGAACAATGACCGGACGGCGAGACCGTCTGGGCCGCGCATGCAGGACAGGAAATAAGCCCGCAACCGATTTATCGGAGGAGGAATCCTATGTCTGAGCTTGAGCAAGACCGACGCGAAATAGCTTCGGTGCTCCAGCAGCCGGGGGCCCGACCGGATCCTTCGCTGAAGATCACGCGGCGTACCTTCATCCACCGATCCTGTCTGGTCGGCGCGGCGACGGTGGCCGAGACCTTCGCCTGGTGGCCGCTGCTCAATACGCTGGACATCGCGAACGCGGCCGACGCGCCGTTCAAGTTCGCGTGGATTTCGGACACCCATCTCTATCCGAAATCGCTCAACACGCGCTTTGTCGAAAAAACCGTGCGGGCCGTCAAGGAAGTCCAGGCGATGACCCCGCCGGCCGACTTCTTGATCTTCGGCGGCGATCTGGCGCAACTCGGCACCGTCGAGGAACTCGAACTCGGCGTCGAATTGCTGAAGGAAGTGAAGATCCGCAAGGTCTACATTCCGGGCGAGCACGACTGGTACCTCGACATGGGCAAGAAGTGGGGCGAACTGTTCGGCCAGGCGAACTGGACGTTCGACCACAAGGGCGTGCGCTTCGTCGGCCTGGATACGATCAGCCGCGCGCCGGACTACTGGTCGATGAAGAAGATGAGCCCGAAGGAGCGTATGGACCACATGTCGGTGCTCGACGGCACCGTTGCCGGTCCGTGGGCGGGTGTCGGCCGCGATCAGCTCGACTGGCTGCAGAAGACGCTGTCCAACTGGGATCGCGGCAAGCCGGTCATCATCTTCAGCCACAATCCGCTGTACGAGTACTATCCGCCGTGGAATTTCTGGGTGCGCGACTGGCGCGACGTCAACGAGGTGCTCAAGCCCTACACCAAGGTCACCAACATTCACGGTCACGTGCATCAGGTGCTGTACAACGAAATCGGCACCATGCGCTCGATCGGCATGCTGGCGACGTCGTGGCCGTGGCCCTATGCGCCGGAAGGCGTGCCCAAGCTGACCCGGCCGATGATCCGTGTCGATCCCGGCGATCCCTATGACGGGGTCGGCTGGAGCCCGTGGAGCGTCAGCGCGCAGGACAAGGTCGACACCGAATACGTCATGTGGGGACGAAAGGAAGTGTTCGCGCAGTCGGTCGAGGACTCGTTCGCCAACATCCCCGAGATCCTGCGGCCGCGCATCGCCGACAACATGTATCCCTACTAGGGAGGAACCCGCCATGACCGCTCGAAAGCGTTTTCTCGTCGCTCTGGCCGGCGCCTCGGCGCTAAGTGTCCTCGCGACGGTTGCGGTGCTGGTCGGTCCGGCCAGCGCGCACAAGGACCCGGTAACGGCACAGCAACTCAAGGCCTATCAGGACGCACTGATGGAGGAAGTCCGCAAGGGTGACCTCCTGTTCCATGGCGACGATGCGATCGCCAAGCAGATGGGCGTGAAGCTCACGGCCACCGGGATGGCGTGCGCGATGTGCCATCCGATGACGGCCGATACCCATCCCCATACGTTCCCCAAATTCCAGGCGCAGATGGCCAAATTCGCAACGCTGCGCGACATGATCAACTGGTGCATCGAGAAGCCGAACCAGGGCGAGAAGATCGAGTCGGACTCTGACGCGATGAAGGCGCTGGAGGCCTACATCTACTGGTCCAACACCGGATCGGTGTTGATTCCGGGGCGGTACTAGTCTTTGCCGATAAGTTTTCGGCGACATGAAGCTGTCGGCTCGCGTACGCGGTTCGTGCGCGAGCCGGTCATGAAAGGTGCGCCATAAAAACAAGAAAGGGCCGACGGCAAGGCTCGCAAGAATACTACAGGCGGTGCGCGGTTCGCTGACGGCGCCTGTCAAGAAGACGCTTGGCAAGGGGGAGAACGCCATGGCCGAAACGCAAGGGTTGCGGGGTCCGTTCGCCAACATCGATCTGGACGATCTGGTGGACTGGCGCGTGGTGCGCACGTGGCTTTACTTCGGCATGGTGTGGCTGATGCTGACGCCGTCGGTCGGCGTGATGATTTCCAGCACCTTCAATTATCCTGATTATCTCGGCAGCAGTCTCAGCCTGACCTTCGGTCGACTACGGCCGGTTCACGTCAATGGCGTGATCCTGGGTGCTTTCTCGACGCTGTTCATCGGGCTTTGTTATTATCTGGTGCCGCGCCTGTGCGGCGTGCGCGTGGTGTGGCCGTGGTCGGGCGTGCCGCTGGCCTTTGTCTGGAACATCAGCGTGCTGCTCGGCCTCGGCGGGTTGTTGATCGGCGACAATCACGGCCTGGAGGCCGGCGAAATGCCGCTGTTCGCCGAAATTCCGATGTTCATCGTAGTGGCGGCGGCGACCGCGCAGTTCCTGATCACCATCGGCCAGCGTCTCGAACCGGCGCTGTACGTGGCGCTATGGTACCTGATCTCAGCCTTCGTCTGGACGACGATGAATCTGATCCTCGGCAGCTTCATTCTGCCGTACACGATCGCGGGCATCAACAGCGCGGCGTTCCACGGCCTGTACATCCACTACATTGTCGGGCTGTGGCTGACGCCCGCCGGCTATGTGATAATCTATTATTTCCTGCCGGTGAGCGCGAAGAATCCGCTGTTCGCCCATAAACTATCTTTGGTCGGCTTCTGGTCGCTGGCGCTGTTCTATCCGTTCGTCGGCATTCATCACTATCTCTACAGCCCGATCGCCGACTGGGCCGAGACGCTGGCGATCATCACCTCGATGCTGCTGATCATTCCGGTCTGGACCGTGCTGGTGAACTTCTTCGGCACCATGACCGGCAAGTGGCATGAGTTCGGCAAGAACCTGCCGGCGAAGTTCCTGATCATGGGCGCGCTGATGTATCTGGTCGGCTGCTTCCAGGGATCGACCGAGGCGCTGCGCGTCATCCAGCGCCCGACCCATTTCACCGATTTCGTGATCTCGCATTCGCACCTCACGGTGTTCGGCACCTTTGTGGTCTGGGCGATCGGCGGCCTGGTCTATGTCTGGCCGCGCTGCTTCCGCCGCGAGCTGTGGTCGTTCCATCTCGGCAACTGGTCGTTCTGGCTGATCACCGTCGGCATCACGGTGATGGGGCTGGTGCTGACCGCCGGCGGCCTGAACCAGGGCTTCCAGTGGATGAACGGCGTCGAGTGGCTGGATAGCCTGGTGTGGATGAAGCCGTATTGGCTGATACGCACATTGTCCGGCATCAGCATGGACATCGGCATGTCGCTGCTGGTGTTCAACCTGATGATGACGGCGCTGACCGCACCGGCGGTCGCCGTGCAGGCGCGGCCGATGCCGCGGCCGTCGCCGTCCGGTGGACCGATCCCTGTACCAGCCGGAGGGCCGGTGCGATGAGCGCCCGTTTCGTCGCACTAGTCGCGGGGGTCGCGTTCTTCTTCCTGGCCCTCATCACCCAGGGCATCCTGCCGTTCGTCGAGCCGACGGCGCGCACCGCCACGGTCACCTCGGTGGTGCGCAACGATTTCGGCCAGCTCAAATGGATGGTCAGCGAAGCCACCCAATATACGCCGACGCAGCAGCTCGGCCGCGACGTGTATCTGCGCGAAGGCTGCTGGTACTGCCATTCGCAATATGTGCGCCCGGTGACCGGCGAGACGCGCCGCTGGGGGCCGGTCACCGAAGCTGGCGAATACGCCTTCGACATTCCGCATCTGTTCGGCACACGGCGCATCGGGCCGGATCTGATGCGGGTCGGTCTCAAATACAGCGACGAGTGGCATCTGGCGCATTTCTGGAATGCGCGGCTGCTGTCGCCGGACTCGGTGATGGCGCCGTATCGCGGGCTGTTCGACAATCCGAAGCAGCCGGTCAACATCGTCGATGACGGCGCCGGCAATAAGACGCTGGAGAAGACTCCGGTTACCGAGCGGATGTTCGATTTCGCCTCCAAGGACCAGTTCAAGCTGACGCCGAATGCCGACGGGCTGCTGTTCGTGCCGCTGCTGGCGCGCGGCAAGATGCCGATCGTCTGGACGCCGAACAAGGAGTTTGCCGGCAACGCGGTCAAGCTGGCTGTCGAGACCAAGGAGCTCGAAGGTCTGATCGCCTACGTCCAGAAGCTCGGCATGAACCGGGGTAAGTGGCGCGACCTGTTCGAGCCGCAGCAGCTCGAAGTGATGGACGCAACGTTGCCGCGCTCGGACGAATGGATCGGCTACGGCAAGGAAGTCTATGAGCGCCGCTGCCTCGGCTGCCATGGTGTCACCGGCGATGGCAACGGTCCGGCCGCGACCTTCATGTACAAGCAGCGGCCGCGCAATTTCACCGCGTCGGTGTTCAAGTTCCGCCTCACCAAGGAACCGGTGCCGACCGACGGCGATCTGCTGCGTACGATTACGCGCGGCGTCCGTGGCACCGCGATGCCGGCCTGGTACGAACTGCCGCTGAACGACCGGCTCGCCGTCGTCCAATACATCAAATACGAACTGGCGGTCGATCGCTCCAATCCGGCCAAGCCCTACGCGTTCTTCAAGGAGGAGCCGCCGGGCGCGCCGCTGTATATTCCAAAGCCGCCGCCGCCAACGCAACAGATTCTCGCGCGCGGCGCCGAAGTCTGGCAGGCGGCAAAATGCTGGGAGTGCCACGGCCAAACCGGCAAGGGCGATGGCGAAAAGGCCGCCGGCCTGAAGGACGACAGCGGATTCCCGATCCCGCCCGCCGATCTGACCAGCGGTCAGTTCAAGTCCGGCCCGAATGTCGAGGATATCTTCCGCACCATGACGACGGGGCTCAGCGGGACGCCGATGCCGTCGTTCCGCGATGCCTTCCCGGACGAGGACCGCTGGGCGCTAGCCTATTACGTGCTCGCACTGTCGGCTTTCAAGGACCCGCTGACCGGCCAACCCTTGTCGATCGCGCCCGCCGACAAGACGGCGCTGAACGATACGGCGCTGGAAGCCGGCACGCCCGACAAGGCCTATGTGCCGGGCGGCCGCGTGCGCGCCGGTACGCCGAACATGACCATGCCGAACACTACCGTCGCCGACAACGCGGATGGCGCAACGGCGCCATCGTCTTCGGCCTCCACGGAGCAACCGAAATGACCATCTATTTCGAAATCGTGGGGCCGTATCTCGCCGCTCTGATGATGAGCCTTGGGGCGCTGGCCATCTTTGTCTGGGGCGTGTTCTCGGGAGCGTTCCGGGGAGCCGACGACGTTGCGCTCAGATTCTTTCAAAGGGAGGTCGGCGATGTCGGAACTGCAGAACAGCGATCCGAACAGTCCGGTGCATCCAGATCTATACGTTCGTGAGAGTTCGCATCCGGAAATGGAAGACTATGCGGGCGGCCACATTCAGGCGCGGGTCGGCTACATCCCGCTGTGGCTTCTCGTGGTGTACTTCGTGCTGTTCTTCTGGGCGATGTACTACATGGCGATGTTCTGGGGCGGGCTCGGGCCCGGGCGGCTGTAGACGGTAAACATAGGCATCAGACGACAGGAGCCAGACATGTGGCCAGCCAGAATCGTTCTCGCCGTAGCCTGCGTGAATCTGCTGTTCCTGTGCACCGAGCTGACCTTCAACGTGGTCGGGGTTTACTTCCACTGATTGGCGCCGCGCGGCGACGGATGTTGGGTTTCGCATAGGAGGCCACATGCTCGAACACACTGCATTCCGGCTGGCCGACGCGGGAGCGATCCAGACTCTGGCGTTTGTCGGCTTCGCGATCGCGACGGTCGCGTTTTTCGTATGGATCGTCTGGCTGGTGCGCGAGTAAATCTTTGTTCGCGACCGGGACAATCCTGTCATGGCGTACTGGATCATCTTCGCGGCGGGCTTTGCCGGCAGCTTCCACTGCATCGGCATGTGCGGCGGATTCGCCTGCGCGCTCGGGCGCGATCCGCAGGGCGGCGCGGCTACGGTGCTGCGGCATGTCACCTATAATATCGGGCGGCTGACGACGTACTGCTTTCTCGGCGGCCTCGCCGGAGCGCTCGGCCAGGTCATCTGCACCCAGCAGGGCACTAGCATGACGTTGCTGAACGGATCGCTCGACACCGGCCAGCGCGTGCTCGCCATCGTGGCCGGACTGTTGATGATCGCGATGGCGTTGCAGTTTTTCGGCCTGCTGCCGGCGCTGCATCGCCTGACCACGGGATTTGCAGCCAGCACCTTCGCGATGTCGCTGCGTAGCCTGACGACAGCACCGGGCCGCGCGGCGCCGCTGGCACTCGGCGTGGTCAACGGTTTTCTGCCGTGCCCGCTGGTCTATGCGTTCGCCGCGCAGGCCGCCAGCACGGCGGCGCCGCTTCCCGGCATTCTCACCATGGCGGCGTTCGGCCTCGGCACGTTTCCGGCGATGCTGCTGATGGGCGGCGTCGGCCGCCTGCTGGCGCCGGCATGGCGGCAGCGCGGCGTCTATGTGGCCGGCAGCGCGATTCTGCTGCTCGGCCTGATCACCTTAGGACGCGGCGTGCTGCCGTTCTGGCATGCCGGGCACGCCGCATGACGGCCGCCAACGATACGCTATGCCGGCATTGCCTGTTGCCGGCCGGCCGGCGGGCGATGCGGCGCACGCTGCAAGGCGAGGAATGCGCGTTCTGCTGTTACGGCTGCTGCATCGCCTATCAGGTCAAGGGCGGCAACCGCGAGGAATACGAAGCCGCCTGGCTGCTGGTGCGGCTCGGCGTCGGCGGCTTTTTGTCGATGAACATCATGCTGGTCAGCCTGCTGTTGTACACCGACGATTTCGCCGGCGTGGATGCGCAGGTGCTGCCGCTGCTGCACATCACGCTGTGGCTGTTCGCCACCCCGGCGGTGCTGATTCTGGGTGAGCCTTTCGCGCGCGAAGCCTGGTGGCAGGCGCGGCAAGGGCGGTTGACGGCGTCAGCCTTGATCGTGCTCGGTGTCGGGGCGGCTTACGGGTATTCGGTGTTCGCCACCTTTGAGCTGAGCCGCCAAGTCTATTTCGACACCGCCTGCATGGTGCTGATGCTGTTCACCGTCGGCTACTATCTCGATGCCGCCGGCCGGGCGCGGGCGGCGCGTGATTTGCAGCCTCTGCTGGCCGCCGAGTCAGAATGGGCGACGGTGGTCGATGGCGCGGACGAACAGCGCCGGCCAGTGCGCGAGGTCATGGCCGGCATGCGGGTACGGGTCCGGCCGGGCGAGCGCATCCCGGTCGATGGCGTCGTCATCGAAGGCTGTTCGCATGCCGATGAGGCGGTGATCACCGGGGAAAGCCGTCACGTCGCTAAGCAGGCCGGCGCGGTGGCGATCGCCGGCAGCATCAATCTCGACGGGCCGCTGCTGATCGAAAGCACCGGCGCCGGCAATGCCACCCGATGGGCGCAGATCTGCCGCTCGGTGCGCGACGCGCTGCTGCGGCGCAGTCCGAGCCAGCGCCTGGCGGATTCCATCGTCGGGGTCTTCGTGCCGGTCGTGCTGCTGCTCGGTATCGCGACCACGATCTATTGGGCTCGCTATGCGTCGTTCGACCGGGCGCTGCTGACCGGCCTCGCGGTGCTGGTGGTGGCGTGTCCCTGCGCGGTCGGTCTCGCGGCCCCGATGGCGACCTCGCTCGGCATCGCGCTGCTGGCCCGCCATGGCTGCCTGTTACGCGATCCGGCGGCGCTCGAAGCGCTGGCGCGCGCCGAGATGGTTGCCTTCGACAAGACCGGCACGTTGACCTCGGGCCGGCCCCGGTTGGTCGGCATCGCGTGTCCGGGTTCTGAAGCCGACGAGGTGCTGGCCCGCGCCGCAGGTATCGAGCAGCATTCCGAACACGGCGTCGGCCGCGCGATTTTCATCGCCGCAATGGCGCGCGGTCTGACACCGGTCGAGACGCATGACGTGCGTACCGTGCCGGGCCGTGGCATCGGAGGTGTGGCGAACGGTCAGGCGGTCGCGGCCGGCAGCGCCGCGTTCATGCGCGAGCTGGGTTGGGCCATGGCGTCCGATCTTGCGGAACGCGGCCGCGCGCATGAAGCCGGCGGTCATTCGGTGGTCTATGTCGGCTGGAACGACCAGGTGCGCGCGGTGCTGGCACTCGACGATACGCCGCTGCCGGAGGCCCGCGCGACGGTCGAGGCATTACGCGAACGCGGCGTGCGGGTGACCTTGCTGACCGGCGATCTGGCCGGCGCGGCGCGGCGCATCGCGAACGTCGTGGGCATCGACGAGATCGAGGCCGGGCTCGTGCCGGAGGCGAAGCGGGCGGCGCTGGATCGTCTTCGTCAGCTTCACGGCACGGTCGCGATGATCGGCGACGGCCTGAACGATGGGCCGGTGTTGGCCGCCGCCGATGTCGGCATCGCGGTGGGCTCGGCGACCGATCTGGCGCGCGAGACCGCCGCGCTGGTGCTGCCGGCCGGCGGATTGTGGATACTGCCCTGGGTCGTCGACGTGTCCCGCGAGGTGCGCCGCATCATCCTGAGCAATCTGATGTGGGCGTTCGGCTATAATTTCATCGCGGTTGGCCTTGCCATGGCCGGACTGTTGCAGCCGGTGCTGGCGGCGGCCGTGATGGCCGGATCGAGCATTGTGGTGGTGCTGAATTCGTTGCGGCTGGAGCGGATGCGAGCGCCGGTGCCGTTCCACGAACCGGAGGTGCCGACGCTCATCGTTGCGACGCCGGCTTCCGCACTGGCGAAGCCTCTCGTTCCGGCGCTGGCCGGACATCCGGTCGATGGCGGCTGATCAGGCGACCACGAGATCGTGCTTCAGCGCGAACACCGCCCCGCCATCCTCGGTCCAGACAAAGTCGAGCCGGCCGCTCTTGGTCGCGCGCAACGCGAACTCGATATAGGGATTGGCCGAAACCGCTTCGTGCAGCTCGACGCGGAACACCACAGCGCCGTCATACCGGCAGACGAACTCGTTGATGATCTTACGCGGGATCGGCTGGCCGTTCGCGTCGCGGCGCAGCCCGGTCTCCATCGGGTGGTCGATCAGGGTCTTGATCGGAAACAGTGCGCCCTTTGCCACACTTGCGGGCACTTGCACTCGGGGAGTCGGCGCCGGCATGTCGGAATCCTCAGTTTAGTTTGAGTATGATCTTTTCCGAAAACCGGTTCCCACTTTTCGGGATCATGCTCTATTCACACCCATTGGTCGCGACATCGACGTGCATGCGGGCCATCAGCAGCGCGCCATCATTCATCTCGGCCAGTGCCAACACGTCCTGCGCCTCGGCCAGCCGAATGCGCGTCGCGATGCGCGGTTCGCTGCGCAGCGGGACAAAGTGAAAGCTTGCGACCGTGACGATCGGGTTGCGCGGCGCCAGCACAATGACCCGCCGCACATGGTCGGCGTCGGTCATTGGGCTGGCGACCGTCAGCGTCAGCGGCACCGTATAGCCATTGGCGAAGTGCGCGGGCATCGACAGGCGGACGCGGTCCGACACGGTCGGCGTTTTGCCGGTCAACTCCTGGACCAGCGCAACGGCTTCGTCGATGGCGGCCGGTGCGGCGAGACCTTGCGTTGAGAGGCGACCTGTCGCTAGACCGGCGCCGCCCCCAACGATCGTGCCGAGCACAGTCCGTCGGGTAACGCCGGTCGCGCTGGTCTTTTCAACCATGCCACTCTCCCGGGGCGCCGCCGATCAGTTCAAAAATCCATGTCGCCGCCGTGATGGTCGTGGTCGTGCCCCGGCAGTTCCGGCGGCGGCGGTTTCGGCAGTTCGGCGACCATCGCCTCGGTGGTGATCAGCAGCCCTGCGATCGAGCCGGCGTCCTGCAACGCGGTGCGCACCACCTTGGCCGGATCGATGATGCCCTTCTGCATCAGGTCGCCATACTGGCCGGACTGCGCGTCGTAGCCGAACGTGTACAGATCCTGCTCCAGGATCTTGCCGACCACGACCGAGCCATCGGTGCCGGCATTGAGCGCGATCTGCCGCGCCGGGTAGCTGATCGCCCGGCGGATGATCTCCACGCCGTGCCTCTGGTCGTTGTTCGCGGCGCGCGTGGCGTCCAGCGCCTTGCTGGCGCGCAACAGCGCGACGCCGCCGCCCGGCAGTACGCCTTCCTGAATCGCGGCGCGGGTCGCGTGTATCGCATCGTCGATGCGGTCCTTGCGCTCCTGCACCTCGAGTTCGGTAGCGCCGCCGACCCGGATCACCGCGACGCCGCCGGACAGCTTGGCGATGCGCTCCTGCAGCTTCTCGCGGTCATAGTCCGACGTGTTCTCGTCGATCTGGCCCTTGATGCTGGCGACACGGGCCGCGATGTCGGCGGGCTTGCCGGCGCCTTTGACGATGGTGGTGTTCTGTTTATCGATGATCACCTTCTTGGCGCGGCCGAGCATGTCCAGCGTCACGCTTTCCAGCTTGACGCCAAGATCCTCGGAGATCGCCGTGCCACCGGTCAGGACCGCGATGTCTTCGAGCCGCGCCTTGCGACGTTCGCCGAAATCCGGCGCCTTGACGGCCGCGAGCTTGAGGCCGCCGCGCATCCGGTTGACCACGAGCGTCGCCAAGGCTTCGCCCTCGACGTCCTCGGCGACGATCAGCAGCGGGCTGCCGGTCTTCACCACGGCTTCCAGCAACGGCAGCAGTTCCGCCACATTGGTTAACTTCTTCTCGCAGACCAGGATGTAGGGATTGTCCAGCTCCACCTGCATCTTCTGCGCATTGGTGACGAAATAGGGCGACAGGTAACCGCGGTCGAACTGCATGCCCTCGACGACTTCAAGTTCGGTGTTCAGAGAAGTGGCTTCCTCGACCGTGATGACGCCGTCATTCCCGACCTTCTGCATCGCTTCGGCCAGGAAGCGGCCCACTTCAGTATCGCCATTCGCCGAAATGGTGCCGACCTGCGCGATCTCGTCGTTTGAGGTGATCTTTCGGGCGTTCGCCTTCAGGTGTTCGACCACCGACGAGATGGCGAGATCGATGCCGCGCTTGAGATCCATCGGGTTCATGCCGGCGGCGACCGCCTTGGCGCCTTCGCGGGCGATGGCCTGGGCCAGCACGATCGCCGTGGTGGTGCCGTCGCCGGCCACGTAAGAGGTCTTTGTCGCAACCTCGCGCACCAACTGCGCGCCCATGTTCTCGAGCCTGTTGTCGAGTTCGATGTCCTTGGCGACCGTCACGCCGTCCTTGGTGATGCGGGGCGCGCCGTGTTCGCGGTCGAGCACGACATTGCGGCCCCTCGGTCCGAGTGTCACCCTGACCGCATCGGCCAAAAGATCGACGCCGCGAAGCATGCGTTCGCGGGCTTCGGTGGAAAATTTGACTTCCCTGGCTGACATCGACGTTCCCCCGGTTTTCGGACGGCGCGTGATGCGCTCGCATTTTCGGTAGGAAGTTCCTGCGCCTCTTTCGGAAATGTCGGGCCGGCATGGCGCAGCGGACATTTGCAGCAAACTTACCGGGCAGCCGCAACGGGCGCCAGAATAAACGCCTCGACGTTTGCTTATCGGCCCCTTCAGCAAAGCTTATCGCTTCGGAGTTTCGTGTCCTGAAGCCGGCGGAGTGCCGAACGCCGAGCCATCGCGGAGCAGGAAGGCGCGAGTATCGGCCGCGCATCGCACCAGCGCCGGCCACGCCGTCAACAGGCCCAGGGGCCATAGCGGGGCAATGATCAATCCCCAGTATGAATTGTTGTCGCGGCCAACGAACACGAAGGCCGCGATATAGCCGGCCACGATCAGCGCCAGTCGTCGGCCCAGCGGCCCGCGCGATGCCGTCAGTCCCAGCAGCGCAAGCGGAACCAGGATGGCACCCAGCCAGGTTGGGACAATTTGCAGAAGCAGATTCCATTGGGCTGTTTGCAGCACGAAATGCCAGCCGCCGATCTGTAGCCAACTCGGGGATACCGGATCGGCTGCGGTAACCAGCGCGCCAACCTTGAAGGCGTGAACGGCCAGCACGGCCGCAAACACGGCGATCCCGGCGAACCATGCCGCCGCTTCCTTGCGGCGGCCCTCGGCCAGGGCCACGACGGCCATCGCCAGCAGATAGGGCGCGGCCAGTTCGCGCAGGAGAGCCGCGCCGGTGCCGACGAGCACGCTGGCGAGCCACGCATCCGGTCTGCGAACGGCAAGCGACAGAGCGATCAGCAATCCGGCCCAGACTTCGTGCAGCGGATAGGCGTTGGGCACAAACGCCGGGCCGACGCCCGTAGCAAGTATAATAAGCGCAAATGCATAGTGGGCCGGTGCGATATCCCGGCCTCGCCAATGCCATGCCCATGCGGCCAATGTGATGATGGCCAGGCCGGCGAGGAGCAGCCGTCGCATCGTCTCGTCCGGCAGCGCCGCCATCGCCATGGCATGTGCCGGAGGGCGAACCGCGACAAACGGCCGAACGGGGTAATTGCCATTCCGGAGTTCCCGGATGGCGGCGGTATAGTACGACTCGCCACCCCGCACATGCTCGATGATGCGGTTATAGAGCGCGACATCGCCGGAGCCGTCCGCGACAGGCGAGGACGTGGTGTTCATGTTCGTGAACAGACCCGCGCCGATCAAAGCGATAAAGATCGTGAGCGTCGCCAGCGCGGCGACAAGGCGCAACGCGCCGCGATGATCGCGGATCAACCGTCTGACTCCATCCGCGACCATCTCGGCCTCCCGGCGCATGTGCCACAGATAGAAGTGCTGTTTTAACAATCCGTTCAGACCGCACGGGATTTCGGCCGGATGCAGACTGCCGCGACCATGCCCGAGCAGAAAGCCGCTCGCTCACGTCTGCAAAAAGCCCTCGCGCACTGTTGGGTCGGCGGTCAGCGTTTTTGAAGTCCCGGCCCACACCACGCAGCCCTTCGATCACGTCGTTCCAGTCAACCGGACGTGGGAACCAAGCCGGCGGACCGGCGTTGGTTCGCCGGTCTAAATCAGTATTTTTCGTGCTATCGTCCATTTATTCCCATGTGGCGCATGGGGCGTATCGCCCGCCAAATTCCAGCCGGCAGGATTAACCATGGCCACCGCAAAATCCCGCGTTAACGTCGATGCTGGCGCCACGCCGATGGAAATCGTCTCGCGGGTGGCGTTCGGCATTTCCAGTCTTGGTCTGATGGCGATGTCGCTGGCGCTGAGTTTTTACGGCGCCTACGAGATGTATGTGGCGCTTTCCGGCAGCCTCAAGGATGCCGGCGATGCGCTGCTCGGCGCCATCGGCTATCTGGTGATTTCGGTCGCGGTGTTCGACGTCGCGAAATATTTCATGGAGGAAGAAGTCATTCGCGGCCGCGAGCTGCGCATCGCGTCCGAGGCGCGGCGAAGTTTGACCAAATTCGTATCGACGATTTCCATCGCGGTGTTCATCGAAGGGCTGGTGCTGGTATTTCGCGCCAGCAAGGACGGCTCGCAGAACTCGTTCTATCCGACGCTGGTGCTGCTGACCGGAATCTTGATCATCATCGGGCTCGGCATCTATCAATGGCTGAGCGTGAAGGTCGAGATGCAGGTCGACGTCTCGGACAAGGCCGAGGAAAAGAAAAACCAAAAGGCGTGAGGGGCATTATCCCGAAAAGTGGAAGCCGGCTTTCGGAAAAGATCATGCCCCAACAAATTTACGGGGGCGGCGGCACACTGGTCACAGCCTTAGATCCGAAATAGCCGTCCCACACCTGGTCGAGCCGCGCCAGCGCGTCTTCTAGCGGCAGCACGGTCAGGCGGCCTCCCGTACGTTTGAGAAGGCCAAGGCGTTCGAGCTTGAGCAGCGCGTCCCCGACCTCGAAATCAAGCGCGACGCCGAAATTCTCTTTCAGCCAGCCTTCGATACAGCGGTCGAGTTCGGTCTTGGTCGGCGGTGACGCGGTATTATGCAGGAAGAAATAGGCCAGGAACGCTTCCTTGCATTCCTGCTCCTCGGCGGCTCCGATGATGTAGTCGAAGATTCCGGCATTGTTGTTGATGTTGCGGAAGTAGACGTTGTCGGTGAGCTGTTTCTGATGGATCAGCGTCTGGCGCTGGAACTTCACCCATTGCTGGATCATAAAGGCGCCAAGCGCGACGAGGCCGCTCAGCGCCGCGAAGGCTCCCGCCACCTCATCGTCCTTGATGGCGCCGGAAATCCCAAGATAGAAGCCCGCCACCAGGAATAGCACGGTCAGTGTCGAGGCGAGCTTGAGCACGATCGGGATCGCGCCGAGCAGCGCCGGCACGCCGAGCATCAGCTTGTCTTTCAGGCTCATCAGAATGCGGACATTCGGAAACAGCGCATTGAGGTCGGCGCTGGCGATGTGCTTGAAATATTTGATCAGCACCGCGCCGGGCCGGACTTTCGACCGCGCCGGGCGCCGCTTGCGGACTTCCTCGTGACTGGGCTCGGCGAACCGCGTCGCCACCAACATGACGACGTCGTCATAGACTTCGACCTCGGTTGGGCGCTTGCGCCAGCCGAACCAGATCGGCAGGTCGAAAATTTCCTGGTGCTTTCCGCGGCGGAAGAAACGGATCTCGCGAAACTCCTCCACGGGTGCATGGATTTTGACATTCACCATGGCGTCTTCGCGATACGCGCGCTCGATCTCGGCGTGCGGCACTTCGATGAAGTTGGCGCTTTTGACCACCTTGATGAAGGCCGCGATCAGATCCGCATAGACGCGGTCGACCTCGGCCTGTTCGAAGCGCACGCGCGGATCGAGATCCGGATTGAAGTAGAAATAATCGTCGCGCAGCCGCTCGAGCTGTTCGAAATATTCAAAGTGATAGATCGATCCGAGCATCCGGCAGAACTGCTGGAATTGTTCATGTTGGGCTTCGCTGCCGAAGGCGCCGGGCGCGGTCAGCGCGCGCAGGAGGTCGCTCTTGCGGACCGGAATGTATTGATCCCGTTCCGGCGCCTTTTTTGTTTCGTCCGGCATTTCGCCCGAATGCATCCGCGGTCTTCCAATCGCAACATCGCGATTCAGGCGAACCTACAGTGCTCTACCGGCTCTGCACCAGCGCCTTGACCTCGGCCGTGAAGTCGCGGCGCGACGTCGGCTCGGTATAGAACATGTGGCCGCCGCGATGCAGCTTTAGCGTGGCGCGGGGCGGCCCCGACAACGGCGGCAGATGGTCGAGAATATAGCGGGTCACCGCGTGCGGCGTGACCAGATCGCTGACGCCATGGGCGATGAGCAGACGGAAGGTCGGATCGAGCGTCAGCAGGGTGCGCATGTCCTCGGTCGCGCTCGGTGGATTTCGGCTCTCGCCCCATTCCCATTTGCCGGTCACGTCGCGGGCCAGTAGCTGATAGGTAATGTCGGTCTTGAAGCCGAGTTCGTCGCGCGCATAGCCAACGAACGCGCTGCCATAGGCGCGGACGATGCCGTCGAGGACCGGATCGGCGCCCTGCGCGCCCTCGCGCTCCGGGAACGGATCGTCGATCGCGAACGTCGCATCGTAGCGGCTGACGATCTTGCCATCGCCCTTGCGCAAATTCTTGATATAGGCGTCCTGCACGAAGCCGCGCGCACGGGTCACCACATCGATCGGCAGGCCGGTCATGCCGGCGACGCGGCCATAGAAGGCGCTGGCGGCCTCGCCGGTCAACGGAGGTCCGGCCAGCTTGGTTAGATACTCGCCCAAGGCGAAACGCTCGCCGGCGGCGAGCGCCTCGGGCGTGAACTTGTTCTGGCGTTCGAGTTCGGTCGCGACCAGCGACGGCAGTTGCAGCGCGGCGCCGAGCGCGAAGCGGTCGCCGCCATATTGGAACGCGCCCTCAATGAACGGCGACACCATGACGATGCCGTTGACGAACAGGCTCTGGTCGCGTTGCAGCGCACGGGCGACCTTGGCGGCCCGGAATCCGCCATAGCTTTCGCCCAGCAGATATTTCGGCGAGGCGCTGCGGTTGTTGCGGGCGACATAGAGCGCGACGGCTTTCGCCATGGCACCGGCGTCGCTCTGCACGTTCCAGAAATTCTTGGCGTCGTCGGCTTTGACGGCGCGGCTCCAGCCGGTGCCGATCGGATCGATGAGCACCAAATCGGTGAATGCCAACCACGTGTCGGGATTGTCGC
>JAQGJU010000111.1 GCA_028290465.1 Xanthobacteraceae bacterium | reverse complement strand
TCGGCGGCATCATGAAGTGCGACATCATCGCCGAGGGCGTGGTCGCGGCCGTGAAGGAAGTCGGCCTCAAGGTGCCGCTGGTGGTGCGTCTCGAAGGCACCAATGTCGAACTCGGCAAGAAGATCATCCAGGAGTCCGGCCTGAACGTCACCTCGGCCGATGACCTCGACGACGCCGCGCAGAAGATCGTGAAGGCGGTGAAGGGGTAAGAGGCCGTTAAATGCGGTTTGTCACGCTCGCCTTCCTTCTTCTTGTTGCGACAACAGCGGCTCGCGCAGCCGATGTTGGCGCGATAGTGACGCTCTTTGATACGGTCTGTCTCAATTCTCAGGACGCGTTAGCTACGGCCGAACAGAAATCTAAGTTGTTAGGCTGGCGTAAGAACGAGAAGCTTTCAGGACAACAGAGCGCATTCCCCGTGCAATCGATCATGACCCACACATGGGATCTGCGAGAGGCGACCTTCGCGGGCTCTCTCTCGATTTCTTCTGTTCAGGACGAAAACGGTTCTGCTCAACTTTGTGGGATTTCACTTCGCCAATTCGATGACTCAACACTGGAGGATGCATTGGCGACCAAGCTGAACCTCAGTGCACCAGCCGTCCGTCGGGTCAAGGGGAACGAAGTGCACACAACTTGGTCGATCCAAGAGCCCGGGGTTGGAATTCAGTATTTTTCGCAGCGCCTAATTGATGGTCCGAGCATTCAGATTGTCATCGGCAAGCGGCAAGCAAAGGCTCAGTAACAAATGTCCATCCTGATCACCAAGAACACCAAGGTTCTCTGCCAGGGCTTCACCGGCAAGAACGGCACCTTCCATTCCGAGCAGGCGATCGCCTACGGAACGAAAATGGTTGGCGGCACCTCGCCGGGCAAAGGCGGCGCGACCCATCTGGGCCTGCCGGTGTTCGACACCGTGTCGGAAGCGCGGGAAAAAACCGGTTGCGACGCCAGCGTGATCTATGTGCCGCCGGCCGGCGCCGCCGACGCGATCTGCGAAGCGATCCAGGCCGAAGTGCCGCTGATCATCTGCATCACCGAAGGCATTCCGGTCGCCGACATGGTCAAGGTGAAGCGCGCGCTCGACGGCTCGAAGTCGCGGCTGATCGGGCCGAACTGCCCGGGCGTGATGACGGCGGGCGAATGCAAGATCGGCATCATGCCGGGCAACATCTTCAAGAAGGGCAATGTCGGCATCGTGTCGCGCTCCGGCACGCTGACCTATGAAGCCGTGTTCCAGACCACGCAGGAAGGCCTCGGCCAGACCACGGCGGTCGGCATCGGCGGCGATCCGGTGAAAGGCACCGAATTCATCGACATGCTGGAGATGTTCCTGGCCGACGACGCCACCCAATCGATCGTGATGATCGGCGAAATCGGCGGCTCGGCCGAGGAAGATGCGTCGCAGTTCCTGATCGACGAGGCCAAGAGGGGCCGCAAAAAGCCGATGGTCGGCTTCATCGCCGGCGTCACGGCGCCTCCGGGCCGCCGTATGGGCCATGCCGGCGCAATCATTTCCGGCGGCAAGGGCGATGCCGGGTCGAAAACCGCCGCGATGGAGGCGGCCGGCATCCGGGTGTCGCCGTCGCCGGCACGCCTCGGCAAGACCCTGGTCGAAGTGCTCAAGGGCTGATCACCCCTAGGCGACCTCGGGGTCGCCTGCCGCGGGTCATCCATGTTTTTATGAAGGGCCGCGTGCGAACCGCACGTGGCCCTTTCTCTTTTAAAGCGGCCCATTTGAGGGTGTAACAAATGAACTTAATTTCATTTCTTGGTCTTTCTGCGGCCCCACAAACGTACTAAATAGGCTATACGAACTCGCCGCCCGCCGGGGCAGGGTCGATTCGTGGCCGTCAGGCCGTCATTTTTCCTTTAGGGCACTCGCCCACCCAAACTGGGACCGGTCAGATGTCTCGCCAAGACGCGAACGCAGCTTTCGCCAATTCCTCGTTTTTGTACGGTGGTAATGCCGCCTACATCGAAGACCTCTACGGTCGCTACCAAGCCGATCCGAACTCCGTCGATGCCGAATGGCAGGCGTTCTTCCAGAGCCTGAAGGACGACAAGCAAAGCGTCGTCAAAAGCGCGCAGGGCGCCTCCTGGAAACTGCCGAACTGGCCGGCGTTGCCGAAGGGCGAACTGGTCTCGGCGTTGGACGGCGACTGGGCCGAAGTCGAGAAGAAGCTCGGCGACAAGATCAAAGCCAAGGCGCAGGTTTCCGGCGGCGAAGTTTCCGAAGGCGGCGTGCAGCAGGCGACGCGCGACTCGGTTCGCGCCCTGATGCTGATCCGCGCCTACCGCATGCGCGGCCACATCCATGCCGATCTCGATCCGCTCGGTCTCGAAGTGCCGAAGGATCACGAAGAGCTCGATCCGAAGAGCTACGGCTTCAGCGAGGCCGATTACGACCGCAAGATATTCCTCGATCACGTGCTCGGGCTGGAATTCGCCTCGCTGCGCGACATGATCGCGATCCTGCGCCGCACCTATTGCCGCACGCTCGGCGTCGAGTTCATGCACATCTCCAATCCGGCGCAGAAGGGCTGGATCCAGGAGCGCATCGAGGGTCCGGACAAGGAGATCTCGTTCACCCGCGAGGGCAAGCGCGCGATCCTGAACAAGCTGGTCGAGGCCGAAGGCTTCGAAAAGTTTCTTGATGTCCGTTACACCGGCACCAAGCGCTTCGGCCTGGATGGCGGCGAGTCGCTGATCCCGGCGCTCGAGCAGATCATCAAGCGTGGCGGCAATCTCGGCGTGAAGGAGATCGTGTTCGGCATGGCCCATCGCGGCCGGCTGAACGTGCTGACACAGGTGATGGGCAAGCCGCACCGCGCGCTGTTCCACGAGTTCAAGGGTGGCTCCTGGGCGCCCGACGAGGTCGAAGGCTCGGGTGACGTGAAGTACCATCTCGGCGCCTCGTCGGACCGCGAGTTCGACGGCAACAAGGTGCATCTGTCGCTGACCGCCAACCCGTCGCATCTCGAAATCGTGGTGCCGGTCGCGCTCGGTAAGGTGCGCGCCAAGCAGGATCACCTGGGCGCGACGCCGGAAGATCGTACGATGGTGATGCCGCTGATGCTGCATGGCGACGCGGCGTTCGCCGGCCAGGGCGTCATCGCCGAATGCTTCGGCCTGTCGGGCCTGCGCGGTCACCGCACCGGCGGTTCGGTGCACTTCATCGTCAACAACCAGATCGGCTTCACGACCTATCCGCGCTATTCGCGGTCGTCGCCGTATCCGTCCGACGTCGCCAAGATGATCGAGGCGCCGATCTTCCACGTCAACGGCGACGATCCCGAAGCGGTGGTGTTCGCGGCCAAGATCGCGACTGAATTCCGGCAGAAATTCCAGAAGCCGGTCGTGATCGACATGTTCTGCTATCGGCGCTACGGCCACAACGAAGGCGACGAGCCGGCGTTCACCCAGCCGCTGATGTACAAGAAAATCCGCTCGCATCCGGGCACCTTGGAGATCTACTCCAAGAAGCTGATCGCCGAAGGCGCGGTGACGCAGGCCGAAGTCGACGGCATGAAAGCCGAGTGGCGGGCGAAGCTCGACGTCGAATACGAGGCCGGCCAGGGCTACAAGCCGAACAAGGCCGATTGGCTGGATGGTCGCTGGTCGGGCTTCAAGGTCGCCGGCGACGTCGAGGACCCGCGCCGCGGCGCGACCGGCGTTTCGCTCGACACGCTGAAAGACATCGGCGCCAAGATCACCTCCGTGTCGGACGGCTTCCACGTTCATAAGACGATCCAGCGCTTCTTAGACAACCGCCGCAAGGCGATCGAGACCGGCGAGGGCATCGACTGGGCGACCGCCGAGGCACTGGCGTTCTGCACGCTGCTGCTTGACGGCAACCGCGTGCGATTGTCCGGCCAGGATTCCGAGCGCGGCACCTTCTCGCAGCGCCATTCGGTTCTGGTCGATCAGGAAAACGAAGAGCGCCATACGCCGTTCAATTACATCGCCGAAAAGCAGGGCCGCTACGAGGTCATCAATTCGATGCTCTCCGAGGAAGCGGTGCTCGGTTTCGAGTACGGCTATTCGCTGGCCGAACCCGAGGCGCTGACCCTGTGGGAAGCTCAGTTCGGTGACTTCGCCAACGGCGCGCAAGTCGTGTTCGACCAGTTCATCTCATCGGGCGAACGCAAATGGCTGCGGATGTCCGGTCTCGTCTGCCTGCTGCCGCACGGCTATGAGGGCCAGGGGCCGGAGCATTCGTCGGCCCGTCTGGAGCGGTTCCTGCAGATGTGCGCCGAGGACAATATGCAGGTCGCCAACTGCACGACGCCGTCGAACTACTTCCACATCCTGCGCCGGCAGATGAAGCGCGACATCCGCAAGCCGCTGATCCTGATGACGCCGAAGAGCCTGTTGCGCCACAAGAAGGCGGTCTCGCGGCTCGACGAACTGGGACCGGACACCACCTTCCACCGTTTGCTCTGGGACGATGCCCAGCAGGGGCCGGAACAGACCACGCTCGCGGCCGACAAGAAGATTCGTCGCGTCGTGCTGTGCTCGGGCAAGGTCTATTTCGACCTGTTCGAGGAGCGCGAGAAGCGCGGCATCGACGACATCTACCTGCTGCGCGTCGAGCAGCTCTATCCGGTGCCCCTCAAGGCGCTGGTGCACGAGCTGTCGCGTTTCAAGCAGGCCGAGGTGGTCTGGTGTCAGGAAGAGCCGCGCAACATGGGCGCCTGGCTGTTCATCGAGCCCTATCTGGAATGGGTGCTCAGCCAGACCGGCGCCAAGATCAAGCGGGCGCGCTATGCCGGCCGGCCGGCTTCGGCCTCGACCGCCGTCGGCATGGTGTCGAAGCACGCCGCACAGCTCAAATCGTTCCTCGAAGAATCGCTTGGGTAGCTGAGTGCGGCCGCACCTTTGTCGTCCGCCCTGGCGGACGACGGCTACATAAAAACCTGACGTATTTTAGGACATTCGATCATGACCGAAATTCGCGTTCCGACACTCGGTGAGTCCGTCACCGAGGCCACCATCGCGCGCTGGTTCAAGAAGCCCGGCGAGGCGGTCGCGGTCGACGAGCCGCTGGTCGAACTCGAAACCGACAAGGTGACGCTGGAAGTGCCGGCGCCGGCCGCCGGCGTGCTGAGCGAGATCGTCGCCAAGGACGGCGAGACGGTCGCGGTTGGCGCGCTGCTCGGCCAGATCAAGGAAGGCGCCGCGGGCTCTGCGCCCGCCGCCAAATCTTCCGACAAGACCGAAGCCGCGCCGACTGGTCGGCCGGACGAGAAGACCTCGACCACCAAGCCGATCAATGCGGCCGAGGAAGAGCCGAAGCCGCGCGAACAGCCGAAGGCCGCACCTGCGGCCGCCGCCGGACAGGCGCCGTCGGTGCGCAAGATCGCGGCCGAGACCGGCACCGACCCGTCGACCGTGCCGGGCTCCGGCAAGGACGGCCGCGTCACCAAGGGCGATATGCTGGCCGAGATCGAACGCGCCGCCGCGGCCCCGACGCCGGTCGCCCAGATGCGCGCGCCGTCGCCGGCCGACGATGCATCACGCGAAGAGCGGGTGAAGATGACGCGGCTGCGCCAGACCATCGCGCGCCGTCTGAAGGAAGCGCAGAACACCGCCGCGATGCTGACGACCTTCAACGAGGTCGACATGAGCCACGTCATGGCGCTGCGCGCCCAGTACAAGGATCTGTTCGAGAAGAAGCACGGCGTGAAGCTCGGCTTCATGGGCTTCTTCGTGAAGGCCTGCGTGCAGGCGCTCAAGGAATTGCCGGCCGTCAACGCCGAGATCGACGGCACCGACCTCGTGTACAAAAATTACTATCATGTCGGCATCGCGGTCGGCACCGAGAAGGGTCTCGTGGTGCCGGTGGTGCGCGATTGCGATCAGAAGTCGCTGTCGGGCATCGAAAAATCCATCAACGATTTCGGCCGCCGCGCCCGCGACGGCGCGCTGAAGATCGACGAAATGCAGGGCGGCACCTTCACGATCACCAATGGTGGCATCTATGGGTCGCTGATGTCGACGCCGATCCTGAACGCGCCGCAGTCCGGCATCCTGGGCATGCACAAGATTCAGGAGCGTCCGATCGCGATCGGCGGCAAGGTCGAAATCCGCCCGATGATGTATCTGGCGCTTAGCTACGATCACCGCATCGTCGACGGCCGCGAGGCCGTCACCTTCCTGGTTCGCGTCAAGGAAAGCCTGGAAGATCCGGCGCGGCTGGTGATGGATCTGTAAATATTCACTCCGTCATGCCCGCGCTTGGCGCGGGCATCCACGTCTTTCTTCTAACGGATAAGACGTGGATGGCCGGGACGAGCCCGGCCATGACGACGGATAGGTATCAATCATGTCCTACGATCTCATTGTCATCGGCACCGGCCCCGGCGGCTATGTCTGCGCGATCCGCGCGGCGCAGCTCGGGCTCAAGGTCGCGGTCGTCGAGAAGCGTGCCACCCATGGCGGCACCTGCCTGAATGTCGGCTGCATCCCGTCGAAGGCGCTGCTGCACGCGTCCGAACTGTTCGAGGAAGCCGGCCACAGCTTCGCCAAGATGGGCATCGGCGTCTCCAAGCCGAAGCTCGATCTCAAGACCATGCTGGGCTTCAAGGACGAGGCGGTCGACGGCAACGTCAAGGGCGTCGAATTCCTGCTGAAGAAGAACAAGATCGACGCGGTTTTTGGCACGGCAAAAATCTCCGCGCCGGGCAAGGTCGATGTCGCCGGCAATGACGGCAAACAGCAGACGCTCGAGACCAAGAGCATCGTGATCGCGACCGGCTCCGATGTGGCCAAGCTCAGGGGCATCGAGATCGACGAGAAGCGGATCATCTCGTCGACCGGCGCGCTGACGCTCGACAAGGTGCCGGAGAAGCTTTTGGTGATCGGCGCCGGCGTGATCGGGCTTGAGCTCGGCTCGGTGTGGCGGCGCCTTGGATCCGAAGTGGTGGTCGTCGAATTTTTGGACGGCATTCTGCCGGGCATGGACTCGGAGGTTCGTAAACAATCGCAGCGGCTGCTCGAGAAGCAGGGCATGGTCTTCAAGCTCGGCTCTAAAGTGACGGCCGTCGACACCTCCGGCAAGCGGCTGAAGGCGAGTGTCGAGCCCGCCAAGGGCGGCGCGGCGGAAACTATTGAAGCCGATGTCGTGTTGGTTTCGATCGGCCGCGTGCCGTATACCGAGGGTCTCGGCCTGAAGGAAGTCGGCGTCGCGCTCGACGAGCGCAACCGCGTCAAGACCGACGCGCATTTCGCCACCAATGTGAAGGGTATCTACGCCATCGGCGACGTGATCACCGGTCCGATGCTGGCGCACAAGGCCGAGGACGAAGGCGTCGCGGTCGCGGAAATTCTCGCCGGTCAGGCCGGACATGTGAACTACGACGTGATCCCGGCGGTGGTGTACACCTATCCGGAAATCGCGTCGGTCGGAAAATCCGAAGATGAATTGAAGGCGGCAAATGTCGCGTTCAATGTCGGCAAGTTTCCGTTCACGGCAAACGGCCGCGCCAAGGCCAACCAGCAGACCGAAGGCTTTGTGAAAATCCTCGCCGACGCCAAGACCGACCGCGTGCTCGGTGTGCACATCGTCGGCTCCGACGCCGGCAACATGATCGCCGAGGCCGCGGTGGCGATGGAATTCTCCGCGTCGGCCGAAGACATCGCCCGCACCTGCCACGCCCATCCGACGTTGTCCGAGGCCGTCAAGGAAGCCGCGCTGGCGGTGGCGAAGCGCGCGATTCATATATGATCGCGGTTTAGACGGATGCGCGGGCTGGGCCCGCGCATGACGCCTGTGCCGACGGCCTGCCTGTGCTACACTGACAGCATGCGCCGTCTGTTCCGCCCGCTCTGGTTCACGCTCGCCGTCATCTTCCTGGTGGAAGCGTGGCTGTGGGACCATCTCAAGCCGATCGTCCGTTGGATTGTCGAACGAATCGCGTGGCGCGAGTTACGCGTCTGGATCGTGGCCGCGATCGAGCGCCTGCCGCCCTATGCGACGCTGCTGGTGTTCCTGATCCCGGTGGCGGTGCTGCTGCCGTTCAAGCTGCTCGGCCTGTGGCTGCTGGCGAAAGGATCCTGGCTCGGCGCGGTCGCGATCCTCGGGCTTGCCAAGCTGGTCGGTGTCGGTATCAGCGCCTTCATCTTCGAGGTGACGCGGCCAAAGCTGCTGCAACTCGCCTGGTTCCGCTGGCTCTATGAACACGTCCTGACGTGGCTGGCCTGGGCCCACGCGCTGGTCGATCCGTACAAGGCGAAGATCATCGCGACGCTGGCGTCAGTCAGGCTGCGGCTGAAAATCTGGCGCCGCCTGTTCGGTCCGCGCCGCGCCGGCCGCACGCTGAAGATGATGTGGCGCCTACGCCGCCGCGTACAGGGGCCGCCGCGCCCGTCCTGAAGTTTATTTGAGCATGATCTTTTCCGAAAACCGGTACCCACTTTTCGGGATCATGCTCTAGAACAAATGCACCGCGTGCGGCGCCAGCAGGCCGATGAACGTGAACGCGATGCCCAGCACGCCGAGCCCGATCGCCAGCCAGGTCAGCACCAGCATGCCGGTGATCACGGTCGCGGACGCCAGCACGATGGCGATCTGAAACGCCGCCGAGGCGACTTCGTAGTGATGATAGCGGGCCAGCGCGAGGTCGCGCTTGCCTTCCGCCACCTTGGCGCGGGCCATCAGTTGCTTGCGGCCTTCCGGCGGATTGGCCTCGTCCTCGTAACGGGCGGCGGTGTCCAGCCAGCCCTTGATCTGCTTTTCCATCACGGCCTTGGCGGCCGGATCGGTCGCCAGATCGGCATCGACCTTGCGGGTGTCGGCCGCGGTGCGCAGCGTGGTGATGCGGATCGTCTTGGCCTGAAAGAAGGCCCACAGATTTGACGCTTCGACATTGTCGCTGAGCGCCGCTGTCTGCGCGCTCTTGCCGAGCGTCTCGGAAAACGCGAGGCACAGCGCGATCACGGCGATCAGCAGCGCGATGCGCTTGTTCAGCGAAGCGGCGCCATGGCCGTCATCGCCATGGCCTTGCTCATGCTTGATCTTGTGCTCGACCTCGTGCTGGACCGCATGGACGCCGTGACTCATGAAACGCTCCCGTTAAACTGGCACGGACGATGGATCGGGACGCGACGGGCCGCAAGGGGCGCCGCGCCGCATCCGCCGGAAAATTAGCTGCCTAAGAGGTATTGGGCCGCTACGCCCGCGGATGGGCGCTGCGATAGGCTTCCAGCAGGCGCTCGCTGTCGACTTCGGTATAAATCTGCGTGGTGGACAGCGAGGCGTGGCCGAGCAGTTCCTGGATCGCCCGCAGGTCGCCGCCTCGGCTCAGCAGGTGCGTGGCGAAAGAATGCCGCAGCGCATGCGGGGTAGCGCTGTCCGGCAGGCCGAGCGCGCCGCGCATCCGGGCCATCGCCAGTTGAATGATGCGGGCGCGAAGCGGGCCACCTTTTGCGCCGACGAACAGCGGCCCGTTGGCCGGCAGGTCGTACGGACACTGCGAAATATACTCGGCGACCAGACGGGCGACCGACGGCAGCAGCGGCACCATGCGGGATTTGCTGCCCTTGCCGATCACCGTGATGGCGTCGCTCACGTCGGAAAAGCCGCCGCGCGTCAGGCCGAGCGCCTCGGCGATGCGCAGGCCGCTGCCATAGAGTAATCCCAACACGGCAGCGTCGCGGGCGAATATCCACGGCTCGCGATCCTCGCCGGCGCGAAGGTCAGTTTCGGTCATCCGCCGTGCATTGGCGACGGCGAGCGGCTTCGGCAGGGTCTTGGGCAATTTGGGCGCGCGTACCGCCGACAGCGCCCCCACTTTGCCCTTGCCGT
The DNA here is from genome assembly GCA_028290465.1 of Xanthobacteraceae bacterium. GTDB lineage: Bacteria > Pseudomonadota > Alphaproteobacteria > Rhizobiales > Xanthobacteraceae > FEB-22. The sequence goes on along the minus strand of JAQGJU010000111.1, from coordinate 5,513 downwards.
TGCGCTCCAGGAATCGGGCGAACGAGCGTGCGCCCGCCAGCGTGCGCATCAAAGTGCGGGCGCCGCTGCCGCCGGCCCGCCGCGACGCCATGAAGGCGCGCACATCCTGCGGCGCCAGCGCGGCCAGTGCCTTGAGCGACGGCGGTCCACCGAGATGTTCGGCCATAAAGTGGAGGAACTGGCCGGCGTCGCGCCCATAGGCCTCGACGGTTTTCGGTGACATCCGGCGCTCGGCCGACAGATGCGACTGCCAGCGAATGAGTTCGGCCGCGACCTCGGCCGTGAAGGCAAGCGAATCGCTGGATTTTGTCCGATTCATTTCTTATCTGCGCATGTCTGGCCGGCGAACCGGCCCGCACTCGGCCGAAACAGGCCCGGCCTTGACACCTCGTCTATAATCGCACCGCCTTCACCCATCGTTAACCGCCGGAATATTCCCCGAATGAGGCGTGTCGTCGACGTCCAGGTGCCGGTCGCGCTCGATCAGGCATATTCCTATGTGGTGCCGGACGGTATGGATCTGCAGCCGGGCGACGTCATTTGCGTGCCGCTGGGGCCGCGCGATGTAACGGCCGTGGTCTGGGCCGAAAATCCGAGCCCCAATCCGCGGCTCGACAACCGGCTGAAGGATGTCGCGCGCAAGCTCGACGTGCCGCCGCTTAAGCCCGAACTGCGCAGCTTTGTCGATTGGATGGCCGGCTATACGCTGACGCCGCGCGGCACGGTATTGCGCATGACGCTGCGCATGGGCGAACAGCTCGGGCCGGAACGGGTGCGGCTCGGCGTTCGGATGGTCGGCCCCAAGCCGCAACGCATGACCCCGGCGCGGGCGCGCGTCATTGCGCTCTTGGCGGACGGCTTCGCGCATCCCAAAGGCGAGGCCGCCGAGCAGGCCGGCGTGTCGCCCGGCGTGATCGACGGGCTGGTCGATGAGGGCACGCTGGAGACGGTGGTGCTGGCCGCCGAGCCGGTGGCGCGTCCGCCAGATCCCGACTTCAAACCGCCGGATTTGTACGAATCGCAGATCGCCGGCGCGCAGATGCTGCGCGATAGCATCGCCAAGGGCGGCTATTCGGTATCGCTGATCGACGGTGTTACGGGCTCTGGCAAGACCGAGGTGTATTTCGAGGGCGTCGCCGAGACGATCCGGGCCGGCCGCCAGACCATGATCCTGATGCCGGAGATCGCGCTGACCGGCGCATTCCTGGAACGCTTCACGGCGCGGTTCGGCGTCAAGCCGGCGGAGTGGCATTCGCAACTGACGCCGCGCAAGCGCGCCCGGACCTGGAGCGCGGTCGCGGCCGGCGAGGTGCCGGTGGTGGTCGGCGCGCGCTCGGCATTGTTCCTGCCGTATAAAAACCTCGGGCTGATCGTGGTCGATGAGGAGCATGACCAAGCCTACAAGCAGGAAGACGGCGCGCGCTATCATGCCCGCGACATGGCGGTGGTGCGCGGCCACATCGCGCAGGTGCCTGTCGTGCTGTGCTCGGCGACGCCGTCGGTCGAGACCGAAGTGAATGCGCGCAAGGGCCGCTATCAGCGCATCGCATTGCCTCAAAGATTTGGCGGCCAGCATCTGCCGTCGATCGAGGCGATCGATCTCAAGGCCGAAGGCCCACCGCGCAATCGCTTCATCGCGCCGCGCCTCGCTGAGGCCGTGAAGATCGCGATCGAGCGCGGCGAACAGGCGCTGCTGTTTCTCAACCGGCGCGGCTATGCGCCGCTGACGCTGTGCAACAAATGCGGCTTCCGCCTGTCATGCCCAAACTGCGACGCGTGGCTGGTCGATCATCGGTTTCGCCGGCGGCTGGTTTGCCACCATTGCGGGTTCTCGAAGCCGCTACCCGACGCCTGTCCGAAATGCGAGGCGACCGAAACCTTCGTGCCGTGCGGACCCGGTGTCGAACGTCTGGAGGAAGAAGTCCGCGTGCTGTTTCCAGCCGCGCGCATCATGGTGCTGTCCAGCGACCTGATTGCCACCGTCGAACACATGCGCGAAGAACTGGCCCAGATCGAGCAAGGCCATGTCGACATCATCGTCGGCACACAATTGGTCGCCAAGGGGCACAATTTTCCAAAGCTCAATCTGGTCGGCATTGTCGATGCCGATCTTGGCTTGGCCAATGGCGATCCGCGCGCGACCGAGCGCACGTTCCAACTGCTGCATCAGGTGGTCGGGCGTGCCGGCCGCGAGGCGGGGCGCGGCCATGGCTTTTTGCAGACCCACCAACCCGAACATCCGGTCATGAAGGCGCTGATCGCGCAGGATCGCGCGGCGTTCTACGACGCTGAGATCGAGTTGCGCGAGCGCACCGGTTATCCGCCGTTCGGCCGGCTGGCGAGTCTGCTGGTGTCGGCCGGCGACAAGCACGACGCCGAGCGCTATGCGCGGCAACTGGCCGGCATCGCGCCATCGCATGAGGATGTGCGGGTGTTGGGTCCGGCCGAGGCGCCGCTCGCGGTGGTGCGTGGGCGCTATCGGTTTCGGATTCTGGTCAAGTCGCCACGCGCCTTCGACATGTCGGGCTATCTGCGCGATTGGCTTTCGCAGGCGCCGAAGACCAAAGGAACGCTGAAGCTGGAGATCGATGTCGATCCGCAGAGTTTCTTGTAGGGCGGATCTCTCTAACCGGCCGCTGGCCGATATCGGCTGAGTTTGAAGCCCAGCGTCGTCAGCAGCAGCGCGCACAGGCAGGGCAGCACGAACACCGTCCAGGGCTGGCCGGTCAGATCCCACAGCCCGCCGCTGAGCACCGGGATGATCACGCCGAACGAATAGCTGATGGTGAACATACCGGCCGCGAGCCGGTGCACATCGTCGGGCGGGCTCAGCACCGGCGGCAGCGCCAGCAGGCTGACAAACGAGATCGCGGTCGCGAAGCCGACCATCGTGGCCGCGATCACCAGGAATATGCCGTCGCCGGTCATGATGCCGATAAAGCCGAGCAGCGTCATCGGTCCGAACACCAGGAACGGCCAGGCGCGGCGTTGCAGCCGGTCGGCGAATCCAAGCAGGAGAAATGAGGCGAACAGCTGCGCGCCGTTGCAGAAGCCTAATGCGGCCCCGATCAGATCCGGCCGACCGACATGCGCGAGCCAGTCCGGCAGGAACGCATTGGCGCTGTAGTACATCGCATTGTTGCAGCCAAAGGCGAGACCGAGCAGCCAAGTCACCGGGCTTTTCCAGTCCGGCCACCAGCGGTTTTGCGCGGCCGTCTGCGCCCTGGTGCGGGGTTCGCCGCGCGGCGCACACGCGAACACCAGAAACGCCGTCAGCAGGACCGGTATCGCCCAGAACACCATGCTCCAGCGCCAGCTGTTGCCAACCAGCGGCAGCACCAGCGGAATGGTGGCGGCTGACGACGACGCGACGCCGGTCAACAAGCCATTGGTATAGACGGCGGTGCCGAGCCCCGTATGGGTCGGCGTCCAATGCCGCACCAGCATCGGGACGGCCGGCTGCATCACCGATACGCCGACGCCCATCAGGGCGGTCGCCGCGTAGAGCAGCCAGATATTCGGCGCGGCGCCGCGCGCCGCAGCAGCGATCGCCGTCACCAGCAATCCCAGAATCAGCGTCCGCACCGCGCCGAGCCGGGCGACCAGCAGCGAGCCCGGCACCGAGGCCAGCGCGAACAGCACCAGCGGCAGTCCGATCAGCAGCCCGACCTGGGCTTCCGACAGATGCAGGTCGTCGTGGATCAGCGGCACGACGGGTGGAACGCCCAGAATAGTGAACCGCATGCCGGCGCCGCCCAGCCACAGCAGGGCCAGAGCGGTCAACAGTCGTGGCGCGGAAGTTCCGGCGTCCGCGGGAGATGGCATGGGCAGGGCTGCGGCTTTGGGATGTTGAAATCGGAGGGTCGGCAATGGCGGGTGTCTATGTAGACCGATTCCTTGCCGATCGATCGCTTTCCGCGACGTTCCGCATGTTGCACCGCGAATTATGGTGTGTTAGCAAACCGCACGATTTCGAGGGGCCTGCGCGGGACTGACTGCGCTGCTCCATAATCAAAGTCCCGCTTTAACTCCAAGGGCTTACGCCGACCCACAGGGACGGCATCCGGGCCTGCGGAACCTAAGCCCGAAGAGCAGGCACGAGTGGCACGCGCAGAACCGATCGTTTCCGGCATGGCGGGGCGTTACGCCACCGCCCTGTTCGAACTGGCGCTGGAAGAAAAGGCTGTGGACGCCGTCGCGGCGGACCTCAATGCTTTTGATGCGCTGGTCGCGGACAATCCCGACCTCAACCGGTTGATTCGCAGCCCGGTATTTTCCGCCGAGGACCAGCACAAGGCGCTGTCCGCCGTGCTGGACAAGGCGGGAATCGGCGGCGTCGCGGCCAAATTCCTCAAGGTCGTCGCCGCCAACCGCCGCCTGTTCGCGGTTCGCGACATGATCCGGGGCTTCCGCGTGCTGGTCGCCAAGCACAAGGGCGAAGTCACCGCGCAGATCACGGTTGCCGAGAAGCTCAAGGACGAACATCTCACGGCGCTCAAGGGCGCTCTCAAATCGGTCACCGGCAAGGACGTCACGGTCGACGTTACGGTCGATCCGGCCATCATCGGCGGACTTGTCGTCAAGCTCGGTTCCCGGATGGTCGACGCCTCGCTGCGGACCAAACTCAACTCAATTAAGCATGCGATGAAAGAGGTCTCCTGATGGACATCCGCGCCGCTGAAATTTCCGCGATCCTCAAGGACCAGATCAAGACTTTCGGCCAGGAAGCCGAGGTTTCCGAAGTCGGTCAGGTGCTGTCGGGCGGCGACGGCATCGCCCGGGTCTACGGCCTCGACAACGTCCAGGCCGGTGAGATGGTCGAGTTCGAGAACGGCGTCCGCGGCATGGCGCTGAACCTCGAAACCGATAACGTCGGTATCGTTATTTTCGGCGCCGACCGCGAAATTAAAGAAGGCCAGACCGTCAAGCGCACCCGCGCCATCGTGGACGTGCCGGTCGGCAAGGGCCTGCTCGGCCGCGTCGTCGACGCGCTGGGCAATCCGATCGACGGCAAGGGCCCGATCAAGGCCGACAAGCGCGAGCGGGTCGACGTCAAGGCGCCGGGCATCATTCCGCGCAAGTCGGTGCATGAGCCGATGGCCACGGGTCTGAAGGCGATCGATGCGCTGATCCCGATCGGCCGTGGCCAGCGCGAGCTGATCATCGGCGATCGTCAGACCGGCAAGACCGCGATCGCGCTCGACACCATTCTCAATCAGAAGCCGCTGAACGCCCAGACCGACGAGAAGATCAAGCTGTACTGCGTCTATGTCGCGATCGGGCAGAAGCGCTCGACCGTCGCGCAGTTCGTGAAGGTGCTGGAAGAGCAGGGCGCGCTGGAATATTCGATCGTGGTCGCGGCCACCGCGTCCGATCCGGCTCCGATGCAGTATCTGGCGCCGTTCGCCGGCTGCACCATGGGCGAATATTTCCGCGACAACGGCATGCACGCCGTCATCATCTATGACGATCTGTCGAAGCAGGCCGTCGCCTACCGCCAGATGTCGCTGCTG
>JAQGJU010000062.1 GCA_028290465.1 Xanthobacteraceae bacterium | reverse complement strand
GGAAGTAGTGATAGACCTTGTCGAGCGCATCCTGCAGCCCGCGCCGCGACAGCCGGCGGGTATAAGCGCCTGTCAGCAGGTTTTCCTCTATCGTCAGGTGGCCGAAGCAATGCCGGCCTTCCATCACCTGAATGCAGCCGCGCCGCACCAGTTCGTTGGGCGAGCGGACCTGCACCGTCTCGCCATCGAACACGATCGAGCCCTTGGTGACCTCGCCACGTTCGGAGCGCAGCAGGCTGGAGATCGCCTTCAGCGTGGTGGTCTTGCCGGCTCCGTTGGCACCGAGCAGCGCCACGATGCCGCCCTTCGCGACTTCCAGCGACACGCCCTTGAGCACCAGGATGACGTGGTCGTAGATCACCTCGATATTGTTGACGACCAGAATGCGGTCGGCCGGCGCGACGACCGGCACAGCGTTCGGTTGGGCGGCGGGCTGGGCCACGGTCGTCATCGACACCTCTTTCACCTCACCTTGTGGAGAGCCGGTCCGAGCGGAGCGAAAAACGGGGTGGGAGCCGTTGGCGACCCCCACCCGCTCATTGTCGTCTTACGACGCCTTGTCACAGGTCTCGGTGCGCTTCGGCCAGCCGGCGTTCTTCTCGACATATTCCTTGGCGGCGGCATCGAGCAGCGGCTGTACCTTATCCTTCATGGGCTCTATCCAGTCGCTGACCTTCACCCACTTGTCGCCGTCCCATTGTTGCAGATAGGCCGACTGGTGACCGTTATGGTCGGTGCACGACACCGCCAGCGGCGAGCCGAACTCCGCCAAGCCGAGTTCCTTCCAACGCGCCGCGCTGATGTTCAACGTCTCAAGTCCGCGCCGCACGTCGTCGCCGTTCACGACCTTCTTGCCGGTCAGTTTCTGGGCGTTGCGGATGGCTTCGGCGATCAGCACCGAATTGTAGACGCCTTTGTTGTAGTGCGACTCGCCGACCTTGTCCTTCGACGCCACTTGGCTGCCGCCCTTGTCGACAACGTTCTTCAGGATATCCTGGATCGCCGGGAAGTTCGCGCCCACGGCGCTGAAGTTCAGCGTTGTGTAGCCCTTGGCCTCCGGGCCGGTGGGCCGCGCGTCATCCTCGCCGCCCGACCACCACACGCCGACCAGATGATCCATCGGAAAACCGATCTTGGCGGCTTCCTTGACGGCGGTCGGGTTCATCGCGCCCCAGCCCCACATCACCATCCAGCTCGGGCGGTCGCGGCGCACATTGAGCCATAGTCCCGACTGGTTCTGCATTTCCGAAACCGGGACCGGATAGAGCTTGATGGTGAAGCCGTAATCCTTGGCCAATTGTTCGAGCAGCGGGATCGGCTCCCGGCCATAGCCGCCATCGAAGAAGATATAGCCGATGGTCTTGCCCTTCAGCTTATCGAGGCCGCCTTCCTTGGCGCCGATATGCTTCAGGATCATCGACAGGCCGTCCCAATAGGTCGCCGGCGGATTGAACACCCACGGAAAATCGTTGCCGACCGCCGACGCCGAGAGGCCATAGGCCATGGACAGGATCGGAATCTTATCGACAGAGGCTTTCGGAATGAGGCCGAGCGTGATGCCGGTCGACCAGGGATTGGTAACGACCGGGTTCTTGCTCTTGACCTGTTCGTAGCACTCCAGGCCCTTCTTGGTGTCGTAGCCGGTCTCGCATTCCTCGATGATTAGCTTAGCGCCGCCGATGCCGCCGTCGCGCGCGTTGAGCATCGACAGGTAGTCGTGCATGCCGTTGGCGATCGGAATGCCGGACGTCGCGAACGGGCCCGTTCGATAGGTCATCAGCGGCACATAGATGCCTTCCTGCGCCTGCGCCGGAGCGACGACCGCGCCGGTCCCCAACAGGACACCCAATGCGGCTCTGAGAACGAGGTGTTTCACCTTCATTACTTCCTCCCTGGGTTTGATCCCGGTCCGGTGAAGGGCCAGGAATTAGGTCTAGTCTGCACCTTCAATACGGAAACGGCCACACTCTCAGTTTCTGTTTGGCGATCTGCCACAGCCGCGCCAGCCCGTGCGGTTCGACGATCAGGAAAAAGATGATCAGCGCCCCGACGATCATGAAGGTCAGATGCTCGACGGTGGCGGCGTGGATTGGCAGGCCGAACTGCGCCGGCACGGTGCGCAGGATGATTGGCAGGATGAAAATCAATGCTGCACCGAGAAACGAGCCAAGCAGGCTGCCGAGCCCGCCGACGATGATCATGAACAGAATGAGGAAGCTCTGGTCGATGCTGAACACGTTAGGCTCCGCACCGCCATACCACAGGAAGACCAGCATCGCGCCGGCGACGCCGCAATAGAACGACGATACCGCAAACGCCGTCAGCTTGGTCGGCAGCAGGCGAATGCCCATCAGTTCGGCCGCGATATCCATGTCGCGGACCGCCATCCACATCCGGCCGATTCGGCCATGCATCAGATTGGAAGCGGCCAACGTCATCAGCGTGACGATCGTCAGGACGATCAGATAGCGGGTCTGCGGCGCCGCGTTCGGCCCGGTGATGATGAGCCCGAACAGCGTGCGGGTCGGCACTTCAATGGCGCCGGAAATATTGTTGTTGTACAGCCACGGAATACGAAGAAAGCACCACTCCAGGAAGAACTGCGCGGCCAGCGTCGCCACCGCCAGATAGAAGCCCTTGATGCGCATGCTGGGCAGACCGAAGAACACGCCGACCAGGGCTGAAAAGAAACCCGAACACACGATCCAAACTAGAATGTTCACGCCGGGAAAATACGTCGTCAGTTTGTAGCACGCATAGGCACCGACGCCCATGAACGCGCCGCTGCCGAGCGACAGCAGCCCGGTATAGCCGGTGAGCAGGTTGAGCCCGATCGCCGCCAGTGAGAACACCAGGAACGGGATCAGCACCGCATTGACCAGAAAGCTGCTGCCGAACAGCGGCACCACCACGAAGGCGACGACCAGAATGATCGCCAGACCGATGCGGTCCTGACGGATCGGAAATACCGACTGATCGCTCTCGTAAGTGGTCTTAAACTGGCCGGCTTCGCGATAGAACATATTCAGCGTTCCGTAAATAATGCGGCTCTGAGGAAGACGAATAGCGAATGGCGAATAGCGAATAGAGTCTGTTTCATTTCTGCTTCCTGTCCCAACTCGCTATTCGCTACTCACTATTCGCTAAATTCTCTCGATGATCTTCTCGCCGAACAGCCCTTGCGGGCGGAACAGCAGAAAGACCAACGCGATTACGTAAGCGAGCCAGCTATCGGTGCCGCCGCCGATCAGCGGCCCCCAATAGAATTCGCCGATCTTTTCGCCGATACCGATAATCAGTCCGCCCACGATCGCGCCCGGGATCGAGGTGAATCCGCCGAGAATCAGCACTGGCAGCGCTTTCAGCGAGATCACCTGCAGGGCAAACGAAACATTGGAGCGCGCGCCCCACATGATTCCCGTGACCAGCGCGACGAGACCTGCCGCGAACCACACGGTCACCCAAATCTGTTCCAGCGAGATGCCAACCGACAGCGCCGCCTTGTGGCTGTCGGCCACCGCGCGCAGCGCCCGGCCGATCCGCGTCTTGGAGAAGAACACCGATAGCGCCGCCACCATCAGCGACGCGATGACGGCCGCCGCGATGTCGATCTTCTGCAGGCTGACCAGACCACCCAGGATTTTGTAGTCGACCGAGCCACGCGGCAGATAGAGCGCATCCGCGATCATCACCTTGGGTTCGCCGCCGAACACCAGTTCGCCAAACCCGATCAGGAAATAGGTCAGGCCGAAGGTCGCCATGAACAGGATGATGTCCGGCTGATTGACCAGTGGGCGCAACACCAGACGCTCCACGCTGTAGGCCAGCACGAACATCACGCCGATGGTGATTGCCAGCGCCACATAGGCGGCCAGATGCGTATTCGATACGCCGTATAAGACCAACAGATGATAGGTACCAACCAGCGTCAGCGCGGCGAACACCACCATGATGCCCTGCGCAAAATTGAACACGCCGGACGCCTTGAAGATCAGCACGAAGCCGAGTGCGATCAGCGCGTACAGCATGCCGCCGACCAAGCCTTCCCACAGCGTCTGCACCAACAGATCCGGCGCCGCTGCCATCTGCATGAAGGGATCGACAAAGATCATGTAAAGTAGGTTCATTCGGGGCACCTAAACCCTAATCCGTTTTGATTGAATCGGGTTAAGCCTACTCCTTGTTTGTGCATGATTTTTTCCGAAAACCGGCTGCCACTTTTCGGAATCATGCTCTAGTGCGCCACGCCGAGATACGCGTCGATCACCGCCTGATCGGCCTTAACTACATCCGGCGTGCCGTCAGCGATCTTGCGGCCATAGTCCAGCACCACGACGCGGTCGGACAGGTCCATCACTACGCCCATGTCGTGCTCGATCAGCGCGATCGTCGTGCCGAAGTGGTCGTTCACGTCGAGCACGAAGCGTGACATGTCTTCTTTCTCTTCGAGATTCATGCCGGCCATCGGCTCGTCGAGCAGCAGCAGATCCGGCTCCATGGCGAGCGCGCGACCGAGTTCGACACGCTTTTGCAGGCCGTAGGGCAGACGGCCGACCTGCACCTTGCGGATATGCTGGATATGCAGGAACTCGATGATCTCCTCGACGAACAGCCGATGTTCGACCTCTTCCTTCATGGCCGGCCCGTGGCGCAGCAATTGCCAGAAAAATCCACGATGCATCTTCAGGCTGCGGCCAGCCATGATGTTGTCGAGCGCGCTCATGCCCTTGAACAGCGCGACGTTCTGGAACGTGCGGGCGATGCCGCCGCGCGCCGCCTCGTCGGGGCGCATCTTGGCGCGGGCTTTTCCCTTGAACGTAATCCGGCCAAGCTGCGGTTGATAAAAGCCGTTGATGACGTTGAGCATCGAGGTCTTGCCGGCGCCGTTCGGGCCGATGATGGCGCGGATCTCGCTTTTGCGGATATCGAACGACACGTCGGACAGCGCCTTCACGCCGCCGAACGCCAGCGACACGTTCTCCAGCGACAGCAGCACGTCGCCCGCCGCGATCTCCTGGCCGGACGGCGCCCTCATGCGGCCTGCCCCATTGCGGGCGAAGCCGGCAGCCACGCGGCCTCACGGATTTTCACCCGCGCCGAGATCACGCCCTTGCGGCCGTCCTCGAACGTCACCTGCGTCGAAATGTCGGCCTCGGTCGAGCCGTCATACAGCGCCGTGATCAGCGGCGCGTAGCGCTCGGCGATGAAACCGCGCCGCACCTTCTGGGTGCGGGTCAGTTCGCCGTCGTCGGCGTCGAGCTCCTTGTGCAGAATGAGAAACCGCTTGATCTGCGCGCCGGCCGTCATCTTGTCGGCGGCGAGCGAACGGTTCACCTCTTCGACGTGCCTTTGCAGCATGTCGTAGACCAGCGGATGGCCGGCGAGCTCCTGGTAAGAGCCGTAGACCACGTTGTTGCGCTCCGCCCAGGAACCGACCGCCGTCAGATCGATATTGAGCATCACGGCGACGAAATCGTGATGATCGCCATAGGCCACCACCTCACGGATGTTGGGAAAGAATTTGAGCTTGTTCTCGATGTATTTCGGCGGGAACAGCGTGCCGTCAGTCAATCGACCGACATCCTTGACACGGTCGATGATCTTAAGGTGGCCGGTCTTCTCATCGAAGAATCCGGCATCACCGGTCTTCACATAGCCGTCCGGGGTGTGGGCTTCGGCCGTCTTGGCGGCGTCCTTGAAATAGCCGGTGAACATGCCCGGCGACTTGAATTGCACCTCGCCATCGGGCGCGATGCGGATGTCGACATTGGGCGCCGCCGGGCCGACGGTATCCGAATAGATGGCACCGTCCGGATGCGCCGTCAGATACAGGAAGGCTTCGGTCTGGCCGTAGAGTTGTTTCAGGTTCAGCCCGAGCGAGCGATAGAACGCGAACAGTTCGGGACCGATAGCTTCGCCGGCCGTGTAGGCGACCCGCACGCGCGACAGGCCGAGCACATTTTTCAACGGCTCGTAGATCAGAATACGCCCGAGCGCGTAGAGCAGCCGTCCCTTCAGCGGCGTCGGCTCACCGTTCAGGATGGTCTCGCCGTAACGCCGCGCCACGCCAATGAAATAATGAAACAGCCAGCGCTTCGGCCGCGCCGCATCCTCGATGCGGATCATCACGCTGGTGAGAAGCTGCTCCAGGATACGCGGCGGCGCGAAATAAAAGCTCGGCCCGATCTCGCGCAGGTCCTGCATCACGGTCTCGGCACTTTCCGGGCAGGCGGTGCAGAAGCCGGCGACGAGGCCTTGCGCGTAATTCAAATAATGATCACCGACCCAGGCCAGCGGCAGATAGGCCAGCGCCACGTCCCGTTCGGTCAGCTTGTCGAACGTGACCGTGTCGGTCGCGGCCGCGATGCAACGCTCGGCGGTCAGCACCACGCCTTTGGAGGTGCCGGTGGTGCCCGACGTATAGAGCATGATCGACGGATCGGAGCCCTTGCCGGACGCAATCTCATCGTCGAGCCAGCGGCCGACCGACGGATCGTCAACCAGCGCCTTGCGGCCCGCGGCGATCACATCGTCGATGGCCCGAAGACGTGCCGGGTCATAATCGCGCAAGCCGCGCTTTTCGTCGTACACCAGATGCGTCAGCTTCGGCACCTTGGCGGCGACCGACAGGATCTTGTCGACCTGTTCCTGGTCTTCGACCGCCGCGAACCGCACGTCGGCATGATCAAGCACATAGGCCAGTTCTTCGGCGACCGCGTCGGCATAGACCGGTACCGGGATGGCGCCCAGCATCTGGGCGGCCATCACCGACCAATACAGTTTTGGTCGATTGGCGCCCACGATGGCGATCGTCTCTCCGCGCTTGAGGCCAAGGCGATGCAGCCCGACCGCGTAGCCGCGCACCTTTTCGAGCACCTCCGCCCAGGTCCAGCTTTGCCAGATGCCCAGGTCCTTGTGCCGCATCGCGGGCCGCGACGCATGCACTTTGGCGTGATGGATCAACAGCTTCGGAAATGTATTTAGCGGACGATCAGCCATGATCGGCACGTCTGCACTCCTCCGCGGCCACATCATGTGGCGCGCCCCCATTTAGAACGCGTCCGGACGCGCTCTTGTCGCCGCCGTTGATCGGCGGTTGGCTGTTGTGCGTATTGAGAAGGTGCTCGCGTCGGAGGTCAAGTCATAAGCCCGCAGATGCGGCGCAACATTATTCCGCAGCGCTGAGCAAGGATGGCTTATCGGCGCGGAATTGCCCGAGCAGCGCAGCCTCATCGGCCTTGGCGGCCGTGAGATGACGCGCCTTGACGTGGCCGAAGCCGCGAATCTTCTCCGGGATGGCCGCGAGACCGACCGCCAGATGATGATTGTCCGGCGCCAGCTTCGCGGCTATTTCGCCGAGCAGCGATTCGTATTGCGCGATCAGCGCGCGTTCGGTCCGGCGCTCCTGCGTGTAGCCAAACGGATCCAGCGGTGTGCCGCGCAATCCCTTGAGTTTGGCCAGCACCCGAAACACAGGCCGCATCCACGGTCCGAGCGTGATCTTGCGAGGCACGCCGGTTACCTTGTCGCGCCGCGCCAACAGCGGCGGCGCCAGATGGAAATTGACCTTCAGGTTCTCGCCGGCGAACTGCGCTTTGATCTGTTGATCGAACGAGTCGTCGGCGAACAGCCGTGCGACTTCGTATTCGTCCTTGTACGCCATCAGCTTGAACAGATAGCGCGCGACCGCTTCGGCCAAGCCCTGCTTGCCGGGCGCGCGCGAGATTTCGGCGGCTTGGACTGCCTCAACGCGCTGACGATAGCGCGCCGCATAGGCGGCATTCTGGTAGGCGGTCAGGAACGCAACGCGGCGCGCCACCATCTCGTCGAACGTCTCCGACAGCTTGCGGGCGTCGCTGGCCGCATCGGGCGCCGGCTTGATCAGCGCCTCGACGGCCGCCGGATCGCAGGCGACGCGACGGCCCCAGTTGAACGCCACGACGTTCATGTCCGGCGCTTCGCCGTTCATGTGGATCGCCCGTTCGATCGCCTCGGCCGACAACGGTATCGCGCCAAGCTGATAGGCGTAGCCCAGCATCACCATATTGGCGCCGATCGACTGTCCGGTAATCCCGGTGGCGAGGCGCGCCGCATCGACGAAATGGGTGTGGGTCTGGCCGGCGGCGGTCACGATGGCGCGCTTCAGCCGTTCGGTCGGCAGCGAGAAGTCGGCGTCGCGGGTGAAATCGCCCGGCATGAATTCGTTCAGGTTGGCGACGAAATGCGTCGCGTCGTGTTTCACGGCCGCCAGCACCTGCTTGGTCCCGGCCACCACGATATCGCCGCCGAGGATCAGATCGGCGCCGCCGGCCGCGACCCGGATCGCGTGAATGTCCGACGCCCGCTCGGCGATGCGGATATGGCTGGAGACAGCGCCGCCCTTTTGCGCGAGGCCGGCCATGTCGATGATGCCGACGCCCTTGCCTTCAAGATGCGCCGCCATGCCGATGATGGCGCCGATCGTCACCACGCCGGTGCCGCCGACGCCGGTGACGATGATCGAATACGGATGCGTGATCGAAGGCAGAGCCGGCTGCGGCAGCGGCGCCAGATCGCGCGGCCCAGAACCTTGCTTTAATGCGATGCCCTCGCCCTTCTTCAGCGTCGCGCCCTCAATCGTCACGAAGGACGGGCAGAAGCCCTTCACACAGGAGAAGTCCTTGTTGCAGCTCGACTGGTCGATGGTGCGCTTGCGGCCCCATTCGGTCGCGAGCGGCTGCACCGACACGCAGTTCGACTGCACGCCGCAATCGCCGCAGCCCTCGCACACCAGTTCGTTGATCATCACCCGCTTGTCGGGATCAGGGTAGGTGCCGCGCTTGCGGCGGCGGCGCTTTTCGGTCGCGCAGGTCTGGTCGTAGATCAGGACGCTGACGCCCGGCACGTCGGCCATCTTGGTCTGCACGTCCATCAGGTCGTCGCGGTGATGGATTGTCATGCCTTTCGGCCAGTCTTCGTGCTTGGCGTATTTGTCGGGCTCGTCGGTGACGACCACTACTTTGGACACGCCTTCGGCCGCGACCTGCCGGGCGATCTGCGGCACCGTCAGGCCGCCGTCATTGGCCTGCCCGCCGGTCATCGCGACCGCGTCGTTGAACAGGATCTTGTAGGTGACGTTGACGTTCTTGGCCGCGACCGAGGCGCGGATCGCCAGATAGCCGGAGTGATTATAGGTGCCGTCGCCGAGGTTCTGAAACACATGGCCGCGCGTCGAGAATAGCGATTCGCCGATCCAGTTGGCGCCCTCGCCGCCCATCTGGGTGTAGCCCAGCGTGTTGCGGTCCATCCACTGCGCCATGAAATGGCAGCCGATGCCCGCATAGGCCCGCATGCCGTCCGGCACCACGGTCGACGAATTGTGCGGGCAGCCGGAGCAGAAATACGGAATGCGCTGCGCGATGTCCTTGGTATCGGCCAGCGTATGCTGCACCTGTTTCAGGCGCGCCACCCGGCCGGCGAGTTCGGCGTTGGTGCCGTATTTCAGCAGGCGTTCGCCGATGCACAACGCGATCTCGTTGGGATCGAGCGCACCCTTGGCCGGGAACAGCCATTGGCCTTGCTCGTCCTTCTTGCCGATGCAGACCGGCTGGTTCGCCGTGCCATACAGCTCCTCGCGGACCTGAACTTCGATCAGAGCGCGCTTTTCCTCGACCACGATGATCAGATCGAGGCCTTGCGCGAATTCGACCAGATCCTGGCGGCCGATCGGCCAGACGCAGCCGACCTTGAACAGCCGCAGGCCGAGATCGTTGCAGGCGACCTCGTCCAAACCAAGCTCGTCGAGGGCTTGGCGCACATCGAGATAGGCCTTGCCGGTGGTGATGACGCCGACCTTCGGCTGGCGCCCGCCCGACGTGATCGTGCGGTTGAGCTTGTTGGCGCGCACGAAGGCGAGCATCGCGTCGCGCTTGTATTCGTGCAGCCGAGCTTCCTGGGTGAGGAAATGGTCGCCAAGCCGGATATTCAACCCGCCTTCCGGCATGTGGAAATCATCGGGATGGATGATGTTCACGCGATCGAGACGGCCGTCGATCACGGCGGTCGATTCGACGGTGTCCTTCATGCATTTCAGCGCGGTCCAGGCGCCGGTGAAGCGCGACATCGCGATGCCGTACAGCCCGTAATCGATGATTTCCTGAACGCCGGCCGGGTTCAGGATCGGCATCATCACGTCGACGAAATGGAATTCGGACTGGTGCGCCGTGGTCGAGGATTCGGCGGTGTGATCGTCACCCATCAGGGCCAGAACGCCGCCATGTTTCGAGGTGCCGGCCAAATTGGCGTGGCGGAACACATCGCCGGAGCGGTCGACGCCCGGCCCCTTGCCGTACCAGACACCGAATACGCCGTCGTACCGGCCCTCGCCGCGCAATTCCGCCTGTTGCGTGCCCCACAGCGCGGTCGCGGCCAAATCCTCGTTGAGGCCGGGGTGGAATCGGATGTCGTTAGGCACCAGGACATTCGCGGCGCGCTGGAATTGCAGGTCGAGCCCACCCAGGGGCGAGCCGCGATAGCCGCTGATATAGCCGGCGGTGTTCAGCCCGTCCTCGCGGTCCCGCGCCTTCTGCATCAAGGTCAGCCGGACGAGCGCCTGCAGCCCGGTGACGAACACGCGGTCCTGGCTCAGGTCATATTTGTCGTCGAGGCTGACGGGTTGAAGCGACATACGGACGAAGTCTCCGAAAGACAGTTTGCGCCTGCCGTGGGCTTGTCGCCAAGTCCTCGAAGGTCACGGGTGGCGGTCCAAGTACCAGAGACATGGGGACGCGGCGAAGCGTCAACAATGCTGACGCTGTTCGCCCGGAAGGTCAATTTCGTTGTCCGGGTGCGATATAACAAGGAATTGCGCCGAAAGCCCTTGCCACGAATTTTGGCGCACTGCGAAAGACGGAAATCGCAGATCTCCCCGGCGCATACTGCTCTAGCCAAACCGGAACCGGTCTGCGAAAGCTGCGCCGCCGGTCATGTTCCCTTCGCCCCCCTCCGTCGAAACCAGAGCTTCCTGGGTCATCGCGACTGTCGCCCTCGTGATTATCGGGATGGCGTTCGGCTCGGCGTGGATCATCGCGGTTGCCCTCAAGGACATCGCGGCCGAGGCCGACGGGGTGCGCTCGATTCCGTCGCTGGCGAGTGCGCTGGCCTGGCTCGGCGCCGGCGTCGGCGGCCTGATGATGGGCTGGATCGCCGAGCGGATCGGCGTGCGCTGGACCGCCATGTTCGGCGGGCTGATGATCGGCACCGGGCTCGCGTTGTCGACGCTCGGGCCGGCGACGCCGTTGTATCTCGGCCACGGCTTGTTCATCGGCCTGCTCGGCATCTCCGGCATCAATGCGCCGCTCTACATCTATGTCAGCCGATGGTTCGACCGGCGGCGCGGCTCGGCGCTCGCCCTGATCTCCAGTGGCAGCTACATCGCCGGCGCGCTATGGCCGCCGATATTTGAGCGCGCCATCGCGTATGTCGGCTGGCGTCAGACCATGCTATGGTACGCGGCGCTGGAAATCCTGATCATCGTGCCGCTGGCCGCGATCTTTCTGAAGCGCCCACCCGAAGTCCCGCCGCCGGCCGTCCTCGTCGGCGCAACGCCGGGCAAGCCCAGTGTGCTCGGCTGGCCGCCAAATCTGGTATTCGGCCTGATACTGGCCGCCAGTTTTCTGTGCTGTGTCCCGATGGCGATGCCGCAGGGGCATTTGGTGGCATTCTGCAGCGATCTCGGCATCACGGCCTCGCTCGGCGCGCTGATGATATCGGTGCTGCTTGGCACCGCGTTCCTGAGCCGGCAGGTCTGGGGCATCATTTCGGATCGGATCGGCGGCCTGCGCACCGCGCTGGTCGGCAGTTCCCTGCAGGCCGCCGCGATGCTGGCTTTCGTCTTCACGCAGGGCGAACTCGGCCTGTTCACGGTATCGGCCGCCTTTGGCCTTGGCTTTAGCGGCGTGATCCCGGCCTATGTGCTGGCGATGCGCGAGCTGTTTCCGGCGCACGAGGCATCATGGCGCATTCCGGTGCTATTGCTGTTCACCGGAACCGGGATGGCGGCGGGCGGCTGGTTTGCCGGTTACCTCTACGACTACTTCGGCTTCTACGCGCCGGCTTTCGCGGCCGGCGTAGCGTTCAACGTGATCAATCTCGCGATCCTGGCCGTACTGGTCGGAAGGCCGCGGCTTGTCGCTGCCGCCGGAAATTGAACGCGCAGACCCCGATCCTTCAATTGAAACGGATCAGGGTCTGGCTTCTTTTTCGAGCATGATCTTTTCCGAAAACCCGCCCCCCCCGGGTCGAGCCGAGGGCAGGCTTTTTCGGGATCATGCTCTACGCCGCCAGAACATCGCGCAGGAAGTTCTCGGTCTCCTGGCGCAGCGCCTGCGCATTGTCACCAAGTTCGCCGATCTTACCGCGGATATCGGAGGAAGCCGCGCCTACTTCAGCGAAGGTCTGATGCAGCAACCGGATATCGGCCGAGACCTGCTGCGCACTTGAGGACGCGCTGTGGGTGTTTTGCGAGATCTCCTTGATCGCCTCGCGCTGACTCTCGACCGCATAGGCCACGTCGGCGGCCGAACTGTCGATCGACCGGAAGGTCTGCTGGATCGCGTTCATCACCGCCGCCGCCTGCTTGGTGGTTTCCTGCACCTTGGCGATCTGCGACGAAATCTCGTCGGTCGCCTTGCCGGTCTGATTGGCGAGCGACTTGACCTCGGACGCGACGATGGAGAAGCCGCGACCGGCCTCACCGGCGCGGGCCGCTTCGATAGTGGCATTGAGCGCCAGCAGATTGGTCTGCGACGCGATGTCTCCGATCAGGCCGACGATCTTGCCGATCTTGTCCGTGGCATCGATCAGCGAAGCGATGACTGTGGTTGAATTCTCGACCTTGACAACCGCCTCGGAAGCGACGTGATGCGAGCTTCCCGAGCGCTGCACGATCTCGCCGGACGTCGCAGCCATTTCCTCGGCCGCCGCCGCGACGGTGCCGATGCTCTGCGTGGCGGCATTCGAGTCCGTCAACACGCTGTCGATGCGCGTACGGGTGCGCTCGGCGGTGACCGCCATTGCCTCGGCCGATCCCTTGACCTCGGCGACGGTGTCGAGCACGCGGGTGACGATGCCGGCGACCTGATCCTTGAACCGTTCGGCGAATTCGGCGCGCATGCGCTGGCGCTGGGCCGTGGCCGCCTGTTCGGTTTCCCGGCCCTGCTCCTGTAACTGCTTCACTTCGACCGCGCTGGCGCGGAATACTTCGAGCGCCCCGGCCATGCGGCCGATCTCGTCCTTGCGGTGCTTGTCGGACACCTCGATACCGAGCTGACCTTCGGCGAGCTTGCGCATGGTGGCCGCGAGGCGCACCAGCGGGCGGGTGATGGCGAGCGCCGACACAATGGCCAGCGCCGCGCCGGCCACAAGCCCGATCACGATCAGCAACAGGGTCATCCGCTCCGCCGAGGCGACCGAGTTTTCGACTTCGGCGCGAATCGCGGCGGCGTCCGACAGCGCCAACCCGACCAGCTCTTCCAGGTTCTTGCGGATGCTGACCTCGATCTGGGCGAGCGCATGCGGCGCCGGAACGGTGGTTGCGGGCGCCACGCCGAGCAGCACGCGCGCCTTGCTGCTCCAGTTCGACACGTCGGTCTGCACGGCCTTCAGCTTCTCGGCCGATTTCGTCGTGGTGGTCGCGGCCGCCAGCGCGGTCAGATGCCCATCGAGCGTTTTAGCCATCGTTTCGAAGCTGGCCAGCGCCGCCTTCGAGTCGCGAGAGCGGGTCATCTCGAGAAAACTCGACAGGAAGCCCTGCGCGTCGCGATAGGCCGACCAGGCGCCGCGCGCATTGTCGACCGCAGCGATCGGCTTGGTGGCGATGAGCGCAACCTTGTCGCCGAGATGGCCGAGATTGCTGAACATCAGCGCGCCCTGGGCGGCACCGATCGCCACCACCACCGTGAAGGCCAGAAGCAGTCTTTGCAATGTGGACATGGGGTGCGACCTTACTGCGGCAGGACAGGCAATGAGACGACCTGCGATGTGCCGGTCAACGTCTTCATGAAGGCGACCATATCGTCGATCTCTTTTTGCGAAAGATCGATCGCACGCATATCCGCCGACTTCGACGGCCGATCCATGCCGCCCGACACATAGTGGACCATCACCGACTCAAGATCCGCCAGCGAACCGTCGTTCATATACGGCGCACGCTGCGTGATATCGCGAAGGCCCGGCGTCTTGAACGCGAACTTGGCTTTCGGATTGTTCGGCTCGAGCTTGGCGCGGCCGATATCGTCCGTCGGCATGCCAATGTCATGGAACTTATTATCGGTGAAATTCCATCCCGTATGACACACCGCGCAATTGGCCTTGCCGTTGAACAGCGCAAAGCCATTCTTGGCCGAGTCCGAAATTGCCCTTTCATCGCCATCGATCCAGGCGTCAAATGGCGCATAGCCCGATACGACGGTGCGTTCATAGGTGGCGATCGCCTTGGCGATGCTGTCCGCGGACACGCCGGCCCCCGGGAACGCGCCATCGAACCACCTTTTGTATTCCGGGATTCCACTCAGACGCTTGATCAGCGTCGGCAGCGGCATGTTCATTTCGACATCGGCCTGGATCGGCCCCAGCGCCTGTTCTTCCAGCGAACCGGCGCGGCCGTCCCAGAAATAATGTGGCCCGCCCCACGCCATGTTCAGCACCGTCGGCGCGTTGCGCCCAAGCATGGTGTTTTGCGAACCGATCGCGCCCTTGAGCGGCACCTCCCATCCGAACGACGGGTTATGGCAACTGGCGCAGGTCATGTTTTGATTACCCGACACGCGCGGATCGAAATACAGCGCTTTGCCGAGCGCCGCCTTTTCGGGCGTATAAGGATTAGTCGCCGGGAATGGAATTTCCGCCGGACGCTTATACTTGGCCTTTAACGACGGAATATCTTGCGCCGCAGCATTTGCGATCGCTCCGACCGCTATCGCAGCAAGTGCGATACATGACAAAACACAAAGCCGTATCGAATGCATGGTAGCGCCCCTCGGCTGGTATCTTTTTATAGAAAAGCTGAAGGAGATTGCTAACCGATTAATCACCAAGCCTAATTATGTCTCGATAATGCATTCCCGATGATTTTGGCTGCGACATAACGTTCAATACCCGTCGAACGCGAAAGTTGGAGTACCAACCACACGCATTAGGGAAAGCTGAGCGCTTTCGAGCGAAGCGTATCCGGTTTCGCATGGAGAAAATTCGGCTCTGCTAGCCGCGCAGCACATCGGATAGTTTGCGTGCCAACTGATCGAGCGTGAACGGCTTGCTGATCAGATGGACGCCCTGATCCAGCACGGCGTTATGTACGATAGCGTTCTTTGTGTAGCCGGTGGTGAACAGCACCTTGAGGTCCGGCCGGCGGGCCAGCGCCGCGTCGGCCAGCTTGCGGCCGTTCATGTCTGGCATCACCACGTCGGTAAACAACAGGTCGATGTGACGGTCATCGTCGAGTAGCCGCAACGCGCTGGCGCCGCCGTCGGCTTCGATCGTGCTGTAACCGAGTTCCTGCAACGCCTCGATCGATTGCCGCCGCACGCTGGGATCGTCCTCGACGATCAGCACCGTAATGCTGCCATCGTTTGGCGTCGGGACAGGTTCACCAGCCTCGCGCGGGCTGGCGTCGTTCCCGGTGAAGCGCGGCAGGTAGATTTTCACGCTCGTGCCTTGGTTGGGCTCGGTGTAGATCTTTACATGCCCGCTCGACTGCTTGACGAAGCCATAGACTTGACTGAGCCCGAGTCCAGTGCCCGAACCGCTTTTCTTGGTGGTGAAGAACGGATCGAACGCGCGCGCCATCACGTCCGTCGGCATGCCCTCGCCGGTATCCGTCACGGCAATCATCACATATTGCCCGGCAGCCATGTTTTCGCGCACCGCATAGGCGTCGTCGAAATGCGCGTTCGCGGTCTCAATCGTCAGCTTGCCGCCTTCCGGCATCGCATCGCGGGCATTGACGGCCAGATTGAGGATCGCGCTCTCCAACTGGTTCGGATCGGCATGCGCCCGCCACAGCCCGGCGGCCAGCACGGTTTCCAGACGAATGGTCTCGCCGAGACTGCCGCGCAGCAGCTCCGACATGCCGGCGACCAGCTTGTTGGCATCGATCGGCTCAGGCGACAGCGGTTGCTGGCGGGCGAAGGCCAGCAGCCGCTGCGTCAACGCCGCGGCGCGTTGCGCGCCATCCAGTGCGTTGTCGATGTAGCGTTCGATCTTGCCGGTGCCGCGGGCCAGATGGCGCTTGGCGAGATCCAGGCTGCCCATCACCACGGCCAGCATATTGTTGAAGTCGTGCGCGATGCCGCCGGTCAGTTGGCCGATGGCCTCCATTTTCTGCGACTGGCGCAGTGCGTCCTCGGTCGTGGCGCGGCGCTTCATCTCGGCGGTCAGTTCGCGCGTGCGCTCCTCGACCGTATTTTCCAGCGAGTGCGACAACTCCTTGAGCTGCCGCAGCGCGGCGTCGCGCTCCCGCTCGCGTTTGCGCAGTTCGTCCGCCGCCGCCACCAGCGCGGTATCGACCCGATCGACCTCGGCGATGGTGACGCCGCCGGGCACCAGAACCTCACCGCGACCGAGCCGCTCCGCCTGGTCGGCAAGCTTTTGGATCGCGCCGGCGATCCGGCCGCCCAGCACGTAAGCCAAAGCGAGCGCCAGCGCCGACAGTCCAAGACCCAGACCGGCCATGGTCAACAAAGTTCGGTTGAGCGCGTCGCGGATGTCCGCGTCGGCCATGCTGACATAGATCCACCAGTCAGCCGCCTTCGATTTGGCGAAGGCCCGCAGCACCCGCGGGCCGCCAATGCTAACGCCGCGCCACAGGCCCTCATTGCTGTTCAACAGCGCGCGGAAATCATCCGGCACCTTGCGGCCGGAGAACGGCGCCGAGCTGTGGGCGATCACGACGCCGTTGCGATCGACGATGGCGGCCACGCGGCCGGCCGCGGTTGCTTCCTTCAGCAGCGGAATATAACGGCCGGACTCAAGTCCGGCATTGATGAAATGCGTTACCTCGCCATTGACCAAAACCGGCGTGGTGATCGCGAACAGCGGAATCCCGGTCAAAGCGCCCAGCATCAGATTGCCGACCACCGGCCGCTTGGTCGCCAGCACACGCGGATCGTCCGGCTGCGGCTGCAACGGCAGCGCCGTGCCGTACGGCACCCGCGTATTGACAAGCTGCTGGCCGGCCGGATCGCGCAGCAGCAGATCGACGCCGATGTAGGACTTCACCCGCGTCGCCTGCTCGTGGAACGCCTCGTAATTGCGGACGGGGAGAAACGACGAAACCGTCAGCGTCTGCAGCGTCCCGGTCAGGCCCGCGAGATCGCGGTCGATGGTCAGCGCGAGTTGGCGCGCGTCGTTTTGCAGTTCGACTTCGATCGACTCGACGGCGGACTGATAATAGCGCGCGAACAAAACACCGGCGAACACGGCGGTCGGCAGCACCACCGCCAGAACGAACAAGATAAGATAGCCCCGGATCGACAGGCCGGGCCGGGACGTTTTACTGCTGCCGTCTGCCATTGCGTCCGTTCGCGGGAGGTGCCGGACGAGGCCGGGGGATAGGCTCGAATGCGACTATCTTTGCCCGCAGGCCGCCATTTCGACAAGCAAAACCCGTCTGGACGCGCTAGGCGCCGGCACCCCAGTGCCAGAAATCGCGGCCCTCATCCCGCATGAAACGGGCCAGCACCATCTGGTGCACCTCGGAGGCGCCATCGACCAGCCGGGCCTGACGGGCATAGCGGTAGATCCATTCCAGCACCGTATCCTTGGAATAGCCGCGCGCGCCGTTGAGCTGGATCGCGACGTCCGCCGCGTTATGCAGTGTATCGGCCACATGCACCTTGGCCATCGACACTTCCTTGCGGGCGCGGTCACCCTGGTCGAGCATCCAGGCGGCGTGCATGGTGAGCAGTCGGCCGATCTGGATCTGGTGCGCGACCGTCCCAAGCTTGATCTGCACGCTCTCGCGATCCGCCAGCCGGATGCCGAAGCCTTCGCGCTCGGCGACATACGCCTGTGCGATCTCCATGCATCGCTTGGCCAGCCCGAGCCAGCGCATGCAGTGCGTCAGCCTGGCCGGGCCGAGCCGGATCTGCGTCGCCTTGAGCCCGTCGCCGACCTGCATCAGCACATTGTCGTCGCTGATTTCGAGCCCGTCGAATTCCAGCTCGCAATGCCCGCCGTGCTCCTCCGGTCCCATGATCGGAATGCGCCGTACGATGCGCCAGCCCGGCTGATCGCGATGATAGAGAAACGCGGTGAGCCCGCGCCGCGCATCGTCCGACGTGCGGGCGAGCAGGATGAAATGGCTGGCGACGCCGGCACCGGTGATGAACCATTTGCGGCCCGTAATGGACCACCTGTCGCCTTTGCGCTCGGCGCGGGTGCGGATCATGCTCGGATCGGAGCCGCCGCCGGGCGCCGGCTCGGTCATCACGAACGCCGAGCGCACCGTGCCGTCGACGATCGGGCGCAACCATTTGTCTTTCTGCGCCGGCGTGCCAACCTTGGACAGCAGGTTCATGTTGCCGTCGTCGGGCGCGCAGCAGTTCATTGCCAGAGGCCCGAACAGTGAGCGGTTGGCCTCCTCATACATCATCGCCCAGGCGACCATCGGCAGGCCCATGCCGCCATACTGGATCGGCGTTTGCGGCGCCCACAGGCCGGCCGCCTTGGCCTTCGCCTGTAACGGTTTGAGGCGCTCCAGCGGAATGTTCTCGTGCTCGGCGAAGTTCTCCGGATCGGATTCGAGCGGCAGGACATGCTGCTCGACAAAGGCCCGCACACGCAGGCGAAGTGCTTCGATCTCGGGCGACAGCGTGAAGTCCATGGCAGCCTTCCGTATTCTTCCCGCGAGGGCCGGGAAAAACTATCCCCGCAGCCCGACCGATTGCGCGCCGTCGACCACGATGGTGGCGCCCGAGATATAACGCCCGGCATTCGATACCAGCAGCAATAGCGCGCCATCGAGATCGCCATCGGCGCCGAACCGGCCGGCCGGGATGTCGCGCTTTAGCCCAGCGGCGGCGCTGCTTTCAAGATAGTCCCGGTTGATGTCGGTGACGAACCAGCCCGGCGCGATGGCATTGACCCGGATGCCCTTGAAGGTGAGCTCCATGGCCACCGCCTTGGTGAGCTGCACCACGCCGGCCTTGGCGGTGGCGTAAGCCGCGACGCCCTTGGCGACGCCGAAGCCGAGCACCGACGCGATGTTGACGATGCTGCCTGTCTTGTTCGCGGCCAGCATGCGCCGCGCCGCCTCTTGCGACCACAGGAATACCGAATCCAGATTAGTACCGAGCACGCGCCGCCATTCGGCTGCGCTCATGTCGATGGCCCGCACTGCCTGCGCGACGCCGGCGTTGTTCACGAGGATAGTCACGGTGCCGAGCGTGGCTTCGGCCTCGTCAAACGCGCGCGTCATCGCGCCCGCATCGAGCACATCGGCCTCGATCGCAATCGCGCGACCGCCGTCTTGTTCGATGGCCGCCTTGGCGTCCGTGAGCTTGTCGGCGCGCCGCGCGACCAGTGCCACAGCAGCGCCGTTCGCGGCCAGCACTTGCGCGAAGCGCAGGCCGAGACCACCGGACGCGCCCGTCACCATTGCAACATGACCGGTCAGGTCGAACAATCCCGCAGCGTTCATCCGGTCCCTCGCATTGCTATTTTGCGCTGTTATACACGAGGAGGGACGACTTGCGATGATGCTTGCTTAAAAGCTACGCGCCGGCCTCCGGCGTCCCGACATGTTCGGTTCGCACGCCGATGCCGACCATCCGGGCCGGGTTCCGGCGCAAAAACGGAAAGCGCGCCATCAGCCGCAACGGCAACGGCAACGGCAACGGCAACGGCAACGGTGCCTGCAGCGGCTTATCCGTGCTGAGCGCACGGCCGATAATCTTTTTCTGGATGAACACCTGCAGGCGCTGGGTCATTTTGGTCGGGAATTCGCGGCGCGCTTGCACCTTTGCGAGATCGGCCTCGCTGACCGGGCCGCTGGCCAATCGGGCGGCCAGAATATTCGCCGTCGCCACCGCGTCCTGCACCGCGAGATTGACGCCGATCCCGCCAACCGGCGACATCGCATGCGCGGCGTCGCCGATGCACAGCAGGCCCGGCCGATACCAACGCGACAGCACAGCACGTCCATCGGCGCACCGATTTCTTCGACCGCAAGGCCGGCCTTGGCACGAATTACCGAAGCGCGACCGTCACAGCCGACCACGAGATCGGTGCGGATTTCGACATTACCGTCCGGCTCCTTGGCGCGCACGCCGACGATGGCGCCGTTCTCTTCGATCAGGTCGGTCGCCTCGGTGCGCGTGAACAGCCGGAATGACTTGTAACGCTTGGCCTTCGCGGGCCAGCAGGAAGCCCAGCATCACCTCGCACGGCCCGCCTCCGACGACGCAACAGCGCACGCGCAATGTCTCACTGGTCATGCCGATCCCCCCGATCGGCCGCGCGGGTCAAATGCGCCCGCCGGACGATTCCGTCGCCAGTAAATTTCGGATGAGCGGCACTGGACGCCACCGAATCACCGGCGCCATGAACATTACAGCAGAGAAACAGCCGTGGTGCAGCCGATCAGGCGCTGAAGGGCTTAGAAGCCAACCATCCGCTCGCTGACCATATAGCCGGCCAGTAAGGCGACGCCGAACACCAGCACGACGACCGAGGCCAGCACTTCCACGCCGCGCATCGCCAACATGCCGTAACCGGAGCGCCCGCCAGCAATCTTGCGCGCCAGCGACTTGGCGCCGACCGCGAGCGTCGCGATGATGGCGACGGTGATCGCGGTACCGAGTGCCATCACGAAGGTCGCGGCCACGCCGGCCCAAAATAAGCCCTGCGCCAGCGCGAACACCAGCACCAGGATGGCGCCGGAGCATGGCCGCAGCCCGACCGCGACGATCGCCGTCAGTCCGCGCCGCCAGCCGCCTGGTCCGGCCAATTCCTGCGGCTCCGGCCCATGGGCATGCCCCCAGGCCGAAGCGTGCTCGTGATCATGGTCGTGCTCGCAGCCGGGACCATGGACATGCGGCTTTTCGTCGTGAGCGTGGCTGTGATGTGCATGACCGTGATGTGAGTGATCATGGGCCGCATGGTCGTGATGCGCGGGCGCGGCTACAGCCGGCGTGCCCGTCGCCGGCGTGCTACGCTGACTGCGCAGCGCCGCCACAAAGCCGCGTCCCTTGACCCACAACAGCCGCGCACCGAGCAGCGCGATCAGCGCATAGCTGATGATCTCAATCCACTTCACACCGGTATTCATGGTGCTGGCGGTGGCGCCGAGCAGAATCGCCGCGATACCGACCACCACGACGGCCGTAATCGCCTGCAGGATGGCGGACGTGAACGACAGCGCAATGCCGCGCCGCCAGGTTTCCTCGTTGGCGACCAGATACGACGAAATCACCGCCTTGCCGTGACCGGGGCCGGCCGCATGAAAGATGCCGTAGGCGAACGATAGACCGAGCAGCGTCCACACCGCGCTGCCGTCGGTCTTGGCCGCCCGGATGGTGCCGGACATGGCGCGGTAGAACTCCGCCTGCTTGGCGATGATCCAGCCGGCAATGCCGGTGTCCGGCACTTGTGCGGCCGGGGGGCGCGGCGCGCCGAACTGCGCATACGCGCCATCGAGAATGCCGGCAACCAACAGCATGCCGACGAGCGTCAGCCCACCGACGACGAATACACGACCGCGCATCGAACAGCTCACGGGCACTTCACCGCGATCTTGTTGGCGAACTGCGCGCCCCAATTATCGGCGTTGGCCGGGTTGTTGAAGAACGACTCGCCCAGCTTCGCGCTCGGCGCCGCGGTGTCCTTCGGCCCTTTGAACGACAGCGTGCAACCGGTCGGCGCGTGGGCCAGCGTGACCGGTTCTTTTTCGGCGAGGCCGAAATCGACGAAATAGCTCGGGTCATAGATCTCGAAGGAAAAATCCTTGGCCTTCACCGGCTTCTTCAGCGGCAGTGTGAAGTTCAGGGTCAGCACCGAATCCTTGTATTCGAGCCAGTACGCGCCGCCGGCCGGGTCGGCCAGATCGACCTTCTTGCCGTCGGCCTTGGCATAGGTGAAGAAGTCGTATTCCTTCAGCGAGGTGACATTGACCTCGGCGAGCGGCGCCAGTTCCTCGCGGGTGAACACGCCCTTCTCTTTGCTCTCGAGTCCCTGCGTCGAATAGGACGAGAACATGTCGTCGAAGCTCCACGCATGGCGGATGCCGGTCACGCTGCCGTCGGGCGCGTAGACCACTTCGCTCTTCATGGTGACGAACACATGCGGATGTGCCGAGGCAGCCGTTCCGGCTACCAGAAGTCCGGCCAGCGCCCCGCCAATCAGGCCAAGGAGTTTCTGCATCATGGAAAATCACCTGCGGCCGCGCACGGCCTGGAAGGCCTGAACATATCACGGACTGGGGCGGAAAGGAGGCGCTTTTGCCCCATCTCACGCCCGCCGGATGACGATGTCATGACGTGATATAATCAGACGCCCGCGGCACCGCCATCGGCGCGCGGATCGTGGCCACCTTCCAGCGTGTTATTCGGATGCAGCACCACCGCGCCGGCATGGCCCATGGTGTCCGAATAAGCTTCGTCCAGCACCTCGACATCGTGACCGACCGACAGCAGGCGGTCGATCGTTTCGCCATCCAGCCGGGATTCGACCCGCAAATTGGTCTCCGTCGAGCCCCAGGTGCGGCCGAGCAGCCAGCGCGGCGCGTCGAGCGCCTGCTCTAATTTCTGGCCGAACAGTACATGGCGCGAGAACACCGCAGCCTGCGATTGCGGCTGGCCGTCGCCGCCCATCGTGCCATAGGCCATCACTCGGCCGTCGCGCAGTACCGCCAGCGCCGGATTGAGCGTGTGGAACGGCCGCCGACCGGGCGCCAGTGCGTTCAGTGCCTTCGGGTCCAGCGAGAAGCTCGAACCGCGGTTCTGCATCAGCACACCGGTCTTCGGCAACACCACGCCGGAGCCGAACTCCCAATAGATCGACTGGATGTAGGACACGACCATGCCGGATGCGTCGGCCGCCCCCATCCAAATGGTGTCGCCCTTGTCGGGCGGCGCCGGCCATGCGGCGGCGCGTTTGAGGTCGATCTTGCCGGCTTCTTCGGCCAGGAAGGCATCTTCCAGATAACGCGCCAACGGATGCGGCAGATGATCCGGATCGGTCACCACACGATCGCGCACCCGGAAGGCGCGCTTGGTGGCTTCGATGATGCCATGCACATGCTCGAAACTCTCGCCCTGCCGCACGTTCAGCCGGTCGAACAGCGCCAGAATGATCAGCGAGGCGAGGCCCTGGGTCGGAGGCGGCGCGTTGTACAGCGTGCCGGCCGGAATGGTGACGCTGAGCGGTTCGGCGATCCGGGCCTCGTAGCGGGCCAGATCGTCGCGCGTTACCGGGCAGCCGATCTCTTCCAGGTCGACCGCCATCTCGCGCGCCACATCGCCGCGATAAAAGTCTTTCAGGCCGGCCCGCGCCAGTTGATCGAGCGTCATCGCCAGCATGGATTGCTTGAGCGTGACGCCCTCGTCCGGCGGCTTGTTGTCGACCAGAAACGTGCTGGCAAAGCCCGGCACGTCTTTCAGTTCGGCCAGCTTGTCGCGCGATAGCTGCGCCTGGCTGCGCGTCACCTTGTAGCCATCGCGAGCGTGGCCGATCGCAGGTCCCAGCAGCAGATCGAGCGGCAGGCGGCCGCGATATATTTTCGCGGCCTCCAGCGCCTGCATCCAGCCGCCGATCGCGCCCGGCACCGTCAGCGCGGCCAGCGGTCCGCGGGACGGGATCATGTCATGCCGGCGATACAACTCCGGCGTCGCCAGCGAGCCTGCCGGTCCCGGCGCCATGATGGCGCGGACTTTCCGGTTCGGCTCGCGCACCACCCAGAAGCCGTCGCCGCCGATATGGGTCATATGCGGGTAGACGGCCGCGATACAGGCGGCCATCGCCACCATGGCCTCTAACGCGTTGCCGCCCTCGCCCAGAATGGCGCGGCCGGCTTCGGCGGCGTGGTGATGCGGCGCGGCGACGACACCCTTGCGGTGTCCGGCGGTGTGCAGGTTCATGAAGGTACTCAGACAGGCTCAACGGCGCCCATGGCAGGGCCGAAATGGAGAATATCGGATCGGGCAGTCATATAGCTCTCATGGCCGTATAAAGACAGGAGGAGGCCCGTCCGGAATCCAGTTCGGCGGCTCGGGGCGCTGGCCAGCCGCGAATTCAAGATAGGCGCGCGTGTACAGCACGCTGTTCTCAAAGGGGTCCTGATCGAGCATCTCCGGCCGGGCATGCATCATGCCATAGGCATAACGAATCGGCTCGCACTCGATCGGGCGCAAGGCACCGTCCCGGCCGAGCGCGCACCATTGACGGTTGGAATCGATCGCGGCCCAGGCCACGCCCTTCTTGAAACACTCAATCGCGCGATAGCGTGGAGCCACGACATCCTGCCCGTCCGCATCGACGATGCCCCATAGACCGTCACGCGCGGCCAGCCTCAGCCCGTGTCCGCAATTGAGCACCCGTTCCCGTCCAACGTATTCCGAAGGCGGCGAATGCTCCTCACCCTTCGGATCGAGCCACAGGTCGCGGCCCTGCGCCTCGACATGAAACAATCCCTCGCGACGCCCCAGATACCGCTCAAACTTCCCGTCAAGAATATATCGGCCCTCGGCATCGATGATGCGCGATTTCCCGTCCTGCTTGACGATAGCGTATCCGAATTCAAAGTCCTGAGGCTCATCGAGTGAAGGCGGATCGAACAAGAGACGACCGTTCACACCGACAAAGCTCCATTTCGGGCCAAGCCGAACCAAAAGCGGCTGATGACAAGGCAGCGGCCGATTCAGCATCTCAAACAGATAGGGCGCCGTCGGCTTCCCATCCGCATTCACGACCTGAAATTTGCCCTCCGTTGCGATTAGCCGGATGCCGCTCGGACAGCTTGACAGCACACGGCCGTTGTCGGGATGCGGCACGATGTTGCCGGCGCGGTCCAATCCCATATGGCGACCGTCGAGCACGACTGCCGCGACGTCGCCTTTCGGCGGCTCAATAAAATCGAAGTAGCGCCCGCCGATGACCGCGCCCTGCTTATCGAGCAGTGCGTATTTGCCCAGCGCGATGTTCTCCCGCGCCCATCCCCATCCGTTGCTCCACGACAGCAACTGCAGCGCCTGTAGCGGGACCACAAGCTGACCGGAAGGGTCGACCGCTCCGTACAGAAGCGTATCGCCCACGCGCTTGATCACGATGGCCCGCTCATCGGCCAGCGGCCGCGCAACGTAGTATTGCGGTTCAACGATCCACTGTCCGGTGCTGGCCAGCAGACCGAGGACACCGAGCGCTTGGCCGCTTTCACTGGCCCAAATCAGACCGCGCCCCTGATGGTCAAATGGAGTAATTCGATTCAGGTCGGGTCTGCGTATCCAATGTCCGGCGACATGATAGAGACCGAACTTGCTGCTGCTGTCAGGACTGTTCCGGCGCAGTTCCTGCCGCAACCTGTTTTTTTCCGGCTGCCATTGCCCCTCCGACGCCAGAATGACGTCCTTGGTCAGCGGAATGGCACGCTGGAATATCGGCGGAACGACGATATCGCCCTTGCGGTCGATGACGCCTGTCTTGTCCCCGACAAGTATTTCCGCAAGACCCTGATAGAACTCACCCGCGAGATCGAACTTCGGCGCGATCACGATCTCGCCCCGCGCATCGATGTAGCCATAGCGTCCGTCGATGCTGACAGCCGCCAGACCCTCGCTGAACGGCATCGCCTCTTCGTAACGGGCGGGTATGATTTCTTGGCGGGTTTGGCGGTCGACATAGCGACACAGGCCGAACTTGCCGTCGCAGACCCCCACGGCGTTGGCTCCGTCCTGCGCGGAAGCGGCGGTCGGTCCCGCCAATGCGAACAACAGGGTGCCGATCATAACCCGGGCAAGCGGCGCCATGGCGTGAATCTTCCCAGATGATTTTCAGTTGCGCCGCTCGATCCGGAAATGAGCAGCCCCGACAACCGACTTTAAGCAAGAAAACGGCAAGATAAGGGTAGCTAAAACACAACCAACGCATTGCCGAAAAAGGTTAGTTGGCGGCATCCACCAGACCGCGCCGCTTGAGCAACGCGTCGGGCGTCGGCAGCCGGCCGCGGAACGCCTTGTACAGATCGTCCGGATCGCGCGTGCCGCCGGCCGCATAGACATTTTGCAGCAGCCGCTGCGCGGTCGCTGGGTCGAACACGTCACCGGTCTCCTCGAACGCCTGGAACGCGTCGGCATCGAGCACTTCCGACCACATGTAGCTGTAATAGGCCGACGCATAGCCGCCGCCGGAAAACACATGCGCGAAGTGCGGCGAGCGGTGCCGCATCACGATCTCGCTCGGCATGCCGATGCGGTCGAGCGCCGCCTTTTCGAACGCGCCGACGTCGAGCGCGTCGGCCGAGGGCAGCGAATGGAAATCCAGGTCGACCAGCGCCGACGCGACATATTCGACGGTGGCGAAACCCTGGTTGAAGCTGCGCGCCGCGATCAGCCGTTGCAGCAACTGTTCCGGCATCGGCTCGCCGGTGCGGTAATGCACCGCGAATTTTCGCAGGATTTCCGGGCGCTCCAGCCAATGCTCATAGAGTTGCGACGGCAGTTCGACCCAATCGGTCGACACGTTGGTGCCGGAGATTTTCGGATAAGTCACGTCGGACAACAGCGCATGCAGCGCATGGCCGAATTCGTGAAACAGCGTGCGGGCATCGTCGAACGACAATAGATGCGGCTCGCCCGGTGCCGCCTTGTTGAAGTTCATCACATTGATGACCAGCGGGCGGATGTCGCCCGCCAGTTTCTCCTGGTCGCGCAACGTGGTCATCCAGGCGCCGCTGCGCTTGCTGCCGCGCGCGAAATAGTCGCCGAAGAACAGCCCCATGTGGCGGCCGTCGGCGGCCTTCACCTCCCAGACCCGCACGTCGGGATGCCAGCCGGTGACGTCAGTGCGTGGCGCGAAGGTCAAGCCGAACAGCTTGGTCGCGGTGTGGAACGCCGCCGCGATCATATTGTCGAGCTGCAGATACGGCTTGATCTCGCCTTCGTCGAAGTCGCAGACGCGCTTGCGCAGCTTCTCGGCGTAAGTCCGCCAGTCCCAGGCGGCCAGCGCGAAATTGCCGCCCTCCTCGGCGATCAATTCCTGCATCGCGTCGCGGTCCTTGAGCGCCTTGGCGCGGGCGCGGGGCCACACATTGTCGAGCAGGCCGCGCACCGCTTCCGGCGTCTTGGCCATCGCGTCGTCGAGCCGGTAATGCGCGAAGCTTTTAAAGCCCAACAGGCCGGCGCGCTCGGCGCGCAGCGACACGATTTCGGCGATGATCGCCTTGTTGTCGGTCGGCCCGTTATTGTCGCCGCGCGCCGTGAAGGCCCGGAACAGCTTCTCGCGCAGATCGCGCCGCGCCGAGAATTGCAGGAACGGCTCGGCGTTGGAGCGCGACAGCGTCACGATTGCCTTGCCGGCAAGACCACGCTCCTGCGCATCGGCGCGCGCCGCGGCGCGCACGAAATCCGGCAGGCCGGCCATGTCGTCTTCGGTCAATTCCAGCACATAGGCCTGTTCGTCGGCCAGCACGTTCTGACTGAAATTGGTGCCGAGTTCGGCCAGCCGCTCGCTGATCGCCGCGAGGCGCTTCTTGCCGTCGGCCGGCAGTGCCGCGCCCGCGCGCGCGAAGCCGACATGATAGCGCTCGAGCACGCGGGCCTGCTCGGGCGTCAGGCCCAACGTGCCGCTTTGCCGATACAGCGCATCGACCCGCGCGAACAAACCCGCGTCAAGATGAATCCGGTTCCAGTGCTGCGCCATGCGGGGCGCCAGATCGCGCTCGATCGCCAGCAGGTCGTCATTGCTATGCGCGCTGACCAGCCCGTAGAACACGTCCGACACCTGGCCGAGCGGGCGGCCGGAGCGCTCCATTGCCTCGACGGTGTTGGCGAAACTCGCCGGCGCCGGATCGGCCGCGATCGCGGCGATCTCGGCCTCGTGCGCCGCGAAGGCGCGATCGAACGCCGGGCGGAAATGCGCCGGTGTGATCTTGGCGAACGGCGGAACCCCGAACGGTCCGGTCCAGGGCGTGAAGAACGGATTGTCGGCGGTCGGTGCGCTGGCGGTGTTTGTCATGTGCCTTAGGTAGAAGCTGCGCCGGGCCGGCACAAGCGCACGAAACTCCGGGCTCGCAGCCTCGGCCGCGAGCCCGGAATGATCTGAGGCGCCGCCTACTTCTTCAGGCAGATGCCGCGGGCCGGCGCCGTCGCGCATTTCGCGCCATCAGGCGAACCGCCGCTTGGGCAGAACACCCCGGCCAGCACCTCGTCGCCGCCGCACGCCACCGCGTCGCCGCTTTCGACCACGCGAATCGCGGTCCCGGCGGCACCGGTCGTTCCCGGCGCACCGGCATCGCCTTTCTCGCCCTTTTCGCCGCGATCGCCTTTATCCCCCTTGGCACCGGCCGGACCGGCTGGACCGGCGATGCCTTGCGTTCCTTGCGCGCCTTGTGGCCCCTGGGCGCCCTGCGGTCCGGCAGTGCCTTGCGGCCCGGCGGGCCCAACCGCACCGGCCGGACCCGTGGGGCCAGCCGGCCCGGCGTCGCCCTGCCGGCCATGCGATCCGGGAGGCCCTTCGCATCCCGCCACAACCAGGGCCACGGCAAGCGCCGCGATCGTCGTCAGGTATCGCATCGTCCACTCCCCCATCTGGATTCGCCGAATTGCAATCGTGCCGCCGGACCCTAAATACCGCAAGCCTCCGCCGCAGTGTGCCGCAGCCGAAACGATCAGCCGATCTGATCGGCGGGCTTGATCCGGCGCCTCTTTTCGACGACATTGCCGGCCGCTAAAAGGAAAGCCGATGAAAGACAACAGCACTCCCCGCCGCCGCCGGATCGTGTGGCAGAATGTCTCGACCGTGCTCAGCGCGGCGGTGCTGATCGGCGCCGAGGTGTTCGGCGGCGCCTTCGCAGGCGGCTGGGCGCTGGCCAACCTTCTGCAACTCAGCGAGGTCGCCGGCCACGTCGTGCAGGTCGTGCTGTTCCTGACCGGTGTCGCCGTGATGGTCGCCTTCGTGCGCAATGCGCAGCGCGTCGAACCGTTCACCGCGACCCAGTGAGTCGCGCGGCGCGCATTTGAGCCGCTGTTTTCAGCGTGACATCCTAACCTCTCCCGTGATGCCCCCCATATTAGTGGGGGGATAAACACGGATGACGCACAAAACTCTTGCACATCGGTGCGGAATACCTTATGTGCGTGCTTGCCCTATTTCGCACGTGCCTGTGGTCGCGTGTCAGTCGGTAGGTACCCGGACAAGAGGCCGGGCAGCCGCCTGAGGAAGCGAAAGCCTCCTCAAGAAATCTGACTGGCAGCCGGAAGCGAAACCGGTGAACTCCGCTCTCCGCGGGGGACGCGACTTAAAGCAACGACGGAGCGGGCTTTTTTGGTCTCGCTGGCCCTCCAAAGGTCAGCACCGAAGAGGCTTGTCCATCATTGCCGGCCGTGCGGATCGGGTCACCCCGTTCCAATCCAAGGCAGCATCGTCGGGTTAGAGTCTTTCGTGCGTTTTCCGGGTCTCCATCGCCCGGGCGCATGCCGGAACCTCACCCTATGACGCCGGGCGGAATCGCGTTCTTGGCAGAACGTCTCCGCCTGAACTTCAACAATCGCGGCGCGACGCCGCCCGTTGAGCTTTGGTGAGGAATATTCCCATGACCGAGCGTATCCGCGACTTTTTGCGCGCCCGCCGTGACAATGGCGTCGACGAAGGCCCGTGCCTGGTCGTCGACCTCGATGTCGTACGCGACAACTATCAGGCCTTCGCCAAGGCGCTGCCGGACACCCGGGTATTCTACGCCGTGAAGGCGAACCCGGCGCCGGAAGTGCTGCGGCTGCTCGCCTCGCTCGGCTCCTGCTTCGACACCGCTTCGGTCGCCGAGATCGAGATGGCGCTGACGGCCGGCGCTTCGGCGGACCGCATCTCCTACGGCAACACGATCAAGAAGGAACGCGATGTCGCGCGCGCCCATGCGCTCGGCGTGCGTCTGTTCGCGGTCGACTGCGAGGCCGAGGTCGAGAAGATCGCCCGCGCCGCGCCCGGCGCCCGCGTGTTCTGCCGCATCCTGTCGGACTGCGTCGGCGCCGAATGGCCGCTGTCGCGCAAGTTCGGCTGCGAGCCGGCGATGGCCGTGGACGTGCTGGAGCACGCGCTCCGGCTCGGCCTGGAGCCCTATGGCGTGTCGTTCCATGTCGGTTCGCAGCAGCGCAATCCACATGCCTGGGACCGTGCGCTCGCTTCGGCGGCCGCCGTGTTCCGCGAATGCGGCGAGCGCGGCATGGCCTTGTCGATGGTCAACCTCGGCGGCGGCTTCCCGACCAAGTACCTGAAGAACGTGCCGACGGTGAAGACCTATGGCTCGGCGATCTTCCGCGCCCTGCGCAAGCATTTCGGCAACGCGATCCCGGAGACCATCATCGAGCCGGGTCGCGGCATGGTCGGCAATGCCGGCCTGATCGAAGCCGAAGTGGTGCTGGTGTCGAAAAAGAGCGAGCACGACGAAGTGCGCTGGGTCTATCTGGACATCGGCAAGTTCGGCGGTCTCGCCGAGACCATGGACGAGTCGATCCGCTACGCGATCCGCACGCCGCACGACGGCAGCGAAATGGCGCCCTGCGTGCTGGCCGGCCCGACCTGCGACTCGGCCGACGTGATGTACGAGAAGGAGCCGTATCTGCTGCCCGTCAGTCTCTCGATCGGCGACAAGGTGCTGATCGAAGGTACGGGCGCCTATACGTCCACCTACTCGTCGGTGGCGTTCAACGGCATCCCGCCGCTGACGACCTACCACATCTGAGCCTGGGCTCACGCTTCCCCGGAAGCGAGAAGAACTGCTGGGAGCCGGTGCGCCGGCTCCCTTCCTGTCACCCCGATTGGACTGACAACGCCCGCGCTCTATTGCGCCGGGCGGGGAAGGATGTTGCCATGATCACGATCCGCCACGAGCGAACCGCCGACTTCGATGCCCGCGAAGCGCTGCTCGATTGCGCCTTCGGCGAAGCCCGCACAATGAAGACCTCCGAACGCCTACGCGAAGGCCGGCTGCCGACCAACGGACTGTCGTTCGTCGCGACCGACGAGGGCCAGGTGATCGGCACCGCGCGGCTGTGGGACATCGCGGCCGGTCCCGGCCGGTCCGCGCTGCTGCTCGGGCCGCTCGCGGTCGATCCCGGCTGGCAAAAGCTCGGCGTCGGCAAGGCGCTGATGAAGCGCGCGCTGCAGGCGGCGCGGCGGCGCGGCCACCGGGCGGTGCTGCTGGTCGGCGATGCGCCGTATTACGGCCGCTTCGGCTTCACGGCCGCCAAGACTGGCGAATTGTGGATGCCGGGCGCCTATGAGCGCCATCGCCTGCTCGGCCTGGAGCTGATGCCGGGCGCTCTCGATGGCGCGCGCGGCCTGATCGGGGCCACCGGCCAGACCCAGCCGAAGCCGGAACTGCGCGTCCTGATCGCTCGCCATACCGGCCGGCTGTCACACGCCGCTTGAAATTATCGGCGATATTGGCCATGGGCATGGCGCGACTTCCGCGCCATGCCGGCTTTCCTCCCGTTCACGGGATTACTTTTAAATTTCGGAGCACTCGATGAGCATTTGGCCCGTACACGCCCGTTTTGATGGCCCCATCGTGATGCTGGGCTTTGGTTCGATCGGCAAAGGCACCCTGCCCTTACTGGAGCGGCATATCGACTTCGATGCCAAGAAGTTCGTGGTCATCGCGCCGGACGACCGCGACCGCGCGCTGCTCGACGAGCGCAAGATCGAGTTCAAGAAACTCGCGATCACCAAAGACAATTACCGCGACGTGCTGACCCCGCTGCTCAAGGCCGGGCCGGGACGCGGCATGATCGTCAACCTGTCGGTCGACACCTCGTCGGCCGATCTGATCGAGTTCTGCAAGGACATCGACGCGTTCTACATCGACACCGTCGCCGAGCCGTGGCCGGGCCTCTATACCGACCGCACGCTGTCGGTGTCGGCGCGCTCCAATTATGCGCTGCGCGAACGCATCCTCGAAGTGCGCCGCCGTCGTCCCGGCGGCATCACGGCCGTGAACTGCTGCGGCGCCAATCCGGGCATGGTGTCGTGGTTCGTCAAGCAGGCGCTGCTCGACGTGGCCGGCGAACTCGGCCTGAAGTTCGACGAGCCGAAGACCCAGACGCAATGGGGCGCGCTAATGCGCCAGACCGGCGTCAAGGGTATCCATATCGCCGAGCGTGATACGCAGCGCGCCCGCGATCCGAAGCCGAAGGACGTGTTCGTCAACACCTGGTCGGTCGAGGGCTTCTGCTCGGAAGGCCTGCAGCCGGCCGAACTCGGCTGGGGCACGCACGAAAAGGCGCTGCCGCCCAACAGCGCGCGTCATACTTTCGGCTGCGACGCGGCGATCTATCTGAACCGGCCGGGCGCCGGCACCCGCGTGCGTTCCTGGACCCCAGTGTCCGATGCGCAGCACGGCTTTCTGGTCACGCACAACGAGTCGATCTCGATCGCCGACTATTTCACGGTGCGCGAGGGCGACAAGGCGGTGTACCGCCCGACCTGCCATTACGCCTACCGGCCGTGCGACGACGCGGTTCTGTCGCTCGACGAGATGGGCGGCGCGCAGTGGAAGATGCAGCCGGATTGGAAAATTCTCGACGAGCACGAGATCGTCGACGGCGTCGATGAACTCGGCGTGCTGCTCTATGGCCACGCCAAGAACGCGTATTGGTACGGCTCCTCGCTGTCGATCGAGGAAACCCGGCGCATCGCGCCGTACCAGAACGCCACCGGTTTGCAGGTGACGTCGGCGGTGCTCGCCGGCATCGTCTGGATGCTGGAGAATCCGGAGCGCGGCGTCATCGAGGCCGACGAGATGGATTTCCGCCGCTGCCTCGAAGTGCAGCGTCCGTATCTCGGCGACGTGTTCGGCCGCTACACCGATTGGACGCCGCTGCAAGATCGCAGCGTGCTGTTTCCGGAAGACATCGACACCTCCGACCCGTGGCAGTTCAAGAACGTGCTGGTGGGGTGAGCTTATCCTTCCCCGCAAGCGGGAAGGGATAAGACGGCTACAGCTTCTTGTCGGTGTCGAAACCGAGCGGCTTAGCACCGGCCGGCGATGCCGCGGCGGGCGCCGAGGCGGTTGGCGCCGCGGCCGTCGGCGCTGACGGCGGCTTCGGCGCCGTGGGGCCGGCCATGGTTGGCGGTTTCGGCGCTGTCGGTTTGGCGGTCGACGATTCCTTGCGCTGGCGATCCGGCCGCGCGCGCTGGCGCAGCGGTTGCGGCGCAGGTTTCGACTCCGGCGGCTGCTTATCGGTGATGCCAAGGCCGCCAAGCAGCGCCGGTAGCAATGACGGCAGCAACGACGACGGTTCGGCGGCGGCGGGCGGCGCGGCCGCCACGGGCGCCATGCCCTGCGCGGCGCGCAGCGGCAGATCGTCGAGCCGGCCCTTCTCGTTCGGCCCTAACGGCTGCGCGGCCGGGATGGTGGTCACCGGCCCGACGGCGAGTGACGTGCGCTCCGTCACCGTCTCACGCATCCGCTCGCGGCCGCGACGGCGGCGCGCCCGGTCCTCGCGGATTTCGCTCGCCCGGATCTCGACCGCCCCGGCGACGCCGCGCGTTCCGGCCAGCACCTTCGGGCGTACTTCATGGATCGGCACCGTGCGGCCGGCCGCCGCCGCGATGATCGACGCCGACACCCCGGGATTGACCGCGATGCGCGCGTTGCCGGCACGCAGCGGCAGCGTGCGGTTCACCACCACGGTCTCCCGTACAAACGTCGCGCCCTGGCGCTCGGGCAGCAGCATCGGGCGCGTCACCGCCAGATCGCCGACCGCGACGAACATCCAGATCTCCGGGTCGTCGAAATGCGAGTCTGCGACCTCGTCGGGCGCCAAGGGCGCCCATCCGACATAGAGTGGGCCGCGCCGCCATTTCACCCAGGCCGGCGCCCATTCGTCGCCCGGCACCCAGGCCCAGCCGAGGTCGCGATCCTTGATCCAGCGGCCGTAATGATACGCCACCCAGCCCCAGTCGGATTCCTCGGCATTGGAAACCCAGTACCAGCCCCATTGCTCGGTATAGACCCAGCGGCCTTCCTGATACGGCTGCCAGTTGCGATCGCGATAGGACGGCACCCAGACATTGCCCCAGCGCGCATGCTTGCGCCATTCGCCATAGGGGCCGAGCGCGGTGTTGAAGTCGATCCACGGCTGCGCCTGCTGCGCGGCCGCGTCCTGATGCCCGCCATCGGCAAGCGGCAGCGCGACAAACATTCCGGCCAGCATCGCACCGGTCAGCATCGCGACACGCAGGCGGCGGAATGACGACAGCACAACCAACATCAAGGGCTCCGGCAGGCGCAGGGCACAGGCGAATAGTCTACTAATCCTGACGACACTTTAAGGCCTGCGGGCGGCGCGTGCATGAACGCCCGTTCAGCGAAGATCAATAATTCCGGCCGCGCCGTCTTCGGTGCCGAACGCCAGCAGCCCGCCGGACTTATTCCAGCTCAGCGCACTGACCGGCTCCGCGCCCGGCGCCCGCGCCAGGATTTCCGCGCCGTCGCCGACCCGCAGGATCAGGATGGTACCGTCGCCATAACCGGTCGCGACCACATCCTGCGCCGGGTGGCAGGCCACCGCCACAACGCCAGCGTCCAGCGGCGACAGCATCTGCGGCTGTTTGCCCATCGGGCCATCCTTGCTCTGGAACGGCCACAGGATCAGTTCGGCCGCGCCCGACGTCGCCAGAAACCCGCCATTCGACAGCCAGTCGAGCGAACGCACCCGCGACGCATAGCCGGACATCCGCATGTGCTTGCCATCGACGAGGCGCCAGCCATGCAGCATCGGTTCCTGCATCGAGGAGATCAGGAATTTTCCGTCCGGACTGAACACACAGCCGAGGTGCGAGCCCTTCCACTCCAGCACGTCGGGCTTGGCCTGCGCGTTCGGGAACCATAGCGAACAGCCATTGTAGTGCGCGACCGCAAGGCGGAAGCCCTTCGGCGCAAAGTCCAAGCCGCCGACGGTGGAAATCACGTCGAGGCTGCGGTCCTCGCCCTTGCGCGGACGCACATAGGCGGTCTTGCCGGCCGACCAGGCGACGGCGCCATCGGGACCCAGAGCGACGTGGTCGATCCAGCGTTTCTTGGCGTCGGTGGCGATGAGCGTGCTCGCGCCTTTGGCGTCGAGCGCCATCACCTGGCCGTCGTCGCCGCCAGTGACCACCATTAGGCCGTCGGCGGCGCTCGCCAGGATGCCGCCCGCATGGGCGTCGATCCGCACCGGTGCGGCATCCGGCGCGACCAGCACCAGCGTTTCTTCGGCGAGCACGAAGATCGCGGTGTCGCCGAGAAAATGTACGCCGATCACGGCGGCGCCGGCCTCGACCGGCGCGGTGCGGGCAATGACGGACGGTGTATCGCTGGTCGCGGTCATGCGGCGGAAATCATGTTACCTGGATCACGCCACGCATTGCGCGAAGCCGTTGCGGATCAGATCCTGCGGCAACTGGCGGCCGATGAAGACGAGGCGGCTCTCGCGTTTCTCGTCGGCCTTCCACGGCCGCTGATGGTCGCCATCCAGGATCATGTGCACGCCCTGGAACACGAAGCGCTCCGGATCGTCCTTGAACGACAGGATGCCCTTGGAGCGCAGGATGCTCGGACCTTCGGTCGCGACCAGTTGCTGCACCCACGGGAAGAACTTCTCCGGATCGAGCGGCTTGTCGGTGCGCAGCGACAGCGATTGCATGTCCTCGTCGTGGTAATGCTTCAGCCCGCCATGGCTGTGGCTGTGGCCGTGATCGTGGTGGTGATCATGGCCATGATCGTGATGGTCGTGATCATGGTCGTCGCCGCGCTCAAGGAATTGCGGCTCGATATCCAGAATACGATCGAGGTCGAAGGCGTTGCGGCCGAGCACCTCGTCGAGCGCGATCTTGGCGCGCTCGGTACGGTGCAGCTTGGCGTACGGATTGATGCCGCGAATCCGCGCTTCCAGCTCCCGCAGATCGGCCTCGGATACGAGATCGGTCTTGTTGATCAGGATCACGTCCGCGAAGGCGATCTGGTTCTTGGCCTCGGGGGCATCCTTCAGCCGGTCCTTCAGCCACATCGCGTCCGCGACTGTGACCACGGCGTCGAGCTTGGTACGGCGGCCGACATTCTCGTCCATGAAGAAGGTCTGGGCGACCGGCGCCGGATCGGCAAGGCCGGTGGTCTCGACGATGATGGCGTCGAACTTGCCCTTGCGGCGCATCAGGCCGTCGATGATCCGCACCAGATCGCCGCGCACCGTGCAGCAGATGCAACCATTGTTCATCTCGAACACTTCCTCGTCGGCGTTCACCACGAGTTCGTTGTCGATGCCGATTTCGCCGAATTCATTGACGATGACGGCGTATTTCTTGCCGTGCGGCTCGGACAGGATGCGGTTCAGCAGCGTGGTCTTGCCGGCGCCCAGATAGCCGGTCAGCACCGTCACCGGAACCTTGGCGATCGCCTTGTCGGCAGCCTTTGCGGCGGACTTTTCGAGGGTCTGGTCGGACATCTACGCCTCCATGCGTGAGGCTATATAGGCGATCCGGCGCCGATCCAACACCCTCCCCTTGCCCCGCTCTTGCGGGGCAAGGGGAGGAACGATCACATCACCAGCGCGGTACTGAACTCGCGGACGTTGCTGCGCATCATGTCCAGATACGTGCCGGCCTGCTGGCCCGGCGCGGACAAAGCGTCGGAGTACAGCTTGCCGCCGATCCGGGCGCCGGATTCCTTGGCGATCTGCTGCATCAGCCGTGGGTCGGACACGTTCT
The DNA here is from genome assembly GCA_028290465.1 of Xanthobacteraceae bacterium. Classification (GTDB taxonomy): domain Bacteria; phylum Pseudomonadota; class Alphaproteobacteria; order Rhizobiales; family Xanthobacteraceae; genus FEB-22. The sequence continues at coordinate 42,248 of JAQGJU010000062.1, read as the reverse complement.
CCAGGAATACCGCCGGAATCTTCTGCTTTTTGATCTGGGTGATGATCTTGGCGACGTCCTTCGCCGAGGCCTCGGATTCGGTCGACACGCCGGCCGGGGCGATGAAGGTCATGCCGTAGGTGGCGCCGAAATAACCGAAGGCGTCATGGGTGGTGATGATCCGGCGGCGTTCCGCCGGGATTTTCGCGATGGCCTCCTTCACCTCGGTCTCCAGCGCGTCGAGCTTGGCCAGATACGCCGTCGCATTGGCCTCGTAGGTGGCTCGGCCGGCCGGGTCGGCCTTGATCAGGCCGTCGCGGATATTGCCTACATAGGTTTTGGTATTGGCGATCGATTGCCAGGCATGCGGATCGCTCTCACCATGGCCATGCGCGTCCGCGGCCTTGAGCGGCTTGACGCCGGTGCTGGCCGTCACGGTTGGCGCCTTGGTCGACGAGGCCTTTATCAGCCGCGCGATCCAGCCCTCGAAGCCGAGGCCGTTGACCAGCACCAGTTGCGCATCGGACAGTTGCTTGGCATCCGCCGGGGTCGGGGCATAGACGTGAGCGTCGCCGTCCGGCGCGACCAGACTGGTCACCGCGATCCGGTCGCCGCCAACATTGCGGGCGAGATCGGCCAGGATCGAGAACGTCGCCACCACTTTGACAGGGCTCTGCGCCGTGGCGGGCGACGCTATCAAAAGTGAAGCCAGACCGGCGGCAAGAATGAATTGAAGTCGTCGTGACATCGGACTCTCCATCACACGTTGGAATGCAGCTCAGGCTTCGAGATGGCGGCGCGGCATGATCTGCCAGACCAGGCCACCGACCGGCCCGAGCAAAACCGAGAACGCATACAGCACGCCGGCGCACAGGATGATCGATGGCCCGGACGGCAGGCTGTAGTGGAACGACACCAGCAGGCCCGCATAGCCGGACACCGATGCGGCCACCATCGCGATGACGATCATCACCGTGATATCGCGCGCCCAGAATCGCGCGATCACGGCCGGCAACATCATGATGCCGACCGCCAGCAAGGTGCCGAGTGCGTGAAAGCCGCCGACCAGATTCATCACCACCAGGGCCAGGAACGCGATATGGGCCGGCCCGCCGGCCCGGCTCACCGAACGCAGGAAGCCGGGATCGACGCATTCCAGCACCAGCGGCCGCCAAATCAGGGCCAGCGAAATGAGGGACAGCGTGGTGATCGACACGATCAGCAGCAGCGTCTGATTGTCGAGTGCCAGTACGGTGCCGAACAGGAAGTGCAGCAGATCGATATTGGTGCCCTTCACCGACACGATGGTGACGCCGAGCGCCAATGAGATCAGGAAGAACGCGGCGAGCGACGCGTCTTCTTTCAATTCAGTATTGCGCGCGACCAGGCCGGCCCCGACTGCGATCACCAGGCCGGCGATCATCCCGCCGCCCGCCATCGCGAACACGCTGAGGCCAGACAGCAGGAAGCCGACCGCCGCGCCCGGCAGAATCGCATGCGCCATCGCGTCGCCGATCAGACTCATACGGCGCAGCATCAGGAACACGCCGACCGGACCGGCGCCGAGCGCCAACGCGAAGGTGCCGACCAGCCCCCGCCGCATGAATTCGAATTCGGTGAACGGCGCGATCAGGAAGTCGTAGAGCATGAAGGTCACTGCTTGTGATCGGTGTCAGGCGGTCGCGGTGTCGTGCGCGCAGGCGTCGGCGTGTTCGTCGAAGGCCTCGCACATGCGCCGCGCGCGGCCAAGATTGTCGGCCGTCAGCACCTCGTTGGCATTGCCCCAGGCGACCGGCTCGCGCGCCAGCAACAGCACTTCCGGGAAATGCGCCTTGACGAGTTCGAGGTCATGCAGCGCCGCGATCACCGTGCGTTCTTCTTTGTGCCAGCGGCCGATCAGGTCGAGCAGATCGGCCGAGGTGCGGCTGTCGATCGCCGTGAACGGTTCGTCGAGCACTATCAGCCGCGCGTCCTGCAACAAAAGCCGCGCGAACAGCACGCGCTGCATCTGGCCACCGGACAATTGGGCGATGGCGCGATGCTCGAAGCCGGTGAGGCCGACCGCCGCCAGCGCGTGCTCGATCTTGTGGCGCGCCTTGGCGCCGACGCCGCCGAACAGGCCGGCCTGCCGCCACAGCCCCATCGCAACCATGTCGTACACATTGATCGGAAAGCTGCGATCGATATCTGCGGCCTGCGGCAAGTAAGCGATGTCGCGGGTCTTGATGGCGTCGCGCTCGATGCTGCCGGCCAGCGGCTTGAGCACGCCGACGATGCCCTTGAACAGCGTCGACTTGCCGGCGCCGTTCGGGCCGACCACCGCGACCAGCGCGCCGCGCTGCACCGTGCCGTCGAGATGATGTACCGCCGGATGGCGGTCGTAGCCGAGGGTCAGGTTGGAAAATCGCAATGCCGCTGTCATGCCGTCCTCACGCCAGCGCCCAGAACACCGCCGCCCACAGCAGCGCGATCAGCGCGCCGGCATAGACCAGCCGCTGCGGCGCCGACATGCGCAGGATCGACGGTGCGACCTGGGCGGTCGGATGGGCGTGGCCGGGATGATGATGGTGATGGTGATGGTGATGCGTCATGGGACTGAAATGGACCAAGGCCGTGGGTAACTTATTGAATAATGTTATAATGTAACAATAGCAATGTCTACCCTCGTTTGGGCATGGCCGCTATGGCTGAACCCCGATACCGGCAAAGACCCAGCCAGTTCGCCGTCCGGCATTTGCCAAGCCGGACCTTGGCCGGCATGTTGCGGACCGAATCCCAACCACCGAGCCCCCGATGAACGAGACCAGCCCCCGTGTCGTTTGCGTCGGGGAAGTGATGATCGAGATGACCCGCACCGGCGAAGGTCGGTTCGCGATGTCGTGCGGCGGCGACACCTTTAACACGGCGGTGTACCTCGCGCGCGAGGGCATCGCGGCCAGCTACGCGACCGCGCTTGGCGACGACGATCCCTATTCGAAAAGCATCCTGTCGATGGCGGCCGCCGAACATGTCGGCAGCGAGGCCATCCTGCGCGTCCAGGGCCGGCTGCCCGGCCTGTACCTGATCGAGACCGACGACGCCGGCGAGCGAACGTTTCACTATTGGCGCGACAGCGCGCCGGCGCGCGAACTGTTTGATCTGCCGGACTGGGGCAAAGTTGCCGAACACCTGCTCGGCGCCAAGATGATCTATTTCTCCGGCATCACGCTGTCGCTGTATTCCAATCTTGGTCTTGGCCGCTTCCTGGCGGTGGTCGAGATGGCGCGCGCGCAAGGCGCCAAGATCGCATTCGACGCCAATTTTCGGCCGCGCGCCTGGAAGGGCGATCTCGGCCGCACCCGCACCGTGTTCATGGAGGCGCTCAAACGCGTCGACATCGCGCTGCCGACCTTCGACGACGAGGCACTGCTGTGGGGCGATCCGAGTCCTGAAGCGACCATCGAGCGATTGCAGGCCTTCGGCATCGCCGAGATCGCGGTGAAGAACGGTCCGAACAGCGCCGTCGTGTCGTCCGGCGGCAAGCCGGAATTCGTGCCGGTGACGGAGGTCGTGGTGCCGATCGACACCACGGCGGCCGGCGACAGTTTTAATGCGGCTTACCTCGCCGCACGCCTGAACGGCGAGGCGCCGACTGAAGCCGCCGCCAAGGGCCATCTGTTGGCATCGCAGGTAATCCAGCATCGCGGCGCCATCATGCCGCGGGCGGCAAAAGTGCATTAGCCTCCGTTAGTTGAGCCTGTTTTGCATTTCGACCGGAAGGCCGCGACCTTCCCTTGTCGAAGCCCATAGCCATATTTACATGACCTCTAATGTATTCCGACGGCTGTTGGGCCGGTCGTGAAACCCGCGTCCCAGTAAGCGCGGCTCTCCGGGTAGGCGACTTTCAAGGCGGACGATCTAGCCATCGCGGCGGGCGCAACCCGCCGCGGACCGCGACGCCTGAGCGGCATCGCATTGGAACCTACGGAGACGAACCCATCATGGTCGCACTCAACATCAATGGTCGCGCGCACACAGTCGACGTCGATCCAGGCACGCCTATCCTGTGGGCGCTGCGTGACACCCTGGGCATGACCGGCACCAAATACGGCTGCGGCGTCGCGCAGTGCGGCGCCTGCACCGTGCATCTGGACGGCCAGGCCATCCGCTCCTGCATCACGCCGATCGCCGATGCGCAAGGCAAGAAGATCACCACCATCGAAGCCGCGACCGATGGCACCGACACGATCGGCGCCGCCGTGCACGCGGCCTGGGTCAAGCACGACGTGGCGCAATGCGGCTACTGTCAGAGCGGCCAGGTGATGAGCGCCATCGCGCTGCTCAAAGGCATGCCGCGCGGCAAGCAGCCGACCGCCGACGAAATCGATCAGGCCATGGCCGGCAACATCTGCCGCTGCGGCACCTATGCCCGCATCCGCGCCGCCGTCGCCGACGCCGCGCGCGCTGTCGCGTAAGGGAGCCAGCATCATGTTGAACAACATCACCGCTCATGATTTGCCGCGCGCGCTGCAGCGCCTGGTCTCGCAAGCCCGTAACGCCGAAATCGCCACGCTGCCGCGCCGCAGTTTTCTAAAGCTCGCCGGTTCGGCCGGTCTGGCGCTCGGCGCCTTTCCGCAGGTAGCCCTCGGACAAGCCGCGAGCGCTGCCCAGCCGGCCGGCCTCAAGCCGTTTCAGCAACCGTCGGCCTTCGTTCACATCGCGCCGAATGGCGAGGTCTCGGTGGTGACCAACCGCCTGGAGTTCGGCCAGGGCGTACAGACCGGCTTGGCGATGATCCTGGCCGAAGAACTGGACGCGGACTGGAATCTGGTGCGCGGCGCGCACGGCTCTAACGATCCCGCCTATGTCGATCCGGCTTTCGGCATTCACATCACCGGCGGCTCTAGCACGGTGAAGAACAGCTTCACGCAGTATCGCGAGCTCGGCGCCCGCGCCCGTGCGATGCTGCTGGCCGCCGCCGCCAAGCGTTGGAACGTTGACGTCAAAACGCTCCGCACCGAGGCCGGCACGGTGCTCGGCGCCGGTGGCAACAAACTCGGTTACGGCGAACTCGCCGAAGCCGCGATGTCGCTGCCGGTCCCCGAAAAGGTCCCTCTGAAAGACCCGAAGGACTTCCGCATCATCGGCCGTCCGACCGGGCGCCTCGATGCGAAAGCGAAAAGCAGCGGCCGCCAGGACTTCGGCATCGATGTGCGCCGGCCCGGACAGTTGACCGCCGTCGTCGCGCGTCCGCCGGTGTTCGGTGCGCGCCTCGCTTCGGTCGACGACAGCGCGGCCCGCGCCATCAAGGGCGTGAAGGCCGTGCTGCGCGTGCCGCTGGATGGCGGCGCCGAAGGCATCGCCGTGGTGGCCGATGGCTATTGGCAGGGCAATCAGGGCCGCGAAGCCCTGAAGCTGCAATGGGACACGTCAAAGGTCGAAAAAGTCGACAGCGAAAAGCTGCTGGCGCAGTACCGCGAACTCGCCGGTAAACCCGGTCCGCGCAAATTCGACGCCGACATGGCGCCACTCGCCACCGCGCCGCGCACGCTCGATGCGGAATTCGTGTTTCCGTATCTCGCCCATGCGGCGATGGAGCCGCTGAACTGCACCGTCGCCATCACGGAAGGCAGCGCCGAGATCTGGACCGGTTCGCAGAGCCCGGGTCTGGACGGCATCGCGGTGGCGCGCGTGCTCAGCCTGAAGCCCGAGCAGGTCAAGGTGCATGTGCAGATGGCCGGCGGCGGCTTTGGCCGGCGCTTCGCCAGCTCCAGCGATTTCGTGGTCGAGGCGTGTGAAATCGCCAAAGCGACGCGTGCCGCCGGATTCAATGTGCCGGTGCGCACGCTGTGGAGCCGCGAGGACGACATGCGCGGCGGCTATTACCGGCCGATGCACCTGCACCGCGCGCGGATCGGCTTCGACGAGCGCGGCAAGGTGCTGGCCTGGGATCACGTTCTGGTTGGCCAGTCGATCACCACCGACACCTTGTTCGCATCCATGATGGTCAAGGACGGCATCGATAGCACCGCCACCGAGGGCATGCGCGATCCGTACGATGTGCCGATGCGCCTGACCGTGCATCATCCCAAGGTCAATGTGCCGGTGCTGTGGTGGCGCAGCGTCGGCTCGACGCACACCGCCTTCGTGATGGAAACCCTGATCGACGAAATCGCGCGCGGCACCAAGCAGGATCCGGTCGCCTACCGGATGGCGCTGTTCGGCGACAAACACGTGCGTCACCGCGACGCGCTGCAACTCGCGGTCGACAAGAGCGGCTATGGCAAGCAGAAACTGGCCGAGGGCCGCGCCTGGGGCGTGGCGGTGCATGAGTCGTTCAACACCGTCGTGGCCTTTGTGGTCGAAGCCTCGTTGAAGAACGGCCAGCCGGTGCTGCACCGCGTGACGGCGGGCATACACTGCAATCTCGCGGTGAACCCGCGCAGCATTGAAGCGCAGGTACAAGGCGCGGCCGTCATGGGCCTGTCGATGTGCATGCCGGGATCCGCCATCACGCTCAAGGACGGTGTCGTCGAGCAGAGCAACTTCTCGGACTTCACCGTCGCACGGATCACCGACATGCCGGCGTTCGAGGTCCACATCGTGCCCAGCGCCGACGCACCCACCGGCCTGGGCGAACCCGGCCTGCCGCCGCTGGCACCGGCCTTCGCCAATGCGATCGCGCAGCTCACCGGCAAGCCGATACGCCAACTGCCGTTCAATCTGGCGTAGGGCATGTTTGAAAAAGCCTGTCCTCGGATCCGATCCGAGGACAGGCTGCGGCGTTGGAAAGCGCTGGCTTACTTACCCTCCCCCTTGCCGGGAGGGTCGCGAGCGAAGCGAGCGGGGTGGGGGAATCTGGATCAGAGAAAGCCCCCACCCGGCCGGCGCTGCGCGCCGTCCACCCTCCCCGCGCAGCCGAAGTCGGATTTATCCGACTTCGGCACTTAAACATGCCGGTTTCGGGTAAACCCGAGACCGGTGCGGGGGAGGGATAGCGCAGCATACGTCGCTACGGCTTGCCGATCAGCATCGCCGCATAGGCGGCGAGAAACGGCAGCGGAATCGAAACCGTGGCGCGCAGCCACACCACGCGGGCCGGCATCATCGGCAATTCGTAGATGAAAATCCGATGCAACGCGTATAGCGCCCACGCGGTACCGAACGCGATCACCTGCGGCGCGCCGGCGCCACCTTTCAGCGCGGTCGCGCCGATCGAAAAGCCGATCACCGGTCCGCCCGGCGTCAATGCGCCGGCCAGCGTCGCGATCGCGATGCCGAACCCGCCGGTCTCCGGACCGATCCAGCGTGCGACGGCTTCCTGCGGCAGCAGGTCGGCCAGAAATCCCGAGCCGACCACGCCGACCAGCAGACGCGGCACCAGACGCACGAATTCGCCAAGACCGTTGCGCACCCCGGTGGTGAGCAGTTCGCGGCCGCGCAGCGCCGTGGCAAATGCCAAAGCGGCCACCAGCGCCCACAGCGCGAGCGTAATGGCCAGCGTCATGGCGTGTCGCCGGATTTGCGCGAAAGTGTCCGCGCTTTGAGGGCGCGCCATGCCACACGCGCGAACAGGCCGGCGAGCACCGGCAGCGGCAGCGACACCAGGATGCGCCAGAACACAAAGTCCGGTCCGAAGAACGGCATCTCCCAGACCAGCGCCCGCGTGTAGCCGAGCAGCGTCCAACTGGTCACAAAGGCAATGGCGGCTCCGACATCGGCGCCGGCCGCCAGGAACGCGCCGGCCACCGGATAGATCGTATAGGGCCCGCCCGGCAGGATGATGCCGGCCGCGGCCGCGATCACCAATCCGAGTATTCCGGATTCGCCGCCGACCCGCCGCGCCACCATTTCGCGCGGCATCAACAGCGAGATGAAGCCGCCGATCAGGCAGCCGGCCAACACCTTGGGCAGGATATCGACAAACAGACCGAGATCGCTGGTCAGGATGGCCAGGGCCTTTTCGGATCCATCGCGCCAATAGACCGCCGTTCCGGCCGCGATGCCGAGCGTCGCAATCACGGTCGTCGAGCCGTCGAACGGCCAGCGTCGTCGGGAGGGTGTCATCGGAATCTGGAAAAGGAGGGCGGGACCGGCGCGCGCATCCTTAGCGGCCTGATATTATCAATCAAGCCGTTAGACTGCATAGGTCGAATGCGGCGTTTAATACTTCTTGTTTGAGCATGATCTTTTCCGAAAACCGGTTCTCACCCACGGATCAAGTCCGAGGGCATGCTTTTCGGGATCATGCTCTGAGCCGGGCAGCTTCCCGCGCGAGCGCGGTGATGCGCGCGAAATCGCCGGACGCGAGTGCGTCCTTCGGCGCAACCCAGGAACCGCCGACCGCGACGATATTCGGCAGCGCCAGATAGTCGGGCGCGTTTTGCAGCGTAATGCCGCCCGTCGGACAGAATTTCAGCTTCGGCAGCGGATCGGCCACGGATTTCAACCATCGCAGGCCACCTGAGGCTTCGGCCGGAAAAAATTTGAGCACCTGGAAGCCGCGCCGCGCGAGCGTCATCGCTTCCGACACCGTCGCGCATCCGGGCAGCGCCGGCACGCCGCATGCGGCCAATGCGTCCGCCAGCGTGGCGGGAGTGCCAGGACTGACGATGAATTTCGCACCGGCGCCGAGCACACGCGCAAGATCGTCGGCGTTGAGCACGGTACCGGCCCCGACCATGGCATCCGGCACTTCGCGCGCGATCGCGGCAATCGCTTCGCACGCCACCGGCGTGCGCAATGTCACTTCAAGGACCGGCAATCCGCCTTCGACCAGCGCGCGCGCCAGCGGCACGGCGTCTTCAAGGCGGCTGATAGTCAGCACCGGGATGACCGGCGCCTTGGCGAGGAGTGGAGTGGGATCGGGTAAGGGCATCGATTCAGTATAGCAGAGTGCGGCGATACACGGCGCGTCTATCCGCCCTCACCCTGAGGAGGCCGCGAAGCGACCGTCTCGAAGGGCGGGGGCGGCCACATGCTTCGAGACGCCGCACTTCGTGCGGCTCCTCGGCATGAGGCCGGTTGGAGACAGAACGTACCGTTACTCCACGCCGCAAGATCGGCGTCACTCTAAGAGAGAGGAAGGCCCCCACCCGGCTCGCTTCGCTCGCCACCCTCCCCGCGCTTCGCGGGGGAGGGATAAGAGAGCATCACTCCACAAGAAAGATGGATTGCCGGGTCAAGCCCGGCAACGACTCAGCTCAGACGTAGGGTGGGCGAAGGCGCGGAGCGCCGCGCCCACGCGTTTTGCGCGGTCGTTACATTTTGCGGCGATGATGGTGGGCGCGCTGCGCTTCGCCCACCCTACAAGGTGCGCGTTTCCTCGACGGAACTATTCCGCCGGCTGACTCTTCGCCTGCTTTCGCTCCCGCCACCGCGCGAAGAACCGCTCGCGCTTCGCCGCCATATTGGCGATGCCCATCAGGGCCGCCGGGGTCACGATCAGCGTCAGGATGGTGGCGAAGCCGAGCCCGAACACGATCGCGGTCGACAGGTTGATCCACCACTGCGTGGCCGGCGCGCCGACCGTGATCTCGCGGCTGAGGAACTCGATGTTCATGCCGAATGCGATCGGCAGCACGCCGAGTATCGCGGTCACCGCCGTCAACACCACCGGCCGCGCGCGCTCGCGGCAGGTTTCCATAATGGCCTCATAGGCCTCCCTGCCCTCGCTGCGCAGCCGGTCGTAGGTATCGATCAGCACGATGTTGTTGTTCACGATGACGCCCGCATTGGCGATCACGCCGATACCGGTCATCACCACGCCGAACGCCTGCCCCATGATCAACAACCCGAGCAGCACACCGATGGTCGACAGCACTACGGCGGTCAGCACCAGCATCACCGACGTGAAGCGATTGAACTGCGCCAGCAGGATCGCGAAAATCATGAAGATCGCGGTGCCGAAGGCTTTCATCAAGAAAGCCCCGGCCTTGGCGCGCTCTTCGTCCTCGCCCTTCAGCTTGAAGGTGACGCCGTCGCCGAGATCGGCGCTGGCGAGTTGGCGGACGATTTCTTCCTGCACCTTGGCGGCCTGCGTGCCGGCCGTCAGGTTCGACGACACCGTCATCACGCGGGCAGCCGCGACGCGATTGATGTAGCCGACACGCGGCGCGGCCTCACGCTTCACGAAATTACCGATCGGCACGTAGCCGGCCGAAGTCTGCACCCGCAATTCGTCGATCTGGTCGAGGCTGCGGCGGTCTTCCGGAAACCGCACGATGATGTCGACCGCCTTGTCGGTTTCGGCCGGACGATATTCCGTGACCTTGACGCCGTTGGTGACGAGTTGCACGGCGGTGCCGACGGTGTTGACGCCGGCGCCGTATTTCGCCGCCTCGCCCTTGTCGACGGTGATCTTCCAGTCGATGCCGGGCAGCGGCTGGCCGTCGTCGAGATCGCGGATCTCGGGAATCTTCGACAGGATGGCGGCCACTTTTTTGGCAGCTTCTGGCAGCTTTTCGGGATCGAGTGCGGCGAGCTGCACCTGCACCGGCTTACCCGTCGGTGGCCCGCCGCGCGGCGCCGTCACTTCGACCAGGATGCCCGGGATATGCCGGGTCTTGTCGCGGATCTGATCCATGATCACATGCGCGGCCGGCCGGGTCTGCCAATTGGCGAACTCGAACTGGATGACGCCGATGGTGTCTTCGCTGATTTCGCTGGAGCCGCGCGGCTGCTCGCCGACGCGGGTATAGACCGTGGCAAGGCCGCCGGTCTTGATGACCTGCTCCTCGACCTGACGCAGCGCCTTGTCCTTTTCATCAAGGGCCAGATTGCCGCGGCCGTGCACAATGACCTGGCCGAAATCCGGCTCGACGTTCGGGAAGAACTCGACACCGTTGCCGAATTTGCCGTAGGCGGTGATCACCGCGACCAGCAGGAAGCCGGCCAGCGCCAGCGTCGCGCCCGGATGCCGCACCGCCGCCTTCACGGTGCGCATATACGGACCGGTATCCTTCACCCGGTCGTCATGCGGCACCGGCGCGGCCTTGCCCAATAATGCGCCGAGGGTCGGCGTGAAGAACAGCGCGACGGCGAGCGATGCCGCCAATGTCGCGATCAATGTGATCGGCAGATATTTCATGAACTGTCCGACCACGCCCGGCCAGAACAGCAGCGGCGAGAACGCCGCGACGCGGGTCGCGGTGGCGGCGATCACCGGCCCGGCCATGCGTTTGGCGGCCAGCGAATAGGCCTCGCGCGGCTTCATGCCCTCGGACATGCGGCGCTCGGCGAATTCCGACACGATGATCGCGTCGTCGACCAGCATGCCGACGGCGAGGATCAGCGAGAACAGCACCACGATGTTGACGGTGAGGCCGGCAAGTTGCAGGCCGAGCACGCCGGCCAGGAACGAGGCCGGGATCGCGATGCCGATGAACAGCGACGCCCGGAAGCCGAGCGCGAACAGGATGATCACCACCACCAGCAACACGCCGGTCGCGACCGAGTTCTGCAGATCGGCCAGCATCTGCCGGATGGTCTTGGACTTGTCCTGCGTGAACGACACCTTCACGCCTTCCGGCCAGGTGGTCTTGATCTTCTCGACCATCGCCTTCACGCCGTCGACGGTCTCGATCAGGTTGGCGCCGGTGCGCTTCGACACTTCGATGGTCATCGCCGGACGACCGTTGACGCGCGTCACCGACGTGGCGTCCTTGAAGGTCGCCCGCACCGACGCGACATCGCCGAGCGTAATCGTCGCGCCCGCCGTGGACGCGATCGGGATCTTGAACATGTCCTGCGGCTTCTCGATCAGGCCCGGCACCTTGACGGCGAAGCGTCCGGTCGAGCCTTCCAGCGCGCCGGCCGCGATCAGGCTGTTCGAGGCCTGCGTGACCGAGATCAACTGATCGAGCGAGATGCCGTAGCTTTTCATCAGCATCGGCTCGGCGATGATCTCGACGGCTTCATCGCGGGCGCCGCGCAGCTCCGCCGAAAGAACACCCGGCACCTGCTCGATGCTGTTCTTGGCGCTGCGCGCGATGCGTAGCATGGTCCGCTCCGGCACATCGCCGGCCAGCGCCACCACCAGCACCGGATACAGCGACAGGTTCACCTCCGTGACGGTCGGCTCGTCGGCGTCCTTCGGCAGGTCGCGTTTCGCCTGATCGACCTTGGCCCGCACATCGGCGAGCGCGGCGTCGGAATTGAATCCGGCCTCGAACTCCAGCAACACGTAGCCGCCGCCCTCAAAGGCGGTCGAGCGCATTTCCTTGACGTTGCCGACCGACTTCAACTGGGTCTCGATCGGCCGCAGCAGCAGGCGCTCAGCGTCTTCCGGGCTGATGCCGCGCTGCGTGATCGAGGTGTAGATGATCGGAATCTTGACGTCCGGCTCGGCCTCTTTCGGGATCGTCTGATAGGCGACGAGGCCGGCCAGCAGCAGGAACGTCAGGGTCGCGATGGTGAGCCGCGAATGGCTGATGGCGTAGTCGATGAGCTTGAACATCGCTGGTCTCTCTAAAACCCGAGCCTATCCGGCATTCGCACGTGACGTGAACGCCTGTCACGCGACCGCTCACTTGCGAACAGACCTGCTTACTTTTCGGCGGCCTGCTGGGCGGCGTCGGCCGCCACCACATCGACCTGCTGGCCCTCGCGAACGAAATCCTGGCCGCGCACGATGACATTCATGTCGTTGGCGATGCCCGAGACCCACATGAAGTTCTGCTCGTCCTCGACCACCTTCACGGGCACGAACGCGACCTTGCTGTCGGCATTGACGATCCGCACGCCGATATCGCCGGCCGACGAGATGGTCAGCGCCGAGCGCGGCACGCGCGTTGCCGGCACCGGCGCCAGCGCGATCGCCACCTCGGCCGTGATGCCGTCCGGCACCGAACGGTCCTTGTTGTCGATCTGCACTTCGACCCGATAGGTGCGCGTGGTCGCGATGGCGGACTTCGCCACGTAGCGGATCTTGCCGGTCACGGCCTGCCCGGTGACCAGCCGCACCTCGGCGGTCTCGCCGATCTTGACGCCCGCGAGCTTGCGCTCCGACACCTCGACCACGACCAGCATCGGATCGAGGGCGACCAGCGTCGCGATCTCCTTGCCGGCCATCGAGAACGCCGCGCCGCCGACCTCGGCCGGCACGTCGGTGATGACGCCGGCCCAGGGCGCGCGCACCACGCCGCGGTCACGCTCGGCTTCGGCGCCGGCGAGCGCGGCCTGCGCCGCCTTGAACTGCGATTCCAGATTGACCAGGTCGAGCTTAGGCATCGACCCCATCTCGATCAGCTTGCGGCGCGCGTCGAGCTCGGCCTTGCGCTGATCGAACAGGGCTCTCGCCTGCGCGACCTGCGCCTCGCGGGCCTCGTCCGACAGGATGGCGATGACGTCGCCCTTCTCGACCTGCTGGCCGCGTTTCACTTTAAGCTCGGTCAGAATGCCGCCAGTGCGCGCCGTCATCGCGACCTTGCGGTCGGCCTCGGTACGGCCGGACAGCACCAGCTTCTGGCTGTGATCGACCAGCTTGGTGGACGCCGCAGCGACTTTAAACGCCGGCTGCGCCGCCGCTTCGCCCGGACGGACCGCGGCCTGGCTCTCCGCGCCATGGTGCGGAAACAGATGGCCGGACGCGATCCAGGCCACGGCAGCCACGACCAAACCTACAGCAACGTAACGGCTGCCCTTCATCGGGAAGTCTCCTCGGCTCCATCGCCGCGTTTATTGTTCAGCAGGCTGCAGATCATGTGCAGGATCAAAGGCAGCACGGCTTCGGGATCGAAATGCGGATCGACCGCGCGCCGCCACGACATGCCGTCGCCCAGCACCATCAGCACCGTGGCGGCGCTCTGCACATCGATGTCCGGCTTGATCTCGCCGCGATCGACGGCGCGCTGCAACAGCGCCGCGATCCGGCCTCTGATGTCGCGCTCGATGTCCTGATAGACCCGCGCGATGTCCGGACTGCGGCGACTCTCGGCCATGATCTCGGCGCACAGCCCGACCTCTTCGGCGGTTCGCTCGACCAGATGATGCCGGGCTAAACCCGCAAGCCCCGTGAAAAAATCCGGCGCTTCCTCGACGGCGTTGAAGCTCTCGACCGCATCGGCCCGGTTGCGCTCCGAAATGCCGGCAATGATCGCTTCCTTGGATGGGAAATAGCGATACACGCTGCCCGGGCTCATCCCGGCCTCGGCGCAAATTTCCTGCATCGAGGCCTGATGAAAGCCCGAGCGCGCAAAGCAACGCTGCGCCGCAATGAGGATTTCGGCGCGGCGGTCGGACTGCAATTGGGTATTGGCGCGGCGCATCCTGCCCCCGGGTGTGTGCCATGCAGTAAATGCGAATGAACGTTCGCTCGCATTACTGCGGGAACCTGAATGAGTCAAGCGCGGTTCTGTACGACCAATTGACGCTAGGGCGCAGGATAAGTACCGCTCAGGGACCGATTAGTCGGTGGGGATCGCATGAATTACCTGATCGTCTTTCTCGGCGGCGGCATCGGAGCGGCGCTGCGCCATGGCGTCAATCTGGCCAGCGCCCGCCAGTTCGGCACCGATTTCCCGTACGGCACGCTGCTGATCAACGTCACCGGCTCGCTGATCATGGGACTGACGGCTGGCTATTTCGCCTTCAAGGGCGGCGCGTCGCAGCCGCTGCGGCTGTTCCTGACCACCGGAATTCTGGGCGGCTACACGACGTTTTCGGCGTTCTCGCTGGACGCCGCCCTGCTCTATGAGCGCGGCGCGCTCGGGCTCGCGGCGGTTTACGTGTTGGCGTCGGTCGGGCTGTCGATCCTCGGGCTGTTCGCCGGCTTGGCCCTGGTGCGCAGCTTCGCCTGAAGGCTGCTCCCAGGCCTTGGACCAACTGGCAGTTGACGCAGCAACCAAAGGTATAAGAAACTCTTCTCCCGCATCAATGCGAGAGTAGGAGTTCGATCATGCTAAGCCTTGATCTGATGCAGCGAATGTGGCCGCACGGCAACTCTAAGGTGCCGGGGCTGGTCGAAGGTATCGCAGCTTCTGCGGCGACGGTGTTTCCGAAATACGGACTGACATCCGATCTGCTGATCGCGCACGCCATGGCCCAGTTCAGCCACGAGTGCGGCGCCGGCTCCGAGATGACCGAGAACATCCGCTATACGGCCCGGCGCGCCTGCGCGGTGTGGCCGAGCCGCTTCCAGAACGAGGCGGACGTCTATCGCAAGGTCGGCTCGTTCGCCGGCGATCCGGCCTTCCCTGTCAAACTGATCGATAACGTCTATGGCAACCGCATGGGCAACCGGCCCGGCACCCATGACGGCTCGACATTCATCGGCCGCGGCCTGAGCCAGACCACCGGCCGCGAAGGCTACCAGAAGCTCGGCGCCAAGATGGGCCTCGACCTGATCGCCGATCCGGAACAAGTCAATACGCCGGCCCATGCGCTGGAAGCCGGCGTGGCGGATTTCATCATGTGCGGCTGCCTGCCGTTCGCCCAACAGGACGACATCAGCGGCGTGACCTTCCACCTCAATGGCGGACATATCGGCCAGTCGGAACGCGAGACCTGGCTGAAAAAGTGGAAGACCGCGCTCGGCGCCGCAAGCCCTGCGATGCACGGAACGGTCTGGCTGCAACAGTCATTGAACGCGCTCGGCGCCGAGCCGCCGCTGGTGGACGACGGATCGTTCGGCCCGCTCACCGCCGCCGCGGTGAAAGCCTTCCAGGCGTTGCATGGCCTCGAAGTGGACGGCAAGGCGAACCCGGCAACCATCGCGGCCATCGAGGCGGCGCTGCCGACGGCTTAAAACCGTCGGCTAGAAGACATGTGGTTACGCCATCGGCCGCAGACCAAGCCGGTCCAGCAACCGCATGTCGCGGTCGCGGGCCGGATTCGGCGTGGTCAACAGTTTCGGCCCGCAGAAGATCGAGTTGGCACCGGCCAGGAAACACAGCGTCTGCGTTTCCTCGCTCATGTCTTCGCGGCCGGCCGACAGCCGCACCATCGAGGCCGGCATGGTGATGCGCGCCACCGCGATGGTGCGCACGAAGTCGATCGGATCGAAACGGTGGCCGTCCGACAGCGGCGTGCCTTCGACCTGCACCAGCATGTTGATCGGCACGCTTTCCGGATGCACCGGCAGGCTGGCCAACGCCACGATCATGCCGACGCGGTCCTCGGCGCTCTCCCCCATGCCGACGATGCCGCCGCAGCACACATGGATGCCGGCGGAACGTACATGCTCCAGCGTGTCGAGCCGGTCCTGATAGGTCCGCGTGGTGATGATCTGGCCGTAATATTCCGGCGAGGTGTCGAGGTTGTGGTTGTAATAGTCGAGGCCGGACTCCTTCAGCCGCTTGGCTTGCGCGGCTTCCAGCATGCCGAGGGTGACGCAGGTCTCGAGGCCCATCGCCTTGACGCCCTCGACCATCGCGCAGACCTTGTCGAGGTCGCGGTCCTTCGGCGAGCGCCATGCGGCCCCCATGCAGAACCGGCCGGCGCCGCCCTCTTTCGCCGCGCGGGCTTCCGCCAGAACGCTTTCGACCGACATCAGTTTTTCGGCCTTCACGTCGGTGTCGAACTTGGCGCTCTGCGGACAATAGGCGCAGTCCTCCGGACAGCCACCAGTCTTGATCGACAGCAGCGTCGAAAGCTGCACTTCCGTGGGATCGAAATGCTCGCGGTGAATGCGCTGCGCCTGGAACATCAGTTCGGGAAACGGCAACCCGAATAACGCGCGCACGTCCTCGCGGGTCCAGTCGTGGCGGATGGCGCCCAGGCTGGATATCGGGCCGGTTTGTGGTCCGGTCCGGGTACCGGCATGCGCGGTAGGAGCCAGTGTGGCGATCGTCATGTCTGTCATGCACCGCACCATGGCCAGCGCCGGGCGCAAAATCAAGCTGGTGAGAACCACCGGGTTCATCAGCAAAATTCGCAGCCATATCGTGGGGATCCCAACATTCCGGCCCGCGATGCAACACGAAATTCCACAAACGGTGATTGCATCCAGGGTGCTGAATATCGGAGACTGACGCGGACGGACGCTCACCCAGCCGGGCTGGGGCCATCCGGCGAAACCACGCCGGTCCACAATTTTCGTGGCGATGCAAAATCGTGGCAACGAAGCGTCCGCACGACGGAGGAAACGATGAGCTTGACGATATCCGTGCGCCGCCGGCTGCTGGCCGGAACCGTGAGCGCCTTGTTGCTGGCCGGCTTACCGGCCCTCGCCCAGCAGCCGCCCGCCGACCCGCCGGCTGCTTCACCTGCGCCAACCATGCCTGCGCCCGCCGCGCCCGCCCCTGCCGCCACTCCGGCGCCGGCCCCCGCTGCCGCGCCCGCCATTCCGCCCGGCTCGCCGCTGTTCGGCCGGCCCAACAGCGAGAGTGCCGCCAAGCTGGCGCCGGTGGCGCCGCCGCCGATCCCGACCGCGGCCGAGAAGCTGCCGCTCGACAAGCTGAAAGTGCCGGCCGGCTTCAAGGTCGAGGTTTATGCCAGCGGCATCGCCAATGCGCGTTCGTTGCGCGAAGGCGACAAGGGAACCGTGTTCGTCGGCGCGCGTCTGGTCGACAAGGTCTCGGCGATCGTCAACAAGGACGGCAAGCGCACCGTGAAGGTGATCGCGTCCGGACTGCATCGGCCGAACGGCCTCGCCTTCAAGGACGGCACGCTATATATCGCCGAACTGTCGAAGATCTCGAAGATCGAAAAGATCGAAGACAATCTCGACAATCCGCCGAAGCCGACGATGATCTATGACGATCTGCCGAAGGACGAGGCCCATGGCTGGAAGTTCATCGCGATCGGGCCGGATAACATGCTGTATATTCCGGTCGGCCAGCCCTGCAATAACTGCCTGCCGCCCGACACCCACGCCCAGATCCGCCGTATCGGCCTCGACGGCAAGGGCATGGAAGTCGTCGCCCGCGGCGTGCGCAACACCGTCGGCTTCGACTGGCATCCGACCAGCAAGGAAATGTATTTTACCGACAATGGCCGCGATTGGATGTCGGAAGACGTTCCCGAGGACGAACTCAACCGCATCACCAAGGTCGGGCAGCATTTCGGTGCGCCGTTCTGCTACCAAGGCAACGTGCTGGACGCCGAGCTAGGCTGGGGCAAGTCGTGCAGCGATTACGAAAAGCCCGTCTCGCTGATGGGGCCGCATAGCGCGGCACTCGGCATGCGCTTCAACACCAGCACCAAGTTCCCGGCCAAGTTCAAGAACACGATCTTCGTGGCGCGGCACGGCTCGTGGAACCGGTCGAAGAAGGTCGGCGGCGATGTCGTGGCGGTGCAGCTCGACGCCAAAGGCAACGTCAAGAGCGTGGAGCCGTTCATGACCGGCTTCCTCGGCGCCGACAACAACTACGTCGCGCGGCCGGTGGACGTGCTGTTCATGAAGGACGGCTCGATGCTGGTGTCCGACGACTTCAACGGCGCGGTGTATCGCGTCAGCTACGGCAAGTAACACGGCGGCGAGCGGCGGGAGCTTCAACAGCTCTCGCCGTTTTCTTTTTGGATCGAGGCGTTATGCAGGAGAATAGCGTGCGTGCATGGATCGTCCTGTTGACGTTGCTGACCGTCTCGACAGCCGCCCCGACGGCGGCCTCGGCCGCGAGCCTGTTCGAAGAACGCAGCCCGATGTGCCTGCAATGCCACGGCGAGAAGGGCGTTTCCGAAACGCCGGAAACTCCGTCTCTCGGCGGCATGACGCCGCAGTTCCTGCTGATCCAGCTTTATCTGTTTCGCGAGGGCACCCGCAAAGTCGAGTTGATGAACGAGATGGCGAAGGGCATGACCGACGACGACCTGCGGACCTTTTCCGACTTCATCGCCAAGCTGCCGCCGCCCCCGCCGCCGGCCCAACAGGGCGACCCGGCCCGCATGGCGCGCGGCAAGGCGCTGTCCGAACAGAACCGCTGCGGCTTCTGCCATAATCCGGACTATTCCGGCCGCGATCAGATGCCGCGGATACGGAACCAGCGCGAAGACTACCTGGTGAAATCGATGCGCGAATATAAGAACGAGACGCGCCCCGGCTACGAGCCCACCATGATCGAGGTGCTTCGGCCGCTGAACGACGCCGATATCGTCGAACTCGCCTATTATCTGGCGCATGTTCGGTAACAACATCGGGAGCCGGCCGGCACCGGAACCGAAGCCGTTGCGCGGGATTGGTCTCTTGGATAGTATTCAACCCACGGCGGCATCAAGTCCGCCGACAACTGAGGGATACGACCATGGCCTGGAACACCCCGACCCTCGTCGAAATCTGCGTCGGCCTCGAGATCAACGGCTATCTGCCGGCCGAATTCTGATCGATCCGTCCCGCTCTCCGGCGACGCCGGGAGCGCGTGAATGGGCCGTCTGACCGCCATCGTTCTTGGATCGGCGGCCGGCGGCGGATATCCGCAGTGGAACTGTCGTTGTGCGGTGTGCCGCCTCGCCTGGGAAGGCGATAAGCGGGTTCGCCCGCGCACCCAGACGGGTGTGGCCGTTTCGGCGGACGGCACCTCGTGGACGTTGTTGAACGCCGCTCCCGAATTAAGAGCCCAGATCGCCGCGACGCCGGCCCTGATGCCGTTGCAGGTCGCGCTGCATCATGTCGCGCCAATTGATGTTGCGCCTTACAAGTCTGAGGCCCGTTCCGCGCCCGAGGAGCTGCGCGGCAGTCCGATCGCCGCCGCCGTATTGACCGGCGCCGAAATCGACCAGACCGCCGGCCTGTTGAATCTGCGCGAGCGCGGCGCGTTCGGCCTATTCGCCACCGCCGAGACCCACAACAGCCTCGCCGCCAATCCGATGTTCGGCGTGCTCGATCGCGAACTCGTGCCGCGGCGCACGGTCACGCCCGGCGTGCCATTCGGTCTGCCCGGCGGCCTGACGGCCGAGCTTTTCATCGTCGCCGGCAAGGTTCCGCTCTATCTGGAATCCGACGAGCCGGAAATGCAGGCCGAGACCGGCGTCAATGTCGGCATCCTGCTGTCGGCCGGCGGCGCTAAACTCGCGTTCATTCCGGGCGCTGCCGCGCCGACGCCGGAACTGATGGCGCGCTGCGCCGGCGCCGATGTCGTGCTGTTCGATGCGACGTTATTTACCGACGACGAAATGATCCTGAGCGGCACCGGCATCAAGACCGGACGGCGCATGGGCCACATGCCGATCGACGGCGCCGGCGGCTCGCTGGAAGTATTCGCCAACTTGGCGACGGCTGACTTGCGCGCCCGGCGGGTCTACATTCACATCAACAATACCAATCCAATCCTGGTCGAAGGTTCGCCGCAGCGCCGCCGCGTCGAGCAAGCCGGCTGGGAAGTGGCCTATGACGGGATGGAGATCGTGCTGTGACGTTGCTCATGCCCGAAGAACTGGAAGCGGCGCTGCGCGACATCGGAGCCAAGCGCTATCACCGCCTGCATCCGTTTCACGGCCTGCTGCATGGCGGCCAGTTGACCAAGGGCCAAGTCCAGGCCTGGGCGCTGAACCGCTATTACTATCAGGCGATGATCCCGGTGAAGGATGCCAGCCTGATCGCGCGCTGCGAGGATTCCGATATCCGCCGCGAATGGCGCAGCCGGCTGGTCGATCACGATGGCGTCGAGCCCGGCGACGGCGGCATCGCGCGCTGGCTGAAGCTGACCGATGGGCTCGGGCTGGATCGCGATTACGTGATGTCGCTGAACGGCCTGCTGCCCGGCACGCGCTTCGCGGTCGAGGCCTATGTGCGGTTTGTGCGCGAGAAGTCGCTGCTCGAAGCCATCGCGTCATCGCTGACCGAACTGTTTTCGCCGGTGATCATCAGCGAGCGGGTCTCCGGCATGCTGGCCGGCTACGATTTCGTCACCAAGGAAACGCTGGCCTATTTCGACAAACGACCGCCGCAGGCCCGCCGCGATTCCGGCTTCGCGCTGGACTATGTCAAACGCAACGCGCAAACGCCGGGCGAACAGCAGGCGGTACTCCGTGCGCTGGAATTCAAATGCAGCGTGCTGTGGGCCATGTTGGACGCGCTGCATCATGCCTATATATCGCCGAAGCACATTCCGCCCGGCGCCTTCGTGCCGAGGGATTAAATCATGACCGACGTACCGGTTGCCCGCACGGTTTCGCCCGACGCCCGCCCGCGCCTGCCGCGCGGCGTGCGGCTGGTACACAACGAAGCGCAGGGCGGCTGGGTGCTGCTGGCGCCGGAGCGCGTGTTCAAGGCCGATCCGATCGCGGCCGAGATCGTCAAGCGCTGCACCGGCGAGGCCAGCGTCGACGCCATTGTCGATGATCTGGCCGCGACCTTCAACGCGCCGCGCGAGCGCATCCTGGCGGACGTCACCGCGATGCTGGCCGGCCTCGCCGACAAGAAGCTTCTGGAGCTGTGACATGGATGCGGCCACCCACGGCAGCGCGCCGCGCCCGCTCGGTCTTCTGGCCGAACTGACGCACCGCTGTCCGCTGGCTTGTCCGTATTGCTCCAATCCGCTGGCGCTCGAGGGCCGCACCGATGAACTCGATACCGCGACCTGGGCCCGCGTATTTCGCGAGGCCGCCGGGCTCGGCGTCCTGCAGGTCCATCTGTCGGGCGGCGAACCGGCGGCGCGGCGCGACCTTGTCGAGATCACGCAGGCCGCCCACGATGCCAGCCTGTACACCAATCTGATCACCTCGGCGGTCGGCGTCACTGATAAGCTGCTGGGCGGGCTTAGCGATGCCGGGCTCGACCATGTGCAGATATCGATCCAGGACAGCGAGGCGGAATCCGCCGACCACATCGCCGGCTACAAGGGCGCGTTCAAACGCAAGCAGGCGCTGGCCGCGCAGGTGACGGCATTGAAGATTCCCCTCACCGTCAATGCCGTGATGCACCGCGCCAATATCGACCGAATCGGCGAAATGGTCGACCTCGCGCTGGCGCTCGGCGCCACGCGGGTTGAGATCGCGCATGCGCAATATTACGGCTGGGCCTTGAAAAATCGCGGCGCCCTGATGCCGACCGCCGAGCAGGTGGCGCGCTCGACCGTCGCGGTTGAGGCTTTGCGCGCCAAGTATCACGGCGCCATCGTAATCGACGCCGTGGTGCCGGATTATCATGCGCGCTATCCGAAGGCCTGCGTCGGCGGTTGGGGTCGGCGCTCGCTCAACGTCACGCCGTCCGGCAAGGTGCTGCCCTGTCATGCGGCCGAAACATTGCCGGGTCTGGAATTCTGGAACGTGCGCGAACATTCGCTTGCCGATATCTGGGACAACGCGCCGTCATTCATGGCCTTCCGGGGCACCGACTGGATGCAGGAGCCGTGCCGCAGTTGTGCGCGCCGCGAAGTGGATTTCGGCGGGTGCCGCTGCCAGGCTTTCGCGCTGACCGGCGACGCCCGGGCGACCGATCCGGTGTGTCACCTATCGCCGCATCACGCCCATGTCGGCGAACTCGCCGGCGTGCAGGAAGATGCGCCCTATACGTACCGGCGCTGATCGGGATAAGTTGCGTGCTTGACCTTGCCGCGAACTCCCATCCCTCCCCTGCAAGGGGAGGGTCGGCGAACGAAGTGAGCCGGGGTGGGGTTAAGTGTAGATGCTCATCTGCCCCCACCCGGCCAGCTGGCGCTGGCCACCCTCCCCCGCTTCGCGGAGGAGGGATAAGAAGGCAGCAAAATTATCAATGGAGAGATCCTTGATCACGCGCCGTAGCTTTGCCACTGGCCTTGCCTGCACCGTTGCCACGCCCGCGCTCGCCCAGCATGCCGGACACGATCCGATGTACTCGGATCTGCGAGATCCGCGGCTCAAGGACATTCCGCCGCAAGCCATCGAGCAGCGCGTGTTCGATAGTCCGGCCCCGAAGGCCGCACAGCAGGGCCGCTGGATGGCGCGCGCGCCGCTGCCGCTGCCGCGCAGCGAGATGGCCTGGGCGACGGTGCTGGACGGCCGCATGCATATCGTCGGCGGCTATGGCGAACAGCGCGTCGACCGGCCGTACCACCATGTCTACGATCCGGCCTCCGACAAATGGCTGAGCGCGCCGCAACTGCCGCGCGGCGCCAACCATGTCGGCGTCACCGTGCTGGACGGCAAGCTGTACGCCATCGGCGGCTTCATCGAACAGAACCGCAAGCCGGATACACTTGGCTTCGTCCTGGACGGCGAGACCTGGCGGCCGATCGCGCCGCTGCCGCGCGCCTGCGGGGCGCTCGCGCTGGTGGCGTTCGATGGCGTTATTCACTCCATCGGCGGCGCGGTCGGCGACACCACCGAGACCAAGAAGTCGCTCGATCAGCACATCGTCTATGATCCGAAGGCCGATGGCTGGTCGATCCGGGCGCCGCTGCCGACCGGCCGCGACCATACCGGCACGCTGGCCGTCGACGGATTGATCCATGCGGTCGGCGGCCGGGTCGACAGCTTCCACACCAATTCGAACCTGCACCACAGCTACGATGCGAAGGCCGACAAATGGTCGGCCCGCGCGCCATTGCCGACCGCGCGCTCCGGCCATGGCGCAGTACTGTATCGCGACAAGATTTTCATCATGGGTGGCGAAGGCACCAACCGCGTGTTCGGACAGAACGAAGCCTATGATCCGAAGACCGACCGGTGGATGTCCTACGCGCCGATGCTGACGCCGCGCCACGGCCTCGGCGCGGTTGCGATCGGCGATTTCATTCACGTCGCCGGTGGCGGCCCGATGATGGGCGGCGGCGTGCAAAGCGCGGTTCACGAGGCGTTTACGCTGGGATAGCGCGTGCCGGACCGACTACGACGTTAAATCCGGACTCTTGACCGTCACCCTGAGGTGCTCGGTGCGCAGCACCGAGCCTCGAAGGGCGACGGCCCGACACCATCACCTATGGGCGGTGCATCCTTCGAGGCTCGCTTTGCTCGCACCTCAGGATGACGGATCAGGGTCAGCGCTTGTCGCTGATGTTCAATCCACCTGCAGAAACCCGACCGGCGCGGTTTGCGCGTCGGTGAACACAGCGGCCGTCAGTGCGCGGCCATAGACCGCGCCAGTGTCGAGGTTCAGCCGGTTCGGCCGCAAGTCGGGCTGGCCGGACTTGACCGGCGTGTGGCCGTGCACAATGAGCCGCCCATGGTCGCTTGTATCGGACAGGAACGGCTCGCGTATCCAGATCAGGTCGAACGTGTCCTGCGCATTCAGCGGCTTTCGCGGATCGATGCCGGCATGGACGTACAGTCTCCGGCCGTCGTCATGCTGGAATTTTAGCGCGCGCAGCCACTCCACATGCGCGGCCGGCAAGTCCGCCGGACGCGCGACGCCATAGCTGCGTAGTGTCGCCTCGCCATTATTCATTAGCCACGCAATGGCCTTGGTCTCGTCATCGATCGCGTCCAGAGCCAGCGCCTCGTGATTGCCCATCAAAAAGGTAGCCGCATCGCCCACCTTGGCCTGCAAGGCGATCAGCGTGTCGATCACGCCCCGGCTGTCCTCGCCGCGGTCGATGTAGTCGCCCAGGAACACGAACGCCGAGGATTTGCCCGCGCCCTCGGCGTCCTGCGCGCAGCGCGCCAGCAGGCGTCGCAATTTATCGAGCGAGCCATGGATGTCGCCGATCGCGTAAGTCCGTCGGTCAGGCGCATAAGCATCAGTCATGCGGGACATCACCGTGGGCAAGGCCGTTCGAACGATCATCGTTCATGGCCTGCATTGACGCCAGCTTCGTGTGCACCGCAACAGCTATGGGCAACATCAGCGCCTTCACACAACAGCTCTGCGGAATCACGATACCCTTCGAGCACATCCCTGGGTATAGTTGTCCGCATAAGACAATTAAAATACGCACCCAATATGGGAGGACATCATGAGGAAGGCCCTTTGCGCCGCTTCAGCTCTTGTTTTGGCGCTGGCGACATCGGCGGCAACAACGGTCTGGGCTCAGCAGCAACAGCCTGCGGCCGGCAATCTCGAAAAACTTTCCGAATTCAAACAGACCGGCACGTCGATGGACATGCCGACCGTGCCGCAGACCGGCGCCAAGGCGGCGGCCATCAAGAAGACCCTCGCCCGCATCAAGCTGCCGCCCGGCTTCAAGATCAATCTCTATGCCATCGTGCCGGACGCGCGCCACATGGCGGTCGGCCCGCAGGGCGTCGTGATGTTCGTCGGCACCCGCAAGAACAAGGTCTGGGCGGTCACCGACCGCGACAAAGACCGCGTCGCCGACGAGGTGAAGGAATTCGCACCGTCGATCCCATTCACAATTCCCAACGGCGTGTGCTTCTCCAAGGACGGCTTCCTATTCGTCGCCGAGCAGAATCGCGTGCTGGTGTTTCCGGCCGCCGAGTTCTTCTATGAGGGACCGGACGTCGCCGCCTTCCAGGTCGTGAAGCAGGGCGAGCTGATTCCGCCGGAAGAGGAATCCTACAACCACACCGCCCGAACCTGCCGCATCGGACCCGACGACAAGCTGTACATCACGCTCGGCCAGCCGCTGAACGTGTTCGCGCCGGACAAGATGGAGCTCTACAAGAAGACCGGCATCGGCGGCATCGTTAGCATGACGCGCGAGGGCAAGGACCGCGACGTGTTCGCCTGGGGCGTGCGCAACTCGGTCGGCATGGACTTCAATCCGAAAGACAAGTCGCTGTGGTTCACCGACAACCAAGTGGACGGCATGGGCGACGACATTCCGGCCGGCGAACTCAACCGCGCCGACAAGCCGGGCATGAATTTCGGCTTCCCGTATTACGGCGGCGGCAAGACCCGCACCAACGAGTACAAGGACCAGACGCCGCCGGCCGACGCGACGTTCCCGCAGGTCGAGATGGTCGCGCACGCGGCCGATCTCGGTATGATGTTCTACACCGGCAAGCAATTTCCGGCGAAGTATCGCGGCGGCATCTTCTCGGCGCAGCACGGTTCGTGGAATCGCACCGTGCCGGTCGGCGCGCGCATCATGTTCACCGCGCTGAAAGACGACGGCACCGCCGCGAAGACCGAGCCGTTCGCCGAAGGCTGGCTGACCGAGAACGGCGAATATCTCGGCCGCCCGGTCGACGTGACGCAACTGCCCGACGGCTCGATCCTGGTATCGGACGATCTGGCCGGCGCGATCTATCGGATTTCGTATGAGGGACGGTAATGTCCTGTGCCCTCTCCCTGCTTTCGCGGGGAGAGGGACGCTTCAAGTTGCGGCGATGCTGATCACCGCCTTGATATTCGGAAACATTTCCAATGCCATCGCCGCCGGCAACCTCACGGCCGGACGCCAGAAGGCGTTGCAATGCCAGACCTGTCACGGCCTCGACGGGCTTTCGAAATTGCCCGAGGCGCCGCACCTGGCCGGCCAGCCAGAACCGTATCTGGTCAAATCGCTGAACGACTACCGCAAGGGCATCCGCAAGAACGACATGATGACCCTGGTGGTCGAGAAGCTGACCGACCAGGACGTGGCCGATTTGGCGGCGTTCTATGCGGCCATCGAAGTGACCGTGAAGCTGCCGAAATAGCCAATCCTCTGGCGCGATTGACGTTGTATAACTCTACCTTTTGTTGTTAATTATTTTATCTTCATCCTTAGGAGGAGTGGATCATGGGCGTCGTTTACGTACAAACCTCGAGTTCACTTCAGACCAATTCGGGTGCTTTTACGCCCATCCCGGGCCTCAGCCTGACCTTGCCGGAGGGCGACGACATGAGCGCCCTCGTCATCCTGAACCTGCCGAATCCTTACGCGGAAGGCAGCAACTATCCGGGCGGCGCGCTCGGCATCTCGGTCAACGGCAGCATTTCGCCGGTGATCGCGAGCTTTACCTACGGCGTCGAGCAGCCGGCCAGTTTCAACCGCATGCCGACGACCCTCGTCGTCAACGTGCCGTTGGACATCGGAGAGCAGACCGTTGAAGCGCTGTGGATGGGCGTGCGCGGCAGCACCGTCATCATCGACAGTCCGGCGTCCCTGAGCGCGACGTATTGATCGCAGCGACAGCCGGCTGACCACAATACAAAAGCCCTGATCCGGTGGCTGATCGGATCAGGGCTGGCGTTGACCGAGACCGAACTTGTTAGGTCAAGCCTACAGCGGCTTCACCTGCACCTTGCGCCACTTGATGACGCCGTCGCCGTATTGCAGCGCGAATGGCCCGTTGGAATGTTTATCGTTCTTGATGTCGGCGGTCTTCTGGCCGTTCATCACCACCATGAGATGATCGCCCTTCGCGGTGATTTCAAACGTATTCCATTTTCCGCCGGCCTTGGGCATCGGATCGACTTTGGCGAAATCGACAATCGCGCCGGTGCCGTAGGACGGGTCCTTGCGCTGGTCGAAGATGTTGACCTCGTAGCAACTCGCGGCCGCAATCTTCGCCGCATCCTGGCAGCGGATAAAGATGCCGGAGTTCGCATCGTCGCTCGCCCAGAACTCGGCGCGGATCATGAAGTCCTTGTAGGGCGTCTTGGTGACCAGATAGGCCGGATCCTTGCCGGTCTTCTTGTCGGCGACAACCGCGCCGTCTTCGACCCGCCAGTTGGCTTCGCCAACGCGGTCCCATTCGCCGATCTTGCTGCCGTCGACCAAGGTCACCCAGCCGTCCTGGCTGAGACCGGCGCGAGGCAGAGCGATGGCCGTAAAGCCGGCCAACAAGGCGCAAGCAATCAGTGTGCGGCGATGCATGGTAGCGTTCCTCCCTGTATGTCGAATTGGCGCAACCCGTGAAGGCTACGCGCCACCAGCATACCAAACGGACCGCGAGGCAGAAGGCTTTGCGTGTAAATTCTTTGGCATGCGACGCAGAGTGGATGTCGCTTCGACAACAGGGCATTGAACGCAAACCGGACAACGAACCACCTATACCCAGTGAATTCGCCATACCGATATTGAGGAACACCCGATGTTCAGAGTGATTGCCATCCTGATCCTCGCGATCGGTCTTGCGTCATGCGACGCGGTCAACACCGTGAAAGAAGGGTTCAGTCACGCCCGCGCCGTCGAAGCCGACCTGGAGCAATCGATCGGCCTGAAGCCGGCCGTCGGCTTCAACTGGAATAACGGCAGGCTGCTGTCGGTAACGGTGATCTTCCCGCGGATTTACGATGCCAAGCCGCCTCGCGAACTTGGCGAGATGGTGCGCGCCGCCGTCACCAAGCAGTTCAAGCAGGCGCCCGAAAGCATCACATTCGGCTTCACGGTGGAGAAGCCGGCCACGGGCGCGTGAGTCTAGCCGGAAGTGCTATCGACAAGGCGCACTTTCACTAGAGTTCGTCATGGCCGGGCTCGTCCCGGCCATCCACGTCTTTCTTGCTGACAAGCCTGAAGACGTGGATGCCCGGCACAAGGCCGGGCATGACGGAGAAAGATTTGTCTTTCAGACGTAGCCGTCGAGGCGGCGTCTACTCCGCCGCTTCGGTCATCGGGGTATCGGCACGCTCGACCTTGGCGGCGCAGAACTTGAATTCCGGGATCTTACCGAACGGATCCAGCGCCGGGTTGGTCAGCTTGTTAGCCGCCGCCTCGAAGAACGCGAACGGAATGAACACCACGCCATCCGGGATCGCGTCGTCCTGACGCGACGACAGTTCGATGCTGCCGCGCCGGGTCGAGACCCGGATCATATCGCCGGGCCGAATGCCGAGCTTGGTGATGGTGCCGCGCGACACCGCCGCGATGGCGGAGGGCTCCAGTGCATCGAGCACGGTCGCGCGCCGCGTCATCGAGCCGGTGTGCCAATGCTCGAGCTGGCGGCCGGTGGTCAGGATGAACGGGAATTCGGCGTCCGGCGTTTCGTCCGGCGGCGTAAGCTTGGCGGCGACCAGTTTGCCGAAGCCGCCCGGACGCGGGAAGCCCTTGTCGAACACCACGTCGCGGCCCGGCTGGTCGGGCGCGTCGGACGGATAGGTCACGGCCCCTTCGCGCTCGACGCGCTCCCACGAGATGTTGTCCAGCGCCGGCATCATCGAAGCCATTTCCGGATAGACGTCGCGCGGATGCGTGTAGGTCCAGTTCAGGCCCATGCGGTTGGCTATCTCGACCGTGATCCACCAATCCTGCTTGGCGTCGCCGGGCAGCGGCAGCGCGGCGCGGCCCATCTGGACCTGGCGGTTGGTGTTGGTGACGGTGCCGTCCTTCTCGGGCCAGGCCGACGACGGCAGCACCACGTCGGCATAGACAGCCGTCTCGGTCAGGAAGATGTCCTGCACCACCAGATGCTCAAGATGCGCCAGCGCCTCGCGGGCATGGTTGAGATCGGGATCCGACATCGCGGGGTTCTCGCCCATGACGTACATGCCCCGGATGGTGTCGGCATGGATCGCGTCGATGATCTCGACCACGGTCAGGCCCTTGTTCGGATCGAGCTGCACGTTCCAGAGCTTCTCGGCGGCGCCGCGGAATTCCGGATTCTCGATCGACTTGTAGTCGGGCAGGAACATCGGAATGAGGCCGGCGTCGGATGCGCCCTGCACGTTGTTCTGGCCGCGCAGCGGATGCAGGCCGGTGCCGGGCCGGCCGATCTGGCCGGTGATCAGCGACAGCGCGATCAGGCAACGAGCATTATCGGTGCCGTGGGTGTGCTGCGACACGCCCATGCCCCAGAAGATGATGGCGTTCTCGGCGCGGGCGAAAGTGCGTGCCACGTCGCGCAGCGTGTCGGCGTCGATGCCGCAGATCGGCGCCATTTCCTCCGGCGTGAAATCCTTTACATGCTCGGCGAGTGCCGGAAAGCCTTCGGTATAGGTCTGCACATACTGCTTGTCGTACAGCTCCTCGCCGATGATGACGTTGAGCATTGCGTTGAGCATCGCGACGTCAGTGCCGTTCTTGAACTGCATCATCTTCCAGGCATGACGCTTCAGCGCCTGGCCGCGCGGGTCCATGACCACGAGCTTGGCGCCGCGCTTGGCGGCCTGCTTGAAGAAGGTCGCCGCGACCGGATGGTTCTCGGTCGGATTGGCACCGATGACGACAATAACGTCGGAGTTCTTCACCTCGTTGAAGGTCGCCGACACCGCCGCCGAGCCGACACCTTCGAGCAGCGCCGCCACCGACGAGGCATGGCACAGCCGCGTGCAGTGATCGACATTGTTGGTGCCGAAACCGGTGCGGACCAGCTTCTGGAACAGGAAGGCTTCCTCGTTGGAGCACTTCGCCGAGCCGAAACCGGCCAAGCCCTTCGGGCCTTGCTCCTGGCGGATCTTGGTGAAGCCGCCCGCGGCGCGGTCGAGCGCTTCGTCCCAGGTCGCCGGGCGGAAATGCGTCCACGGATTGGACGGATCGATGAATTCGTGCGGGACCTTCGGCACGCCTTCCTTGCGGATCATCGGCTGGGTGATGCGCTGCGGATTGTGCACATAGTCGAAGCCGAAGCGGCCCTTGACGCAGAGCCGGTTCTCGTTGGCCGGGCCATCCTTGCCGGTCACGTACAGCAGCTTGTCGTCTTTGATGTTGTAGGTGAGTTGGCAGCCGACGCCGCAATACGGGCAGACGCTATCGACCTGCCGGTCCGGATATTCGGTGCGCACATTGTTGTCGTTGAGCAGCGTCGCCGGCATCAGCGCGCCGGTCGGACACGCCTGCACACACTCCCCGCAGGCCACGCAGGTCGAGTTGCCCATCGGATCGTCGAAGTCGAACACGATCTTTTCGTTATGGCCGCGGCCCGCCATGCCGATCACGTCGTTGACCTGCACTTCGCGGCAGGCGCGGACGCACAGATTGCACTGGATGCAGGCATCGAGATTGACCGCCATCGCCGGATGGCTGCGGTCGGGCGCCGGCGCCTTCGCGCGTGCATCGAACCGGCTGACCGAGACGTCCATCCGCCCGGCCCAATCCCAGAACTTCGAGGCCGGATCGTGCGCCACCGTCTCGCGTTCGGGCTGGTCGGTAACCAGCAGCTCGAACACCATTTTCTGCGCGGCCTTGGCGCGGTCGGAAACCGCCTTCACCTTCATGCCGGGCGCGGGCTTGCGGATGCAGCTCGCCGCCAGCACGCGCTCGCCTTCGATCTCGACCACGCAGGCGCGGCAATTGCCGTCGGCCCGATAGCCGGGCTCGGGCGCATAGCACAGATGCGGGATGTTGGTGCCGTAGCGCTGCGCGACCTGCCAGATGGTTTCGCCCTCGCGCGCCTCGACCTCACGGCCATCGAGCGTGAAGCTGATCACCGGCGCGCCGACGCCGTCGCCGGAAATCGTATCGACGGGGCCTTTGTGGCTGACGTGAACGCTGCCCTGCGCGGTGGTCGCGCCGCCGGCGGCGCCCTTGCGATCATGGCCGTAGCCGACAGGGTTGTTGGTATCGGTCATGGCGTCAGTCCCTTATCTCGATCTTGCGCAAGCGCGCTCCCCTCCCCCTTGTGGGGAGGGGTCGGGAAGAAACGCCCTCTTCCTTCGAGACGGCCGCTGCGCGGCCTCCTCAGGATGAGGGCTAAGCCCCGCCTCATGGTGAGGAGCCGGGCGATTACCCGGCGTCTCGAACCATGAGCGCGGCCCGTTCGTGAATCCTCACCAACTCCCCAACGGCTTCGTCAGCTCCTCGGGGAAATATTTCAGCACGCTGGTCAGCGGGTTCGGGGCCGCCTGACCGAGGCCGCAGATCGACGCGTCGCGCATCGCGGTCGACAGCTCATCCAGCAGCTTCACGTTCCAGGGCCCGGTTTCCATCAGCTTGACGGCCTTTTCGGTACCGACCCGGCACGGCGTGCACTGGCCGCAGCTCTCGTCCTCGAAGAACTTCATCAGGTTGAGGGCGACGGCCTTCATGTCGTCGTGGTCGGACAGAATGACCACCGCATGCGAACCGACAAAGCTGCCGTATTTTTCCAGGGTGCCGAAATCCAGCGGGATATCGGCCATCGAGGCCGGCAGAATGCCGCCTGACGCACCGCCCGGCAGATAGCCCTTGAACACATGACCATCGGTCATGCCGCCGCAATATTCGTCGATCAGTTCGCGCATGGTGATGCCGGCGGGCGCCAGCTTGACGCCCGGATTCTTCACCCGGCCGGACACGGAAAAGCTGCGAAAGCCTTTGCGGTCGCGGCGGCCGAATGACGTGAACCATTCGGCGCCGCGCTCGACAATGTCGCGGACCCAATACAGCGTCTCGATGTTCTGCGCCAACGTCGGACGGCCGAACAGGCCGACCTGCGCCACATAGGGCGGGCGGTTGCGCGGCAGGCCGCGCTTACCCTCGATGGATTCGATCATCGCGGATTCTTCGCCGCAAATGTAAGCGCCGGCGCCGCGTCGTAGATACACCTTGGTGTGCGGCGACAGACCGGCGGCCTCGATCCGCGCAAGCTCCTCCAGCAGCATCAGCCGCAGTTCGGGATATTCGTCGCGCAGATAGAGATAAACCTCGCGGGCCTCGACCACCCAGGCGGCGATCAGCATGCCCTCGATGAAACGATGCGGATGCAGGCCGAGATAGTGGCGGTCCTTGAACGTGCCGGGTTCGCCTTCGTCGCCGTTGACGGCCATCAGACGCGGACCCGGCTCGGCGCTGACCAGCGACCATTTGCGGCCCGTGGGGAATCCGGCGCCGCCGAGACCGCGCAGACCGGCGTCGCTGACCGACTTGATCAGTTCCGCGCGCTGACGCGCGCCGCTCAGGCACGCATTCAGCAGTGTGTAGCCGCCATCGGCCCGATAGGCTTCGAAGCTTTCCGTTGGATGCGCGCTGGCATGGGGATGCGCGTGCGCGGCTTCGGCTGTCGATTTCGCTGTCGCATGCGACACCTGCACATGACCGACCGCGCACACCGGCGCCTCGTGGCACGCGCCCATGCAGGGCGCCCGGATCACGCGGACTTCGCCGCCGATCGAGGCCTGTAGATCGGCCATCAGTTTGTCGGCGCCCGCCATCGCGCACGATAGAGAATCGCACACCCGCACGGTGACCGCCGGCGGCGCGACCTCGTCTTCCTTCACGACATCAAAATGCGCGTAAAAGGTAGCTACTTCATAGACTTCGGTGAGCGCGAGCTTCATCTCGAAGGCCAGCGCGGCAAGGTGCGCGGCCTTCAGATGC
Organism: Xanthobacteraceae bacterium; assembly: GCA_028290465.1. GTDB lineage: Bacteria > Pseudomonadota > Alphaproteobacteria > Rhizobiales > Xanthobacteraceae > FEB-22. The sequence goes on along the minus strand of JAQGJU010000062.1, from coordinate 9,378 downwards.
CCATAGCGATCCTGCAATAGGTGCAGGTGCTCGATCAGCAAATCCCGGCGGCGCGGCAGATCGCCAAGCAATTCAACGACTTGCGTCAGCGCGTCCTGGTCGACCTGACGGCCCTTGGGGGTCCGCTTCGGCTTGCGCCGGCCGGTCGGAACGCCGGGATTGGTGCCGAATTTCGCTGGTATTTCAGTGGTCATGCTCATGCCGGAACCATAGGCGCGCCCCAGTTTAGAACAATCCCTAACTCTCGATGCGTCGATTGAAGATTTCTATCAAGCCGCTTACCCTTGGACACGCACCCTAGCCATCTCCGGGACGCCCTAATGCTGGACAAGCTCGAATACCTGATGGCGCTGGCCCGCGAACGGCATTTCGGCCACGCGGCGCTGGCCTGCGGCGTCACCCAGCCAACCCTGTCCGCCGGCATCAAGCAGTTGGAGGAGACGCTCGGCGTCCTTTTGGTACAACGCGGCTCGCGGTTCATCGGTTTCACGCCGGAGGGCGAGCGCACCCTGGAATGGGCGCGCCGCATCGTCGGCGACGCCCGCGCCATGCGCCAGGAGATCAAGGCGCTGCAGCACGGCCTCGCCGGACAGTTGCGCATCGCCGCGATCCCGACCGCGCTGCCGATGGTCGCGGCGCTGACCACGCCGTTCCGCGCCCGCCATCCCGAAGTGCGCTTTACCATTCGCTCGTGCACCTCGATCGAAATCCTGACCCGGATGGAGCAGCTCGAGATCGACGCCGGCTTGACCTATCTGGATAACGAGCCGATCGGCCGTGTCGTCACGGTGCCGCTGTATCAGGAGCATTATCGTCTGGTGACGTCGGCCGACGCGCCGCTCGGCAGCCGCGATACCGTCACCTGGGCCGAGGTCGCGCAAGTGCCGCTATGTCTGCTGACGCCCGACATGCAGAACCGCCGCATCATCGACGAGTTGCTGCGCGGCGCCGGCGGCGATTCGCAGCCGACGCTGGAATCCAATTCCATGATCGTGCTGTTCTCGCATGTGCGCACCGGGCGCTGGGCCAGCGTGATGCCGGAGAAGATCGCCGAAACGCTCGGCCTGACGACGACCATCCGTTCGATCCCGATCGTCGAACCCGAAGCGCTACATTCGATCGGTCTCGTGGTGCCGGCGCGCGAGCCGATGACGTCGCTCAACGCGGCGCTGGTCGCTGAGGCGAGGCGCCTGGCGGCGACGCTGGATAATATCTAGTGTCCCTATTCCGAAGTTCGCCCCACGATGCGGCACCCTCTGAAGCGAACTTCGGAATTAAAGGGACACTAGCAAGCTAATGTTTCTCGTGTGGTTTTGGATTTGAAGTTCGCTTACGAGCCCGCCGCGATAACAGGGCAAACTTCAAATCCACTACACTAGCCGTGATCGAAACTCAGATGAAAATAAACGGGATCGCATGAAAGGCTGAAGGTGCGATAAACGCTGTCGCACCCTCGCTTCTTAACTGGCTTTAGCGCGCGTCGGGCCGTGTCTAGAGCTTTCCGAGCAATACGAGGATCAGCACGATGACCAGCACAAGGCCGAGACCGCCACCGCCGTAGTAACCGGTGCCGTAAAACGGTCCGCCACCGAGGCCGCTGAAGCCGCCGAGCAGCGCAATAACGAGAACGATGAGCAGGATGGTTCCGAGGGACATGACGTCGTCTCCGTTTTGGAATGAGAATCTCTGAAATGGAAAACACTTGGGTCGTCGCAGGTGTTTCGTCTTGCAATAACGCCTGGCATGGCCGGCAGGTTCCATCCCAGGAACTGACATAATGCGCGACCTATAGCTGCGGCACGTACGGCGAGTCGCCCGACTTTTCGACCGGTGAGTGGCGGCCCGATCAGCTTCCACGCTTCTGTTGCGCCATCTCGCGCACGTCCGAGGGCGTCGCGCCATAACGGCGGCGGAAGGCACGATTGAAATACGACAGGTCGCCGAATCCCGCCTCGAATGCGATGGCGCTTATCGCATGATCGGGAAAGCGCCGATCGATCAGCGTGCGATGCGCCCAATCAAGCCTTTGTCCGAGGACGAATTCGGTGAGTGAGGTGCCGTCGGCTTCAAACAGCCTTTGGATGTAGCGCGGCGAGAAGCGATGGCGCGCCGCCAAAAAGCCGACGCCGAGGTCGCGATGCGCCAAATTCGCAACAATGTCGGTCTTGATCGCGCGCAACTTCGCGGCGCGGCCACCGCGGCCCTGCGCCACCACCGCCACATCCCGCGTCGGGCCTATCGTCAAGGCAATGAGATCGTAGACATGAACGACGACAGCGCGCTGGAGTTCGACGGAGGCCAGCGTCTCAATGTCTCCCAACACCCCGACATAGTCCATCAATAGACCCAGCGCCTGCGCATCGCGCGGAATCGGGCGGATGAGGGCGTCGTCAACGTTGGGTATGAGCGTCGCGAGCGCGGCGCGGGGCACACGCAGACCAAGGACCTTTCCCGCATCCGGGCGGATGAAGCTGCCGATTTCGGCGCAACTCATCAGGACGGCGTCGCCAGGGCCGGCGATGATCTCGCGTTGGCACTGCGACACGATGTTGGTGCCCGCCACATTGATGTTCAATCCGAGTTCGTCGTTGCCGTCGTCGAGCAGTGCGCGGGTTCGTGCGTCGCGCGTGCCACCGATATCGCCCGACACGACCCGAAGTCCAGGAAGCCCGCCCAGCTTCAGGTCGGCGTGGAACGGCGTATCCGGCAGGGGCTCGATGTCGAGCCGGAACACCGACCGCCCGAAAACTTCCCGCCACATGGCAACACGGTCCCGCTCAGGCGTGTCGTTGGTGGCGAACCGGAGCGGCGTGAAATCGGCAATCGTCACTGACTGTCCCTCGTGCTGCCGGCTATCCTGTCATTTGTGGCAGTGCCGCAACAGTGGGTTCAAATCGCCTCTCAAAACCGCCTTTGTCGCTCCTGACCTGCCCGTCGTCGCTCCTGCCCAAGAACCAGGGCCACGACGCCGTTAGCGTGATCCCGGATCTCCGGTCTCCGGGCCGGATTCGACCATTTACAGCTTATTGGGGCATCATGAAAAAGCTTATTCTCGCCGGCACCACTTTTGTTGCGCTGTTGGCCGCGAGTTCGGCCTTGGCTGCCGATGTTGCGCCCCTCATGCCGGTGAAAGCGCCGATCGCTCCCACTTGGAGTTGGGCCGGCTTCTATATCGGCGCCAATGTCGGTGGCGGCTGGGGCAGCCGCGACGTCAATCACGCGGCGAATGATCCGGCCGCTACGGCATTCTTTGCCGCTGCCATTGGCGGCGCGCCGCCCTCGTTTAAATCTTCCGGCGCACTCGGCGGTGTGCAACTTGGCTATAACTGGCAGTTCAACAACCGGTGGCTCGTCGGCGTCGAGACCGATCTCAACTGGTCGGGCCTGGACGGCGACAGCTCAAGCGCCGGCACGGCCCTTGGCGTTCCGGTCACGGCAACGGCGGACGAAAATATCAAATGGTTCGGCACCGTCAGAGCCCGCCTGGGCTATCTGCCGACGGACAATCTCTTGACCTATGTCACGGGCGGATTTGCCTATGGCCGGGTCGAGCACACTGGGCGCATCGTCAACAATTCCGCGACCACAGGGTTTGGTATCGGTGCCGGCGGGATCAGCGTCAGTTGCAACGCGGGCACGACGTGCTTTACCGGGTCATCGAGCAGCATGTCCACCGGGTGGACGGCGGGCGCCGGGTTTGAATACGCCATCTGGAAAAATGTGACCTTCAAGGCCGAGTATCTGTATGTGAGCCTGGGCAGCGATTCGGTCACCGAAACAGCGCTGGCTGTGGACCCTTTCAGTCCCGCTGACGCGCGTTCATCCTTCAACGCCAACTTTAGCCGCACCAATTTCAATGTGGCGCGGGTCGGTTTGAATTATCACTTCTGATTGGCAATCAGCAGCCTCGAGCCCCAATGGCCCGGCGATGCCGGGCCAGCCCGCTTACCAGACGTAACGGACCGTCCCGGTGCCGGCATAAGTCCGCGCGCCGGACGCAAACTCGCCATCGAATTTGGCGGCCACCGACCAATTATTCACCAGGCGCAGTTCTGCGCCGGCCGACAGCAGCGCGGCGTTCGGTGCCGCCTGCGCGCCGTTCACCGTGAAGCTGGCGCCCGGCAGTGTCTGGAACGCGGCATTGATGCTCTGGTCGTTGTTGAAGTCATGCGCCCAGGCCGCGCGCGTGCGCAACGCCAATGTCGCGCCCTGGTCGAGCGCGACGGCCTTGTCGAACCATAGGCCGAGTTCGGTGCGGGTCGCGTTCACGGTTCGCGCGTCATAGGAAAGCGCAAACGCATTCGAGCCCGACACCGCGGCCTCGCTGTAGGACGGCGTGCGGAACGCTTGCACCTGCACGGCCGCATAGGGCGTAACGCTGAGCAGCACGGCGTCAAAGCGATAGCCGCCCTCCAGCCGTCCGCCGAAACTATGCGCGGAAAAATCGGCGGTGAGCTTGTCGGTGCCCGACACCGTCACGGTGCGGTCAGTCGACGCGTCATGCCACGCATAGGACAGCGCGGCCGACACATAGGCGGCACCGAACTTTCGCGTGCCGTAAAGGCCGAGTTGGAACACTTCGCTCTTGCCGCCGCCGAGACCGTCGGCGAGGCCATAACTTGTGGCGCCCCCGGCCAGCGCCAGCCCGACGACGGTGTCGGGCGCAGCCCGATAGTCGAAGCCGGTCGCAAGACCGTAAGTGCGCGTCGTGGTATCGGCCGCGCCCGTCGCAGCGTCACCGTCGGCCTTGCGGTGGCCGCCATAGACCTGGCCCCACACGCTCCAGCGCGGCTCGACCGGTAGCACCGCGCGGCGGTCCTTCGGCGTCACAGCCGCATATGCAGTGGCGGTTTCGGGCGACAATTGCGGCTCGGCCGCAAAGCCCTGCGCGCCGCCGAAGGTCGCATCGCTGCCGGTCGCACCACCGGTGGGATGCAGCATCATCGACAGGAACGAGCTGGTCATCTGCATGCCGGCCTGCGAGATGCCGGTGGCCGGTTGGCCGGCCAACTGCCCCAGCTTCGCATTTACGTCGCCGCCGAACACGCCGCTGAACGCGCCAGTGCTGCCGCCGGCATTGAACGCCGCGTCGAGCACGTTGGCGATGCGCTGCTGATTACCCGAGAGAGTCGGAACCTGGCTCAACGACGTGGTCAGCGTCAGCGTGACGGTGTTGTCACCGATGTAGCCGAGCCCGCCACTAAGCCCGGCCGGCAAGACCAGCGAACTGAATTGCGAACCATACAGAGCACCGGCCGTGGTCAGGATCGTATAGGGCGAATTGAACCGGTAGGACCCATTGAGCGAGGTGACCCGTACCACGCCGTCGAGATGCGCATCGCCGGGACCGTTCGCGGCCAGCACGTTGACGCGATCGTTCTCCGTCGACGAAACCTTCACCGCAAAGGTGCCGCACGCGCAGGGGAACATCAGTTGATCGTTGACGGTCAGCGTACCGATCGTGGTCGGCGTGCCGGGCGCCAGCGTCGCCTCGTTGTCCAGGAATGTAAAACCCACCGTGCCGGTGCCGCCCAGCGTCGCGCCCGGACCGACGATCACACCGGACGATCCGATGGAGCCGTTCACCAGCAACGTGCCGCCGACCGCATTGATGCCGCCCATATGGGTGCTGACGCCGGTCAAGGTCAGCGTGCCGATGCCCACCTTGGTCAGGCTACTGAAGTTGCTACCATCGATGACGCCGCTGAAAACCGTCGACAGGCCATTTTGGCCGACCTCCAGTTCGTTCGCGCCAAGGCTGACGCTGCCGGCCCCCTCGATCGAGCCGGCCGCCACGCTGCCGGCCGCGCCGGAGATATCCAGCGCACCACCGGTGTTGACGATGAACCGCGCCGTGCCGCCGCTGGCATTTCCGGTAAATGCGGTCGTCCCGCCATTGTTCGTGATGATGGCGACGCTGCCGCCGTTGACCGTCAGCCCGGCGCCCGTGAAGGTGAGCACCTGATTGTTGGTGAACGTGTAGGCCGACGCGCCGGAATTAAAGGTCCAGCCATCGAGCGTCGTGGTGGTGGAGAACGACAGATTGGTGGTGGTCGAAGCGCCGAAGAACGCCGTGCCGGTCGGCACCGCGGCCGGCGACCAGTTAGCGCCGGTATTGAAATTGCCCGAAGTCGGCACGGACAGCCAGTCAGAATCCTGCGCCCGTCCGGGCAGCACGGATGAGAGCAGCGCGGTCGATGCCAGCAGTGCGGCCAAAAGACCCGACGAAAGACGACCAGAGCCCAAGGATGCCACGCTTCGCCGCATTGCCACTTCCACTATGATTTTGCGGCGCGGCCCGCGTAATCATTTTACTCGGACGATGAGTGTGCCCCGCACCCTATGTTGCCGCACCGCCGGGCGGCAAACAACCCGCCCGATAGCTGACTGCTATGAAATCCACCGCGAAGCACCGCTTTTCGGCGAAATCGTCAGCAAGGCATGAGGTTGGCGCCGGAGTGCGACATTCCGGCAACGCCAGCGAGAGCGCAACATCGCGCACAAACGAAAACGGCCCCCGCGTGAGCGGAGGCCGTTTCGGCAGAAAGCTTGCGAACAGAGACTAGAACAGCCCGACAATACGGCCTTCGGCATCGACATCGATCGTGTCGGCCGACGGCACCTTGGGCAGGCCCGGCATGGTCATGATCTCACCGCAGATCGCGACCACGAATTCGGCACCGGCCGAGAGCCGCACTTCGCGCACATTGATGATGTGATCGACCGGCGCGCCCTTGGCGTCCGGGTTGGTCGAGAACGAATACTGCGTCTTGGCGATGCAGACCGGCAGCTTGCCGAAGCCCATCTCTTCCCAGGTCTTGAGCTGGTCCTTCACCGACTTGTCGGCGGTGACGTCCTTGGCCCGGTAGATCTCGGTCGCGATGGTCTTGACCTTGTCGAACAGCGGCGTCTCGTCCGGATAGAGCAGCTTCAACTTGCTCTTGCCCGAGTCGATCACCTTGACGACGGCGCGGGCCACATCGGCCGCGCCCTCGCCGCCCATCGCCCAATGGTCGGCCAGCACGGCTTCGACGCCGAGCTTCTTGCAGGCATCCTTGACCAGCGCCACTTCGGCGTCGGTGTCGGCCGAGAAGCGGTTGATCGAGACCACCGACTCCAGACCGAACTTGCGCATGTTCTCGACATGGCGCTGCAGATTGCTGATGCCGGCTTCCAGCGCCTTGAGGTCCTCCTTCTTGAGATCCTCCTTCTTGACGCCGCCATGCATCTTCAGGGCGCGAATGGTCGCGACCAGCACCACGCAATCCGGCGCGATGCCGGCCTTGCGGCACTTGATGTCGATGAACTTCTCGGCGCCCAAGTCAGCGCCGAATCCGGCTTCGGTCACGACATAGTCGGCGAGCTTCATCGCGGTCGTGGTGGCGACCACCGAGTTGCAGCCATGCGCGATATAGGCGAACGGGCCGCCATGGATGAAGGCCGGCGTGCCTTCCAGGGTCTGCACCAGATTCGGGGCAATCGCTTCCTTGAGCAGCGCCGCCATCGCGCCATGGGCGTTGAGATCCTTGGCGCGGACCGGCTTACGCTCGCGCGTGTAAGCCACGATGATGTTGCCGAGCCGGGTCTTCAGGTCCTGAAGGTCCTTGGCCAGGCAGAAGATCGCCATGACTTCGGACGCCACCGTAATGTCGAAGCCGGCTTCGCGCGGATAGCCGTTGGCGACGCCGCCGAGCGAGCAGACGATTTCGCGCAGCGCACGGTCGTTCATGTCCTTGACGCGGCGCCACACCACGCGGCGCGAGTCGATGCCGAGCGCGTTGCCCCAATAGATGTGGTTGTCGATCAGCGCCGACAGCAGGTTATGGGCCGACGTGATGGCGTGGAAGTCGCCGGTGAAGTGGAGGTTGATGTCCTCCATCGGGATCACCTGGGCGTAACCGCCGCCGGCGGCGCCACCCTTCATGCCGAACGACGGGCCGAGCGACGGCTCGCGCAGGCACAGCATCGCCTTCTTGCCGATGTGGTTGAGTGCGTCGGTGAGGCCGACCGTGGTCGTGGTCTTGCCTTCGCCGGCCGGCGTCGGCGAGATCGCCGTCACCAGGATCAGCTTGCCGTTCGGCTTGCCGGCCAGCGACTTGACGTAGTCCATCGACACCTTGGCCTTGTAGTGGCCATACGGATCGAGGTTCTCCGCCGCGATGCCGAGCTTTTCCTTGGCGATGTCCATGATCGGCCGCTTCTTGGCGGCCTGCGAAATATCGATGTCGGATTTCGGGGATTTATGCTGCTCGACGGGCATGGGGATCAATCCGTTGATGAGATGGGTTTCGGTCAGGACGAAGCGCCCGGCTGGCGGCCGGGCGTTCCGTTCTGGAAATCAGGTGAACCGCACGCCGGTCGCGATATTGGCGGACGTCGCCCACTCGCCGGCTCCGACCTTCTTGCCGCCTTCGGCCTGCACGCGGGTCAGCTTGAAGCGGCCGTCGGCGCAGGCGACCACGACACCGTCGGCCTCGATCGCGACGATCTCGCCGGTCTTGCCGGCAATGCCCTTCGGATCTTTGGCCGGGATCGGCGTGGCGTCGAAAATCTTCACCGTCGCGCCGTTCAGCGTCGCCCAGGCGCCCGGCGCCGGGTTGCAGCCGCGGATCAGCCGGTCGATCTGCTCCCAGGGCTTGCCGAAATCGATATGCGCGTTGTCGGCTCCACAACGCCCCTCATAGGTCGCCTTGCTCTCGTCCTGCTTGATGCGCGGAGCTTTGCCGGCTTTCACCAGGTCGACCGACTCCAGCATCGCATCGACGCCCATCGGAAACAGGCGGTCGAAATACACGGTGCCGAGCGTGTCGGTGTTGCTGATCGGGGTCTTCTTCTGGATCAGCACGTCACCGGTATCGAGGCCGTTGTCCGGCCAAAAGATAGAGAGCCCCGTCTCGGTCTCGCCCTTGATGATCGGCCAGTTGATGGCGGCGGCGCCGCGATAGGCCGGCAGCAGCGACGGATGATACTGGATCGAACCATGGGTCGGCGCGTTGAGGAATTCCTCGGGCACGAACAGCGTGACGAACGCCATCACCTGGAGGTCGGGCTTAAGCGCCTTGAACTCTTCGAGCACTTCGGGCTTCCGATAGGATGCCGGCTGCAGCACCTTGAGCCCGGCCGCGAGCGCCGCTTCCTTCAGCGGATCGGCCTTGGCGCCTTCCTTCTCGGGTGCGACATAGACCGCGACGACGTCTTCGCCGCGCTTGAGCAGCGCTTCGAGCACCGCTTTGCCGAAGGCCTGCTGGCCGTGAACGACGATCCGCATCTTTCAATCCTCCCACTTTCGCTTACTTCACCTCTCCCCTGCGGGGAGAGGTCGGCGAGCAGCGCTGGCTGCGAGCCGGGTGAGGGGGAACCGTCGGTTCATTTCCCCCA
>JAQGJU010000028.1 GCA_028290465.1 Xanthobacteraceae bacterium | reverse complement strand
ACGTGGGCATAGTGGCGGTTCGCGGTCTCGTACTCGACATGCGCGGTCGAGATGGTGATGCCGCGCGCCTTTTCTTCCGGCGCCTTGTCGATCATGTCGTACGCCGTGAAGGTCGCCCCACCGGATTCCGCCAGGACCTTGGTGATCGCCGCCGTCAACGACGTCTTGCCGTGATCGACGTGACCGATCGTCCCGATGTTACAATGCGGCTTATTACGTTCAAATTTCTCTTTGGCCATGGCTCTTTCCTAGAAACCCAGAAACCCTCTGGAATGCGGCGATCCGGAGCCGTTTTGGCCGAAGCGCCATCGCGGCGCTGAGATAAGGCGCTTTGCCCGTCTAGGCAAGTCGCGGCGGGATTTAGGACCGAGCGGCGATCTGGTCCGGTCGGGCTGGTTTCCGGGCGCCGGTAGGCGTGCGTGCCCAGGATTACTTGAACAGCCAGGCCCGGTACGTGTCGGAATAGCCGGCCAGCACCCGTTCGGTCTGATCGCCCCCGATGGCCGCCTCGACGGCCGCGCCGGCCCAGCCCTGCCCGGCGACCGCGCCGCCATAGAGCTTCGGATAGACCACGATGGTGGCGCCGGTGGCGGCATCGACCAGATTGGCATCGGCGATCATGAAGTGGCTGCCGCCGATGATGATGCGCTGGACGGCCGGCGAGATCACGAAATTCTGGACCACGATCTCCAGCCTGACCGGCCGCGATCCGGCGAGATGCGGGCGCAGATTGCGCTCCAGCGTTTCCCGGATGCGCGTCGCCAGCTTGTTGCGAACGAACTCCTTCGCCTTGGGGTCGTTGGACGCCATCGCGATCTGATCGTCGGTGATGGCGTTGGCAACGGCGTAGCCGCGCACACCGTCCTCCCACGTGATGACGACATCGCTGGCGAAAGTGACGCGGACGGAGGTCAATTTGAGCTTCGCGACCTCGCCCGGCTTCAATGTATTGGTCGCGGTCGCACAGGCCGCAAGCAGGAGCATGGCCGCAATGGCCGCAAAACGCCGCATCGTTAAGTCCCCCAGCAATCCGATGGAAATGCCCTCGCGCCTCGGCCGAGGCGGGGCGTCAATCGCCATCCTGTTACCGTCGACTACCAGGAATGGTCAGCACTGCAAAGGCCTGCACGCGAAAAGGGTGGCGGTTGCAGCGCGAGGATTTAGAGCGGGAAATGTTGGAGCGGGTGGAGGGAATCGAACCCTCGTATTCAGCTTGGAAGGCTGCTGCTCTACCATTGAGCTACACCCGCATGCCGCAACCGGGGCCCCGGCCGGTCATCGTCGTCTTGGCGTCGTCGTCAGGCTTCGGACTGGTGGAGGGGGTTGGATTCGAACCAACGTAGGCTAAGCCAGCGGATTTACAGTCCGCCCCCTTTAGCCACTCGGGCACCCCTCCAGCTCAGTCCAGAAGCCTGCCGAAGAGTCTTGCGCGAAGTCGTTGAAATCACGCAAAACCCCGCCGAAGGCAGGGATCCTGCGGGCGGCGTTTTATGCTGGGCGGCAGGGGTGAAGTCAACCCGCGCCGCCTTGGACGCGTTTAGGAAACGGTTCGCTGGCGTTCGAGCGGCTTTCGGACCGCCTCGGGACGGTGAATCACCGCCCCGACGACCCTGCCCCGCCTGCCGCTCATAACCCGCCCGCCTACGCCTTGCCGAACTGCCGGTAGTCCGGCTCGCGGTGGAACCAGAACTGGTAGCCGCCGACGTTCTTTTGCATCGCCACGTCGTGGATCGGCTGATTCAGCGGCACCACCGGCACCTCGGCGATGCACAGCGCGATGAAGTCCTTCACGGCCTTGTCGTACTCGGCCGGGTCGGCGGTGAAGCGCGCCTTGTCGATCAGCGCGTCCATCTCCTTGTTCTTGTAGGCCGAGATGTTGAAGATCGAATTGTTGCCGTGGAAGTTCCAGAAGAAATAGTACTCCGGATAGTCCAGCCAGCCGCTGAACCGGTTGAGCACCAGCGGCAGCTCCTTCTTGTTCAAGGTGGTGCGCCAGTTGGCGCCTGGAATTTTTTCGATAGAAGCCTTGATGCCGATCTTGGCGAGGTTCTCCTGGATCAGCAGCACGGTCGGCTCGCCGACCGTCGCAGTGCCGACGTCGAGCGACAGCGTGGTCTCGAAGCCCTGCGCGAAGCCGGCTTCCGCCATCAGCGCCTTGGCCTTGTCGAGGTCGGTCACATACGGGAACGGCTGCGGCCACGCCGCCTTCTCGACCTTGGCCGGACCGCCATACATCGGCACGGCGCGGCCGAAAAACGCGCTGCTCTGGATCTGCTCATACGGCACCGCATAGGCGATCGCCTGGCGCAGCTTGACGTTGTCGAACGGCGACTTCGAGGTGTTGAGCGCCAGGTACCACAGGCAGTTCGGGATCGGCACGCCCGACACCTTGACCTTGCCGTCCTTGATCAACTGGTCGAAATCGCGCGGCGCAAAGCCCGTCGAGAAATCGGCGTCGCCTTTCTCCAGCATCGCGCGGCGGGTGCCGGCCGACGGGATGTCGCGCGCGATCACCCGCTTGATGGTCGGCAGCGGCCCGCTTTTCCAGCCGTCATACCGCGCGAAGATGGTTTCGCTGCCGGGCTTCCAGCTTTCGATCTTGTAGGCGCCGCCGCCGGCCTCGTTGTTCTTTAGCCACGCCATCGCCCACGGATCGGCCTCGGTCGCGTTCTTCTTGGCCAGCGTCGAATTGATGATGAACGGCACGACGACAGCGACGTTGAACAGCAGCATCTTGTCCTTGCGGACATAATCGATGCGGAATGTATGGTCGTCGACCGCGACGAACTGCTCGGGCTTTTCCAGCGAGCCGGCCGACATCTGGAAGGTCGGAAAGCCGCCGATCTTCACGGCGCGATCGAACGACCATTTCACGTCCTGCGCGGTGACCGGGGTGCCGTCGTGAAACACCGCGTCCTTGCGGATCTTGAAGGTGCACGACATGCCGTCGTCCGCGACCTTCCAGCTTTCGGCCAGTTCCGGCGCCAAGGTCGCGCGGTCGTAGGACGGCGTGCCATCCGGCAGCGTCTTGGCCGTGTAGCTGAGCAGCCGGTCGTAGCAATTCCAGGAAAGACCGTTCACCGTCTGGTTGGAGCCGACGCCCTGCATGTCGAGGCTGTTGGGGCCAAGCTCCTGCACCACGACCAGCGTTTCCGACCGGGCGTCCGCGAACACGACACGCGGGCCCATAGCGGCCGCCGCGCCGGCGCCGAATGCGGTCTGCAGCAGGCGGCGGCGGTCGATGGTGATATTGTGGCTGGTCATCGTGGGCTCTCCGTGGGCGCCGTACAGGCCGAACGGAGAAATTTTGCAAAGACCATGCCATGAATATCGGCATATATCGGTGGCGCATCCGCGACCGCTGTGCGCCGGAGTGACCCGTTTGCCTGAAAATGAGGCGACGCCGACCAACCTGAGCAGGAAACTCGATCGATGACCGGAAGGCCCCCTCACCGCCAGAAGCCCGGCCCCCGTCGCGACGACCGAGGCGGCCCTCGTCCCGGCGGGCGCGACGACAAGCGCACAGGCGGGCGTCGTGGCGCACGCCACGGCTCAGGCGGCGGCGATGGTTCGGCGATGCTGTATGGCTGGCACACCGTCAAGGCAGCGCTGGAGAACCCGGACCGCCACATCCGCAAACTTTACGCGACCGAAAACGCGATGCGCCGGCTGACCGAGGACGGCGTGACCTCAAAGGTCGCACCCGAACTGGTGCGGCCGGAAGTGCTCGATTCGCGGCTCGGCCCCGAGGCCGTGCATCAGGGCCTGCTGGCCGAGGTCGACGAACTCGACGCACCGCAGGTCGAGGACCTGACCGAAGGCCTCGTGGTGGTGCTCGACCAGATCACCGACCCGCACAATGTCGGCGCGATCTTCCGCACCGCCGCGGCGTTTTCGGTCGCGGCTGTCGTGACCACGCTGCGGCACAGCCCGCAGGCCACCGGTGTGCTGGCAAAGTCGGCGTCCGGCGCGCTCGAACATGTGCCGCTGGTCACGGTGCCTAATCTGGCGCGCGGATTGGCGGCGCTGAAAGATGCCGGATTTTTGCTGGTCGGGCTCGACAGCTCCGGCGACAGCGATCTCGCGGCACTGCCGCTGCATGCGCCGCTGGCGCTGGTGCTCGGCGCCGAAGGCCAGGGCCTGCGACGCCTGACGCGGGAGAATTGCGACTACCTGGCGCGGCTCGATCTGCCGGGCGCCATCAAGAGTCTGAACGTGTCGAACGCCGCCGCGCTGGCGCTCTATGTGGCCAGCCAGAAGCTCAAAGTCTGAGAGCCTCTAAGGGCCGCGTCAGTCCTCGCGACGCGGCTTGCGCGGCTTCTGTTCGCGCTGGAGCTTGATCTCCATGCGCTCCGGGCTGAGATAGCGCACCTCGGCCCGAGCCCGCACCACCGACCCATTGCTGCGCGCGTCGGCGGCGCCGTGCACCCGTACCGCACCGCGCGAACGATGATGATAGCCATGATAGCCGGTGAACACGTCCCCATGGCCGCGCACGTAATAGCCGCGCGTGTCGCGCACATAGGGATAATTCCGCGCCGACGGCGATTCCGAATAGGTCAGTACCGGCACCGTGATGGCCGGCCCGGAATAGACCGGCCCCTGGTTCACCACATAGCTCGGCGTCACGTAGGAAGATTCATAGGCCTGCACGGCCGGCGGCGCATAGGCCGTCGCGCGGCAGCAGCATCCGCCGCACCCGGCCGAAGCACCGGCGCTGAAGGCGACGGTGGCCAACAGCGTGGCGGCGAACGTGGCGCTGAAGCGATGCGGAAGAAGATTCATGGCCATCCCTGTTGGGCTCGTCGGTTTCGTTTTGTTGATGTGCAGCGTTTCAATTCCGGCGCCGCAGCAGCTCCCGCCGCTCGTAGTCCGGCGCCATAATCACCGGCGGCGGATCGTAGGGTAGAGGCTCGGCGACAGGCTCGGCCTCCGGACCGACCGACCAGACGCGGTGGAAACTCTGCGCCGGGCGCGGCAGCACACGGTTCGCCGGCGGTTCGATTTCCAGCCGTCCGGCGCGCGGACGCTTGCCGGTGTGCGGATAATAACCGTAATCGGACGGAGCCAGGATCCGGGCCGGCGGGTAGATCACCGTGAACGGACCGGCGCCCGGGCGGTTCAGGCCCCAATCGCCCTCGATCACCGCATAGGAGGCGTCGCGGCCGTTGATCATCACCGGTTGTCCGGCGCGGCCGGGCACCACCAGCACCGGACCATGGTCGGCATGGCCCGGCGCGATGCCCGCGACGCACGCTGCGATCGAAAGGCTGAGAGCGAGAACCACGCGGCGCATGACGTACTCAACTGTGAAACGAGCGCTGAATTTAGCTCAAATGCCTTGCCAGGAACATCGAACGCCGGCGAATTCGGTCGGTAAGCTTAACTTTGCGGCACCGCAGCGCGTTCCCGGCCGGCCGAAATCGCCGCCTCCGAACTCTTTTGTGGCTTGTGATTAACCCGGCGGTTGCGCAGAACGGGTCCCGCATGCCGAAGACTGTCCTGCCCAAAAATCCCAAACGGCCGCGTAGCGAAACCGGCAATTTCCGTCAGCGCTATGACGAGGTTGAGCAGCGCCGCGCCGCGTTGATGACGCGCGTCGCAGGCATGAACCAGACCGCACGCGAACATCCCGGCTATCGGCGCGCGCAGAAATTGCTCAATGAAACATTCCGCAAGGCCAGCATTGCGCAACGCGGCGCGGTGCTGCAGGCCGCCGCCTGGCTGATCAATCTGCTGGAGAACATGACGCCGCTGGTATGAGCTGGTGGAAATTTCCCGGACCGGGAGCGAACTGACAACCTCGCGCGGAACCTCTTATTCTTATAAATCAATATGTTAAGCCACATACCACTACTTTAGGCGTACGACCTCTTGTGCAAAGACAAGGCCGACACGCGCGGCGTAAATCGTCTACGGGACGGTCGAAACCAATTTTTAAGAATGATCGTCCTCCGAACGAGTCAATAAGGGGACGAACGCCATGAGTTCTATCACCGTCGCGCCCGAGAAGGCCGAAGGCATCAAGAGTGACGACAAGCTCGTCATCTTCGCCTCGTCGCTCGGCACTGTTTTCGAATGGTATGACTTCTACATCTACGGCACCCTCAGCGTGATCCTGGCCGCGAAGTTCTTCGCGGGCGTCAACCCGTCCGCGGCCTTCATCTTCACGCTGCTGGCTTTCGCGGCCGGCTTCGCGGTGCGGCCGTTCGGCGCGCTGGTGTTCGGCCGGCTCGGCGATCTCGTCGGCCGCAAATATACCTTCCTGGTCACCATGACCCTGATGGGTATCGGCACCTTCTTCATCGGCCTGCTGCCGACCTATGAGAGCTGGGGCATCGCGGCGCCGATCGCGCTGATCGGGCTGCGCCTGGTACAGGGCCTCGCGCTCGGCGGCGAATACGGCGGCGCGGCGACTTACGTGGCCGAACACGCCCCGGCCGGCAAGCGCGGCTTCTACACCTCGTGGATCCAGACCACCGCGACGCTCGGCCTGTTCATGGCGCTGCTGCTGATCCTCGGCATCCGCTCCTGGACCGGCGAAGCCGCCTTCGTCGGCGCCGGCAATGACGGCGTCTCCTTCCTGGGCCTCACCTTCGGCGCCTGGCGCATTCCCTTCCTGCTGTCGGCCGTACTACTGCTGGTGTCGATCTGGATCCGGCTCAAGCTGGCCGAATCCCCGGCCTTCCTCCGCATGAAGGCCGAAGGCAAGACCTCGAAGGCGCCGCTCACCGAAGCCTTCGGCAACTGGCCCAATGCCAAGATCGCGATCCTGGCGCTGTTCGGTGCCACCGCCGGTGAGGCCGTGGTGTGGTACGGCGGACAATTCTATGCGCTGTTCTTCCTGACCCAGACCATCAAGGTCGACGCCATCCCGGCCCAGGTGATGATCGTCATCGCGCTCGCCATCGGCACGCCGTTCTTCGTGTTCTTCGGCTGGCTGTCGGACAAGATCGGCCGCAAGCCGATCATGCTCGCCGGCTTCCTGCTCGCCGTCATCACCTACATGCCGGGTTCGCCGATCAATATCTGGAAGGGCATCACGCACTTTGCCAATCCGGCCCTCGAGAAGGCGCTGGCCACCGCCCCGGTGACCGTGGTGGCCGATCCGTCCGAGTGCTCGTTCCAGTTCAAGATGACCGGCACCGAGAAGTTCACCACCTCGTGCGACGTCGCCAAGTCGACGCTCGTCGCCCGTTCGGTGAACTACCAGAACGAAGCCGCCGCGAAGGGCACGGCGACCGTGGTCAAGGTTGGCGACCAAACCATCTCGACGACCGCGCCGGACTTCGCCAAGCAACTGGGCGACGCGATCACCAAGCACGGCTACCCGGCCAAGGCTGATCCGAACCAGATCAACTCGGTCATGACGGTCTTGCTGCTCACCATCCTGGTCCTCTACGTGACCATGGTGTACGGGCCGATCGCCGCCTGGCTGGTGGAGATGTTCCCAACCCGCATCCGCTACAGCGGGCTGTCGTTGCCCTACCACATCGGCAATGGCTGGTTCGGCGGCTTCCTGCCGGCGACCGTCTTCGCCATCGTGGCAGCGACCGGGGATATTTACTCCGGCCTCTGGTATCCGGTTGTCATCGCCGCGATGAGTTTTGTGGTGGCGCTGTTCTTCCTGCCGGAGACCTACAAGCGGGATCTCCGCGAATTCCACTAGCATCACTCAAGACGGCGCGGGGCATAGAACGCGTTCAGCAAAAGTGGCTACCGGTTTTGCGTCCGAACGCGCTCTAACGCTTTAAAAGACGTCCCCGCGTTGAACTTCCAACGGCTCCGCCCTCGGGCGGGGCCGTTTTCGTTCAGCCGCGAGCTTAATGCTTCGCGCGATGACGTGACGCGATCCATTCGACCGCTGCCGGAAGATCCGCGAATGTGTGCTCCGACATCCGCTCCAGGCTGTTGAATGCGGCTTCGGCGTACCACCGGCCGGCTAGATCATCGTGGCTACCGTCCAACTTCACCAATACGGCCACCAGCTTGCCGTCGACGAACACCAGCCGCCCGTCTGTTTGGCCGGCGACAGCAACCTCGACCGGTTGAAATGTAACTCTGTCAGGCATGAGTACCTTTGAGGTGTAGATATGTGGGGTCGAAGCCGGCGACAGCCCTCAATCCTTCCCAGTTCAGGATTTCCAGCAGGTTCGGATTGCGTCCGATCAGGCCTTTCTCTTTCAGCAATTGCAGCGTCTTGTTGACGTGAACCAAGGATAGGCCCGAAGCGTCGGCCAAATCCGTCTGCGTGATGTAGAATTTGGACGGCTCACCGTGTTTCGCTAAGCCGACAACGCTCAATCTGACGAATTGTTCGCAGATCATATGAGCGAGCCGTTCCATCGCGCTGCGCCGTCCTGCATTGACGAGCCACGTTTGGGCCACCGCGGTATCGACCAGCGAGTCCCGCCACAACGTATAAGCGAGATTTGGATACTTCTCGGTCAAGGCGGTGATCGCCTTATGCGGAAGATGCGCCGTGCTACACTTGGTCACGGCGCCGATGCCATGATCGATGCGCTTGAGGACATAGCTGTAGATATCGGTGATGTCGCCCGGATATTCGAACGCGAGAATCTGCCGCCGTCCATCGGCAAGCAGTTTGTAGCGACATGCCACACCGGCAAGCATCACGGTCGAATGCTTCGGCATACTTCCATCGACCGCGATATCCTCGCCCCGCTCGACTTCATATGGGCCTTCCAGCGCACCTAAGAGCGCCGTTTCTTCCTCATCCGAAATCTCGTGAAGGGCTTTCAATTTTTGAATCAATACATGCATGCCAAGACAACGCGCCGGAACACGCCCCGTTCCCATAACGGAACTTTGAACGGATCGGGTCGAACCGTCCTCGTATTCACGGAACCGGCAGGTGGAGCGGGACGTTGGCTCTTCATGAAAACACTTGTCGTCGTCCATCTCAGTCGGGACCGGTTTACGTGCGAGATCGATCGCACGTTGCCGTTCACCGTGACCGACCTGCATTTCAACCAGACCAGCGTGTCGGAAGACCAAGACGTGCTGAGCCTGATCGAGCCCGGCGTTGAGCAAGCCATCTTCACGGCTGAATGGCGCGACAACGAACTGATCCTGATCGGTCGCCTCGTCGATCAAGAAGGCAGTGCGCCTATGTCCGCGACCGTGCATTAGAGCTATTTCCGCTCACGTCGACTCACACTCCTTCGTCATGCGCGGGCTTGTCCCGGCCATCTCGCTGAGGGGCGCAGTGCCGCTCGAAGCGGGATACGCGGGTCAAGCCCGCGCATGACGAAGGAGTGCGGTTCGCCTTCGCCGAAAAATGCCTCGCCTGCCAATTTCGTGTTTCCCCCACTGGAACCGCGGCGGGCGAATCGGGTTACTTGCAGGTGCAGGTAACGAGGCAGGTCATGCTGGTTCGCAAGCAGTTCGGTTGGACGCCCATTGAACAAGCCCCCAGCGATATCGATGTGAGGCTGCGCGTTATCGATGAAGGCGGCTCGTCCTACGTGCTGCCGGTGCCCTGTAAATTGAAAGACGGCATCTGGGTCTCGTCCGCCAAAGAGACGCCGCTGAAAGTGCAGCCGGTCGAGTGGCAGCGCTTCTGGTCGATCCAGAAGAAGGGCCGTATCAGCCTGCTGAAGGCCGTTCCGGCGCAGTGACGTCGGGGACACCGCGTGGGGGGCCGAAACATGTCTGAAGCGGACACTGGTGAGAAAATGGTGCCGGGTGAGAGGATTGAACTCCCGACCAACGGTTTACAAAACCGCTGCTCTACCGCTGAGCTAACCCGGCAAAATCAATAACTTAGTCATTTTGTGGCCACTCCGTATTCGACGAAATGCCCGACGGGGCGCAAACTAAGTGAGCCGCAGCAAGGCCGCAAGAGCGGTCTCGATATCCAGGGCCCGGCCCGACCCGTCCCACGTCACGCCAACGGCATCCGGAACGTAAACCGCGTCTCTTCCGATGATGAGTCCACGTCCAGCGTGCCGCCATGCGCGCGCGCGATTTCCGACGCGATATACAGCCCCAGCCCCAATCCCTGCTGGTTGGGCCGGACCGCGCCACGCGAGAACGGCTGAAACAGACGCTCCAGCGCCGCCGCCGGAATCGGCTCGCCCGCATTGGCGACCGACAGTTCGAACGTGTCCGCATGCGTCGTCGCCCGCACCCGGATCGGCGTATGCGGCGCGCCATGAGTCAGCGCATTGCCGAGGATGTTGGAGAACAGTTGGGCGATGCGCGGGGCGTCGCCATCGATCGGCCGGTCCAGCGCGATATGCGTCTCGATGCGGCGGTCCGGCGTGCTGACGCGGCACTCCGCGATCACCTGATCCAACAGCGCTGCCAGCGGCGCATCGGGATGGCGGTCCAGCACAAAGCCGCCGCCGAGACGGCCGCGCGCGAAATCCAGCACATGGCCGATCAGCCCGGACATCCGGGAAACGCTGCTCTGCATCATGCCGACAATGTCGGCGGCCTTTTCGTTCAGCGGCGTGCGCAGCAGCAGTCTCGCGCCGGCATCGATCGAGGCCAGCGGATTGCGCAAATCATGGCCGAGCACCGCGATGAACTGGTCGCGCAACTCCGACCTGCTGCGCTCGTGCTGGACGATCGCTTCGCTCGACGCCAACCGGTCCGCGGCATCGAGATGAAACGCGATCAGTTCGGCGAACAGCTTGAACATGCCGATTGCTTCCGGCGTCGTCACCCGAGCTGGCCGCGGGTCGATCGCGCACAACGTGCCGAAGAAGGTGCCGTCCGACAGCACGATCGGCACCGAGACGTAGCTCTCAAAGCCGTACAACGCCGGCGTATGGTGTCCGGCATAGACCGCATCTTGCGCGACATGATCGATGAAGACCGCTTGCCGGGTCTGCCGGATCTCGTGACAAATGGTGGTTTCGAGCTTCAACTCGCCGCCGGGCTGCAGGCCGAACTGGATTTCATCGCGTACCGCGCAGCAGATCCACTTTTCGTCCGTCACCCTGGCGACGGCGGCGAAACCCATACCCGTGGTCCGGCACACGACCTCCAAAATCTTGGGGACCGCCTCCACCCGTTGAATCGTGTCAATGTCTGCCTGGAGGTTGCCCGCCATGTCCCGCCAATCCGCCGTGTCCTGAAAGCTATAGCCGGGCGGCATTGGGGAGTCACCGCCGCGAGCCGCGTACGGTGACGCCCGCGGACTAGCCCTTTTCCAAGGCGCCGGCTTTGTTCGTGGATTTATTCCTGCCGGTTCCTTAGAGGGAACAGACCGCCCTTACCCCGCCTTCGGCTTGCCCGGCAACGCGGCGAAAAAGCTCTCCGCATCCTTGCCGTCCGCCAGATGATCGATCAGCGCGTGCCAGTGCGTCTTCCAGTATTGCGCCTTCCATTCGGCGACGCTGCCCTGCCAGCGCTTGAAGTCCTCGTCGGTGGTCCAGCGCCGCGCCTTGCCGAGCGCGCGCCAGAATGCCGGGTCGATGAACACATCGCCGGTCATCGCAGCGGCGATCTGCACCAGCGAAAAATGCGCCATCTCCGGAAACGCCTCCAGGTTCGGCTTGAAGCCGTGGTCCAGCGCCTCCTGGATCGCCGTTTCGATCGCCGTCATGGGCTTTGTCACAGCACTCATAGCACCTCGAACACCTGATAGATCGGCCCGGTCGGCAGCCGGTGGCCGAGCGCGACCGACGCGATGCGATTGAGCCAGCCGTATTTCTCCGACGCGGTTTCGAACCACGGCGTCGCCCGCAGATAATAGTCCGACGGCGAGACCTCCTCGCCGCGCGCGATGCGATCGATGACTTCCTTCGGTCCGTGCCGGATCCCACGATACGTCATGCCGATTAGCGCACCGTCGTCGGTTTCCATCACCACCCGCACGTCCAGCGTCCAGGCCCCGTCGTCGCGCACCGTCTGCCAGTCGCTGCCGCCAGACAGCAGCCGGCCGCGCAGGCGCTCGCCCTCGAAGCGTCCGCCGGTGATCTCGCCGACGCGCCGGTCGTGGCCCGGCGTCTTGCCGATCTGGCTGGCCTTCTGCACGTCGAGTTGAAACACAAACAGCGGTTTGGCGCGCAGTTCCGTCATCTCGCGCGGCAGAATGGCGGACAGGGACATTGCAGACACGGATGTCGTCATGAATCCTCCCGGGATGCGCCGGCTTCTGTCGACCGGGCGTTGATCGCGCCGAGCTTACCGAGCCCACGGCTCACGGTCGAGGAGCGCTTGTGTTTCCTCAAAACCTGCTAGTTTAGCGTGTGTCCGGGACGAAGCCCCAACGGCTCGCCTGGAACAAGCGGCCCATAAAAAGACGAAACTCAGGGAGGACGACCATGAAGCTTAGCCGGCGAACGCTGGTTCTCGGCGCGATGGCGGCGCCACTCGCGATGTCCACGAAAACTCACGCACAGACGCCGGCGCCCACTTGGCCCAGCGTCGTCAAACTCGTCGTGCCGTTCCCGGCCGGCGGTTCGGTCGATGCCATCGCCCGGCTGGCCCAGAACGGGCTCCAACAGAAACTCGGCGTCACCATCGTGATCGAAAACCGCACCGGTGCGTCGGGGACCACCGGCACCGCCATGGTCGCTAAATCGGCGCCGGACGGCGGCACCTGGCTGGTGGTGTTCGACACCCATGCGGTGAACCCGTCGCTGTTTCCCAACCTGCCGTTCGACACCGACAAGGATCTCGATCCGGTGATGCTGATCGCCACCGCGCCCTATGTGGTCGCCACGCACCCCGAGCGGCCGTATCGCACGCTCAAGGATCTGATCGACGCCGCCAAGGCCCGGCCGAAGACCGTTTCGTATGCGTCAGTCGGCAGCGGCAGCATCGGCCATCTGGCGATGACGCTGCTCGGTAAGCAGGCCGGCGTCGAGTTCGTGCATGTGCCGTATCGCGGCGGCGGACCGGCCCTGAACGACGCAATCGCCGGCCATGTAGATACGATCAATGGCAGCGCGGCGCTGCTGATGGCGCAGATCCAGGCCGGCCGGCTGCGGCCGCTGTTCCAGATGGGAGCGACCCGCCTGCCCGCCCTGAAGGACGTGCCGACGGTCGGCGAAGCCGGCTATCCGGGCGCCGTCGCCAGCACCTGGTGGGGCGCCTATGCGCCGGCCGGTACGCCGCCCGCGATGATCGAAAAATTCGGCATGGCGCTGCGCGAGAGCCTGCGCGAGGAACGCGTCGCCAGCCAGCTCATCGAGAAGCAGCAGATGGATCTGGTGACCGAAGGTCCGGCAAAGCTGCGCCAGTTCGCCAGCGAACAGGCTAAGGTGTGGGGCGCGGTGGTGCGCGAGAATGCCATTCAGGGTGAGTAGTCCATGTTGAGCCGGCGCGTTTTATTGACCGCTCCGGCCGCACTGGTCGCGACCTTGTTGCCGGCGCCTTTATTCGCGGCGGCGCCGGGCTTCCAGCGCTTCCGGCTCGGCACGTTCGAATTGACCGCGCTGGACGATGGCGTGTGGCACCGGCCGATGGGCAAAGATTTCGTGCGCAATGCGCAAGGCGCCGCCGTGCGCCGTGCCATCGCGGACGCCCATCCCCGGCGGCGCGATACGTTGCCGCTGGCCATCACCGCGCTCCTTGTGAACACCGGCACCAAGCTGGTGCTGATCGATACCGGCAGCGCCGGTCAGGTGGTCGACACCGCCGGCACGCTGATGCGCAACCTCGCGGCCGCCGGAGTCACGCCGGAAAAGATCGACATCGTCCTGATTTCGCATTTTCATCCCGACCACATCGACGGCCTGAAGACCAAGGACGGCGCGCGCGTATTCACCAATGCCGAGATCAAGGTGCCGGCGCGCGAATGGGCGTTCTGGATGGACGAGGCGCTGCCCGGCAGCGCGAAGCCGGCTATCGCGCGCTATGCCCGCAATGCGCGGCGCATCTTTGGCGACATCGCCAGGGACGTGACGCAGTTTATGCCCAACCAGGAGGTCGCGCCCGGCATTGTGGCGCTGGACGCCGCCGGCCACACGCCCGGTCACGCGGCCTTCGCGGTCGCGTCCGGCAATGAGTCGATGCTGGTGCTCGGCGATCTGGCCAGCCACCCGGCGCTGTTCGTACGCCACCCGGAGTGGCAGCCGGGCTGGGACATGGACGGCGCAACCGCGGTGGCGAGCCGGCTCCGGCTGCTCGACCGCGCGTCGGCCGACCGTGTGCCGGTGCAGGCCTATCATTTTCCATTTCCGTCGGGCGGACAGATTGTCCGTGCGTCGGGTGGTTATGATTTCGTACCGGCGCCGTAGCAGCCGGCGCGATGACGCCGGCTGCCAAGATTTTTCTTACGATCAGAACGTCACGCCGGCCTTGGCCATGAACGTGCGTCCCGGCTGCGGATAGGCGTTGTAGGTGCCGTAGGTCGAGGCGCTGGCGATGCCGTAGTCGAAGTAATCGGTCCCGAACAGGTTCTGTACCGTCAGCGAATAGTTAAACCGCTCGTATTCGCCGCCGAGCCGTAGATCGACCACCGCCGCCCCAGGAATCTTCGGCTGGAAGTTCGCCTGATCGTTGTCGAACCGCCGGTCGCTGAAGAATCGCGCGGTCACATCAAGCGTCAGCCACTTCGCCCACACATCCCATGATACGCCCGCCGAACCGGTCCAATGCGACACCAACGGCACCTCATGGCCGGCATAGATGCCTTCACGGAACACGGCGCGCGTATAGGCGAGCCCACCCTTGAGCCGTAACGTCTCGGTGACACGGTAGCTCGCTAGACTTTCGACGCCTGAACGCCGGGTCGGGTCAAGATTGACGTTGGTGAAGGTTGCTCCCGTGAAATGAATCTCGTTGGTCAGATCCATTAAATAGGCGCTGGTCTGCAGGTCGAACGGACCGTGACGAAAACGAACACCACCCTCGACGTCGTGTGAGGTCTGAGTCTTCAGGTCGAGGCTGCTCGGCACCAGAAATGGCGACGTGCCGATGCGCTCGTCGACATTCGGAAACCGGAAGCTGCGACCGATACGTCCGAATACCGCGAAGGCGGCATTCAGCCGGTGCTCGATGCCGACATGATAGGCATACTGGTTCTCGGAGCGATCGACCGGCACGCCCTCGACGTCGAACGCGCCGGGAGCCGTAGGATCATAGATGTCGCGCACCGAGACCGTATTGCGCTGCAGCCGCCCGCCGGCCGAGATATCCGTGTCGGGACGCACCGAAACGGTATGCTGCCAATAGGCCGCCAGCGTTCGCTGGTCGAGGTCATAGCGGTGGATCGGCGAGAGCCCGAACCCAGAGGACCGGTCGGTCTGATAGTCGGTCTTGTAGACGTCGACGCCGACGATGCCGCTGGTCGCCATGCCGAACACGTCGCCGGTCAGCTTGACGCGCGGCGTGAACGACCAGACCGACAGATTGGTGTCGACGTAGCTGTACGGACTGTCGAGCGCGAAGAAGAATTCGCCCTGCGTCTGCTTCTGCCGCACGCCGCCGTCGACGATCAGTTCCGCCCAGCCCGTGAGCTTGCGGGTGAAGCCGGTGGTGACGCTGACGCTCTGCTTGTCGGCATAGTCCCAAGGTGTCGCGGCGCCGCGACGGTCGCTGGCAAGTTCGCTGGTCGTCAGCGTCACGTGCCGGCCGCCCGGCAGTCCGACATGCTGGTTGTCGGCCGTCATGTTCAGATAGGCGATGCCCTCAACGCCGGTATAGCGGATCTCGCCAACGCCGTTGCGCTCGCGCAACTCGTTGTTGACCCGGTAGCCTTTGGAATCGATGGTCGAGCCATAGGCCGTGACGGTGAACGGTCCATTCGAATGGCGCATCGACAGGTCGCTGCCGCGATAGCCGTACGATCCGACGGTTTGCTGTGCGCTCAGCCGGTTCGGCAAGCCGACGCCGGTCTTGGTAATGATATTAATGGTGCCGCCGACCGCGCCCTCGCCGTACAGCACCGCGCCGGCATTGCCGCGGATGATCTCGATCCGCTCGATGCTGTCGCGTGGGATCGCCGCGAAGTCGATGCCGGCCAACTCGATATCGTTGAGCCGCCGTCCGTTCACCAGCACCAGCGTATTGGAGGTCGCGGACGCGCCGAAGCCGCGCATGTCGACCACATCGCGAGTGCCGGCCGAAGACGGCCCATACAGGCTCTGGATCTGGATGCCGGGCTGCGTCGCCAACACGTCCTGCAGCGTCTGGCCCGGCGCGCGCGCAATTTCTTCCGCCGTGATCACCGTGGTCGAGGCGCCCGTGATGCCGTCGCCGAGACGGCTCGACGTGACGCTGATCTGCGGCAGTACTTCGCTCGGCTGCTGGGCAGCGGCTGGCGCCGCGCATAACGCGCCGAGGCAACCGAAGGCGGCCAAGCCGCGCGCACGCCCGCGCGCCGGTGGTCTCATTTTGAGCTTTGTGAATCTACGGTTTTCCAACGTCCGAATCCTTCGCGTGCGGCGCCACGCTCAAAGCGCGGCGCACCGATGACAGGACCGACACGAAGGACCGAACGAACACACGCAGACACAGCCACAAGACACGGATCTGCGCATACGCTTCCGGCGCAAGCGCCGGCGCATCGTTCAACCTAGAAGGATCGCGGGAGGGATCTCTCGCGGCCTTCGCGTCGGCATCGACGTCACCGCTGCGAAAATCCGCTCCGTATAGGCGCCCCGCCTACCGGTTGGGTGACCGCACTGGCAGGTCTCCTGGCTCGCGGGTCACCGCCTGTCGCCCAGCCTTCCCAGTTTCCCAGTGGCAATATGGACGACCGACTCACCGCTGACAGTTGCGGGGGCAGCCACGGCTTCCTCGTTCACATCGCCTCGGCCGCAAGGCCTTGGCGCCGGAATGAGGCTCCGTGTTCCCTCTTTCCTCCTCGGTTCGCACCGAGGAACCAGCACGCAACCCCATGTTCACCAAGGGCGGGCGAGGAGTCAAGAATGCCTTAATTCTGCCGCCGGGTGCGTGTCGCCAAACGTAAGCCGGCCGCCGACTGGGAAGTCGGCGGCCGGCTCGTTGGAACAACCGGCCCGCCAGCCCGGTGGATGGAGGCGGGACGCGTGCAGGCCGGCGCCCCAAGGGGCGTAAGTGGTGGCGTCAGTTCGCGCGGGTGGTGTTCTTGATCACGACCTTCTTCTTCGAACCGTCGACGTGCCGCACATGCTTGACGTGTTTGACGTGATTGCGATGCTTGACGACGGTGGCGTGCCGGCCGTGGCGATGCGCGGTCACGACCTTCACGCGCTTGACGTGATGGCGGTTCGCGGCCCGGTGCTTCTTGACAACCACCACCTTGTGCGGCTTCGCGACCTTGACGGTCGTGCGGCTCTCGCTCGACGGCGCCGACTGGGCGGAGGCGACCATCGGGGCGCCGATGACACTGGCGGCGATCAGGACAGCGGCGAGTTTCTTGAACATCGAAAATTCCTTTCCAGGCATTTGCGCGTCGGCTGCGGCGGAGCGATCGATGTGATCGCCTACCGGCCGATCGTTTGACCACCTTGGATGAATCGCGATGAACCAGTTCTGAAGCGCCGCGATGGCTGGCGTTCATGTTGATGAAGCGGCCGTCATCGGCCGGTCGGCGCGGTGTTCAATTCACGGCGGAATGGCGGCGGAGCATTGTCAAGCGAAGTGGGTACCGGTTCGCCGTCCGACAATGCGACCCATCAAAGCCATCCACGCGAGGATCACGGCGATGTGACAGGTCGCCAAGGAATGGCGGCGCGGCCCGATTGTTCGTCTGAAGGATGGTCCACCACGGGGAATCCGGCCTATGATGCGTCCGAACCACCGAACCCGCGAGGCCACCATGACGTCCGTCCGTTGCGCTCGACCCGCCGCGCTCGTCGCGACCGCCTTTATCGCCTTGTTGCTGCATGCCGCTCCGGCCGCCGCGATCGGCACCGAGACGCCGGCGCCCGCTCCGGCCGACGACAAGAAGGCCGACGCGCCCAAGCCGGACGCCAAGACCGATGCCAAGACCGACGCGAAACCGGCGGCCGACGACAAGGCCAAGGCCGACGACAAGAAGGCTTTGGAAAAGGGCGACAAGAAATCCGAGATGCAATTTCGCGACGGCTACCGGCAGGCCTATGACCTGGTGTACCGGCAGCACGATCTGGTTGCGGGCCTTGCGGCGCTTCACGCGCTCGGCCGCGACGATCATTCCGATGTCGCCACCATGATCGGCTATGCCAACCGCAAGCTCGGCCACTACGACGAAGCCAAGTTCTGGTACGACAAGGCACTGGACAGCAATCCGCGCAATGCCCGCACGCTGTCCTATTACGGCATGTGGCACGCCGAACAGGGCAACCGGCTCAAGGCCAAGGATTATCTGGAAAACGTCCGGCTGATCTGCGGCAATGCCGACTGCGAAGAATACAAGGCACTGGCCGGCGCCATCGCCGGCACTGCCAGTTATTGAACGACCGTATGGACGTCCACGTGTGGCGTGGACGACGAAGGAGATCGGCATGTATCGCAAGGCACATGTGGTGGCGGCCTTCATCCTGACGGGGGCGCTGATCGGCGCTCCCGACTTCGCGGCCGCGGTCGACACACCCAACCCGGCGCCGCCGCAGTCGTCCGCCGACACCGCCAAGCCGGCCCAGGTAAAGCCCGCTCAAGCAAAGCCCAAAAAGAAGAAGGTCCGTAAGCCCGCGCGCAAGCCCGCGACGGAAAAGTCGACCTTCCTGCACGACTACCGGCGCGCCTACGATCTGGTCTATCGCAACCACGACTATGCCGGCGGCATCCAGGCGCTGCGCGCGCTCGGCCATGACGAGCACGCCGACGTCGCTACCATGATCGGCTATGCCAGCCGCAAGCTCGGCCGCTATGACGAAGCCAAGGTCTGGTACGACAAGGCGCTGGACAGCAATCCGCGCAATGCCCGCACGCTATCGTATTACGGCATGTGGCACGCCGAACAGGGCAACCGCCTCAAGGCGCAGGACTACCTCGCGTCGGTGCGCTCGATCTGCGGCAACACAAGTTGCCGCGAATACGCCGAATTGAAATCGGCGATCGACGGCACCGGCACGTATTAGAGCATGTGACCTGGAAGACAGGTCGTTCCGGTGGAGCGAAAATAGCCGAGGCGGAGATCGCCCTATTCGGCAGCTACGCTGAAATGGTTTGGCGGATCTCCGCGGCGGTAGATGTCAAACATCTGGTCATAGGCCCGCTCGACGTTCCGCCGCGAACGATCGATGTCGAACAACGGCTGTGTCCGGCGGTTGGCCGCGAGCTTGGTCCGGAGCGCGCCGAGGCGCGCGGGGTCGCGCGCGAGAGCGAGCGCCAGACGTTCGTATTCCTGCAGATCGCG
This sequence comes from Xanthobacteraceae bacterium, assembly GCA_028290465.1. Classification (GTDB taxonomy): domain Bacteria; phylum Pseudomonadota; class Alphaproteobacteria; order Rhizobiales; family Xanthobacteraceae; genus FEB-22. The sequence continues at coordinate 28,429 of JAQGJU010000028.1, read as the reverse complement.
TGCCACAAGTTCATCGAGGCCGATGGCGTGTAGCATGCTCGTCGCGACACGGCCGACGAAAGTCGAGCCCGCGACGGTCAGCACCGGCAGGCCGGTGAACAGCGCATCACTCGCCGTGGTATGGGCGTTGTAGGGCAGCGTATCGAGGAACAGGTCCGCGAGCCGGTGGCGGGCAAAGTGCTGGGCGCGATGCGCGACACCCGGCGCAAACACGAGGCGCCGCGGATCGACTCCTTGCGCCTCGGCGTGGCGGCGCAATTGATCGCATCCTCGCTCCATATTGGCCGACAGCCACAATACGCTGCCTTCAACTGACCGAAGCAACCGCATCCAGATCTCGAACACCGGCTGGGAAATTTTGTAATTCTTGTTGAAGCAACAGAACACGAAGCCTTGCTCGGGCAGTCCGCATTCGCTCCGGCTCGGCACGGCGTCAGCAATCGGCTGCGTCGTGTCGGCGATCATGAAACTGTCGGGCAGGTAAACCAGCCTCTCGGTGTAGAACTTCTGCTGCGCGGGCGGCACCACAATCCGGTCGCACAGCAAATAGTCGATGAAGTTCGACCCTGAGGTCCCAAGATAGCCGAGATAGCTGGCCTGGACCGGCGCCACGCGGCGTGCCAGGACGCCCAATCTGGCGTGTTCGGTGTAGACGGCAAGGTCGACCGCAATGTCGACGTTGAGTCTGCGCGACAGATCGACAACGTCGTCGTCCGAACGGGCGGACATGTCATGGAACTGATCGCAAGCCTTGACGACACGCTCGCGAATGTCGCTGCCGTCGGGTGGGCCAAGCGATATGCCGATGATCTCGAACCGATCCCGGTCATGGCGCTCCAACAATTCCGCGATGAGATAGGCCACCGGGTGAACCCGAAAATCGGGCGACACATAGGCGACCCGCAGCCGCGACGGCCGCCCCTTCGGGGCCGCGAACGGAGTCGCCGGCGCCGCGCGCGGTGCGGCGGCCTTCGTGCATTTCAAGTGCTGAGCCGGATCGCTGCTGACTCGCAAGACGAGAAACGGATCGACAGGTTGGCCGGCATCCAGGGCGGCGAGCATCTTCTCGCGCGGCGCGACGAGACCGCGAAAGTCGCAGGTTTCCATCGCGCATGCCAGCAGCCCCAGCCAGGCCGGGAGCGCGTTGGCGGAAATCTCCGTCAAGCGCCGATAGTCGTGCTCCGCCGCTCCGAACAACCCGAGGCTCTGCTGCAGGGCTGCTCGCTTATATAGCGTGTTCGGATCATGGGCGACCGGAATTCGACCCAGCGTCGCGACCGCCTCAGCGGCTCGCCCGAGCTTGGCGAGCGTGCTGCCGCGGCCGATCAGCGCCTCGACATTGTCGCTGGCGAATGTGAGCGCCTGGTCGTAGCTCGCAAGCGCGTCTTCCAATTGCTGGATGGCGAACAGCGCGTTGGCGCGCGACACCCATGCGCCGGCAAAATCTGGCGCCAGTGCGAGCGCCCGGTCGGAAAGCGTCAAAGCCTCGGCCGGCTGGTTGAGCATCATGAGCACAAACGCAAGGTTGTGCAGCGCGTCCACCGAGTTCGGCTCGATCGCGACGATCCGCTCGAAGCATCCGCGGGCCTCGGCCGGAGCGCGCCGCTGAACCTTGATCCAACCTGAAAGTTTTAGCGCGTCAATGTGCCGGGCCTCGCGTCCGAGAATGACCTCACATTTGGACTCTGCCTCGTTCAGTCTCCCTTGGCGATAAAGACTCATTGCGTCGTTGATGTCTGCCATTGTGTCTCATCAAGGGAGTGCCTGTCGCCGGTGGCAATTTGCAGAACTTCTTTTGCCGTCATCTTTAAGGGGATGACAACGAAATTCTCGGCGATGCGCCCATTCAACGCAACCCTTGGAATCTCGCATATGGACCGGATCCGGTCGGCGACCTCCGCGGCTGCGAAACTGGGCAGATCGCCACTTCCATCGCCCTTCTAGGCGATCAGCGCCCCAAGCGCCGGTCGTTCGGCCGCCATTGCGCGGTCGCGGCCGCATCGCCATACAGCACCAGCCCGGGCACGTTGAACGTATCGGCCACATGCGAAAAGCACGAGTCGATGCCGACGAAGGCGGCGGCATGCGCCAGGATGGCGACCTGCTTGTCCCAGCCTTGCGGCGCGGTCAGATATGCGCTCGAGCGCGACAGCGCTTGCGCCGGTCCACCGAGAATCACAATTCGCAAGCCGTCGCGCAGCCGTCGTCCAACTCGGTCCAGTGCGCCTGCGGCCAACATTTGTAGGTCCGGGTCTGCGCATGCACGGCGATCAGCCGTTTCGACATGGGGTGCACGTGATCGCGGATCGCCGCCGCGCGTTGCGGGCAACGGCGCCGATCAGCGGGCGGCGTCAACGCCCGGATTGCGGCCCTCGCCGATCACGCGGAAGTACGGGTCCGAGCGATGCAGCACGGCGCCGGGCGATCATCGATGCGCAGATGCATGCCGCGGAATTCCCACAGCGATTGCGGTGCAGGACACGCGATCGCGTGGTCCTCGACCACGGTGCGCGGCGCATACGGATTGAGCAAGCGTAGTATGGGCGAAGCGAAGCGCGCCCACAATTCCCGCTCCCGAATGCCTCGTGGGCGCGGCGCGGTGCGCCTTCGCCCACCCTACAGGCTGCACCGCCACCGGACTGAACGTGATCCGCCCCACCTTGCCGGCTTTCTTGTGCGGCCGCACGACGATCTCGACGTCGCGATCGAAATTGGTCAGAAACGCCATCAGCCGCTCGACAGAATATTCGCGGAAATTTCCTTTGAATAGGCGGGACACTTCCGGCTGACTGATGCCGAGGCGCTTGCCGGTCTGGGCTTGCGTGAACTTCAACGCACCGGCGAGCCGGTAATCTCCGAGACGATCTGCGCCTTCAGGAAATGGTTGTCGGTATCGGGCAAGCCGAGATCGGCAAAGATGTTGCCGCTTCCCGCTTCGATCTTGGCTTTACGGGTCATCGCTTGCTCTCCTTCTTAAATCGTCGGCTTATGAGTATAAACTCATATTGCGTTCAGGCCGCCAACCGCCGCTCCACCAGCCCCCGCCCGGCCATCTCCGCCTCGACAAAGGACGGATAGGCCGTGTAGACGAAAACGACGCGCTCCAAATCTGATCGTTCCATGTCCAAGCCTCCGTTCGGTGCGGGCACCGCCCAAACCCCATGAGCCCTTTTCCGCCATGAGCCGTATTCCGCAATGAGCCCTGCCCCCCGATATGAGCGGATTGCCTTCGTCGCCAGCACGGCGCCCGAGGCCGTGGCGGCGCGGGCGCGGTTGGTCGCGCGCTATGGTGACGCGGAGGCCGCCACCGCCGATGTCGTGGTGGCGCTCGGCGGCGACGGCCTGATGCTACAGACCCTGCACCGCCACATGAATACGGCAACGCCGATCTACGGCATGCACCGCGGCACGGTCGGCTTCCTGATGAACGATTTCTCCGAAGACGCGCTGCACGAGCGTCTGGCAGCGGCGAAAACCACCCTGATCCATCCGCTGCTGATGCGGGCGCACGACGCCGACGGCAATATCCGGCAGCACCATGCCATCAACGAGGTGTCGCTGTTCCGCCAGACCTATCAGGCGGCGCGGCTGCGCATCCTGGTCGACGGGCAGGTGCGGCTGCCTGAGTTGGTGTCCGACGGCGTGCTGGTCGCGACGCCGGCCGGCTCGACGGCGTACAATCTGTCGGCCCAAGGGCCGATCATACCGATCAATGCCCCGTTGATGGCCCTGACCCCGATGAGCGCGTTCCGGCCGAGGCGCTGGCGCGGCGCGCTGCTGCCCGATACCGCGCAGGTCACGGTCGAGGTGCTGGAAGCCGACAAGCGCCCGGTCGCGGCGGTCGCCGACCATGACGAGGTACGGGCCGTGCGGGCCGTCGACATCCGCATGGATCACGGCATCTCGATGCACATGCTGTTCGATCCCGGCCACAGCCTGGACGAGCGGATTCTCCGCGAGCAGTTCGGATATTGAATTCCGGCTCGCGCCACCACGTCGCGCCGTACGTTCACGCGGCCGACTTGCTTTTGAAACGCTTGCCGGCCAGCAGCGGCAACCGGCGGATCGCGGCGCGCGTCAGTGCCATCGGCAGTTCGACCAGGCCCGGCATCGGATCGTCGCTGGCGAAGGCCGCGAAGGTGGTCGGGCCGCCAAGCGTGCGCAGATAGTCGCGGACCGACAGTGTGCCGCGCATCATCTCCTGGCTTGCGGCGACCAGATCGCGCGACAGATGCATCCAGCGCACGCCGGGACGGCCACGCGCTGCCTCGACGGCTTCGCCCCGGGCGATCCGCCATAGGACATGGCCAAAATCGACGCCGGCCGCCGCGCCGAGCGCGCTCCAGGTCCAAAGCCGTGCATTTACGTCGAGAATCTTGGTGCGGCCGTCGGCGGCGTCGTATTTGAACTCGATCTCGACCGGCCCGCTGTAATCGAGCGAGCGCAGAAAACGCTCCGCGGCCTGTTCGACGTCCGGCCGCACGATGGTTTCAACCAGCGTGCTGGAATAGCCGAAATCGATCGGAAACTGCCGCGCCCGGCGCGCGGTGAGCGAGGCGACCGGCTGGCCGCGGTTCCATACCGCCGCATAGGAATACTGCGCCGTGCCGGTACCCTGGATCAGTTCCTGCACCACGATCGCCTTTGCACCGACCAGGGCTTCGGCCGCGTCATAGTATGCGAGCAGCGCGGCGCGATCATCGGCGCGCCAGGCCTTGGCCAGGGTGAAGGCATTGCGGGCCTCACGCATGGTCGGCTTGAGGATCACCGGAAAGCGGCAGTCGAGCCGCAGGATGTCATCGCGGCCGCGCGGGAAATAACTGGACGGCGCGTCGATCCCGAGCGACGCCGCACGTTCATAGGTCAGCCGTTTGTCGGCGGCCCAGCGCGCTGTTTCCCAGGGCGGCGAGGTCAGCCGGAAGGTAGCCGACAATTGTTCATGATGCTGCGCCACCAGCGTCAACTCGGCGTCGCCGCCGACGATCAGCAGCCAGCGTTCCAGTCCGTGGGCGCGCGCCAGGGACTGGAGCGCCGATGCGGCATCGCGATGCTCGGGCCCGGCCCAGGTGAAGCTGCGGAGCGCGTAGCGGGAATATTGCGGCAGCGGATGATCGTTGGTGACAAAGGCCACCGGGATGCCGCGACGGCCAAGGCTTCGAACCACATCAAGGCTGCCATGCGCGCCGCCAAGCACGACGGCGCCCGGAATGTCGGCGGAGCGCGCCAGCGTGCAGCTGATCGGATGAGCTCGAATGTTCATGGCGAGGTACGCTGTTCGCTTAAGGCCGCGGCGACATCGCGCCAGCGCGGTCGGCGCCCCGTATCGCATGCGGCGCGCCATCCGTGAGCGTGCCCCGACGCCCGCGCGCCGCGCGCGTCACAGCGCGGGCCGCGAAACCGGCGCCGCAGATGAATCGCATCAGTGGCCCGAAGCTCCCGACCGCGCTGGCGCCGACAAAATGCAGACCCGGCACGCTCGATTCGAATCCGGCGTTGAGGACCGGCGATCCGTCGACGCGGACGACACGATCCAGCAGCACCGGCGCCAGGATGCCGATGCGCGCGACGTCGATGCGATAGCCGGTCGCCAGCAGCACGTGATCGTAGACGCCCTGCCCTTCATCGAATTCTAGCGTGACGCGCGGACCGGCGATCTTGAGGTCGACGACCTGACGGCCGGCCCGGACCGTTACGCCGTCGAAGGATGGCCGGACCCATGAGGCGGCACCCGCGCGTAGACTGCGCCTGCTGATCGTCTGGCGCAGGTCGCTCGGCAGCACATGCAGAAGTCCCGGCCATTCGACCAGCCAGTCGAGCGGGAATGGTCCGACCGCGGACGGTGCCGACAGGTGCTCACGCAGCCGCCGGCGCAGCGTGCTTGGCGCGTTGCCGGCCGCGCCGCCCAGCCAGTTGATGTCGCCACGCGCGATCAGTTCGACCTCGGCGCCGGCCGTATTCATCAGCCCGGCAGATTCGCACGCGCTCTGGCCGCGTCCGATCACGGCGACCCGCTTGCCGCGGAACACGCCGAGGTCGGCGTGATGGATGGTGTGGCTGACCAATGACTCCGACTGGCCATCGAACGGAGCCGGCCGGAAGTCCTGATTCGCCAGTCCCATCGCGACCACCACGCGGCGGGCCTGCACGACGTCGCCATCCTCCAGCGCCAGGCGGAAGCCGGGATCGGCTGCTTCGACGCGAACCACCTTGCGGAGATCGAGATCGGGCACGGCGCGGCGTTGAAACCAAGCGCCGTAATCGACGAAATCTTCGAGCGGCAGCGGCTCATGCCGTACCTCGCCCCGTTCACCGACATAGCTGTCGAGGCTGAGCGCACCCTGCGGATCGGCAAGGTGGCTGGCATTCCATGGCGAGCGCAGCTTCATGCCCTTGGGCATCTGGCCCCGCCAGAACGACATCGCGTCGCCGAACGTACGCGTCGCGACGCCTGCAGAGGCGAGATGCGCCGCGACCGATAACCCGTATGGACCGGCCCCGATCACCGCGACGTCGCAGTCGTCGCGCAAGGCGCCGCTGTTCAATATTTGCAACATGGCTCGATTTCGGACCTGAATGTCGCCCCGCGCAATGGGGACGGTTGACTAAACATTTCGGATAAAAGCTTACATGTCGAAGCGGCGCTTGATGGAAACAAGACGAATTAAGATTAATCTCGCGCTTCGCGCCGCTTTGAAAAACGCGATCAATTGACAGGCTAAGCGCCACACAAGACGCACGGCTAATCTGGTCGATACCACCGCGGCTTGCGTCAGCGCATCGATTTCACGGCGCTGGATACGCTCTGCGCCCCAAAATACCGCTTAACCCGACATTAACGACGATTCCGTAGTTTGCGGGTCTGCGCGCGCGATCACGCCGATCCGGTGCGCTTTGGGCGCGTCATGATCCGCATCGACTTCAATCGGCTGCGCTTCCTTGTGATCGACGACAACGCACACATGCGCCGTATTCTGCGCACGCTGCTGCATGGTTTCGGCACCCGCGAAGTGTACGAAGCGGAAGACGGCGCCGGCGGCCTCGAGGCCTTCACCCATTACATGCCGGACATCGTGATCACCGACTGGGCGATGCCGATTTTCGACGGGCTGGAACTGACCCAGATGATCCGGCAGCCGGGCGCCAACGGCAATCCCTATGTGCCGATCATCATGCTGACCGGCCATTCCGAAAAGAAGCGCATCATCTCGGCGCGGGATGCCGGCGTCACCGAATTCCTGGCCAAGCCGATCTCGGCTAAGAGCCTGTACCAGCGCATTCTCAACGTCGTGGCCAATCCGCGCCCGTTCATCAAGACCAAGAGCTATTTCGGCCCCGACCGGCGCCGCAGCACGAACCACAATCATATCGGCCCGGAACGGCGCAAAGGCGGCAAGGCGGAAACCATCCGGCAGGAAGCGCTGCTGGAAAAGGTCAAGGTCGAAGGTTGAGGCGAGGAACACCCATGGCCGTAAAAAAAAGCGAAACGCCCGCCGTAACGACCTACGCGGACTATGAAGTCATCACGCCGCCGAACAAGCTGCGCGGCGCGATGTCGGACTCCAAGAGCCCGATCGACGATCCGGTGGCGCGCGCCGAACAGGCGCTGGCGCAGCTTTCCGGCGAGTTCTCGAGCTGGATGGACACCGAATGCGAGCGGCTGTCGGACGCACGCGATGCGGTGCGTAAATCCGGCTTCAACGACACGACACGTGAGGCGCTTTTTCACGTTGCGCATGACATCAAGGGCGAGGCCGCGACCTTCGGCTTTCCGGCGGTCGCCGCCGTGGCCGACAGCCTGTGCCGGCTGATCGAGCATTCGCCCGAACTGAACCGTATCCCGATAGCGCTGATCGATCAGCACGTCGATGCGGTGCGGGCGATCATCCGCGAATATGCCCGCTCCGACGCGCAGGCCGTCGCCGACCGGCTGACCGGCAAACTGCGCAATGTCACCGACGATTTCCTGGTGCGCGAGAATCAGCACCGGCCGGAATATCTGGAAAGCATCAGCATGGGACCGCCGCTAGTGCCGAAGGACTAAAGATTGGCACGCAAATAAAGAAAAGGCCCGGTCAATGCCGGGCCTTTTCGTTTGCAAGCCTTCGCTTCGAGATTACGCCGCGACCAGTTCGGGCTGTAGATCCAGCGCGAGGCGCACCGCGTCCTCGGCCACCAAGTCGGTGCAGAACATCCGGGCCTCTTCGCGCGCCGCTTCGGTCGCGAAGCGCCGCAACAGCATCAGCAGCGGCTCGATGTCGCCGAGCGCCTGGCTCTCGCAGCCGGTCAGCACCCGTTCGATCATCCGCCGCTTCAGCCGGCTGGCGCCACCGGGTTCGGCCGCGAAGCCACCCTCGCGCAACACCATCAGGGCCTCGCGGAACGCCGGATAGGTCGAGGCCGGCAGGCCGGCGCGGTCGTACAGCGCACGGAAGCCGACGCCGCCACGGTCGTGCACCAGCGCATCGACGCGGGCGAGCGGCATTTCGGCCAAGTCGGCCAGCGCCTCCTCGAACAGCACGATGTTGCCGGACAGCAGCGCGCGCAGCACCAGGCCGGCGGTGAGTTGTCCGGTCTCGCGCAGATGGCGGATCAGCGGACGCACTTCTGTCTGCGGGGTTCCGGCCGCGATCACCACGGTAGCCTTCTCGCAGGCCTCCTTGGCGATGCGCTGGGCGCGATCCTGCTCGATCCATTCGCGCGCCGTGACGAAATTGGCCAGGGTCTGCGACAGCTTGGCGACCAGCGCCTGTCGGGTCGGCACCGCCAGATCGTCGCGCGCCAGCAGTATTTCGCGGATCGCCGCGAGGTGGCCGAAGCGGGCGACGATGCGGTCGATCGAGAACGGCGCAATGTCAGCAAACGGGCTTTCGATCAGCACCAGGCAGGCTTCGGCACCGCCGATTTCGGCGATCGCCGCCGCGACCGAACGCGGCAGAATTTCACGGTGCGCGATCGACACCTGGATGTCGGTCGATCCGGTCGCGACCAGATCGACCAGATCAGCGTCGAGCAGCAGCGGTGAGCGCCGCAGCACCGGCGCCGCGACATCGGCCTGATCGCCAGCCAGCGCATGAATAATGGCGGCCGGCGCCCGGTCGCTGGAGCCGAGCGCCTCGGCCATCGCCAGCCGGACCAGCGGCGACGGGTCGTCGAGCAGCATCAGCATCGCGCCTTCGGCGGCGGCAAGGTCGTCGGGAGAAAGCTCGGAGTAAAGATAAGCCCGCGCCAGCGCGCTTGTGGCATCGGCCCGCTCGCCATTCGGGGCGGTGCCCAACCAATGAAGGAACTGACGAACGATCATGACGAGACCACTCGAACCAAACACTTACTGCCGCAACACGGCGCCGAGGCCTCGCCCCGACAAAAATCAGTCTAACGTGTTCCACTTAACAAGTGGTTCACCATAAATCTTTGTAATTATTGCTGATTTATTAATGTGGAGGCGACGACTTAACCGCCGAACAGCGACCGCAGACGGCGTGCCAGATCGTTGAGCATGTCGAGCCCGCTATCGTTCGCCGCATCCTTGGCGGCCGGCTTCGCAGACGTTGCCGGAGCGAACGACGGCGCGATGAATGACGTGAAGCTCGGCATGGCGCCGCCGGCACTGATGCCGCTCGCCGTCATGGGGGCTTCGGCGGCCGGCGCGACGGACGCTTCGACATCCGGTGTTGCGGGAGCTGCGACGACCGGCGTCGCGCGGGGCGCCGATACGTCCGGAATTGCCGTCACACCGTTCGCGGCGGCTGGACCGCCCCACAGACCTGCGACCACCGGCGACACCGCGCCGCGCGGACCGTCGTCACGAAACAGGCCGTGGAACACCGGCCCGCCATCGGCGAAACGGGTCATCGGCACTGGGATCGGGCTGGCGTCCGCATAGGCGCTGGTCAGCGCCGCGGTGTCGGGCACGGTGACCGGCGCCGCGGTGGCAATGGCTTTAGTCGCGCTCGGCACGCTGAACGCCGCCGTCTGGCTGACGCCGGCCGGCGGCGCCGCGCGGGCGACGTCATAGCGTCCGTTCAGCACGCCATAGACCTGCGACACGCTGCGTGCGCCGCCCTGCTTGTCGTAGAAGATCGGGCGGTTGGAGGCGGCGGCGCTCGGAAACGCAGCGGCCGCGGTGGCGTTCGGGCTCGACTCGGCCAGCGCGATCAGCTTCGAGGCGCCGCCCGGTCCGAGGAAATGCGCCATGTACAGTTCGCCCTCGCTGGGTGCGCGGCCGAGCCGCTCGCTGAGGACTTCGCCATTGTGCTTGGTGAAGGCGCCGGCCATCGCCGCGTTGGCGGTCGGGTCGTGGCGCAGATTGAGGATTTCGCTCTTGAGCGCCGGGTCGCTGACCTCGAAGCGGCCGGACGGGGTCTTGGTGATGGCGTCCGCATAGGCGCCATAGCCGAGGCTGGCGCCGGCGTCCTTGATGGTGCCGAGCCAAGTCTGGTCGATGAACTGGAACAGGCCCTTGGCCGACGAGGTCGAAGCCGAGGCGGTCGGATTGAGGCCGGATTCGACCTGCGCGGTGGCCAGCAGATAGTCGAAACTGGTGCCGGTGGCGCCCGCCGCCTGACGGATGGCGCCGGCGACATTGTGAGCCGGCGTGGCGGTGCTGACGGCGTCGGCGCGCATAAATGGGTCCCGACCCAGAACACCGCGCGGCGCGGGTTCGGGCCTTCCGACCATTCACCAGTGTGGTAAACGGAGGGTTAACAAGGGACCGTGCCGGCTGCATGAAGCGAGCATGATCTTGTCCGAAAACCGGTTCCCACTTTTCGGGATCATGCTCGAGGGAGAACGCCATGGCGGACGCAGTGCGGCATAAGCGCGGCGGGCTGTATTTCGAGGATCTGGAGGTCGGGCGGCGCTATGAGCACCCGTTGACCCGCACCGTCACCCAGATGGACAACATGTTGTTCTCCAACATGACCCTGAACCCGCAGCCGCTGCACATCGACCGGCATTTCTGCGAGCAGGAGACCGAGTGGGGCCAGCCGCTAATGAATTCGCTGTTCACGCTCGGCCTGATGATCGGCATCCAGGTCTCCGACATGACGGTCGGGACGACCATCGCCAATCTGGGCATGACGGACGTCAAATTCCCGCATCCGCTGTTCGAGAACGACACCATCCATTGCAGCACCGATATCATCGGCAAGCGCGAGTCCGCGTCGCGCCCCGGCGCCGGCATCGTCGAGTTTCACCACCGCGCCTATAACCAGGACGACAAGCTGGTCGCCGAGTGCAAGCGTCAGGTGTTCATGCGGCTGCGGCCGCAGTAGCCCTTCGTCACGACCTACTCTAGTTACAGGAATTCCCATGCGTTCTCTTCTGTTCGTTCCCGCCGATGGCGGCAAGAAACTCGACAAGGCGATGGCGAGCGGCGCCGACGCGGTGATCATCGATCTCGAGGACTCCATTGCGCCGGAGGGAAAACAGGCCGCGCGCGACGCCTGCCGGGCCTTCCTGCAAGAAGCGGTCGCGACCGCGAACCGCCCTCGCCTGCTGGTGCGCATCAACGGCCTCGATACCGGCATGACCGATGCCGATCTCGACGCCATCGTGCCGGGCCGGCCGGACGCCATCATGTTTCCGAAGGCCGAGGGCGGCAGTTCGGTCGTGCATGTCGACGCCAAGCTTGCCGCGCGTGAGGCCCTTACCGGCCTGACCGACGGCCACATCAAGATCGTGGCGCAGGCTGTTGAGTCCGCCGCCGGCATGTTCCTGGCCGGCACGTTCCGCGACTCCAGTTTGCGGCTGACCGGCTTCACCTGGGGACCGGAGGATCTGTCGGCCGAACTCGGCGCCGAGACCAACCGCGACGCCGATGGCCGGCTCACCGAGCCGTATCGCTTGGCCCGCTCGATGTGCCTGTTCGGCGCCGCGGCCGCCAAGGTCGCGGCGATCGAAACCGTCTATGTCGATTTCCGCAATACCGAAGGCCTGCGCCGCGACACCGAGGAAGCACGACGCGATGGCTTCACCGGCCGGCTGGCGATCCATCCGGCGCAGGTGCCGATCATCAACGAGGTGTTCACGCCTACCCCCGAGCAGATCGCCAAGGCAAAGGCCGTGGTGGCGGCGTTCGCCGCGCAGCCGGGCGCGGGCGCGATCGGCATCGACGGCAAGATGTTCGACCGCCCGCATCTGGCGCGGGCGCATCTGCTGCTGCAGCGGGCGGGCAACCAGTAACGGTTACTTATAAACCTTGGCCGGATCGAACGCCTGATCCGCATCGCGAAATTCCAGCGTGACCGCGCCATTCTGACCGAGCGGCGCGGCGCGGTAGAAGCACGAGCGGCGGCCGGTGTGGCAGGCGCCCTCGCCGTGCTGCTCGACACGGATCCACACCGCATCCTGGTCGCAGTCGACGCGCAGTTCGACGACGCGCTGGACGTGGCCGGAGGTCTCGCCCTTCTTCCACAGCTTGCGGCGTGAGCGGCTGTAGTACCAGGCCTCGCCGGTCGCGATCGTGTTGGCCAGCGCCTGCGCATTCATGTGCGCGACCATCAGCAGGTCGCCAGACTTGGCGTCGGTCGCGACCGCCGTGACCAGCCCGTCGGCATCGAATTTCGGGGTGAGCGCTAGACCTTCCTCCAGCGCCGTGGATGCGCCGGGAGGTGGAAAGCTGGATGAGATGTCGGACATGCCCGGCCCCAAAATTCGGCGTCATCGCCAGACTTGGCCCGGCAATTCAACGAAACAAGCATTACTTTGAAATGGCGATGCACGCGCGGGTCAAGCCCGCGCATGACGGATTTTCGCGAAAGCCGCGATTAAAGAACTACCGTCCGGCGGCGCGGATCAGCGTGATGAAGCGCACTTGTTCCTCAGCACTTTCACGGAAAGAGCCGGTGAACCGCGTGGTGACAGTGCTGGAGCCGGACTTCTGTACGCCGCGCATCGACATGCACATATGCTCGGCTTCCAACATCACGGCGACCCCGCTCGGCTTGAGGATCTCGTCGATCGCGGTCGTGACCTGCGAGGTCAGATGCTCCTGGGTCTGCAGCCGGCGCGCATAGGCGTCGACCAGACGTGCCAGCTTGGACAGGCCAACCACCCGCCCGGTCGGCCGGTAGGCGATGTGCGCCCTGCCGTAGAACGGGATCATGTGGTGTTCGCAATGCGAATGAAACGGAATGTCGCGCACCAGCACGAAATCGTCATAGCCGGCGATCTCGCTGAAGGTGCGGTCGAGCACCTCGGCAGGGCATTCAGTATAGCCGCGGAACAGCTCTTCAGACGCGTTCACGACGCGCTTGGGCGTGTCCAGCAGGCCTTCGCGGGCCGGATCGTCGCCCGCATAGGCGATCAAGGTCCGCACGGCGGCTTCCGCCTCTTCGCGGCTTGGGCGCGGCACCACCGGCTCGGGCGCGGCGCGGACATGATCGGACAAGGCGGAATTGGCGGCCGGCTTCGGCCAGGGCTTTACAACAGCGTCCATGACGGTCTCTCCGTTCGACCGGCGCGCGTCTTGCTGGGCAAGGGCACCGGGGGTGTCACCGGGTGGGCCGCGTCACGCTTGGCCGACTGGCCAAACCGGGGGACGCCGCATTCCCATATAGCTAACTAACGATCCGGGCGAACGATCCTTCATACCAGGACCGGCGCCAGTTTTTGGGTCCCGGAGCCCTTTTGGTTCCGGGGGGCCAACCACTATATAATCGCGAGACGGCCCCGGCACAATCAAGGTCCCGTCATTTGGGCTATGCTGCTGCCGAACAACGGATTTGCGCAAAAATCATGCTGAACGAGGTCTACAACAAGCGGATTCTGGCGCTGGCCGCCGAAATTCCCCGAATCGGCCGATTGGCGGCACCGGATGCCTCCGCGACCGCGCATTCCAAGCTGTGCGGCTCGACCGTTACCATCGATTTGAAGATGGACGGCGACACCGTGACGGACTTCGCCCATGAGGTGAAGGCCTGCGCCCTCGGCCAAGCGTCCTCGTCGATCATGGCCCGCAACGTGGTCGGGGCCAAAGCCGGCGAGCTACGCGAATTGCGCGACAGCGTGCGGCGAATGCTCAAAGAGAACGCCGCGCCGCCGGCCGACGGCAAATGGGCCGACATCGCGGTGCTGGAACCGGTGCGCGACTACAAAGCGCGCCACGCCTCGACCCTGCTGACCTTCGACGCGGTGGTCGACGCCATCGGCCAGATCGAGGCCAAGCGCAAGGCTGCGGAGTGAATCTGCGCCGCCTGCCCCGCCTCGCCGGCCGGGCCTTGATATTGCTCTATCGCTACACGCTGTCGCCGCTGATCGGCCCGCGCTGCCGTCATCTGCCGTCCTGCTCGGAATATGCCGAGGAGGCGCTCGGCCGCTACGGCCTGTGGGCCGGTGGCTGGATGACCACCGCACGCATCTGCCGCTGTCAGCCGTTCGGCACCAGCGGCCTCGATTTCGTCTGCGACGAAGTGCCGGCGCGGGCGCGCTGGTATCTGCCGTGGCGCTACGCGAAGTGGCGCGGCACTAATCAACAGCCGCCGCGCCCATTCACCGATCAGGGATAAGGCAGGCGCTCGGTGCGCGGCGCGCCATCCTTGGGGCCGTCCAGAAGCAGCAGGACGCGCACGCCCTCCGCGTTACGATCGAGCGGAAGCAGTCCCTCGGGCTTCCACTGCTTGTCCTTCTTGCTGCGGTACGCCGGCAAGTCCCGCAGAAGTTTAGCCTCTGCGCTAGCGCCATCCCACCAAAACACCGAGTAGGTACCTTCAACATCCCCCACTGGCCCTGCCAAAATCAGGATGCCGTTGTCATACGGCGCAAGGTCTCGCACGCCACGGCCTGGACCGAGCGGCACAAAATGCACCTTGGCGTCCGCCGCCTGCCCGTCGAAAAAATGCCCGAGCGCGGCCGACAGAATGACGGCGCCCTTGCCGTCGACCGACGGACCACGAAAACCGGCGAGCAAGCGATCTTTGTAAATTGCGATGCCTTCGATCGTAATGCCGCCGTTCTCCAGCGGCTTGTCTTTGAACAGAGCGAAGGCCGGTTCGGCGTCGATCAGCGTCCGAAGGCTGGTAGAAATTTTGACGTCTTCCGGCTGCGGCGCGATCTCGCCGCTTGCGGCATCGAAGCGCAGGCGTGCCAGCTTGCTGCTCGCGGTAATCCTGGCAGCGACGCCGGCCATTTCTTCGGCCGACACCGCTGCGCCGCTGTTTCGGGGCCGGCCGTGCGAACCAATCACGTAGAAAAAGCCATCCGCATAGGCAACGCCCTCACCATCGAGCTCGACCGGTTTGCCGTTGAGCTGGTCGTCGGTCAGCTTAATTAGGCGGCCGGCGGCAATGTTGCCCTCGGTCAGCGTCACGACCTGGGCGGCCTGCAACTCGTCATCGATGACCAGGCAGGTGCGCGGGAATCCGGTGTCCGTCGTGCAAGCGATGCCGCTCATGTCTTCCGTCGCCTTGCCCTTGTCGCCGATCAGTTCGCCTTGAACGTTCCAGATGCTGTCCTGCGCAAGAAGCGGGACGGCGGATAGAGTCCAACACAGCGCCGCCAACGTCAGCAGCGCGTTTATTGTGGTTCGGACTGGAGTCATGGCTACCTCCCCGAAGCCGAATTGATCGAACGGGCGCGTCAAACTACCACTTTTGATTGTAAATTGTAAGAACTGCGAACCGCCGCCGCGGCTGTCCGGTTGCCCCGAATCCCGTGCATCGTTATATGGCATTCGCCTGCGGCGGCTCCGAATCCGGGCGACGGCCCCGCAGTTCTCAACTCGCCCACCACAGCTTACCCGCGCTCGTTCGCGGGAGTGAGCAACAGGAGTGCATCATGGTCGCGGTCACCTTTCCCGACGGCGCGCGCCGCGAATTTCCGGACGGCATCACAGGTTTCGACATCGCCAAGGGGATTTCCCCTTCGCTGGCCAAGCGCACCGTCGCGATGGCGCTCGACGGCGAAGTGCGCGATCTGGCCGACCCGATCAACGCCGACGCCAAGATCGAATTCCTCAACCGCGAAGACCCGCGTGCGCTGGAGCTGATCCGGCACGACTGCGCACACGTGCTGGCCGAGGCCGTGCAGGCGATCTGGCCGGGCACGCAGGTCACCATCGGCCCAGTGATCGAGAACGGCTTCTATTACGATTTCTTCCGCGACGAGCCGTTCACGCCGGACGATCTTGCCGTCATCGAAAAGAAGATGCGCGAGATCATCGCGCGCGACAGGCCGTTCACTAAAGAGGAATGGTCGCGCGATGAGGCCAAGAAAGTGTTCGGCGACAAGGGCGAGCGCTTCAAGGTCGAACTGATCGACGCCATTTCGGCCGACCAGTCGCTGAAGATCTACAAGCAGGGCGAGTGGTTCGATCTCTGCCGTGGTCCGCACATGACCTCGACCGGCAAGGTCGGCAACGCCTTCAAGCTGATGAAGGTGGCCGGCGCCTATTGGAGCGGCGACAGAAATCGCGAGATGCTGAGCCGCATCTACGGCACGGCGTTCGTCAAGCAGGAAGACCTCGACCTCTATCTGAAGAACCTCGAGGAAGCCGAAAAGCGCGACCATCGCCGGCTCGGCCGCGAGATGGATCTGTTTCACTTCCAGGAGGAAGCGCCGGGCTCGGTGTTCTGGCACTCCAAAGGCTGGACGCTGTTCCAGGCGCTGGAAAACTATATCCGCCGCGTTCAGTCCGCGGCCGACTATGCCGAAGTCAACTCGCCGCAACTGATGGACAAGGCGCTGTGGGAGACCACCGGGCACATCCCGACCTATTCGGACATGATCTTCCTCACGCAAAAGCGCGAAGAGGACGAGCGCGTCTATGCGGTCAAGCCAATGAACTGCCCCGGCCATGTGCAGATCTTCAAGAACGGCTTGAAATCATATCGCGACCTGCCGCTGAAGATTGCTGAGTTTGGCAAGGTGCATCGTTTCGAGCCGTCCGGCGCGCTGCACGGTCTGATGCGCGTGCGCGCGTTCACGCAGGACGACGCACACGTCTTCATCACCGAGGAGCAGATCGCCGCCGAAGTTCTGGCGATGAACGATCTGATCCTGGCGATCTACGAAGACTTCGGCTTCCCGGACGTGCGCATCAAGTTCTCCGACCGGCCCGACAAGCGGATCGGCGAAGATGCGGTGTGGGACAAGGCCGAAGCCGCGCTGATGCAGGCGCTGGAAGCTTCCGGCCGGCCGTGGACGCTGAACAAGGGCGAAGGCGCCTTCTACGGGCCGAAGCTCGAATACGTGCTGCGCGACGCCATCGGCCGTGACTGGCAGTGCGGCACCATTCAGGTCGATCTCAACCTGCCCGGCCGGCTCGGCGCGTTCTACATCGACGACCACTCCAACAAGATCACGCCGGTGATGCTGCACCGGGCGATGTTCGGTTCGCTGGAGCGTTTCACCGGTATTCTGATCGAGCACTATGCCGGCCATCTGCCGCTGTGGCTGGCGCCGGTGCAGGCCGTGGTCGCGACCATCACGTCGGACGGCGACGATTACGCGCGCGACGTAATCGCGGCGGCGCGACGCGCCGGGCTGCGCGTCGAGAGCGACCTGCGCAACGAGAAGATCAACTACAAGGTGCGCGAGCACTCGCTGGCCAAGCTGCCGGCGCTGCTGGTGGTCGGCAAGAAGGAAGCCGCCGAGCGCACCGTGTCGATCCGCCGGCTCGGCAGCGAAGGCCAGACCGTGATGCCGCTCGACGAAGCACTCAAGATGCTGGTCGACGAAGCGGTGCCGCCGGATGTGCGGCGAGCGAATCTGGCCTGATCGGCCAAACGCCCCTCGCCGGACTACTTCGCCAGTATGGCGATGTAGGCGGCAATGTCGTCGGTCTCGGCGCGGCTCAGCGCCATATCGGGCATCTTTGGATGAGGATCGCGCAGGAAATTAGCGACCGCCGCCGGTGTGAATCCGGGCCGCTTCGCGATCGACGCGAAGGTCGGCGTGGCCGCATTGCCACTTGTTTGATCGCTGGCGACGATGTGGCATGTCGCGCACCAGCGCTTCGCCAACGCTTCGCCCTGCCTGGCATCCGCGGCTAAGACGGGACCCACGCATGCGGTGGCCGCGACGGAGACCGCGACCACGAAGGTCGGCAGATTGATCGGCATGGGGTAATCCTCGACGCGCGTGGCGGGCAAATGCCGTCGCCGACGCAGCGTCGATTTACCCTGGGCTAGATAATGCCAAGGCGCAATGGCGAGCCCGCAACAGTATCAGCGCACCGCGATGCCGCTCGACAACGGATGTGAGGCGAGCCGAACAGGTCTGATCACGCCACCTTCGCCGTGCCGATTTCTCGCGTCGCCAGCACGGCCGCGATGCCGCTTGCCGGAATCGGCCGGCTGAACAGATAGCCCTGCACCTCGGTGCAGCCTTCGTCGCGCACGCGTTGCAACTGCGCTTGCGTCTCGACGCCCTCCGCCGTGGTCGCGATGCCGAGACTCAATCCAAGGCCAGCCACGGCGCGCACGATGGCGACGCAGTCCGGCCGCTCGACCATGTCGCGCACGAACGACTGGTCGATCTTGATCTTGTCGAACGGAAAGCTGCGCAGATAGCGCAGGCTGGAATAGCCGGTGCCGAAATCATCCATTGAGATCCGCGCGCCGAGTTCGCGCAACTGATGCAGCGTCGCCAGATTGGCTTCGTTGTCGCCAAGCAGTACCGATTCCGTGATCTCGAGTTCGAGCCGGTCCGGCGACAGCCGCGAATAGGCCAGCGCGCTGAGCACGACCTGCACCAGCGTGCGGCTGCGAAACTGCACCGGCGACAGATTGACCGCGACCTTGATGTCGTCCGGCCAGGTCGCGGCCTCGGCGCACGCTTGACGCAGCACCCATTCGCCGATCTGCACGATCAGGCCGATCTCCTCGGCCAGCGGAATGAACTCCACCGGCGAGACCATGCCGCGCTCCGGATGATGCCAGCGCAGCAGCGCCTCGAAGCCGCTGACTTCGCCGGATTCGAGGTTGACCAGCGGCTGGTAGTACAGTTCGAATTCGTCGTTGCTGTAGGCTTTGCGGAGATCAATCTCCAGCGCCCGGCGCGCCTGCACCTGGCGGTCCATCTCCGGCTCGAAGAAATGAAACGCGCCGCGTCCCTCGGCCTTGGCGCGGTACAGAGCGAGATCGGCGTTGCGCAGCAGTTCGTCGGCCGTGACGCCATCGCCGGGCGCCACCGCAATGCCGATACTGACGCCGATCAGCACCTCGTGGCCGGCGATGTCGTAGGGTCGGCTGACGACTTCGATCAACTGGCTGGCCAGCGTGCCGGCATCGTCGGGCGCGCCGATCGCCATCTGGATGACGGCGAACTCGTCACCGCCGAGCCGGGCCACCACATCGTCACCGCCCAGGCACTGCGTGAGGCGCTCCGACACGGCCCGAAGCAGTTCGTCGCCGACCGGATGGCCGAGCGTGTCGTTGACGCTCTTGAAATGATCGAGGTCGAGGCACAGCACCGCGAGACTCTCGTGCTGTCGGCGTACCCGACCGAGCGCATCGCCGAGCCGGTCGTGAAACAGCACGCGGTTGGCCAGCCCGGTCAGCGCGTCGTGATGCGCCATATAGGCGATGCGGGCCTCGGCCTGCTTGCGTTCGGTGACGTCGACGATGGCCACCAGGATCGCCGGACGCTGCCCGTACGTCAGCGGCCGTGCATAGGTCAGCACTTCGATCTCGGTGCCGTCGGCCTTGATATGTCGCCAGCTTCGCTCGGAATGATACGCGCTCTCGACCGAACGCGCCGCCGCGCTATGGATTTCCCTTTCGTCGCGCGGCCAGATGTCCGGCAGCGCCATGCCCTCGAATTTTTCCCGGCTATAGCCGTAATGCGCGACGGCGGCGTCATTGACGCTGATGAAGGTCAGGCCTTCCGGATCGTATAGCCACATCGGCACCGGATTGCCGTCGAACAGCAGGCGGAACGTGGCCTCGCGCTCCTTCAGCGCGCCGACATCGGTCAGGGTGACGCAGATCAGATCGCCGAGCGACGCGAGACCAAGTTTCAAATGAGTCTCGGCGCCGTCGAGCACCGCCGTCGCCTCGAACTGATCGGCCTGTCCGGTGTTCAGGGTCTTGAGCAGCCGCGGCAGCAAGGTTTCGAAGGTGTGGCCGATCGGCGATGTGCCGAGCCGCCGCCAGCGCAATTGCTCGGCCGGCAGGCGGAGCAGCCGCGGCGCGGCGTCATTCAGCGAGACGATCTGGAAGTCGAACACCATTCCGGCGAGGTCGCGCACCGGCGCCAGCGCGATGATGCCCTCGCCGGTCGAGCGGAAGATCGTGTCGTACAGATTATAGCGGCCGCCATGTTCGCGCACGTAAGCCGCCAGCATCGGCGGCCCCCAGCGGCACGACAGCGGCAGCACCAGAAGTTCGTAAGCTTCGACCATGCCGTCGCGCACCCGGTGCGCGATCGACGACACCGGCGCTTGCCCCGCCAATGCCTGGCTGAGCGCCTCCCGCAGCGTGCCGGCGCAATCGCCCGGCAGGTCGTCGATGGCATCCGTGCCGGCGCCGCCGATCCAGGCGCGCGCATAGCGGCCGGCACGTTTGATGGCGAACGATGGCGCCGTGCCGCCGATCAGCAGAATGTGGTCGGCCAGACGGCCAAGGCTGCCAAGCAGCACCTCATCGTAGGATGGCAGGTTTGGCCGGGTACCAGGGCCGCCTTCCATTTGCGGCGCAGGATCGCGACGTCGCTGGTGGCGGACGCGATGATGTCGGCGTCGTTCGATTCCGCTTTTATCATTTCCAGCGATCTGGTTTGAAGTGGCGCGATATTGATCACGTCAAACCTGTAGTAATGCTGGACTTAAAGGCCAGTTAACTCGCATAAATTTCGCTATACATGTCAATTACATGACAGATATATGACAATCCAATTCGGATACATATTCACTGCTGAGAAACTCGGAGAATTGGCCGGCTCTTACCGCGCCAGCACCTCAACCTCGCGGTCGACCCCGGTGACGACCTTGAAGTCCTGCTCGAAGGTCTTGCCCTCGTTGCGGGCGATGGCGCGGTATTCGCCCTCGGACAGGATCACGCGCGGGAACGCGCCGATCGATTCCTTGATCACGTCGCCGCCCGGCGTCAGCACCGACCATTGGGTGTTGGCCAAGGCCTCGCCGCCCTTTTTGTCGACCAGCTTGAGCGTCAGCACGGCGGCGCGGTGGGTCACCGTTACGTCGGTCAGCTTGCCGGCCTGTACCCGAATGTCGGAACGCACCACGGCGTTGCCGTCGCCATAGTTGGACACGATGTAATACGTGCCCTCCGGCACCAGCGCGACCTGCCCGGTCAGCATGTTGTTCACGAACGGCCGCTGGCCGTCTTTGGAGTCGAACTGGCTGCCCTTGAACACGTCGAACGAGATTTGCTGCGGCGGAATATCAACACCGCCGACCTGGCCTTTGACCTTCAGTCCGCCGCTGGCGATCTCGAATACCTGCTTGACCGACTCGCGCAGTTGCACCGACTTCGCGTCGCTGGCCAGACCGAAGGTGACATGCACCACGTACTCGCCGGCCGGCAGGATGAAGGTCGGCGACGCGCCCCTGTCCTCCTTGAGCACCGGGAAGACGCCGGTCGGGTCCGGGCGGCTGGGATAGACGCGCCACACCAGACCGGACGGGATCGGCGGCCCGTCATGGGCAAAGCGGGCGCTGACGTTGAGCGCGGCTTGGCCGGCCGGGATCAGCGGCGCGGCAGCGGCCGGCGGGGCGGCTTGCGGCAACGGGCTGGGGGCGGCGAGCGGCGGCGACGTCGGGAACGGACTTGGCAACGCGGCGGGCGGCGCGGACGGTGCTGGCGCAGCCGGCGCCGGGACATTCGGGATCGACCCCGGCGGCACCGGACGGTCGCTCGGTCCGCCGGGCGGCGCGAGACTAAAGCCCGGACTGGCGGGCGCCCCGCGGAATTGAGCATAGGCCGACGCCGGCGCGACAAACGCCAGCACCAGCGCCACAAACAGCGAAATGGCCTGTGCCGGGCACGCTATGGCGGCCCGGCCCGCCAGAATGTGTGCGCGCGTCATCATTGCGGATGGTTTTCGTCCGAAATCGCGGCGAATTCAAGCCTCTAAGCCGGTTTGTCACCCGCCGGACATCGTGGTACGCGCAGCACTTAGCGCGCGATCAGGAAAAGTGGCCCCCGGTTTTCCGTCCGATCACGCGCTAACTTTAGAAAACGCGTTTTCTTCACGCGAACCGGTACCCACTTCGCTTGAAAACGCTCCGACTGGAAAGACAACCGATGCCCGACGCGATCGACCTTTTGAAAACCCGCCGTTCGGTGAAGCCGATGGAGCTGACCGCGCCCGGCCCCTCGGCCGGCGAGATCGACACTCTGCTGACCGTCGCGTCGCGGGTGCCGGACCATGGCAAGCTGACGCCGTGGCGCTTCATCGTGATCGAGGGCGACGCCCGCCGCCGCATCGGCGACAAGATCGCCGCCGCGTTCCAGGCCGACCGCCCCGATGCCACGCCCGATCAGATTGAATTCGAGCGCAATCGCCTCGCCCGCGCGCCGCTGGTCATCGCGGTGGTCAGCCGCGCGGCGCCGCATGTGAAGATCCCGGAATGGGAGCAGCTGATGTCGGCCGGCGCCGCCACCATGAATCTCGTCACCGCCGCGCATGCGCTCGGCTTTGCTGCGAACTGGATCACCGAATGGTACGCCTACGACCGACGCACCCTCGATGCACTCGGGCTCGCCGCGCATGAGAAGCTCGCCGGATTCGTACATATCGGCACGGCGGCGCGGCCGCCCGAGGACCGCGACCGCCCGCCGCTCGCCGCGATCGTCACCCGCCTCGCGTAACCTCGCAACGTTTCAGGAAACGCGAGGTTCTAACGAGATTGCGAAGGATTTGTTTGGGGAACTTTTGTTCATCCTTGCCGTTCATTATTCATAATGGGTGACTATTTTACCGTTGTCGGCTCTATTCCCGGCTGGGGCGTCAGAACAGGATTGCCGCGTGTTCGAAGGTCTTTTTGCCAACCGTAACGGCGACGTAACCGCCGAAGTTCCTCCCGAGCGCCCGGAAGCGCCGCGCCCCAGCATTGGTCTGGCGCTCGGCGGCGGCGCGGCGCGCGGCTTTGCCCATATCGGCGTGCTGCGGGTGCTGCTCAAGAACGGCATCGTGCCCGACATCATCGTCGGCACGTCGATCGGCGCCGTGGTCGGCGCCTGTTACGCCGCCGGCAAGCTCGACGAACTCGCCGACTGGGCGTTCGGCCTGAACACCCGCCGCATTCTCGGCTATCTCGACGTCAGCCTGGGCGGCTCCGGCCTGATCGGCGGCGACCGGCTCGCCAAGCGGCTGGAAGAGTCGCTTGGCAACATGACGTTCGCGGATCTGCCGTGCAAATTCGCCGCGATCGCCACCGAGATCGGTACCGGTCACGAAATCTGGCTGACACGCGGCCGTCTGGTCGAGGCGCTGCGCGCGTCCTATGCGCTGCCCGGCATCTTTTCGCCGGTGCGGCTCGGCGGCAAATGGCTGGTCGACGGCGCGCTGGTCAACCCGCTGCCGATCTCTGCCGCGCGGGCGCTCGGCGCCCGGCTGGTGATCGGCGTCAATCTGAACGCCGACCGCTTCGGCCACGGCACCACGATTTCCAGCCACGGTTCGGACGAGACCGACGACCTGCTGTACGCCTCATCCAAAGAGCAGCGCAACGGCTTCAGCCGGATGTTCGATCCGGAACGACGCTTGAAGCGCCAGATGCTCGGCGAGGCCGGGCGCCCCGGCGTGTCGACCGTAATGGTCGAAGCCTTCAACGTGATGCAGGACCGCATCACCCGGGCCAGGATGGCGGGCGATCCGCCCGACGTGCTGATTTCGCCGCGCATCGGCCATATCGGCTGGTTCGATTTCCATCACGCCGCAGCCGCGGTGCAACACGGCACCGAAGCCGCCGAGCGCGCGATGGAGCACATCAGCGAGGCCGTGGCCGCGCTGGCGTAAGCCGCTATCCGATTCTGTTGAATCGGATAGCGGTCAACGCGTTAACTGCGCATGATCCTTTCCGAAAACCGGTTCCCACTTTTCGGGATCATGCGCGACCGGCTCAGGCCGTTCGGATATAGTCGCGCAGCTCCGCCTGCTCCTGCTCAAGCTCTTGCAGCCGCCACTTCACCACGTCGCCGATCGAGATCACGCCGACGAGTTGGCTCTGCTCCAGCACGGGCAGATGCCGGAATTTTCCGGTGGTCATCAACTCCATCAAACCATTGAGCGTATCGATCGGCGAGCACGACACCACTTTGCGCGTCATCACCGACGACACCGGCTTCTCAAGTGCGGCAGGGCCGCCATCCGCCACCGCCCGCACGATATCGCGCTCCGACAGGATGCCGGCAACGCGTCGATCCGGACCGAGCACCAGCAGCGCGCCGATGCGGCGGGCGGCCAGTATCTTGGCGGCCGTGGCGAGATCGGCTGACGGGTCGACAGTAGCGACTTCACCACCCTTGACGGCGAGAATGTCTTTGACGGTCATAGACGTCTCCCTGGCACGGACCCGCGCATGCGCGGCCCCTGCATCTCATGCTGCGTTCGCTCCCGACATCTTGTCCGGCGGCGCAACGGCGCCGGCAATGAGGGTAAAGGTTCGAAGCGCCGCCAAGGTTCCCGCGCTCTTTACGCGCGGGCAGCCATGATCCGCCTGTCCGGCCTATTGCGCAAGTCAGGTCTATTGAGAGGATCGATAAGCGTTACTGAACGGTGCGTTCGGCGTCCGGTCCGTCGATACCGTGCGCCGGTATCGGATCGAACGACGAAAACAGCAGCAGGCCGGCGAGAAATCCGCCGATATGGGCTTGCCAGGCCACCGATTGGCCCTCGCCGGTGAGCATCACGGCGCCGACGCCGAACAGCAGGTTGAAACCGAACCACACGCCCAAAAACGCCAGGATGCGCGGATCGCGCAGCGCCATGCTGAGCGGCGCCGCCGGTACATGGTAGGAGATGTCGTCACCGAGCCGCAGCATTCCGAGCGGCCCGCCGCGCTGAAACGCGAAGCGGATCGCCCCGGCCATCGCGCCGGAGATCGCCCCGGAGGCCCCAATCATCGGCACCCGCTCGCCGAAATGGGTGGCGAGATGCAGCCCCGCCGCGGCGGCGGACGTCACCGCCATGAAGCCGAGAAACCGCGCGGTGCCGAACCGGCGCGCCAGCGCGCTGCCGAACGGCAGCATCCAGGCGGCATTGAAGCCAAGATGCATCAGGTCGGCGTGGATCAGCGAATAAGTCAGGAACGTCCATATCTGAGCCCCGAGGCCGCCCGGATAGGCGCCGCCCAGCAGCAGGCCGGTGTCGTAGCGCGCCGGAATGAAAGCAAAGTGCAGCAGAAATTCGATGTCCTGATTTTCCGTCAGCACCAGCATGCGGATGGCATGCACCAGCCCCAACAGCGCCAGGATCGCCAGCACGACCCGGGGCACGTTCAACATCGGTTCGGAGGGCTGGTTCAAGACATGATCCGGTTAGCGCGGGTTCAGACGGAGCGGTGCTGGGGCCCACATAGGCCGCCGGAGCGGCGGCGGCAAGACAGCCACGACAAGCGCAGCGCCAAAATGAAAAGGCGAAAGACTTGAAAAGAAAAGAAAAGGAGAAGGAAGTTGCGGGGGAAGAGGAAATAGGGGGAAGAGCTCGGCCCTTCCCCCGTCGTCTTGTGGCGGTACGCGCGGCTTTCGCCCTGCACGTCCCGACGCCTCCCCAGGCTCCGCAAGACGTCCACCGGCTCGGCGCGCTTCGTCTCTATTACATGTCGACCAAGCGCGACCCGCCGGTGTCGCATCTGTTGCGCGACGCTAGTCGACGCGGCGGACGCCGCCAATTTCAACCTTTTGTTAAGGCTAATTGTGGGCGCGGCGTGGCGGACGCGTCCGGTACACTTCCACGGCACAGCCCCTGCTGCCTTCGGCCCAGACACGCTGCCACGGCGCCAAATCTGTCCCGTTCCGGGACGGTCGCGGCGCCGAAAGGCGGCGTCGAGAACAGGGGCCGTCCATGAAGCACGCATCCACCCGCGAACTGTACAAGTACTGGAATGAGCGCCGCGGCACCCGCCCGGCGCCGGAACGCGGCGATATCGAGCCCGGCGCCATCCGTACCGTGCTGGGCGACAGCTTCATCGTCGCCTACGAGCCCCGTGCCAGCCATCCGTTCCGTCTGGCCGGGACCCGGGTCTGCGCGCTGTTCGGCCGCGAACTCAAGACCGAGCCGTTCGTACAGATCTGGGACAAGCACAGCCGCTCGGCGGTCCACGACCTGTTGGCCATCGTGGCCGACGAGGGCGTCGGGCTGGTGGCCGGCGCCACCGGCGAGGTCGCCGACGGCTCCACGGTGGAACTCGAATTGCTGCTGCTGCCGCTGCGCCATCGCGGCCGCGCCCATGCCCGCATGATCGGCGTGCTGGCGCCGCTGGAAGTCCCGGCCTGGCTTGGCACCCATACGCTGGTGTCGCTGAAGCTCGGCTCGCTGCGCCATGTCGGGCCGGCGGTCGAAACCATCGCGGCGCCGCGCTTTATGGGAATCCCGTTCCTGGCCGCTCGCGGTGGTGGGCGCCGCCATGGCAAGCTGATGGTCTATGACGGCGGCGTTCAATAACCGTCGGCTTTGAAGATCGCAGAGCGGGCGAGAGAAGCGGTTCCCTCGCCCGACCATGCTTCTATGATGCCGTTGTTCGGCCGTTATTCGAGCTAGCACTAACGCCGCGTTAAGGTGCCGCGCCTAGGCTCTGGCCTCCGGTGAATTTCAGCCAGGAAGCCGCGCCGGCATGTCATTGTCACAAGCCAAAACGAGTATTCTGCCGCTCAGCGAAGAGCAGCGCCGCTTTCAGCGCGTGCGCGTCAATCTGCTCGGCCGCTATATGCTGCTCGACCGCCGGGAATTCCCCTGTCAGGTGACCAATATGTCGCCGGGCGGCATGGCCCTGATCGCGCCGGTGATCGGCGATAAGGGCGAAAAAGTCATCGCGTATGTCGACCACCTCGGCCGGCTCGAAGGCGTCATCACGCGGCTGTTCCAGAATGGCTTCGCGATGTCGATCGGCGCGACGTCGCGCAAGCGCGACAAGCTGGCCGCCCAGCTCACCTGGCTGGCCAACCGCCACATTCTCGACCTGCCGGAAGATCGCCGCCATGGCCGTGTCGTGCCCCGCAACCCGAAGGCGCACCTGGTCCTGCCGAACGGCGTCAATATCGCCTGCCGGGTGATCGATATGTCGCTGTCCGGCGCCGCCGTCGCCCTGACCCCGGATCTGCTGCCGCCGGTCGGCTCCGTCGTGACCATCGGCAAGACCACCGGACGGGTGGTCCGCTACATCGAAAACGGCTTCGCCATCGAGTTCAGCCGGATGCAGCACCCGGACTTTCTGGAAGAGAACGTCACCGGAACGTAAATATTGCGCCGCCCTGCGCGGCGCTTTCCGGCCTAAATCCCCGCAGTTACATCGGCTTTTCGGTTGCCCCACGCCGGTAGCCCCCATCATGCCTGCCGCCGCACGTCTTAACGCGCCCGCTTTCGCGACGTCGGCGAGCCCGTGGACGCATGTTTGGCGCGTTAATGCGCGGCATTTTAGCCAAATTTGAACAGGCGCAATTTTACGAAAATTTTCCGACAGTTTTATAAGTATTCGCTTCAGTATTGATGCGTCTTATCTTCAAAACAACTTTGGCGACTTAGCGGCAATTCAAAGGCTTCGTGGCAAAACCGTTCTCGACACGACGGGAGCGGAACCAATGACTTGGGATTCGAAAGATATACTCAGGTTTACTGCGGCGGCCCTGGTCGCGGCAAGCACCCTGTGCGCCGCATCGGCGCCGGCCGATGCTGCCAGCGAGCGCACGCTGTTCGTTTCGGTGCAGGCCACGGCCAAGGCGCCGATCGGCTGGATCGACTTCTGTAACCAGCAACCGGGCGAATGCGCCGCCACCCCCGTTGAGGCGCGTGACGTGGTGCTGTCTTCCAAGGCCTGGAAGGATCTGGTCCGGGTCAACAAGTGGGTCAACGACACCATCAAGCCGATGACCGACCAGGATCACTGGGGCGTGGTCGAGAAGTGGTCGTACCCGGATGACGGCTACGGCGACTGCGAAGACTATGTGCTGCTCAAGCGCCGCATGCTGGTCGAGGCCGGATGGCCGCGTCAGGCGCTGCTGATCACCGTGGTGCGCGACAAGCGCGGCGACGGCCATGCGGTGCTGACGGTGAAGACCGACAAGGTCGAGTTCGTCCTCGACAACCAAGCCGAGGACATCATGCTCTGGACGGAAACCGGCTACCGCTTCGTCAAGCGCCAGTCGCAGGAAGATCCGAACGTCTGGGTCTCGCTCGGCGATCCGCGCCCGACCACCGCCACCGCCAGCGCCGCGCGCTAGCGTCAACCGTTTCAGGAGATACGCGACCCGGTCACGTCCCCACCCCTCCCCGTCCCCAGACCGGATCGCGCGCGGCCGACCTGCCCCCA
>JAQGJU010000014.1 GCA_028290465.1 Xanthobacteraceae bacterium | reverse complement strand
CCCAGTCGTCCATGCAGCACTTCGCTGACACAAAGCACGCCCACAAAGTTGAGCAGCAGCGTGCACAGTACCTCGTGAACGCCGCGCTTCAGGCTGACGAACGCGGCGATGCCGGCCCACACAGCGCCGCAGGCAGCGCCAGCCAGCAAGGCGAGCGGCATCAGCATGAGGGCGGGAATTGCCGCGCCGCTCAATGCCGTAACGGTGGCGCCGATGCCGCCGAGCGCAATCTGTCCTTCGGCGCCGATGTTGATGATATTGGCGCGAAAGCACAGCGCGACGCCGAGACCGGCCAGAATGTAAGGCGTGCTCTTGTTGAGGCCGAAGGCGATCCGATCGATCGAGCCGAACGCGCCCTTTACCAGAGCGGCATAGGCCAACAATGGATTCTTGCCCGCGATCATGATCAGCACCGCCGTCACCAGCAATGCCAGGACAACGGCGAGGATCGCGCGCGTCGCTGTGCCGGCCAGCAGGCCGCGGAAAAAGCCTGTAGCGATGACGAATGCTGGTCTGGGTCGATGATCGGGGCCATCCGCCGCGCGATTGTCCCACAGGCTTGTCATGCGGCGTGTCCATGAAAGGCGGCACCTGCCATCAGCAGCCCTATCTGCGTGATGTCAGCCTGCTCCCGGTCGATCGGAGACGACAGCCGGCCGCCCTGCATGACGGCGATGCGATCACCCAGCGTCATCACCTCTTCCAGCGAGGAGGAAATGTAGAGAATGGCGCCGCCAGCCGCGCGCAACGCTAGGATCTGCTCGATCACGAAATGCGTGGCCCCTGGATCGAGGCCCCAGACCGGCTGATGGGCGATCAGCACAACGGGATTGCGGCCGATCTCGCGCGCCAGAACGATCTTCTGCTGGTTGCCGCCTGACAGCGTGCGCGCGGGCGCATCCAGTCCCGCCGACTTGATGGTGAAACGCTGCGCCATCTCCCGCGCGCGGTCCGCAAGGCTGTTACGCGCCAGCCAACCGCGTCGCGACAGTGGCGGCCGGTCGAAATCGCGCAGCGCGAGATTGTCGGCGACGCTCATGTCGGTCACCAGCGACGTCGAGGCCCGGTCGACGGGAATATAGGCCAGTCCGCTCGCCATGCGCTCCCCCACGCTCGCAAAGGTGACGTCCCGACCATCGAGATCGATGCCGCCGGCCGTCGGGGCTCGCAAGCCCGCCAGACATTCAACAAGTTCAGCCTGGCCGTTACCGTCGATGCCGGCAATGGCCAGGATCTCACCTGCGCGCAGCGAAAACGTGATCGGCTCCAGTCGCGCCGTGCCGTTTTCAGTCAGGGCCATCTGAACGACGTGGAGCACGTTGCGGCCAGCGGGCATGTTTGCGCGGGCCACCGGCGGCGGCATGTGCCGTCCCACCATCATTTGTGCAAGACCGGCGCGCGTCGCCCCGGTGGCCGTGCAGGTGCCGGCGACAGCGCCATCGCGCAGCACGACAATGTCGCTGCAGATCGCAAGGACCTCGTCGAGCTTGTGTGAAATGAACACGATGGCACAACCCTGGTCGCGCAGCCGCGCCATGATCGCGAGCAGGCCTTCGACCTCCGGAGGGCTGAGATTGGATGTCGGCTCATCGAGGATCAGTAGGTCGGCGCCGCGTAGGATAGCCTTGACGATCTCAACGCGCTGGCGCCGGCCATGAGGCAGGTCAGCGACGATCGCATCGGGATCGATGTCGAGGCCATAGGTCGCGCTTTCTTCAGCAATACGCCGGGCGGTGTCGCGCGGCGACAGCAGCGGGCTGGCGCCGCCCGCGCCGAGCATCACGTTCTCAGTGACACTCATCGCCTCCACCAGCGTAAAATGCTGATGGATCATGCCGAGCCCGGCGGCCATCGCCTGCGCCGGGCCATGGCCCGCCAGCGTCTTTCCCTTGAAGCGGATCGTGCCGGCATCGGCACCGACGACGCCGAACAGCACCTTCATCAAGGTGCTCTTGCCGGAGCCGTTCTCGCCGAGCAGCCCGACGATCTGGCCAGACTTCACCTCGAGATCAATGCCGCGATTGGCCTGCACGGCACCATACGCCTTCCTGATGCCGTGCATTTCCAACATGAAGTCGGTCCGCGTGGGGGATCAGGATCCGCCGCGCGCGTCTTCGCGGGTCACGGCGATCTTCAACGAGCCATCCTTGAACTTGGCCTTGAGGCCGTCCAGTTCGGTGATGACGGCTGCCGGCACAGCCGGATTGAGTGGCTGCGTCGCATTGTAGCCGAGTTCGGCGCCGGTGCTGCCGGGGGTATTGAAGCCGTACATCATGAATTTGCCGCCGACGGTACCGGACTTCGCCTGCTCCTGGGCGGCTTGGACGTACATGTCCGGCCATTTCTCGACGATATTGGTGATCACCGCTTCAGGCGCGATCTCAGTGTGACCAAACGAGCGTCCGTTGGCATAAACGCCCTTTTCCTTGGCGGCCTGGATGATGCCGCTCTGGCCGGCGTTCAGTTTGCCGCTAATGAAATCGGCGCCGCCCGCGATGAGCGACAGCGCGGCTTCCTTGGCTTCGGCTGCGTCTTCCATGCTCTTGATGTAGATGACCTTGACCTCGATATCGGGGCGCACGCTCTTGGCGCCCTTGCGGAAGCCGCCTACCTGCGCGACCACATTGGGCAGACCTTCCAGGCTGTTCACCGAACCGATCTTGCCGGTCTTGCTCATGCGTGCCGCCAGCACGCCCATCAGGAAACCGAACTGGGTGTTGTCGTAGTCGAGCGAAGTGACGTTGGTGCCGGCGCCTGCCGAGCCCGAACCGACGATGAAGAGGGTTTTTGGAAAATCGGGGCCGACGCGCTCGGCGGCCGACAGAAAACGGCCGGTGTGGCCGACGACAACATTGTAGTCCTTGCGCGCATAGTCACGCAGCGCTTCGACCATGTCGGCAACCGGTACGTTTTCGGTATAGGCCACGTCCCAGCCGACGGCCTTGAGCTTTTCCACGCCCTGATAGCCTTGCGCGTTCCAGCTCTGGTCATTGATGCTGCCGGGCAGCAGGAAGGCTGCCTTGTCGGCTGCCAGCGCCGGTCCCGCAAAGGCGCTAAAACACAGTCCGATCAAGCCGGCGAGCGCAGCCGAGCGGCGTATAGGGGAAAGCTTCGGGGAAACGGTCATGACGGGCTCCTTGCAAGGCGGACGATCCAGGTCACCTAGCAAGACCGGCACCACAAACACGCTTATGCGCCCACGCGTCCGTTCGATTCCACGTGGTGGGACGGGCGCCCGAAGATGCTGTTGCTTTCAGTGAGAAAGGAAAGCACGCATTGGTTCGGGCCCTAATGGCCTGCCGCTCCAGGCCGCCGTGATATTATGCGCCAGCGCGGCGACCATGCCGCCCAATTGAGCGACCTGCTGAATTTTGAGGCGCTCGATGGGAGCCGCCATCGATAAAGCCGCGACCGGGCGCCGATATTCATCGGAAATGGCGGCCGCGACACATCGCAGGCCCAGCGTGTTTTCCTGATTGTCGACCGCGTAACCGTCGCGCCGGATGCTCTCGAACTCCTGACGCAGCGCATTTTGCGTCACCAGCGTGTGCGGCGTCAGCGGCACCAGGATGTGCTCGTCCAGGCACGGTCCCACCTCGCGCTCCGGCATGATTGAGAGCAACGCTTTGCCGATGCTGGAACCGTAAGCCGGGATCCTGCCCTGCGCTTCGGGCACATAGTTGCGCCGCGCGCGCGGATCGACGCGATAGAGAAAGGTGACGTGGCCGTCGTCCAGCAATCCGAGGTTAATGGTCTCCCCGCACAAGGCAGAGGCCTGCTGCATAAAGGGCTGCGCCAGCGCCACCATGTCGCGGGTCGCGGCATAGTTGGCGCCGACGTCGAGCGCCGAACGCCCGACTAGCCATCGCCCACCCTGTCGCTCAAAGCGGACGAAACCGCGCGTCTGCAGCGTCGTCAGCAGCCGATGCACCGTGGATGACGCCAGCGACAATCTACCTGCGATCTCGGCCAGCGTGGCTCCCTGGTGACCGTCCGCCAGTGCCTGAAGGACAGACAGGGCACGATCGACTGAGCGGACGCCGTGCGCATCGGTGCGGCCTGAATCTTTCATTTCGACTAGTTCCAGCCGCTGATACCGCGTCGGCAACGAGTCTAAATGCGAAAATCGTACCAAGTTTGTACGTTACCCGGATTCGTCTCGTCATTCTGCGCAGGTGCGCCCAGCTCTCCTGACTCGGACCGAAACGCGTTCCGGCCCTCCGGCTTTTGCCTCCGCGCATGTCAGGTGAACCAGAACTATCGCCCTTGCATCTAACCCAGTCCCGCACGACGGCCCGGCAAAGCCCTCTGAGCCACCAGATTGCTGGGCACCCTGCCCCGCCGACGACCTGCCAGTTTTTGATGTTGAGGCGCAAAGAAAGCTTAAGCTGGGAATAAGTTACTTCCGCGATACCTGCATGGTCACGCGGCTACCCTCGGGCCAGCTTTCCGCGATCAGCCGGCGCAGAAACTTGGCGCCACTACCGCCCTTGATGGAACGAGCCCACAGGTCTGCTGCGAGTTTCTCATACAGCATCACGGCGTCGGGGGCCGCCGTGATCGACGCGACACCGACCCGGATATTGGGAAACTCGCCGAGCCGGAACGGGCTCACGGCTACCGATGTCTTCTCGCGCTCGTGGAAAATCTGGAAAGTCTGGTTCGGCATGGTGTCTTCGACAACCCCGATCTGTACGCCGATCGGCTCGTTCTCCATCAGGGCCGCCATCCGTTCGACTTCCGCCCGCGCCCGCTTTCGGCGTTCGTCCAACTCCTTGGCCGACAAATTATAGGTTCCGACCAGACCAGACCGGAGCACGCGCTGGACCTGGATGGCGCTGACCAGACTGATGATGTTGGTGTGCCGGCTTGTAGCCTGTGCGTGGCGCTCCTCAAGGATCGCCATCACCCGGTCGATCTGCTTGAGCGCCGCCGCCCGACCGGTAAAGCTGCTGGGAATCGTCTCGATCAGCATCGTGCGCAAATGCGCGACGTAGTGCGGCGACGTCAGCACGAACGACAGCGGTTCGAAATAGACGATGACCTGCTCGGCCTTCAGCTCAAGCTGTCGCTTGCGCTCGTAATAGGCGACGGGATTATCGAAATATTCCACCCCCACGCCCAGGAGCGAAGGCACCGACACGCCTAGGAGTTGCGCCAGACTTTCGATCGTCTCCAGCTTGATGACGCCACCCTTCTCATACTTGTAAAGAGCAGCGCGTGAGATCCCGAGTTGCTGCGCGACGTCTTCCGGCGACAGGCCGGCGCCGATCCGATAGGCACGGAGCCGCTCGCCAATCTCGATGAAGTTGATCGCCATGTCCGTAGCCCCCGTCGATCAGAAACCAGCCGCCTGGCCGTCCTTGCGTGGATCCGAGCCGGCGGCGTAACCGCCGTCGACGGCATGGACAAGTTGCGCACCGCCAAATCCGAAACTCTCTTGCGGGGTCTCGCGGGTGACGCGATGGCCGCGACGTTCGAGGCCGGTCAGCACCTCCTCCCCGGCCGAAGGCTCGATCGCGACATCGAGACCGTCGATACAGCGCCAACGCGGCGCGTCGGCCGCGACCTGCGGATCCTGATTCCACAACTGCGTGCGCAGAAACATCTGCACGTGTCCTTGGGCCTGGATCGGCCCGCCCATGACGCCGAAGGCCATCAGCGGTTTGCCGCCGCGCGTCACAAAGCCGGGGATGATAGTGTGGAACGGTCGCTTGCCGCCGCCAACCTGGTTGGGATGGCCCGCCTCAAGCGAAAAACCATGCCCGCGGTTCTGCAGACTGATGCCGGTTTCGGGCACCACTATGCCGGAGCCGAAGCCCGAATAGTTCGACTGGATGTATGACACCATCATGCCGCTGTCGTCGGCGGTGGAGAGACACACCGTACCACCGAGCTTAGGCGCGCCGGCGCCAAACGCCTGAGCGCGCTCGCGGTCGATCACCTTGGCTCTGGTCGCAAGATAGTCCGGATCGAGCAGATGCGAAACGCCGACCGGAGACATATGTGCCAAATCGCCGACATACGCATAGGTGTCGGCGAAGGCCATTTTCATCGCCTCGATTTGCAAGTGCAGCGCATCGACGCTGTCGACCTTGCATTCGCTGATTCCGACGTGGCGCAGTATGCCGAGCGCCATCAGGGCGGCGATGCCTTGGCCGTTGGGCGGGATCTCATGCAGCGTTGCGTCGCCAAAATCCTGGGAAATGGTGCCGCACCAATCGTTGCGATGCGCATCCAAATCCGCCGCGGTCAATGCTGCACCATGGACGGCCGCGAATGCATCCATCCGCTCGGCGAGTTCGCCACGATAAAAACTTTCGCCTTTGGTTTCGGCGATCAGACGCAGCGATCGCGCCAGCGGCCGGTTGACGAACAGCTCCCCGGCGCGCGGAGCGCGGCCACCCGGCATGAAGCACTCGGCGTAGCCGGGCTCGTTCTTCAACATCGCGGCGCCGCGCCGCCACGTTTCGGCGATCACCGGCGACACCAGGTAACCGCGCTCCGCATAGTCGACCGCCGGTTCGAAAAGCGTTGCGAAGGGCAGTTTGCCAAATCGTTGTGACAGTTCGACCCAGGCAGACACCGCGCCCGGCACGGTCACGCTATCCCAGCCGGACAGCGGCATGGTTCGGTGGCCGGCAAAGCGTTCCGGCGTCCACGCCGCCGGTGCCCGGCCCGAGGCGTTCAGGCCATGCAACGCATGGCCGTCCCACAGGATGCAGAACACATCCGATCCAAGACCATTGCCGGTCGGCTCAACGACGACCAGGGCCATCGCGGTCGCCAGCGCAGCGTCGACCGCATTGCCGCCCTGCTGCAGCATGCGGAGACCGGCTTGCACTGCCAGCGGCTGCGAGGTGGCAACGACGTTGCGGGCAAGCACCGGTGAGCGGCGGGACGGATAAAGACCAGAATGAGGAAAGTGCATGGCGTAAGCAATCCGTCCTAGAGCTTAACTGTCGTGAAATCGCGCCTGAACATGCTGCTGATCGTCACCAGCCGCAAGGGCAAGCATGAGCAGGATACGTGCTTTCTGCGGCGTGAGATTGTCGGCGGCGATGAAGCCACGCTGTGTCAGCGTAGAGCCGGCCAGAACCCGACCTTGTCCGGCGCGCGAACTGAATGCGACGACGACGCCTTTGCGCACGGCCCGCTCCAGAGCCGCGCCTTGCAGCGGTCCGCACGTGCCTGGCGCCATGCCGGCAACAACGAGCCCGCGCGCCCCTGCGGCCACGAGTGCGTCGACGCTCACGCCGTCAGCACCCGCATAGGCGAACACCACATCGACGCGCGGCAGCCGCGAAAAGGCAGCGATTTCGATTCGCTCCGTCGGCCGATACGGGCGCCGGTACAGCACGACGCCTCCATCGGCACCTACATAGCCTAGCGGTCCGAGTTCGCCGCTGGCGAATGCATTGAGGCTGTAGGTCGAGGTCTTGGTTACATCGCGGGCGGCGTGGATCTCGCCATTGAGCACGGCCACGACGCCGAGCTGCGCCAAGTCGGGCTGGGAAGCGGCGCGAATTGCGGCCGCAAGGTTGAGGCCCGCGTCGGTCGAAATCCCATTTGCCGGCCGTACCGCACCGACCAGCACGATGGGCACCTGTCCGCCAACCGTCAGATCGAGGAACCAGGCGGTCTCCTCAAGCGTCGATGTGCCGTGCACGATGACGATACCGTCGGGCCGGTCGGCGGCGAGCAGCTTTTCAATCATGACCGCGAGTTCGTACCACTCGACCGGGCCCATCGCCTCGCTGTGGACGGCACGAAAATCCGTCATGCTGTAGGTTGCGAGTTCCGTCAGTTCGGGAAACATTTTGAACAAACCGTCGACCGGTAGAACGTGGCCAAACTCGCCGTAGTCGACGAGATCAAGCGACGAACGGCCAACGGTCGCGATCGAACCGCCCGTCCCGACCACGGCGATCTTCTTGCGGGTGCCCGCGCCCACCCGCCATGCCGAAGCAGGCGGATGAGCGACAGAAGCAACCTTAGGGGCGATGCCCGGCATGGACGACTACTTGGCCGGGATGGCGCGATCCGCTGCCGACGGCAGGAACCGATCGTCATATAGATCAGCGACCGTCGGGACGGCGGCCATGCCGAAGCCCTCGGCCAGTAACTTTAGACCTGCTTCCATCTTTTGCTTGTCCATATAGCCGATCCCGTTCGCGCGCGTCGCCGGCGTGACGACGTGCTTGTCGAGAATCCACTGCAGGCGCTGCAGCTCGAGCGGGCCGTCGGTGACCGGATCGCGCTTGACCAGCGCATCGATGGTCGCCTGCGGATTCTTGATAGTCGCGATCCAGGCCTTGGCGACGGCGGTGCTCATCCGCTTAACCAATTCCGGATTGCTCTCGATCAGCGCACGAGAGACCACAAGACCGTTGCCGTACAGATCGAAGCCGTTATCCGCGTAGTAAATGATGTTGGTATCCTGCGTTCGAACCTTTTGCGTTGTCAGGTTGAACAGGATGGTGGCGTCGAAGCCACTCACCGCGTCAACGTCACCGCGGAGCAGCATGGCATCGCGCAAGCGCTGCTCCACCGGAATGACGCTGATCTTGTCCATCGGGATTCCGTTGATCTTGAGCACCCCCGGCAGCATCCGCGACGTCGCATCGGCCTGCCCGGTGCCGAGCTTGCGTCCCACCAGATCCTTCAGGCTGGTGATGTTCGCCTTCTTGAGGCTAACCACCGACTGCGGCGATCGGTCGAGGATCACCATCACCACCTTGGGCGCAACCTTGGGATTGCGCGCCCAGAACTCAGCAAGCGTACCGATGTCCGCATAGGCGGCATCATAGGCGCCGCTGGCGACCTTGTTGATCGCGTCGCCGGAGCCGGATGAACCGTCCACGACCGCGTTGATGCCGGCGGCGCGAAACAGCCCGCTGTCCTGCGCGTACCAGAACGGTGCGTTGGCGCCATACAGGCGGTAATCCACGCTGAATTTGATATTGGTCAGTTCCTGCGCGAGCGCATTTGGACCGCCAGACAGGCTCAGGCAGGCGAGCGCGCCGGCCGCAACCAATGATTTCAGCACCGTCCGGCGGCGGAACGAGAAAGTTTGAAGATCAGGCATACATATTCTCCTTGTTGGTCGCACGTCTGTCGCCCGGCATTCAGTTGAGCGGAGCAATAGCGGCTATGCGCCGGCCTGCTCGACGCCCGCATTTGTGTACGCAGTCTTGAGCAACGCCTGCACTTCGTTGCGATCGATCTTGCCGGCTCCATTGAGCGGCAGCGCGGCGACCATTTCGACATGGCGAGGATGCGCATAGGCGGGACCGTGCTCGAGGCAGAACGCCCTGAGGTCCGCTGCCGTCACCGGCGATCCCTGGCGCGCAATCACCAAGGCGGCGGGAACGAATCCCTTGACCTTGTGCGGCACCGGCGCGACCACGGCATCGGCCACGTCCGGGTGCGTGAACAGCAGGTTCTCCACTTCCTTCGGATAGACGTTCTCGCCGCCGCAGCTGAACATGTCGTCGATACGGCTGCGGAAAAAGTAGAATCCGTTGTCGTCCTTCTGGAAAATGTCGCCGGTGTGCAGCCATCCGTCGGTAAGCTTTTGCCGCGTGACCTCCGGCTGGTTGTGGTAGCCGAGACAGACATAGGGGCTGCGGATGAATAGCTCACCGAAATCCGAGTTCTCGTTGCCCTCGACGTCCACGAGCTTCAGCTCGACTTCCGGCGCAGGTACGCCGACGCTGCCGCGCGGCACCGGCCGCCCGTCGATCGGCGCGCGAAACGGGCTGCCGCCTTCGGTCAGTCCGTAGCTTTCCGAGGTCTTGACGCCCGGCAGGGCGCGCTCCACCGCGTCAAGCAGTTCGGACGGCACCACCGCCGAACCGATCGACATGCTGCGCAATGCGCTGAGGTCGAGATTTTTCATTTCGTCGCGATGCTGCAGGAACATCGTGAAAACAGCAGCGACCCCGCGCGAGTAAGTGCAGCGATATTTCGCGAGCGCTTCGAGATAGGACCGTGGCTCGTAGGCAGGCATCAGGACAAATGATCCGCCGGCAAACAGCATCGGCTTTACGGTGCCGCGTAGTGCGTTCTTGTGGAACAGCGGGAGTGCGATTAGGCCACGATCATCCGGTGAGGCCGGCCAGTAGCGCTGGTTGTTCTCGACGTACCACAACATGCCGTGGTGCGTCATTATGGCGCCCTTGGGGCGTCCGGTCGAACCCGACGTGTAGGGCTGGAATGCCTGGGTATTGTCGGCAATCGGCGGCGGCGGTGGCACCACGCCCGCTTTGGCCATCTCTTCCTCGTAGGGGAGAAAGCCGTCGTGGCTCTGATCCAGCAATAGACGTTGGCGCAGAGGAATGCGCGACGCTATCGCGATCGCGTCGCGATTGCAGCTCGGATCGATCAGCGCGACCGAGCAGCCGGCGTCCTCGAAAATATAGGCAAGCGTATCGGCAGCCAGCCTCGTATTCAGCGGCACCGGAATGGCTCCGATGCGCATCGCACCGAAAAAGAACTCGATGAATTCGACACGGTTGCCGACCAGCATGGCGACCCGCTCGCCGGCCTTGACGCCGAGACGCGCCAGCATGCCGGCGACGCTGTCCATCCGCTGGTCAAGCGCCCGGTAGGTGATCTGCCGCTCGCGCCCGCCGAACAGATCGAAGATGCCGACCTTATCCGGCGTCCGCGCGACCGCATCGTCAAAGAAGTATCCGAGATTGCGACGGCGATTGACGTCAGCACTATGCGTGATAGCCATGGCAACCTCATTTACTCGCATACGGCATCAGGGAGTTCGGTTCGTGACAGGTGACAGCCAAGCCGCCGCTGAAGACTTCGCCACGGCTCTGCTCGCGCGGCCGCCGCTGCATCATTGGCTGTCGCCGAAAATCGCCGCGTTGGATGTTGAGCAAGGCACGATAACGATCGCGCTGCCTTATCGTGCCGAACTGAGCCGGACGCCCGACCAGCGCGACTATCATGGCGGGATCATCGCAACTTTGATCGACATCGCCGGGCACGCCTGCCTGGCCGCGAAGCTCGGCCGGCGCGTCCCGACGATCGACATGCGGGTGGACTATCTGCGTGGCGCGGTTGACACCGACCTCGTGGCCCACGCCCGTATCGTGCGGGCCGGCCGCACCATCGGCGTGTGCGACGTCGAGGTGCAGGACGACGCCGGCCGCGCCATTGCGGTTGGCCGCTGCGTCTTCAGTACGCGCGGGAGCTGATCTGTGCATCGTGCCGGCCCTCAAGGCGTGCCGGACAGGTGGTCGGCGATCAGGAACGCGAAAACCCGCGCGGCGTCGAACGTGCGCTCGACCGAGGCCACGTCATTGTCGGTATGGGCGAAGGATTGCTCGCCCGGCCCAAAATTCACCGTCGAGATGCCGACGTGGTTCAGGTAGCCCTGATCGAAGGCCGATTGCGCGTACATTTCTTCCGGCTCGTAGCCGAGCATCGCGCGGCATGCCCGCACCAGTTGCCGCACTGCCAGCGATTCATAGGTCACCAGACTCGGATACATGTGAGCGCCCCGGGTGACGACGACGCGCAGCGGCTTGCCGCTGACCGGATCCAGCATACCGTCGACCGACATCGCGACGCGTTCGATCTCGGCGGCGGCTTCCTCGGTGTCCTCGCCGGGCAGCAGCCGACGATCCACCGAGATCTCGCAACGCGCCTGAACTGTATGGGTCGATTCCGGATAGCTGCGCAGGCCGTTGATCGTCAGCGATGCCGAACCGAGTTGCGGATGCGACCGCTCGAACTTGATGTCGCCGATCAGCCGCCGCACCACCTCGACCGCGCCGGTGACGGCGTTGCAGCCTTCTTTCGGCCGGCTGCTGTGGCACGGCTCGCCATGCACCGTGATTTGCATGTCGATCCGGCCGCGGTTGCCGAGTTGGAGTTTCAGGCTGTTGCCGTAGACGATCGCCACATCGGCGCGCACATTTTCCACTTCGACCACATTGCGGATGGCGTCGACTTTGCCGGTCTCGCCGGAAACGCAGCAGACGAAGGTAAGCCGTCCGTGCAGCGGAATGCCGGCCCGCGTCACCGCCTCGATGGCGTGCAGCATCGCCGCCATCGTACCCTTCTGCTCGCTGGCGCCTCGTCCGCGCACGACCTGTCCCGGCAGGCCGAACGGGGCGCCGTCCAGGATTTCGCCGGCATAAGGCTCAGGCATGCTGGTCGGCGGCTGATTCATCGCATGACTGACCAGCATCAAAGACGGACCGCCAGACGGTCCGATCTCGGCGATCAGGTTGCCCATCGCATCATAGCGAATATCGTCGATCCCCATCGCCCGCAGGCGCGGCTCGACGGCGGTCTCGATGAAGCGCAGCAGAGCCGGTTCCTGCTCCAGCAGGCCGGTCTGCGGACTTGGCACCCGGACCAGATTGACGAACTCCGTCGTGCAGCGTTCGCTGGACAAATGCGGATCGAGGATGGCGCGCAACGCCGTGGTATCGCTCATGACACGATGCCGTTGTCGCGCGCGGCCCAGAACGTCACACGCCGCTCCAGGAAGGCGAAGAACTCGTACAGGATGACGCCCATCGCGGCGATGACGACGAGGCCGGCAAACACCAGCGGCACGTCGAAGCGCGCGCTGGCCGCGATCATCAGGTAGCCGATGCCGGCATTGGACGCGACCGTCTCGGCCACGACGGAACCGACAAAGGCGAGCGTGATCGCGACCTTGAGCGAAGCGAAGAAATACGGCATGGCGCGCGGGATGCCGATCTTGATCAGGATCTGGCGCTTGCGTGCGCCGAGCACGCGGAGCACGTCGAGCAGTTCGGGCTCGATGGTGGCGAGACCGGTCGCGACATTGACCACGATCGGAAAGAACGAGATTGCGAATGCGGTGATAATAGCCGGAATGACACCGACCCCGAACCAGATGACCAGCACCGGCACGATCGCCACTTTCGGCACCGAGTTGAACGCGATCATGATCGGATACAGGCCATCATAGATGGTGCGCGATGCACCGACGATGAGGCCGAGCGTCAGGCCGAACACCACCGCCATGGTGAAGCCGGTGAGCGTCGTGAATAGTGTATACATCGCGTTGACGAACACCGCTTGCGGATACTTGATCAGCGCTTTCGCCACATCGATCGGACCGGGCAGGATGAAGGCCTCGATCTGCAGGATCACGCACAGCAATTCCCACAGCACCAGCGAACCCAGCACGATCAGCCATGGCAGCAATCGCTTCAGCCACACCTTGCTCATGCCTGCGTCCCCGAAACGATCTGCTCACGCAGCGCCTGCGTCATTTCGATGAAGTGCGGGGTGTAGGCATCCTTGAGCCGCCGCGGCCGCGGCATGTCGACCTCGTTACGCGACAGAATACGACCGGGGCGCGGGCTGAAGATGTAGACCGTATCGGCCAGATACACCGCTTCGCGCAGGTCGTGCGTGACCAGGATCACGGTCGGACGGCTCTTGAGCCACAGGCCCTGCACCACGTCCCAAAGCTCTTCACGCGTGAACGGATCGAGCGCGCCGAACGGCTCATCGAGCAGCAGCATGTGCGGCGAGTGAATCAACGCGCGGCACAACGAGGTGCGCTGCTGCATGCCGCCGGACAACTGCCACGGATACTTGTCCTCGAAGCCGGACAGACCGACGGTCGCCAGCATCGCGCGCGCTTGTTCGCGGTATTCCGACTTATGCGCGCCAAAGCGCGACGCATGCGGCTCGACGATCTCCAATGGCAGAAGCACATTGTCCAGCGTCGTGCGCCACGGCAGCAGCGTGGAATTCTGGAAGGCCATCCCACAGATCTTGAGCGGACCTGTCACTTCTTGACCTGCCACCTTCACCGAGCCACGGAACGCCGGGTGCAAGCCGGACACCAGCTTCAGCAGCGATGACTTGCCGCAACCAGATGGACCGACGACGGCGATGAATTCGCCCTCGCGGATCGTCATGCTGGTCTCGGTCAGCGCCAGGGTTCCGCCCTCGCCGCCGTACGCGATGCTGACATCGTCGAGCTGGACAAATGTGTCCGGCCCGCCGGCCGCAATCAAGTTCCGCTCCATTGCCGTCCTGCTGCTGGCGTCGACACGACGCGCGTCTGTCTTGGCGACCTGCTGCCCGGCAACAACAAGACGTCGAAAGGTAGTCTAAAAATTTGGAAGAAGGCAACAGCTATTTACGCTGCGGATAAACATCCATATATTTAGACTGACAGGATCGGCGGTTTGGCCTTCCGCCGCCTGGACACAAGCAAGCGGCGGGCCGGTCCCCGGTGCAATTGAGGATGGCGTATGAAGGCAATCGTGTTCGACCGGCATGGCGGCGTCGAGAATCTGATCTATCGCGACTGCCCAGACCCGGTCGCGCGCGCCACCGACGTGATCGTGCGGGTACGGGCCGCCGGCCTCAACTACCTGGATATTTTCGCGCGGCGCGGCATGCCCAACATAACGATTCCACTGCCGTTCATTTCCGGCGGCGACATTGCGGGCGAGATCGAGAGCGTCGGCAATTCCGTCACCGGCTGGAAGATCGGCGACCGCGTGGTCGTGAATCCGAAGACCGACGATGGGCTGATCGGCGAGGAAATCCACGGCGGCCTTGCTGAACGGGTGCGTGTTCCGGCCGTCAATCTGGTGCGCCTGCCCGACACGATCGAATACAACACGGCTGCTGCCATCCCGATCAATTTCGGCACGTCGATCCGCATGTTGATGGCAATAGGCAAGGTACAGCCAGGCGAGAAGGTGTTGATCCTCGGAGCCAGCGGCGGTGTCGGCACCGCCTGCGTACAGATCGCCAAGATGATCGGGGCCGAAGTCCTGGCCGCAGCCGGATCGGCCGAGAAACTCGACCAATTGCGCGCCATCGGCGCCGACCATGTGATCGATTACACGCGCGAGGACTTCAGCCGCCGAGCCTGGGATTTAAGCGGCAAGCGCGGCGTTGAGGTCGTCGTCAATTTCACCGGCGGCGACACCTTCGTTCCATCTATGCGCGCCCTCGCCCGACATGGCCGCCTGCTGGTGTGCGGCGCCACCGCCGGATATGCGCCGCCGATCGACCTGCGTTATTTATGGAGGCGCGAGCTGCAGGTGCTAGGATCGACCGGCTACACCCAGGACGATATCGCGACGGCCGTCGACCTCGTCGCCAAGGGCCAGCTCAAGCCGGTTATCGGCCATCGTTTTCCCCTCTCGGAGACTGCTGCCGCACAGACGCTGCTGGAAGCGCGCTCTTTCTTTGGCAAGATCGTTGTAACTCCATAGCGGAAGCGCCAGAGCCTGCTGCCGGCTCGGTCCGCCCCTCACGGACGGCTGAAACATTGGCTCATCGTTGATGCGAGCGAAACAGTCGTCGATCATCGTACCCTCAAGGGCGTTTACATCGATCGACGACCTCAACGGCGATGGCTAGACGACCTTCTGGTCGGCGCCCTCCACTTCAGTCAGAACGACAGGCCTCTTGGTAAGATTGGCCGACCGCTGTTCAAGCTCGGTCGGTTCGCGCCATGCCGAGTCAGGGGAAAACCTAAAACAGATTCCCGCTCAACAGCGGCAGACGGATGAGCCGATCCGACTAATTATTAGGGCGAATCTTGGCGACATCTAAAATCTTTGCCCATTTTGCGATCTCGTTTTTCAGCATCGTCTGCACCTCCGCTGGCGTCGATGGCGTGGTCTTCGCGCCAAGGCCGTCGATCCGATCGCGAACGGCCGGCATCGACATCGCCTTCACCAGCGCTGCGTTGAGCCGCGCAACGACAGGCTCTGGCGTGCCGGACGGCACAAAGAAGATCCCCCAGCCGTCAAGCTCGAGATCTTTAA
This sequence comes from Xanthobacteraceae bacterium, assembly GCA_028290465.1. GTDB lineage: Bacteria > Pseudomonadota > Alphaproteobacteria > Rhizobiales > Xanthobacteraceae > FEB-22. The sequence goes on along the minus strand of JAQGJU010000014.1, from coordinate 5,467 downwards.
TTCCAACTTCGCCGAAGGTCGGAACGTCGGGCAGCGATGGCAGCCGCGTGCTGCTCGTTGCAGCCAGCGCCCGCATCTGGCCGTTCTGAATAACCGGGAGAGCGCTCCCCATGATTTCGAACGAGAGTTGGATGGTGCCCGCCAGCAAATCTTACACGACCTGATTCTGCCCCCGATAGGCAACGTGCGCAATTTCGGTTCCGGTCAGATCTTTAAACCACTCTCCGGCGAGATGGCCGGCGGTGCCGACACCAGGCGAACCATAATTAAGCTTTCCTGGAGTTTACTGCGACGCTCCAGCAGGGCCTCGAGCTGCATACTCCATTTCGCCATCGCGGCAGGGGCGAGCGGCTCGATACCGCACTTGGCCCAGCCGGCGCTCCAGTCGTGTAGCGCCTCCTCACGGGTCTGCGTCAGCGCACCACGGCGGCTCTCGATGGCTGCGGCTTGCGCCTGCTGACCGGCGAGCCGGCGGCTCGCATAGGCATGAGAAGCTACTCGCTTCACGTCCAGCACCGCCGAGTCCGCCAACCGGTCCGCTTCCGCCTTCGCCGCTTCGAAGCTGGCGACGCTATTAGCCAGCGTGGCGCCGATTGGCGGTCCACCATCGCCAAACAAAATCGGGCGCAGCGTCGACGATGCCGATCGCGATCGGCGCGCAGGGCAGCGATCCGCTCAGCAGTCGGGACCGCACCACCGGCGGCGAGTTCGTCCAGGGTCGAGATCAGGCGCTCGATCTCCTGATGGACCGCTTCGAGAGCTTGACGTTCGCTGCGGGCAGACTGATCCAAATCAGCGAAGCGTGGTGCGTCGAAACCGGCGATGATCTCACGCGGCGGCAGCGGAGCGATCGCCAGGGCATCGAAATCGACGACGGCGGGCGACAGGAAGATCGCCCAATTCGCCAGGCCGCGGAACAGGTCCAGCCTGACGTCCCGACCGGCGAAAGCAAGATCTGCCCGAGCCAGCATGGCGTGCACCTCATTGCCGGGTTGTCGACAAAGACGACAAAGTGCCGGCGGCCTGCGATGCTGCTGTCGCTACGCGAACGGTGTCGCCGGTCGCCAAGGTTTCCGGAGGGCTGTTGATCATCCGATCGGACGGTGACAAGCCGGCAAGGACCTCCACGCTATCGCCAAGATCGCGCCCCAGTTGCACGTTCTTGAGGACGACCTTGTCATGACTATCGAGGGTTGCGACCTGCGTGCCCTGATTGCCGGTAATGAGCGCGGTCGACGGAATCTTCACCAGATTCGCGTCGGTCGGAATTTCGAAGTGCACATTGCAGTAGCTGCCGCCGAAGAATTTTCCGGCTGCATTGTCGGCCTGCAGCTCGACCTGCATGCTGTGCGAACTCGCATTGATCGACTTGGAAATATGAGAGAGCGTCGCGTCGAATTGTACACCCGGGTATTGCGGCATTTCGAAAGTCGCTTTCATTCCCGGAGCAAGCCCTGCGGTGAACGATTGCGGCACCTGCACATAGATGCGTACGCGATGCAGGTCGGATACCTCGAATAGCGGCTGACCGGAACCGCCCGAGTTGATCAGCATTCCGAGCTCCACACTTCGGGCGGTCACGACGCCATCGAAGGGTGCGGAGAGTGTCTTGAACGACTGCATCGCCTCGAGCTGCCGGACGTTGGCCTCGTTGGCGTCGACGACGGCCTTCTTTGCAGTTGCGTCTGCTGCGGTCTGGTCCCCAAGCTGCTGGGCGACGATCTGCTTTTGCACCAGAATATTGTTGCGGTTGGCGGTCAGCGTCGCAATTTGCTCGTTGGCCTTGACACTCGCCAGCGTCGCTTTCGCCTGGCTAAGCTGCTGGTCGAGGTCGGGAGCATCGATGCTGGCCAGCACCTGTCCGGCCTTCACCGGCGACCCGATGTCGTGGTCCCAGCTTTTTACGTAACCATTTACGCGCGCGAAGATTGCCGCTCTGTTGAACGGTTGGATATTGCCCGGCAGCGTCAGCGCTTGATGCGAAGCGCCGGGAATAAGTTGGGCGAGGGCAACGGTCGGGATTTCCTGCTTCTTAGTCCAGTCCACCACTTCCTGCTTGCTCTGTGCGCGGCCGATGAAGCCGTAGCTGACGACGAGCGCTGCGAGCAAAATGGCGGCGGCAGCAGCGGCCAGGAGGCTCCGCCGACCTGGAGCTTTGATGACTTCCGAGGGCATTTTCTTTTTCTCTCCGCTCAATGCGACGATGGGGTTGCGACGCCTGCCTGTTTCGCACTGGCAAGCTGGCGGCCGTGCACCAGGCTGAAGATTGTCGGCACCAGAAACAGCGTGGCGAAGGTGGCGAAGATCAGCCCGCCGATCACGGCGCGTCCCAGCGGTTGGTTCTGTCCGGGCTCGATCGCCATCGGCAGCATGCCGATGACCATGGCGAGCGCCGTCATCAGGACCGGGCGAAACCGCGAGGCGCCCGCCTCGAACGCAGCCGCCATGGCATTCGCGCCCGCCGCCATCTGTTCGCGGGCAAAGCTGATCACCAAAATGCTGTTGGCCGTCGCCACACCCATGCACATGATCGCGCCGGTGAGCGCGGGAACCGAAAGCGTCGTTCCGGTCCCGAACAAGATCCAGACGATGCCCGCCAAGGCGGTCGGCAGCGCCATGACGATGACGAAGGGATCGATCCAGGATTGAAAGTTGATGACGATCAGGAGGTAGATCAGCACGATGGCCGCCGCGAGACCGACGAAGAGCTGCTGATAGGCGCTTGTCATCGTGCTCACTTGACCACGCAGCGCGACGCTCGCACCCTTGGGCAGATCTTTTGCGGTGTCGTGGATGACCGTCCGAATGTCCGACGCCAGAGCACCGAGATCGCGCCCCTGCGGCGTCGCAAAAATATCGATCACGGGCTGAACGTTGTAGTGCGACACGACGGCGTTGCTGTTGCTGCGCTGGATCTGCGCCAGGCCGCCAAGCAGCTGGGTATTGGCGGCGGCCGCTGATGTCACCGGAATGTTTTGCAGACCGGTCATGGTGTTGATATCGCGCTGCGGGGTCTGGACCGAGACCGCGTAGGAAACGCCGTTGGCCGGGTTCAGCCAATAGGTCGGGGCGGACTGCGAACTCCCCGACAGCGTCGTCAGCATCGCGGTGGCGACGTCCTTTTCGGTGAGACCGGCAAGCGAGGTCAGCGAGCGGCCGACATTGACGTCAAGCGTCGGCTGCTGAAACGCCTGCTGGATGCGTGCATCGGCAATGCCGGGGATCGCCCTGATTTTCGTCAGCAGTGCATTTGCATATTTGCGATTTGCCGCAAGGTCCCTGCCCGCCACCTGCAGGTCGATGGGAGCCGGCACGCCGAAATTCAGGACCTGGCTGACGATATCGGCCGGAAGGAACGCAAAACTCGTGCCGGGGAACTGCTGCGGCAGTTTCTCGCGCATGGTCTTGATGTAGTCGTCGGTCGGCGCGTGATTGGGCTTGAGGCTAATCAGGATGTCGGCGTCGCCGACCCCGATGGTGCCGGAGTTGTTGTAGGCCATGTTGATGCCGCTGACCGTGAGCCCGATATTGCTCACGATTCCGTCGAGTTCGTTGGGCGGAATGATGCCGTGAATGGCGGTCCCGACCCGGTCGGTCAGGCCAGACGTTTCCTCGATCCGCGTTCCCGTCGGCGCCCGGATATGAAGCTTGATCTGGCCGCCATCGACAGTCGGGAAGAAGTCCTGACCTAGATAGGGCGCAAGCCCGAACGACAACATGCTGAAAGCCAGGAATCCGGCGATCACCTTGACCCGGTTCGCTAGGCAGAGCTGCAGCAGGCCCAGATAGCCCTTACGGACGTTTTCAAACATGTGCTCAAAACCGCGTTGAAAACGCTTGAGCGGATTGCGGCTGGCCTTGGCCTGGCCGCCCTCATCAGCCGAGCCGCGAACGTGTTGATTGCGCAGGAGATAGTTTGCCAGCGTCGGCACCAGCGTGCGCGACAGCACATAGGAGGCCGCCAGCGCGAGCATCACCGCTTCGGCGAGTGGCCGAAACAGGTAACCGGCAACGCCGCCAAGCCCGAACATCGGCACGAAGGCGATGCAGATGCAGAGCAGCGACACGGTCGCCGGCACCACGATCTGCTGCGCGCCGTCGAGTATGGCCGGTTCGATCTCTTTGCCCTGCTCAAGATGCCAGTTGATGTTCTCGATGGTGACGGTCGCGTCGTCGACCAGAATGCCGACGGCGAGCGCCAGGCCGCCGAGCGTCATGACGTTGATGGTCTCGCCCAATAGCGAGAGGCCGGTCAGCGCAGCCAGGATCGCCAGCGGGATTGAGAGCGTGATGATGAGGGTCGAGCGCCAGCTCCCCAGGAACAGCAGGATCATCGCCCCGGTCAGCGCCGCCGCGATCACGCCTTCCCTGACGACACTGGAGACTGCGTCGGTCACGAAAACGGATTGATCGCCCACTGCGGTCAGCTTCAGGCTGCCCGGGAGCGTCTGCGACACCGAAGGCAGCAGGCTCTTGACGCCGTTGATGATGTCAAGCGTCGAGCTTGCGCCCGCCTTCATGATGGTCAGCAGCACCGCGTTGGCACCGTTGACGTGAACGGCATTGGTCTGCGGCGGACTGCCGTCATGCACGTAGGCCACGTCACGCATATAGATGACGGTGCCGTTAACGGTCTTGATGGGAAGATCGTTGAAGGCATCGATAGCTTTCGGCGAGTCGTTCAAATTGACGGTGTATTCGTAGGTGCCGATCTTCTGGGTTCCGACCGGCGTGATCAGGTTCTGCAGCGAAAGCGCGGTGATGACGTCGTTTGCGGAAACGCCGTATTGGTGCAGCGCCTGCTGATTAAGATCGGCCTGGACCTGGCGCACCTTGCCGCCAAAGGGAAGCGGCAACGCGGCGCCTGGAATCGGAGCCAAGGCCGGGCGGATGAAATTCAACGCCGAATCGAAGATCTGGGTTTCCGACATTTGGTCGCTTGAGAGCGCAAGCTGCAGAATCGGCACGCTCGAGGCGTTAAAACTCAGGATCAGCGGCGGGGTGATGCCTGGCGGCATCTGCTTCAGCACCGTCTGCGACATGCCGTTGACCTGCGCCAGCGCGGCATTGATGTTCACGGTCGGCTGAAAGAAGATCTTGATGATCCCGTAGTTCACGATCGACTGGGACTCGATATGCTCGATGTCGTTGACGCTGTTGGGCAACGACCGCTCGTAGAACGTGACGATGCGGCCGGCCATGTCATCGGCGGGCAGACCGGTGTAGCTGAAGACAACGCTGATGACGGGGATGTTGATGTTCGGGAAAATGTCGGTTGGCGTCCGCAGCGCCGAAGCCGTCCCGAAGATCTGGATCAGCAGCGCCATGACGATAAACGTATAGGGCCTGCGCAAGGCAAGCCGAACGATTCCGACCATAATGATGTCCTGCTCGAAACGATGTGCCGTCGGCTTTGGGATGCCGCCCTTGGGTGGCCTTAGCCCCAATGTCCCCATGCGTTGCACTT
>JAQGJU010000076.1 GCA_028290465.1 Xanthobacteraceae bacterium | reverse complement strand
GGCTCCAAGCAGTTGGCGCTGCAGATCAAGGCGATCGAGGAAGGGTTGTTGCCGCGGGGCACGGCTTGATTTCTTTCTTCCCTTCTCCCCTTGTGGGAGAAGGTGGCGCGGACGCAGTCCGCGCCGGATGAGGGGTCTCTATCCGCGGGAGCAGTATATGCGGAGAGAACCCCTCATCCGGCGCCATAGCCGATGCAAAGCATCGGCGTTCTAAGAACGGCGGCCGAAGGCCGCCTATGCCACCTTCTCCCACAAGGGGAGAAGGGAAGGGAATTACCGTTCCGTCAGCTTCAGCTCGATGCGGCGGTTGCGCTTGTAGGCTTCCTCGGTTGGCGCGGTGTCAAGTGGCTGGAATTCGGCAAAGCCGGCCGCCACCAGCCGCTGCGCGGGAACGCCGAGCGAGACCAGATATTGCACCACCGAAATCGCGCGCGCCGACGACAACTCCCAGTTCGACTTGAACACCGGGCTGGGCAAAATCGGCCGTACGTCGGTATGGCCGTCGACCCGCAGCACCCAGGCGATCTCGCCTGGAATCTGTTTTTCCAATTCGACCAATGCGGATGCCAGCTTGTCGAGTTCGGTGCGGCCTTCCGCCTTCAACACGGCGGCACCGGAATCGAAGAATACTTCGGACTGAAACACGAAACGGTCGCCGACGATGCGGATGTCGGGCCGGTTGCCCAGGATGGCGCGCAGCCGGCCGAAGAAGTCGGAGCGATAGCGCGACAGTTCCTGCACCCGCTGCGCCAACGCCAGATTGAGCCGCTGGCCCAAGTCGGCGATCCGCGTCTGCGATTCCTTGTCGCGCTTCTCGGTGGCGTCGAGCGCCTCTTCGAGCGCGGCGAGTTGGCGGCGCATAGCGCCGATCTGCTGGTTCAGCAATTCGACCTGCGCCAGCGCCCGCGAGGTCAGCGTCTTCTCCTTGTCGAGCGCGGACGATAACTCGCCGACCTGGCCCTGCGCGGCGGCGGCGCCCGGGCCGGAGCTCTCATACAGGCCCCTGAAGCGGTTGCGCTCGTTTTCGGTGGTCGCCAGCGTCGAGCGCAGCCGGGCGATCTCATCTTCGAGCGTGGTCTTGCCGGTCGTTTCCAGCGACAGCAGTTGCGTGAGCTGCGCGAGTTGTGCGTTCAGCCGGCTCAGTGCGGTGTCCTTGCCGGAGACTTCCTGCGACAAATAGAACTGTACGATAACGAATACGCTGAGCATAAATACGATGCTGAGCACCAGCGTCGACAATGCGTCGACGAAGCCGGGCCAGTAATTCATGCCGGTATCGCGGCGGGAACGGGCGCGGGCGAGTGCCATGGTTACCTATTTGCCACTTACTTGTTCACCTGTTCGCGGGCCATGATTTCCAGCAGCCGGCGGATCTCGCCGTGTTGCTCGGCCTGCGCGTCGACCCAGTCGCGGATCATCTGCTGTTCGGTGCGCATGTGATGCACGAGGCCCTGGATCGCCTCGGCCAGATTGGCCATGGCGGCGGTGGCGGCCTTGTTGCCGCCGCTCTCGGCGACGACGTCCTTCAGCCGGTCCATCGCCAGCCGCATCTCGTTGGGCACCGCGGCACTGGCCGCGACGTCGGTTCGCTCGTCGGTGCCGCCGAGGTCGCGCACCGTGGTCGATAGCCAGTCTTCGAGTTCGGTGTAAAAACGGTTCTGCGCCTGGCTGGACTGCAGGTCGAGGAAGCCGAGCACCAGCGAGCCGGCCAGACCGAACAGCGAGGACGAGAACGAAATGCCCATGCCGGCCAGCGGCGCCGCGAGGCCTTCCTTCAAGGCGTCGAACACCGAGCCGGCATCGCCGCCGATCTTGAGTCCCTCAATTACCTTGCCGACCGAGCTCACGGTGTCGATCAGGCCCCAGAAGGTGCCGAGCAGGCCGAGGAACACCAGCAGCCCGGTCAGATAGCGCGAGATGTCGCGGGCCTCGTCGAGCCGGGTGCCGATCGAATCCAAAATGCCGCGCATCAGCGTCGACGACATTCCCATGCGGCCGACCCGGTCGCCCATGATCGAGGCCATCGGGGCCAGCAGCACCGGGGGACGATCGACCTCGAGGCCCGGATCGGCCAGCCGGAAGCCATTGACCCAGGCGATCTCGGGGTAGAGCCGGATCACCTGCCGGAACGCCAGCAAAATGCCGATCAGCAGCACGCCGACGATGAGTGCGTTCAGGCCCGGATTGGCCATGAAGGCGACCAGCATCTGCTTGTGCAGCACCACGACGAGCAGTGCGCACAGGATGACGAACACCACCATGCGCACCAAAAAAATGCGTGGGGTGGTCAGTTTGAAGGGATCGAGGTCTCGGGCCATGGCCTGCTTTCGGCTCGCCGCTGCTTAAGTGCCTGCGATAATTAGGTTCTTGAACGAGGTTATGCGAATCCCGGCCTGCCGTGGCGCCGGAACGGCCACCTTAGACAACCCGCTGGAACATAATATGGCACAGCCGCACCACAACAAAACAGGGCGATATTGCTCTGCAACAGGCAGAACGGTCACAGCGTCGCGAGGGTTCCTGGCGGTTCTCGACCTTCTCAGGCGACCGGGTTTTTCCCGGCGTCCTTGAGCAGCTTCAGCAACTGGCCGTGCATCGTCTCGTTGCCGGCCACGATATTGCCCTTGGTCAGCATGGCGTCGCCGTTGTCGAGATCGGTGACATAGCCGCCGGCCTCGCGGATCAGGATCACGCCGGCCGCCATGTCCCAGGCCGCGAGATCGCGCTCCCAGAAGGCATCGAACCGCCCGGCCGCGACCCAGGCGAGATCCAGCGAGGCCGCGCCGAAGCGTCGCAATCCGGCGAATTTCTGCTGCACGGCGAAAATCTCGCTGCGGGCGAGCGCCAAGTCGCCACGCCCGTGGTGCGGCAGGCCGCAGGCCACGACCGCGTCGAGGCTGTTCTGGCGGCCGGCGACGCGCAGCCGTTCGTCGTTGAAGAAGGCGCCCTTGCCCTTTTCGGCGGTGTACAGCTCGTCATTGGCCGGGTTGTAGACCAGGCCCGCGACGATCTGGCCCTCGCGCTCCAGCGCGATCGAGATGGCGAATTGCGGAATGCCGTGCAGGAAGTTCGTGGTGCCGTCGAGCGGATCGACGATCCAGGTATGGGTCTTGTCCGAGCCTTCGTGCCGCCCGCCTTCCTCGCCGACAAAGCCGTAATTCGGTCGCGCGTGCAGCAATTCCTCGCGCAGCATTTCCTCGGCGCGTCGGTCGGCCTGGGTGACGAAGTCGGCCGGGCCCTTGCGTGAGACCTGCAGCTTCTCGACCTCGCCGAAGTCGCGCTTCAGGTTCCGCCCGGCTTTGCGGGCGGCCTTCACCATCACGTTGATCAGGGCGGAGCGGATCATGGGGGCAACCAAATGTGAGGCTCACTGCAGCCAGAAGAGCTGGGCGAGGAGGGCCGGCGGAACGCCAGATGAAAGGGTCGGGGCTGCTTACACGGACGGACGGCCGGATGCCACCCTCTCCAATTCGTTCGTTAGAGCATGATCCCGAAAAGTGGAAACCGGTTTTCGGAAAAGATCATGCTCAAACAAGAACCTAGACTCTAATCCGATTCAACCAAATCGGATCAGAGTCTAGGAGCGCTGCGCCTTCACTGCGTCGATCCAGGGTTTCGCGGCCTTCTCGGCGGCGGTGCGCTGCTGGGCGGTCAGCTTGCCAGCGAACGTATCCAAAAACGTATCGCCGGCGCCGCCGGCCTTGGCGGCGAGGTGCCACTTCAGCGCTTCGACCGGGTCTTCCTTCATGCCGCGTCCGGCGGACAGGATGCGGGCCAGCCGGTTTTGGGCAATCGGGCTGCCGCGTCGGGCGCCCTTCAGGAACAGCGCGGCGGCCGCCGCCTCGTTCTTCGGTACGCCTTCGCCGTTGAAGGTCATGATGGCGTATTCGACCAGCGCGTCGAGATTGTCGGCCAGCGTCGCCGCGCTGAGCAGTTTCGCGGCCTCATTGACGTCCTTAGGGACGCCGCGCCCCTCCTTGTGCAGGGTGGCGAGGGCATATTGTGCCTCGGTATTGCCGGCATTGGCGGCGCTGCGGAACAGTTCGGCGGCGCGCTTGTAGTCCTGCGGGAACTGCTGGCCTTCCAGGTACAGCAGACCGAGATTATACGCCGACGGCGCATGGCCGAGCTTGGCCGCGGATGCGAACCATTTGGCGGCGGCCTCGCGGTCCGCCGGACCGTTGCGGGCCTGAAACCGGAACATCGCCAGCGCGAACATCGCATTGCGGTCGCCACGGTCGGCCGCGAGCTTGTACCAGTTCTCGGCCTGCTTATCGTTTTTGCCGACGCCGAGGCCGTCGGCATAGAGCTCGCCGAGCAGGGTCATGGCCTTGGCGTCATTGTTGTCGCGCGCGCGCCGGGTCGCGACCGCGAAGGCGGTCAGGTAGTAGCCGCGCTGGTAGGCCCCATAGGCCTCGTCGACTTCAGGTCCGCCAGGCTTAGGAGCGGGCGCCGGCGCCGCTGGAGCGGCTGCTGGCGGCGTGCCCGGCTTCGGGCGCGGCGCCGGCTGGGCCCACACTGTTGATATCGTCATCGATCCGGCCAGACAGGCGGCGCCAACCAGCGCCGCCAATGTGGCGTGGCGCGCGGGTCGCGCCGGCTTCATTCGACCGCCTCGAGGGTCAATTGCGTGTGGGCCGCCAGGATGGCGGCGCCGGGGCCGGCCGGATCGGTCCAGACAAATTCGCCGACCGCGACGAAATCGGCGCCGGCCTTGACGAGCGGCGCCACCTCGTCGAGCGCGCCCGCATAGCCGACACAGGGCGCCTCGAACACTTCCGCCCACCAGCCGACGCGCTCTTCGACCGCCGCGAATCCCGGGCGGGTGCCGGCGGCGTCCGGTTCGCCGAACATCACGTAGTCGGCGCCGGCCTCGGCCGCCACCATAGCGTCATGGCGGGTCACCAGACCGCCGACACCGGCGATACGGTCCGGCTTGAGCTGCGGCAGCGCCGCCAGGAGATCGTCGACATTCGGCAATTGGGCGCCGTCGGCACCGCCGCGGCCGATCAGATCCGGCTGGCCGTCGACCACCAGCGCCGCATTGGCTTGCTGCACGCGTGGCGCCAGGGCCTTGATGCGGTTGATCATGGTGCGCTCGTCGGCCGGCGCGAGGCGCAGCAGCACGGCCGCGACCGGCGCGGCATCGAGTGCCGCCGACAGGTCGCGCAGGAACACTTCCGCGTCGGCGACGGCCGGCGTCACCAGGTAGAGTTGCGGCGCCGGGCGCGGCGGCACGGGTTGCGGTTTTTTGGCCATGGTGTGCGATGCAATTTCAATTAGGCGGAACGGGGGCGGGCGCCGGCAGGGCCGGGCCTATCGCCAGTGTGTGCGTTCTATAGCCTGAATGTGCTCGAATTTCGCTAGTCGAGCCGCCGGAAGCCACAACATGGTCTGAGGGTTAAGACCGCAGATCGGCCCGGTTGAATAATTGGTCGGCGTGACGCCGAAACGCTGCCGGAAGCGGTCCCCAATCTGGCTCCAGCTATGCCCCCAGTGGCCGGTCTTAAAGCTGCGATTCGATCGGCAACCACCGGACCACGATCGCGGTGAGCCGGCGCATCACGCCGGCTTCGGGCTCGTGGGTCCAGCGCCGCGGCTCCTTGCCCTCGTCGTTCCAGACGAGTTTGCCGTCCGCCAACGTCACGCGGTAGCTGCCCTTCGGCGAGATCTCCTGTTCGAAGATGGCGCGGATCTCCTCAGCCAGCGCCGGGTGCTCGAATAAAACACCCATCTCGGTATTCAGCGACTCCGAACGCGGGTCGAAGTTGAACGAGCCGATAAAGCCGCGCTTGCGGTCGACCGTGAAAGCCTTGGTGTGCAGGCTGGCGCCGCTCGATCCGAACATCGAGAATTCGGGACGTGCGATTTGCGGCCGCAGTTCGAACAGCCGTATCCCGCCGGCCAACAACGGTTCGCGGTATGGCGCATAGCCGCCATGGACCGCGGCGACATCCGTGGCCGCGAGCGAATTGGTCAGCACCGTGACGCGGACGCCGGCCTTTACCCGTCCGAGCAGCGTGTCGACGCCATCGTCCCCCGGAATGAAATAAGGCGAGGTGATCTGCAATTCGCTGGTCGCCGCTGCGACCGCCGGCTTCAAGGTGTTGATCAGCCATTCGGGTCTGTCTTCGCCCCGCATCTTGCCGGGCGGATCGGACACAATATCGGCTTTGGCCGTCCAGTGGATCGGCCGATCGCCACGCAGCATGGACTGGGTGTCGCGCTCGTCTTTCAGGCGCTTCAGATAGGGCGCGGCTTTGTCGGTGGACGCCAGTTTTCCGAACCGCGTCGCCATCGCGGGAGCGTCCTCCTGGCCTGCCGTGTCCTTCGGGCGCGTGCCGCCCAGTGCGGCGAGCGGCAGCGTAAAGGCGCTATTCCAGAACCGATCGAAATGCGCGGCGGTCTGGTCCACCGCCGAACCGATCATCAGCACGTCCATGTCACGGAAGTTCGTGGTCTCGGCGGCATCGAAATAGGCGTCGCCGATATTCCGCCCGCCGATGATGGCGATGCGTCCGTCGGCGATCCAGGCCTTGTTGTGCATGCGGCGCGTGGCGTGAACGGCGCGCAGTGTCAGCTCGATGCCGCGCGCCAGCGCCCCGGGAAGCGTTCGGCTCGGATTGAACAGCCGGACCTCGATATTTGGGTGGCTGTCGAGCGCGCGATAGCTCGGATCGTCACCCCGGACCTGCATATCGTCGAACAGCAAACGAACCCGCACGCCGCGGTCGGCGGCCGCAAGCACTTCCTTGAACAGCAGGCCGCCGGTCAGGTCGTCCTTCCAGAAATAATATTGCAGGTCCAGGCTGCGTTGCGCCATGCGCGCCGTATGGGCGCGCGCCGCATAGGCGTGCAGATTGTCGGACAGCAACATCAGGCCCGTCTCTCGCGGATGGGCGCGGACAAGCGGCGACACGATCCGGTCAAGCGGGGTGGCATCGTCGGCCACCGGCAAGGCAAATCCCGGCGGTCCGACGGCGGCCCCGGCAGACCGGCCGTAAGAATACAAGGCAATCAGCGACGCCAGGAAAAAGACCGTAACGCCTAAAAAAACGATTGCCGCGATGCGTCTTCGTTGACTCAAGCGTGGGGTCCTTACGGGTCAGGGAACAACATGGCTTTCGGTCCGTTGGGTATAAGAGCCTAGGCCGACGCAAGTTCCATGGCAGCCTGTCTGGCGAATGTTCCCCCTGATATGATGGCATTCGACAAGGAGACCCGCTCGGCATGCCCCGGAAGCGTCGCCCCAAGTCCAGATCGTTCAGGGCTCCCAAATCGCTCCGAAAATTTGGTCCGCTGCTAATGTCGACTTTTCGGCAGGAGCGGAAGGCCTACGCGGCGGCCGATGCCGGCGCGGGCGGTGAATTCCGTGTTGCCTCCTACAACGTGCACAAATGCGTCGGGCGGGACCGGCTGTTCGCACCCTGGCGGACGCTGGCGGTCATTCGTGAAATTGGCGCTGACGTCATCGCCCTGCAGGAGGTCGATCAGCGCTTCGGTGACCGCACCGGGCTGCTTGATCTCGCCGCCCTCGAAGAGGAAACCGGTCTGGTACCGGTCCCGCTCGACAGCTACCGCAGCAGCCACGGCTGGCGTGGCAATCTGGTGTTGGTACGGAGCGGTACAGTCACCGATGTGCGGCAGCTCGTGCTACCGGGCGCGGAACCGCGCGGCGCGTTGGTCGTCGATCTCACGCTGCCGGCCGGTCGGCTGCGCCTGATCGCCGCGCATCTCGGACTGCTGCGCAGCTCGCGTGCCCAGCAGGTCGAGGCCATCTTGTCGGTGGCTGAGGGCGGAGACGACCGGCCCACTTTGCTGATGGGCGATTTCAACGAATGGCGCCTCGGCAGGCGCTCGTCGCTTGGCGCCCTCGCGCCGGCCTTCGGTCCGCTGGAAGCGCATGTCGCCAGTTTTCCGGCGAAGTTTCCCATGTGGTCGCTGGACCGCATTTTGGCGAACCCGCACAGCATGGTCTCGCATATCGCGATCCATGAATCGCCGTTGTCCCGGATCGCTTCCGATCATCTGCCGATCAAAGCCCAGATCCACCTGGGCGAGGCTTGGATCCAAGCCAAGCGGACCGCACGAAACGCGGCCGTCGCGGCGGCGTGATCGTCCGTTCAAATAGCCCAAAGTAAAAAGGGCCGCCGGCCAATCAGGCGGGCGACCCTTGATGTAGACCAAACGAAGGTGGCTTACGCCGCCGCCTTCTTCTCCAGGTCGGACTTCCACTCGCCGAGCGCGGCGAGGCCGTTCATGTGGGCACGGTGCGCGAAGGCGCGCTGCGCGGTCGGGACGTTCTCGGCCTTGCCGGCCCACGCCTTCTGGGGCGCCGCCTGCAGGGCGCGGCCATACGAGAAGGTGACGTTCCACGGCAGTCCGCCGATCCGGTTGATGGCGTCGAGATGCGCGGTGGCCTCTTCGTCGGACTGGCCGCCCGACAGGAACGCGATGCCCGGCACCGCGCTCGGCACGCAGGCCTTGAGTACGCGCACGGTCAGTTCGGCGACCTCTTCAACGGAGGCCTTCTGGTTCGACTTCTTGCCCGGCACGATCATGTTGGGCTTGAGGATGGTGCCTTCCAGTACCACGCGGGCGTAATACAGCTCCTCGTACAGGGTCTTCAGCGCCCATTCGGTGACCGTGAAGCAGCGCTCGATGTCGTGGTCGCCATCCATCAGCACTTCCGGCTCGACGATCGGAACGATCTGGTTTTCCTGGCACAGCGCCGCGTAGCGGGCGAGCGCATGGGCATTGGCCTTGATGCTGGTGTAGCTCGGGGTGCCGCGTCCGATGTCGATCACGGCGCGCCACTTCGCGAACCGGGCGCCGAGCTTGTAGTACTCGGCCAAGCGCTCGCGCAGGCCATCGAGGCCTTCGGTGATGGTCTCGCCCGGGCAGAACGGCAGCGCCTTGGCGCCCATATCGACCTTGATGCCGGGCAGCGAGCCGGCCTGCTCGATCAGCTTGACCAGCGGCGTGCCGTCCTTGGCGTTCTGCCGGATGGTTTCATCGTACAGGATGACGCCGGAGATGTTGTTCTTCATCGCGTCGGTCGAGCGGAACAGCATTTCGCGGTAATCGCGCCGCGAGTCGGCCGTGGACTCGACCCCGATCGCGTCGAAGCGCTTCTTGATGGTTCCGGAGGATTCGTCAGCCGCCAGGATGCCCCGGCCCGGCGCGACCATGGCCAGCGCCACTTTATTCAGTTCGTCGAGGTTCATCGGACATCCTCCGTTTATTCTTCGCCGGCAAAGTCATAATCGGTGGTGGCGCAAGTTTCCACCCTTCCGCGCCGGAAGGGCGCGTTTGTTCCCGGTAAAATAGGCTATTTCGCCCTGAGCGCCTCGACGCCCGGCAGGGCCTTGCCTTCCATCCACTCCAGGAAGGCGCCGCCGGCGGTCGAAACGTAGCTGAACCGGTCGGCCGCGCCCGCGGCGTTCAATGCCGCGACGGTATCGCCGCCGCCCGCGACCGTGACCAGTCTGCCGGCGGCCGTCAGTTCCGCGGCGGCTTCGGCGACCGAAACCGTGCCGGTGTCGAACGGTTCGATCTCGAAGGCGCCGAACGGCCCGTTCCAGACCAGGGTCTTGGTCCGGGCCAGCACCGAGACGACGTGTTCGATGCTGCGCGGGCCGATGTCCAGGATCATGTCGTCGTCGCCGACCGCGTCGACCGGGACGGCACGGGACGGCGCATGGGCCTCGAACTTCTGCGCCACCACGACATCGACCGGCAGCACGATCTCGCGGCCGGTGGCCTTGGCCTTGGTCATGATTTCGCGGGCGGTTTGGAGCAGGTCGCGTTCGACCAGCGACTTGCCGACCGGCTTGCCGAGCGCCAGCCAAAACGTGTTGGCCATCGCGCCGCCGATGATCAGCGTGTCGACCTTGGCGAGCAGATTGCCGAGGAGATCGAGCTTGGTCGAAATCTTGGCGCCGCCCACGATCGCCGCGACCGGGCGCTGCGGGGTGTCGAGCGCCTTAGACAGCGCTTCCAGTTCGGCCTGCATGGTGCGGCCGGCGTAAGCGGGGAGTTTGTGGGCAAGACCTTCGGTCGATGCGTGGGCGCGATGCGCGGCCGAAAACGCGTCGTTGACGTAGAGGTCGCCGAGCTTGGCCAGGGCCTCGACAAAGGCCGGCTCGTTCTTTTCTTCGGCCTTATGGAAGCGGGTGTTTTCCAGGCACAGGATCTCGCCGCCCTTGAGCGCATTGACGGCCTGTTCGGCGGCGTCGCCGATGCAGTCGTCGGCGAACTTCACCGGCCGTCCGAGCACTTTTGCAAGGGCTTCCGCGACCGGCTTGAGCGAGTCTTTTGCGTCGCGGCCCTTGGGCCGGCCGAAATGCGCCAGCAGGATCACCTTGGCGGCCTTGTCGGCGAGTTCAAGGACGGTCGGTGCGATGCGCGTGAGGCGTGTCGCGTCGGTCACCCGGCCGTTTTCCATCGGCACGTTGAGGTCGACGCGCACCAGGACGCGTTTGCCGGAAACGTTCGCGTCATCGAGTGTACGGAATTTCGTGGTCATGTCGATTTGATCATGTGCTTTGCCCTCATCCTTCGCAGGATGAGGGCTCTAGCAGCCGTAAGAATTAAACCAGCTTGCCCATCGCGACGGCGGTGTCGGCCATGCGGTTGGAGAAGCCCCACTCGTTGTCGTACCACGACAGCACCCGCACCAGCGTGCCGTCCATGACCTTGGTCTGGTCCATGTGGAACACCGAGGAATGCGGATCGTGGTTGAAGTCGATCGAGACGTTCGGCTGGTCGGTGAAGCCGAGGATGCCCTTGAGTTGCTGCTCGGCGGCGCGTTTGATCGCGGCGTTGATTTCGTCCACCGACGTCGCGCGCTTCGCCACGAATTTGAAGTCGATCACCGACACGTTCGGCGTCGGCACGCGGATCGCGACGCCGTCCAGCTTGCCGTTGAGTTCCGGCAGCACCAAGCCGACCGCCTTGGCGGCGCCGGTCGAGGTCGGGATCATCGACAGCGCCGCGGCGCGGCCGCGATACAGATCCTTGTGCATGGTGTCGAGCGTCGGCTGGTCGCCGGTGTAGGAATGGATCGTCGTCATGAAGCCCTTGTCGATGCCGACGGCATCGTTGAGCACCTTGGCGACCGGGGCGAGGCAATTGGTGGTGCATGAGGCGTTGGAGACGACCTTGTGGTCCTTGGTCAGTTTGTCGTGGTTGACGCCATAGACCACCGTGAGGTCGGCGCCGTCGGCGGGCGCCGACACCAGCACCGTCTTGGCGCCGGCCGTGAGATGCGCCGAGGCCTTGTCCTTGGCCGTGAAGATGCCGGTGCATTCCAGCGCGACGTCGACGCCCAGATCCTTCCAGGGCAGCGCGGACGGATCCTTGAGCGCCGTCACCTTGATCGGGCCGAAGCCGCAATCGATGGTGTCGCCCTTGACGGTCACGGTACCGGGGAAGCGGCCATGCACCGAGTCGAAGCGCAGCAGATGCGCGTTGGTCTCGACCGGGCCGAGATCGTTGATGCCGACGACCTGGATGTCGGTGCGGCCGGCCTCCGCGATGGCGCGCAGGACATTGCGGCCGATGCGGCCGAACCCGTTGATGGCGACCCGGATGGCCATGTATTCGCTCTCCTCACATGCGGCGGAGCCCGGCGGGGGTCGCGCCAATGGTCAAATATCTAATGCACCGACACCCGGCCGCAATGCGTTCGCGTGTCGCGTCTCAGGACTTGCCGAGCCGCTCCAGCGCCGCGGCTGCGACCTGCTGCGCCGTGATGCCGAAATGCTGGTACAATTCCTTGTACGGTCCGCTGGCGCCGAAGCCGGTCATGCCGACGAACACGCCGTCGGCCCCGATGATGGCGTCCCAGCCCTGGCGGATCGCGGCCTCGACCGCGACCTTGACCGGGGCGTCGCCGATCACCTCTTCGCGCTCGGCGGCGGTGCGCGCCAGGAACAGCTCGAAGCACGGCACCGAGACGATGCGGGCGATGACGCCTTTCTCGCGCAGGAACTTGCGGGCCTCGACCGCGATCGCGACTTCCGAGCCGGACGCGAAGATCGACACCATCGCCGGGGTGGCGGCCGGCACGATCTCATAGGCGCCTTCCAGGCAGCGGTTCTTCTCGTCGAGCGACAGCCGGAGTTGCGGCAGGTTCTGCCGCGTCAAAGCGAGCACGCTCGGTGTCTGCTTGGTCTCCAGCGCGATCTGCCAGCACTCGATGGTCTCGACCGTGTCGCATGGCCGGAACACGTGAAGGTTCGGAATGGCGCGCAGCGCCGCCAGATGTTCGACCGGCTGATGGGTCGGGCCGTCTTCGCCGAGCCCGATCGAGTCGTGGGTCATCACATGAATGACGCGCTCGCCCATCAGGGCGGCGAGCCGCAGCGACGGCCGGCAATAATCCGAGAACACCAGGAACGTGCCCGAATACGGGATCACGCCGCCATGCAGCGCCATACCGTTCATGGCCGCCGCCATGCCGTGCTCGCGGATGCCGTAGTGGATGAAGCGCCCGGCATAGTCGGCCGCCGACAGCGTCGGCATGCCCTTCGGGCGGGTATTGTTGGAACCGGTGAGATCGGCCGAGCCGCCGATCATCTCAGCGAGCGCCGGCACCAGCGCTTCGAGCGATTGCTCGGACGCGATGCGGGTGGCGATTTCCTTCGGGTCGGCGGCGAGCCGCTGCTTCACGGCATGGACGGCGGCGGCGAGCTTTTCGGCCGGCAGGTCGCCACGCATGCGGCGCTGGAATTCATTGCGCTTGGCGCTGTCGAGCTTTTCGAGCCGCGCGGTCCAGGCCTTGTGGGCATCCTTGCCGCGCTGCACGGCGTCGCGCCACAGCTTGAGCACATCGGCCGGAATTTCGAACGGGGCCGCGCTCCAGCCGAGCTTTTCGCGCACGCCCTTGATCTCTTCGGTGCCGAGCGGCGAGCCGTGGGACTTTTCCGAGCCGGCCTTGGTCGGCGCGCCGTAGCCGATGGTGGTCCGGCAGGCGATCAGCGTCGGGCGGTCGGATTTCTGCGCCGCCGTGATCGCGGCGGCGATAGCTTCCGGATCGTGGCCGTCGACGCGGGTTGCGGCCCAGCCGCAGGCCTCGAAGCGCTTCACCTGATCGACCGAGTCGGACAGCGACAGCTTGCCGTCGATCGAAATGCCGTTGTCGTCGAACAGCACGATCAGGCGCGACAGCTTCAGGTGTCCGGCCAGCGCGATGGCTTCCTGGCTGATGCCTTCCATCAGGTCGCCGTCGGACGTCAGCACGTATGTGTAATGGTCGACGGTCTCGGTGCCGAACACGGCGTTGAGATGCCGCTCGGCGATCGCCATGCCGACCGCGTTGCCGAGACCCTGGCCGAGCGGGCCGGTGGTGGTCTCGATGCCCTTGGTGATGAAGTTTTCTGGATGGCCGGGCGTCTTCGAGCCCATCTGGCGGAACTTCTTGATCTCGTCGATCGGCATGCCCGGATGGCCGGTCAGGTGCAGCAGCGCGTACAGCAGCATCGAGCCGTGGCCGGCCGACAGCACGAAGCGGTCGCGGTCGGGCCAAGCGGTATCGGACGGATCGATCTTCAGGAATCGGCCGAACAGCACGGTGGCGATGTCGGCGGCGCCCATCGGCAGCCCGGGGTGCCCGGACTTGGCCTGCTCGACCGCATCCATGGCGAGCGCCCGGATGGCATTCGCCATAAGGTCGTGCTCGGCGCGCGATGTCATGGGCGTGTGCCTCCCGGGGGCCGGAAGCGGCCGGGCGGCCGCGACTTTGAGTCTTGAACGCGTGCCTGGGCGATAAGAGGCTGGCGTTTCGCCGGAAAATGCCGCGTTGCGGCCCGGAATTTGCGCACAAGCCCCCGCCGTCCAGGGCGGCGGACAGATAGCATGTGACGGCTCGGAGTCAATCGACGCCCAGCCGTCCACAGACTCTGTGCATGGCGTGCGAAAGGACGGCTGCCGGCCGTTGACGCGCTTTAGTCCTGCAACGTAAGCTTCTTTTTTAACTGCTTGCCGGGGCACGAGAATTTATCGGTGGCGTGAGTCAGAGGTGGGACGGGTTTGAGCGACACCAGCGCGATCGATCAGGCCACCCGGCGCCTCGCTGCCGCGCTCGATGGACTCGAAGCGGCGCTCGACCGCCGGCAGGTGGCTGATAAAGGCGATGTTTCGCGCGCGGCGGAACTTCAGGCGCTGGGCAGCGACCGCTCGCGCCTCGCCAGCGAACTCGATGCCGCCGTCGCCCGCACGCGTCGTCTGGAATCCACCAACCGCGAGATCGCGCAGCGGCTGGACAGCGCCATGGGCACGATCCGCCAGGTGCTCGAATCGAACGATCGCTAATGTCCCAGGTCAGCGTCACCATCAACGGCAAGCAGTACCGCATGGCCTGCGAGGACGGCCAGGAAGGCCATCTGCTGCGGCTTGCCAAGGATCTCGACGATCGCATGGCCAAGCTGCATAGCAGCTTCGGCGAGATCGGCGACACCCGCCTGACCGTGATGGCCGCGCTGACGCTGGCCGACGAACTGGTCGAGGCCACGATGCGGGTCCGCCGCCTGGAAGAGGAACTCGCGGCGCTGCAGGATGCCCGGGTGCTGGCCGCCGACCGGTCCCAGGCGACGCAGGCCGCCATCGTCGCGGCGTTCAATTCGGCCGCGAACCGGATCGAGGACGTCAGCCGCAAGCTGAACCAGACCATTCCGGGCGCCGGCAAGGGCGACATCCCGAGCGGGTAGTTCTTTGAACGGAAGGCTTCGCATCGCTGGCGCCAGCGCGTGCGAAGCCCTATATTGTCGAAGCGGGGCTGCCCGGTACGACAGGAGTCATTTTCTCGGGGCCTTATCGATCTCTAGGGAGCTGTCCCTGACCAGGCCCGTGGGCTTGGTCACACGGCGCCCACCTACTTTGTAGGGCACCCGGGATCGAGCGCTCCATCGGCCGATGTGGCTCCGCACTTATTTTCTTTGAATCGATTCCGTGTTCATGGCTGGGCTTGTCCCAGCCATTTTTGTTTTGCGTTGTTTTGCGCGCCGGCGTGCGCCGCAGCGGAAACGAACCTAGCCCGAAAGCGTTAGCCCCACCGTTGTTTGCCGATCAACGACGGATGGGTTCGATGTCGCAGCCGGATGTTCGCAAGGGTATGCCGCCCCGCCAACTGAACCGAGCGCAGTTCGAACATCGATTCCAATCCCGCTTTATCGACCCGGCCTTCGGGCCGTTGCAGACAGAACTTCAATCGATCACGGATGCGGCATGGGACGCCTATGCCAACAGCCGCAAGGCGCCGCTGACCCGCAAGGCCGGCCCTGGCTTTGCCGATCCGGACTACGACATCGCCATCGATTGGCTGGAGGCCCGCGCGGCGATCGACGCCGCGCAGGCCCGCCATGACGATTCGGACTCTCCGCTGCGCATTCTTCTGATCAACGGGTCGGCCCGCACCGAGCACACCTGTCCGGGCGAGATGTCGAAGTCCTGGCGGATGGTCGAACTGGCGCGCGGCCTGATCGTCGAGCGCGGCGGCTTCGAAGTCGAGATTCTCGATCTCAGCCGCACCACGTCCGAATATGGCCGGACGATTCATCCGTGCAAGTCCTGCGTCTCGACCTCGATGGCGCTCTGTCATTGGCCATGCAGTTGCTATCCGAACTATTCGCTCGGGCAGACGCACGACTGGATGAACGAGATCTATCCGATGTGGGTGGCGGCGCATGGCGTGATGATCGTGACACCGGTCAATTGGTATCAGGCGCCCGGCTCGCTCAAGGCGATGATGGATCGCCTGGTGTGCGCCGATGGCGGCAATCCGGATCCAAGTTCGACCCACGGCAAAAAGGCCGCCGAGGCCAAGAAGCTTGAGCTTGCCGGCTGGCCATATCCGCGACATCTGGCCGGCCGGTTGTTCTCGGTCGTGGTGCATGGCGACTCGGTCGGTGCCGAGTCGCTGCGGCGTGGATTGTCAGATTGGGCGCGCGACATGCACCTGATCACGGCCGGCGCCAATGCCGAATTCGACGGTTATATCGGCTACTACGAGCCGTATGCGACCAGCCACGAGGCGCTCGACAAGGACACCGCGTTTCAGGACGAAGTCCGCAATGCGACGTTCACGTTGATGGAAGCCGTGCAGGCCAAGCGTGACGGACGGCTCATCGAGGCTGGCACAAGGCTCACGGAGCCGCGGCCGAAATAGCTGAGCTACAATTTCATATCCGATGCAGCCTAGCGGCTCGTCATCCGTTTGGATGATGCGAGTGAGTCCGCGATTCCCACACAAGAAATAGTTGCACGCAGGACGACACGGTCGGGAAATGCGTGTTAAATACTTTTGCACCAGCGGGGGAAAACACCATGGCCAAGTTTCAAAACATCCTGGAGACGATCGGCAACACGCCCGTGGTGAGGATCAATAGACTTGCGCCTCCAGGTGTGAATCTCTTCGTCAAGATCGAGGCTTTCAATCCACTTGGCTCCGTCAAGGATCGTCTTGCCCTCGGCGTGATCGAGGCCGCCGAACACTCGGGGCAACTCAAGCCCGG
The DNA here is from genome assembly GCA_028290465.1 of Xanthobacteraceae bacterium. Lineage (GTDB taxonomy): Bacteria > Pseudomonadota > Alphaproteobacteria > Rhizobiales > Xanthobacteraceae > FEB-22. Next base: position 3,200 of record JAQGJU010000076.1, on the reverse strand, counting down.
ACAAACCGTCATCGAGGCGACCAGCGGCAATACCGGCATCGGGCTGGCGATGGTCTGCGCCCAGAAGGGCTATCCGCTGGTCATCGTGATGGCCGAGACGTTCAGCGTCGAGCGACGCAAGCTGATGCGCTTTCTCGGCGCCAAGGTCGTGCTGACGCCGGCGGCGGGTCGCGCGGTCGGTATGGTCCAGAAGGCCGCCGAACTTGCCAAGACACATGGCTGGTTCTTGACCCGCCAGTTCGAGAACGAGGCCAATGCCGATATCCATTCGCGCACGACCGCGCGGGAAATCATCGACGACTTCAAAGGCGAGAAGCTCGATTACTGGGTGACCGGTTATGGCACCGGCGGAACGCTGAAGGGCGTATCGCGGGTGCTGGCGAAGGAAATGCCCGACACCAAGATTGTGGTCTGCGAGCCGGACGATGCGCCGCTGCTCGGCAGCGGAGTTGAACAGACCCGCAATCCGGACGGGTCGGCTGCGGGCGCTCACCCGGCTTTCAAGCCGCATCCCATGCAAGGATGGACGCCGGACTTCATCCCGAAGCTGACGGCCGATGTTCTGGACATGAAGGTGATCGACCGCATCATCCGTATTTCGGGTCCCGATGCCATCCGTCTCAGCGGGGAGTTGGCCCGAAAGGAAGGCATTTTTGTCGGGATCACGGCCGGAGCGACATTCGCCGGAGCCCTGCGCGTATGTGAAGACGCGCCAAAGAATGCGAACATCCTTTGCATGCTTCCCGACACCGGCGAACGCTATCTGAGCACACCGCTGTTCGCCAATGTGTCGGTCGACATGACCGAAGAAGAATTGGAAATTTCGCGTTCGACCGAAAGTGGGCAGTTCGCCACCCCTTAATGGCGCAGATGCCAGCAAAGATGTGGCCATGATCGAAGGGGCCGCCGGCGCTATCGACTACCAAGAGGTCGGCAAGGGGCCGACCATCGTATTTGTGCCGGGCTCATGCAGCACCGGCGCCGCGTGGCGGCCGGTGATCGCCGCATTGAGCGGCGACTTCCGTTGTGTGACCACGAGCTTGCTTGGCTATGGTGCAACCGCGGAACGTCGCAGCGCGCGCGACACGTCCATCCTGCTTGAGGTCGACGTCGTCGAATCCGTCATCCAACGGGCCGGCGGCCCGGTGCACCTCGTCGGTCACTCGTTCGGCGGTCTGGTGTCGCTTGCTGTTGCGCTTCGCCGCGCGGTACCGCTGGTGAGCCTGACCATCGCCGAGGCGCCGGCCGCGGAATTGCTGCGCGAAATGGAAGAGCTCCAGCACTATCGAGCCTTCCGCGACATGACGGATGCCTATTTCGCCGTGTTTCACGGCGGCGACAAGGAAGCGATTGCGACAATGATCGACTTCTATGGCGGCACCGGCACCTTTGCGTCCTGGTCGCCGCGGGTCCGCGCCTATGCGATCGAGACGACGCCGGTCAATATTCTTGATTGGGCGAGCGCCTATGGCTTCCCGCTGTCGCCGTCGGCCCTTGCGGCCGTCAAAGTTCCGGTCCTGGTCCTGCGCGGCGGCGCCAGCCATCCGGCCGTGCAGCGGGCCAATGAACTGGTGAGCATCCAGATAAACGGCGCCTCCCTGGTCACAATCCCCGGCGCTGCGCATTTCATGATCTCGACGCATGCGGAGGATGTTGCCAAGGCGATTGTGGGCTACGTGGCGCGCAACGAATTTGAAGCCGCGAACACGGGTGCACACCGTTCAACCATAACGGCTCGAAGTGCGACACCGCTCTAGAGCCCGCCCCCCGGATCGCGTATGACACCTCCATGAACACCGCGCCCCGTGACGACCTCAAGTCGCAAATCCGCCGTGACGCGCTGGCCAAGCGCGATGCGCTGTCCGGCGAATTCCGCATGAACGCTGCCGAAACGGTCGCGATGCGCGAGTTTCCCATCGAAGTGCCGGCCGGCGCCGTGGTGTCGGGCTTCTTTCCGCTGAAGACCGAGATCAATCCGGTGCGGCTGATGCGGCGGCTCGTGGCCGGCGGCGCGCAACTCGCTTTGCCGCTGATCGTCGGGCGCGGCAAGCCGCTCAGCATGCGGGCCTTTGCGTTCGGCGACGAACTCATCCCGGGCCAGTGGGGCATTCTGGAGCCGTCGCCCGCCGCGCCCGAGGTCGAGCCGGACATCCTGATCGTGCCGCTATTGGCGTTCGACCGCGTCGGCCAGCGTGTCGGCTATGGGGCCGGCTATTACGACCTGACCATCACGACGCTGCGCCGCAAAAAGCCGATCACGGCGATCGGCATCGCGTTCGCGGCGCAGGAAATTCCGCAGGTGCCGGCGACGCCTAACGACGCGCCTCTCGACTTCGTGCTAACCGAGCGCGAAGTCATCGATCTGCGGGAGTAGTATGCGGATTCTTTTCATCGGCGATATTGTCGGCCGCGCCGGGCGCGCCATCGTGCTGGACCGGCTCCCAGGCCTCATTCGCGACCAGAAGCTCGACCTCGTGGTGATCAATGGCGAGAACGCGGCCGGCGGCTTCGGCATCACCGAGGCGATCTACCGCGACCTGATCGATGCCGGCGCCGACGCCGTGACGCTCGGCAACCACGCGTTCGACCAACGCGAGGCGCTGGTGTTCATCGAACGCGCGCCGAAGCTGATCCGGCCGCTGAATTATCCGCCCGGCACGCCGGGACGCGGCGCCGCGATGGTCGAAGCGAAGAACGGCGCCCACGCGCTGGTCGTCAACCTGATGGGACGGGTGTTTCTCGATCCGATGGACGATCCGTTCGCGGCCATCGAACGCGAGTTGTCCGCCTGTCCGCTGAAGCAGGCCGCCGATGCCATTGTGATCGACATGCATGCCGAGACCACCAGCGAGAAGCAGACCATGGGTCATTTCTGCGACGGCCGGGCGAGCCTTGTGGTCGGCACCCATACCCATGTGCCGACCGCCGATCATCAGATCCTGCCGCACGGCACCGCCTACATGACGGACGCCGGCATGACGGGCGACTATGATTCGGTGATCGGCATGGTCAAGGACGAGCCGCTGCAGCGGTTCCTGCGCAAGCTGCCGACCGGCAAGTTCGAGCCGGCGGTCGGGCCGGCGACGCTCAGCGGCGTCGCGGTCGAAACCGACGATGCGACGGGCTTGGCCCTCAAGGTGGGGCCGGTACGGCTCGGCGGCCGGCTGGAAGAGACCAAGCCGGCGTTCTGGCAGTAAAGC
>JAQGJU010000125.1 GCA_028290465.1 Xanthobacteraceae bacterium | reverse complement strand
TATTTTCATCCGTTGTATGAAATGCGGGTTTCAGATGGGCGCTGATAGACTCAAAGACAAGAAAGACCAGGCGAAGCGGGGGTGGAACAAGGCCGGGCAGCGGCTCACTCAGCCGGTTCAGTTGTCCTTACTTGATGCTATCCCCGTTTTTGCAGAACGGTCGTTTCAAATAGCTCTTCGAGGAGAAGCCGTAGCGTCTGTAGGCGAGCAGCTTCTTCTTCAAGCTGCAAATGACGATTTGATTATTACCAGGGGCCCGGAAATTGTCGGCGACTGTCATATCCTTCCTGCGGCAATCCTAGATACGTTAAAAGGAAACGGAGGCGTCATCTGCCTTGAGGTGATTGGAACGGGAGCGCTTACCAATACACTGGAGGTCGCGCCGAAATGAACAAGTCAAAGGGCCTTGAAGGTACTGACTGGCATTTTCGTTCGGATCAGCCTCTTTCGTTTAATTGTCTGAATTGCTTTTTGCTGGGGCAATGTGGCGGACTTCGCGTCAAAGGTTCCGCCATGGACTGCCAGAGATTTTGTTGTGGCGGCCAAGAGGGCTGCAATGTCGTTTGTTTCAACTCGCCTGTGAATTATGCGCGCCGTCTTGGAGAGGTTGGCGGCTTTGGACTGAAAAATGTCGATCGATGCGCAGCCATTCCATTTCCCCGAATTCGTGGATATGCTCCGCTTATTCATCATGCATATTCCAGAAAAACGACCTTCCCTGGTGAGATGGTCGCTCTGTCTCTCTATGAGTTACTTGATCGTGATGGCGCGCCAAAATATTTCTCTCGCGATGACGTTGCTCGAAATTTTCGGATTCGCCCCGACGCAAAGATCATAATTTCCGGAGTACACAAGGATAAATTTCTTGAACGCTTTTGGAGATCAGCGCACCGCAACTCAATCGTTTTGATGCTCAAATCGCTCGACGTTGCGTTGATGACATCTCCAAACTTTAGCGTTTATAATAATGTTCCTCGACCAGAAAATCTCTATAATATTAAAAGGATAGCCTTAATTGCGCAGGAGTTTCTTGCTCTGGGCGTGCCGACGGCGCTTCACATAAATGCATGTACTGAAGCAGATTATTTGACCTTCACGGAGTTTTTGGCTGATCGCCCGGAATTTGAAGCAATCTCATTCGAATTTATAACCGGGCCGGGATATCCAAGTAGGATGAACTGGCACATCAAACAGTTAATGCTGCTTGCGAATGCGGTCGGGCGGCCGTTACAGTTGGTGCTGAGGGGAGGCACGAAGGCTCTATTTCCTCTCTCCTCCGTTTTTCACAATATTGTCAGCCTAGACTCCGATCCGTTGCACCGGGCGCTTCATCGACAGCGACTTGTCCTGGGCAATGATGGCCGGCTCTTTCCGGTAAAAAATACGCTTCCAAAAGGGACGCCAGTCGATGAATTGCTTGTTGAAAATGCCCTGGCTGCGACGTCAGAAGTCGAGTTCGCCATGCGTCATTCACTGGTCGATAAGAAAAGAAAGATAGCTAGGACATCATCGAATACAAAGAATGCTAATTACAAAGCCGGACAGTTGAGTTTTTTGCCTGATGCGCGCTTGGGCCAAGCCGGGGCTGACGCCATCGATGGTAAGCGCGTGATCGCCACTACGAAAACGCAGCGAACTGCTAAGATTTAGGAGACCGTGGAAGAGGTCGCGAAACCCGCCGCCATGGCCTGATTCTTTCCCGAAGCGGGAGTTGCCGTCGGTTAGCGCGGCTCTAAGAGCTTCGCCGGAGTCTCTTAATGCATGAAACTCTGGCGACGTTCGAAGGCTCTTCAGAACACCCATTCCCTCGTCAGCAATTAATAACTCTAGTTCTCTTTGACGGAATGAGTAGGCTGCTAAGCCAGTGTTCGGCGCGCCGCTATGGTCGCGAATGTTCGAGACGAGTTCTCTAACGCCCGCCACTAGCTCCTGTGCATTCCTAAGAGGGAAGCCAAATTTTGTCGCTGCCTTCTGCATGGATTGGCAGAAGTTGAACCACTCGTCTGGCTCTTCGTCTTTGTCCCAGTTGCAGCAAATGAGGTGTGATTGAGCTTCAGAATTTTCGAAGGATGGGTTTCCCTGACTCGAAAGGGCTGTTTTGAGTAGTGTGAGACGATGCGTATTTTTTAACTGGCCTAGATGTGGCAACTGAACGCCGCTTCTTCTGAGCCATTCAAGCTCAACCAATGGTCCTAGGTTGTTGGGAACTATTCGATAATGAGGCGGCGCCCTTGCTGCCTTCGAGGTTAGAGAAAAAGCAAGCTCATCTAACTCCTCAAACCCCAATCGAATTTCGATGTCGTCGCTTTGCATTGAAGATGGGTTCCGCAAATCCGGTGACCAGCATCATATGCTTCCTTTCTACACGTTGTTCCTGAGTCGACTAGACCGTCCTCTTTTCATGTCACCTTTGCTTATTATCTAGGAATATATTGATATCTGCCTGTCTCCATCCGAGGAGTTCGGATTGTGTGCGGACGGGATTAGGCCGGTCATTTGCGATCTAAATCTTTGTCCGAAAGTCTGAATGTTTGGGTAGCCGCTGTAGCGGACTGGGGAGCCTCCCAAGCTTGATGTGCGCGTCCGCCGCCTTCCACCCGCCCCCTTCGCATGCCATTCTGGCCTCCAATGTCGTAACAATCCGAGGCCCCCGCATGCTCTTCCGTCTATTCGCGGCTCTTCTGGCAACCCTCACGCTCTCCGCCCCCGCCTACGCCGCGCAGTGCGGCGGCGATTTCAACACCTTCGTGGCCAATATGTCGCGCGAGGCGGCGTCCGCCGGGGTGTCGCGCGAGGTGATCTCCAGCGCGTTCGCCGGCGTCACGCCGGACGCCAATGTGCTGAACTTCGACCGGCGCCAGCGCGGCACCTTCCGCAAGAGTTTTGAGGAATACGCCGCGACCCGCGTCATCCCGGCCCGCATCAAGCGGGCCAAGAGCCTGATGGGCAAGCACGCGCAATTGCTGACGCGGGTCGAGAAGCAGTTCGGCGTGCCGAAGGAATTGCTGATGGCGATCTGGACGCTGGAGAGCGACAACGGCACCGGCGACATGGGAAAGCTGCCGGTGGTGCGCACGCTCGCCACGCTGGCGCATGATTGCCGCCGCACCGAGCTGTTCCAGGGTGAGCTGATCGCGGCGCTGAAGATCGTCCAACGCGGCGACCTGCCGCTGCGCGATCTGGTCGGTGCCTTCGCCGGCGAACTCGGCCAGACCCAGTTCCTGCCGTCGTCCTACATCAAGTACGGCGTCGATTACGACGGCAACGGTCATGTCGATCTGCGCCACAGCGTGCCGGACGTGCTGGCCTCGACCGCCAACCTGCTCAAGACCAATGGCTGGCAGGCCGGCGCGCCGTTCGGCGAAGGCACGCCGAATTTCCAGGTGATGCGCGAGTGGAACCGGTCCGAGGTCTATCGCAAGACCATGGCGCTGTTCGCCGAGAAGCTCGGGCAGCCGTAAGGGCTGCCCGGTCTGGCGGAGCGCAGGCCCGGGCGGTCGCCAAGATGTCGCCGGGAAGCCATTGCCTAAAACCTAGGGTGGCATAATATCCTATCCTGCAATCTGCATTGCGAGGGGAGGATCGTTATGCCGGACGAGTTCGAGCAGCTCACCATTCCGCCAGCGGCCGTCGACCTTCGCCGCGGCCCCCTCGGCCGCTGGCTCGTGGTGCCGGCCGGCTCGCCGTCGAACTTTGCGGCTCTCAACGCCGAGACATTCGCATTCTCCGGCATCGTCGATTCGATCCTGGAGCGGCATCGCAAGTTCAAAAACAATCGCTACGCGGCAAAGAAGACCCAAGATGGACTTCGCATCGTGGCCGAAGGCGATTCATGGTTCGAATATCCGTTCGCCGACGACCTTGTCATGATCCTGGGCGAGAAATACCCGATCATGAGTCTGGCCAAGGCCGGCGATGCGTGGGCCGATGTGCAGAAGAAGGCCGAGCTGTTCCCGGCTATCGAAAAAGAAAAGCCGCACATCGTGATGCTGAGCATCGGCGGCAATGACGTGATGGGATCGATCGAAACTTATGTTCATAGTTTTCAGCTGAACCGCCCCACGGAAAATTATATCCGGTCGGCCTTCGCGGGTGTGCTCACCGGCATCGAAAAGCAATACGACGCGATGATCGCCCGTATCCTGACATTCAAGGCGCATGTCATCCTGCACGGCTACGATTATGTCGACCCGCGGGAGCCGGCGACGCAGGGCGCGCAATGGATCGGGCCGCCGCTGAAGAACATGCGCCATATCGATGGCGTGGCGATGTGGCGCGAGATCGTCAATTTGATGTTGGACAGATTCAACGGTGTATTGAAAGCGCTGGCCGAGAAGCCTGAATACAAAGACCGCGTGCACTATGTCGACCTGCGCAACACGATCGGCACCAAGGACTTCAATCACGGCCCGAATACCGATCTGTGGTACGACGAAATCCACGGCACCACGGATGGCTTCAAGCTGCTGGCCGCCAAACTGGATGCGAAGATCGAACAGATTTGGACGCAGATAAAGCACGAGAAGCAGCAGCAGGCCGCCGCGGTCGGCTAGCCTGTTTGTCGCGCGCCGAAGGCTTCGGGCCGTCCGGCGCGCCGCCTGCGCGCGGCACGCCGCACGCCCGGAAGCGCGCCCGAACTGGCGCGCTTTTCAGCCCCGGTTGCCTCTCATGCGCGCCTTTGGCGGGTGTGGCTTAAGCAAGCAGCTTAAGCAGATGAGGCTGCGCGGACCGGCCGCAGCGGTATTCCGACAATAAACCTCAATATGCGCAATATTCTCCAAGCCGGGCGCAAGAACGTCCCGGTAACAGTTCCTCAGCGCAACGGTGCAATGCAGGTCCACCGTTTGCGCCTCTCCTGGCATGCGGCATGCTTGCCATAAGACACATTTGCTCATGGCTCGCTTCGCTTAGCGCACAGAGGAACATCACGATGCATCGTCGCACCTTCCTGCATATGGCCGCCGGCCTGCCAATCGCTTCGCTCGCCGGAGCGCCGGCCTTTTCGGCGACCGCGTGGCCGACACGTCCGGTCACGGTCGTGGTCGGCGTCGCCGCGGGCGGCCAGGCCGACATCGCGGCGCGGGCGGTCTCGGTCGGTCTCGCCAAAGTGGTCGGTCAGCCGGTCATCGTCGATAACCGCACCGGCGCGGGCGGCGCCATCGGCGCGGCGGTCGTGGTGCGCAGCGATCCCGACGGGCACACCTTGCTGATGGCGCTGTCGGCCGCCGTCGTGCTGCCCGAGGCCGAACGTCTGGCCGGCCGCAAGCCGCTCTATGAGATGTCGCAGTTCACGCCGGTCGCGCGCGTGCTGGGCGATCCGAACCTGCTCACCGTGCCGGCCAACTCGCCGTACAAGACCGTGAAGGATCTGGTCGACGACGCCAAGAAGCGCCCCGGCGAGATCGCCTATGCGAGCAGCGGCAATTTCGGCGGCACGCATCTGTCGATGGAAATGTTCTGCCAGAATGCCGACATCAAACTGCTGCATGTGCCGTATCGCGGCGGCGCGCCCGCGCTGTCCGGTCTGTTAGGCGATCAGGTGGCGGTGACGGCGCTCGGCGCCGGCCCGCTGAAGGGTTTTACCGACGACGGCAAGTTGCGCGTGCTGGCGACGTTCGGTGCGGAGCGCCATCCGGCGTTTCCGAATGCGCCGACCTTCGCCGAATCCGGGTATCCGGATGTCGTGTTCAATGTCTGGGCCGGCCTGTTCGCCCCCAAGGCGCTGCCGGACGATATCCTGGCGAAGCTGCGCGAGGCGATGCGCACCGTGATGGCCGATCCGCAGACCGACAGTATCCTGACCAAGGCCGGCAGCCCGCCGGCCTATATGGATGCGCCTGAATTCGCGGCGTATATTGCGACCGACAGCGCGCGGCTGCTCAAGACGGTGCAGAAGATCGGCAAGCTCGAGTAAGGCAGCCGCGACCGGCCAAGGTGACCTGTATGCAGACCGCTCCGCCTCGATCGCCGCCCGGATCGCCGTCCCGCGACGCGTCCCGTGACGCATTGCGCGACGGCACGCGCCGCCGCCGTACCGGCACCGACATTCTCAACTACACGATGTCGGAGCGCGCTACGCACAGCGATTTCAGCGTGCGCAATCATGTCGACGCGCTGCCGAATCCGGTGCCGCACCGCCATGAGTATTTCCAGATCCATGTGCAACTGACGGGCGCGACCACGCACTATATCGGGTCGGTCACCCGTCCGGTCGAGCCCGGCACCGTCTGCTTCATTCCGCCGTACCGGCTGCATTTCATCCCGACGGTGCCGAACTCGGAATATTACCTGATCAATACCACGCAGTCGTTCCTGCTGCCCGGCCTTGATGTCGATCCGCTGGATCTCGAGGATGTGTCGATCGAGCAGGCGCCCGAGCTCGCGCCGTTCAAATATCAGGAATATCTCGACTTCACATTCAGCGGCGACGAACTGGATACAATCGCGGCGCTATGTCGCTCGATGATGAAGGAGAGCGCGGAGCGCGGCCCCGGCGCCACGGTGCTGTGCCGCGCCTATCTGCATCAATGCGTCGGTCTCGCGTGCCGCAAGTTCGGCAAGGAGCTGTGGCATCTCGCCGAACAGCGCGTGTCCAATGCCGCGCGGCGCGAGACCATGACGCGGCTCGGCCATTTCCTGCGCGCCAATTTCGACAAGCAGGCGTCGCTGACCGATGCGGCGGCGGCCGTCGATCTCACGCCGACCTATCTGGCGCATCTGGTCAAGAAGGAAACCGGCAAGACGTTTCTCGAACTGCTGACCGAACGGCGGCTCGACCGCGCCAAGGAACTGATGATGCACACCGCGCTGCCGATCGCGCGGATCGCCGAGATGGCGGGCTTTGCCGACTTCGCCTATTTCACCCGGCGCTTCAAACAGCTCACCGGCGTCAGCCCGTCGCGCTTTCGCGCCGCCGGGCGTTGAATTCGGAATGAATATTCTCGCAAGAACCTCCAACGATTTCGCAAGAACCTCCGTCTTGCCGCTCCGGACCGCCGCTCCTAGGGTGACGGCGCCTTGAGCCAATTGGGAATGTCATGACATCGACGATCGAAGCCGCCGCGCCGACAGGCGCCCTGAACGATCTTGCCATCCCGGTGGTGGAGACGACGACGCTTGCCATTGTCGGGCGCGACGCGCGGTTTCCGGTGCGGCGGGTCTATTGCGTCGGCCGCAATTACCTGGAGCACATCCGCGAGATGAAGGAAGGCGACGAGCGCGATCCGCCGTTCTTCTTCCAGAAGCCGACCGATGCCATCGTGGCCGACGGCACCGTGCCGTATCCGCCGCTGACCGACGACCTGCAATACGAGGCCGAACTGGTGATCGCAATCGGCGCGGCCGGGCAGGCGCTGTCGCGCGACCGCGCGCTCGGCATCGTGTTCGGCTATGCGGTCGGCCTCGACATGACGCGCCGCGACCGGCAGCGCGAATGCGGCAAAAAGGGACTGCCGTGGGAGCTCGGCAAGTCGTTCGACCATTCGGCACCGTGCGGACCGATCCACCCGGTGTCGATGACCGGACACATCGGCTCGGGCGCGCTCAGCCTGTCGGTCGGCGGCGTCATGCATCAGCAGTCCGTGCTGGAAAAAATGATCTGGAACGTGCCCGAGATCATCAGCCATCTGTCGCACCAGTATCGGCTGGCGCCGGGCGACGTAATCTTCACCGGGACGCCGGCCGGCGTCGGGCCGGTCGTGCCGGGCGATGAGCTGGTCGCATCCGTCGCCGGCCTGGCGCCGCTGCACGTGCGCATCGTTCCGCCGGCTTCCTAGGACGTTCTAGCTCTCTCGTCTCCGCTTCGCGGCACGCGGCCGCAACAGGACAAGGCTCATGATTCCTCTGCACAAGCGCTACGAGTATTCGCCGATCGTCAAACGCCCGACCTATGAATGGCCCGGCGGCAAGCGGCTCGCGTTCTGGATCGCCACGAATGTCGAGATGTATGCGTTCCAGGCCGGCATCGGCAACGATCCGGCCAAGCTCGGCGAGCCGCAGAACCAGCGCAATTATGCGTGGCGCGACTACGGCAACCGCGTCGGCTTCTGGAGCCTGTTGGATCTGTATGACGAGTTCAAGCTGCCGGCCTCGCACCTGTGCAACAGCATTCTGTACGACTTCCAGCCGGAACTGTTCGAGCGCATCCGCGCCCGCGGCGACGACGTCATCGCGCATGGCCGCACCAATGCGGAGCGCCAGAAGGGATTGTGGGAAGTCGACGAGCGGCGGCTGATCGAAGAGGTCACCGCCACCTTCACCAAGCAGGAAGGCGTATCGCCGAAAGGCTGGCTCGGCGCGGCGGCGTCGGAAAACGCCACGACCTTGGATCTGCTGCAGGAGGCCGGCTACACCTATGTGCTGGATTGGCCGCATGACGACCAGCCGATCTGGATGAACACGCGCAAGGGCAAGATCCTCTCGGTGCCGTATCCGGCCGAGTTGAACGATGCCGGCGCGCTGATCTGGCGCCAGCACACCGGCCGCGAGTTCGCCGACATGGTGACCGATCAGTTCGACGAGATGGTCGAGCGCTGCGAGGACCGCCCGCTGGTCTATTGCCTCGCGCTGCATCCCTACATCATGGGCCAGCCCTACCGGATCCGCGCGCTGCGGCAGGCGTTCCAGCACATCATGGATCACAAGCTGAAAGACCGGGTCTGGTTCACGCGCGGCAACGAAATCGCCGAATACTGCGCCACCTTGCCGCCCGGCCTGATCCCCTGACGGCGGATGCCGATCGCTGTCGAACTATTCAACTTCCGCGCAAGCGGCATCGGAGTTTTTTAAGATGAGCGCGACAATCACCGCCAAGGAATATTGGACCAAAAAGGGCCAGATCGACCTTTACATCTATCGCAAGTACGAAGGCTCGCCGGACGGCAAGCCGATCCTGTTCCTGGTGCATGGCTCGTCGCTGAGCGCGCGGCCCGGCTATGACATTCAGGTGCCGGGCCGTGGCTCGGACTATTCGATGATGGACCATTGCGCGCGCGCCGGCTTCGACGTGTGGACGATGGACCACGAGGGATACGGCCGGTCGTCGCGCTCGACCAACAATTCGGACGTCGCGATGGCGGTGGACGATCTCGATGCCGCGATGGTGGTGATCGTCCGCGAGACCAAGCAAAGCGTCATGCATGTCTACGGCCAGTCCGGTGGCGCGCTGCGCGCCGCGATGTTCGCGCAGAAGCGGCCGCAGCACGTCAACAAGCTGATCCTCGACGCCTTCACGTGGACCGGGCAGGGCTCGCCGACGCTGGCCAAGCGCAAGCTGCAACTCGACAGGTGGCGCTCGAACCACGACCGTCCGATCGACGAGTCGTTCATGCACAGCATCTTTACGCGCGACAAGCCCGGCACCTCGGAGATGATCGTTGCGGACGCGGTTGCCGAAGAGGAACTGAAGCTCGGCAATACGATGCCGACCGGCACCTACCTGGACATGTGCGCCCACCTGCCGCTGATCGATCCCGACAAACTGTCATGCCCGGTGCAGATCATCCGCGGCGAGCACGACGGCATCGCCACCATTCAGGATCTGCTGGCGTTCTTCGAGCGGGTCGCCAATCCCGACAAGCAGTTTTCGGTGCTGCCGGGCTCCGCCCATATCGCGCAGTTCGGCCTGAACTTCCGGCGCTTCTATCACGTGCTGTTCGGCTTCCTGAACATGCCGGCGCGGGTCGACACCGACAACGCATAGGATTGATGGGGTTACGACCGTGGCATAACGTGCGCGGACACCCAATATGAGCGGTGAACGCGCAGGAATGAGCGCCGTACATGGCGAACAAACATGCCGAGGAAAAAGCCCGTCAGTATTGAAGTCGAACAGGAGGCCGAGCGCCGCTATGTGGTCTCGACCTTTGACGATGGAACGGTGACCCGGGAGCCGGTTCGAGAAAAGAAAGCCACCAAACGGCCGGTCCGGCCGCACCGTAAAATGGATCTGGACCACGGCCGGAAGCGTGGTTTTTAGGCCGCTTGCGTCGCGACATCGACATCGGCCAAACTCGACTGGATCCGTTCGATCCGGTCATGTTGGCCGCTGACCTGACCGCGACCTTCAAGGTGCTCCGATGTCTTTCTGGAAATCTCTGTTCGGCGGGAAAGCTGCAGCCGAAGCGGCCCCAGCCCTGTCCAAATCGATCGAATATCAGGGCTTTGTCATTCGGGCGGAGCCGTTTGAGAGCGGCGGCCAATACCAGACCGCCGGCACGATCGAGAAGGAGATCGAGGGCGTCCGCCAGGAGCACCGCTTCATCCGGGCCGACCGCCATGCTTCGCTCGACATGGCCATCGAGTTCACGCTGGCCAAGGGCCGTCTGATCGTCGATGAACAGGGCGAGCGGATATTCCGGTAGAGGACGACATGGCGGCACCGACCCCAAGCAGCAACGGCGCGCCGCGTGGCGACCTGACCGTGCGCATCAGCGCGATGCCGGCCGACACCAACGCCAATGGCGACATTTTCGGCGGCTGGGTGCTGTCCCGCATGGATCAGGCCGGCGGCATCGCCGGGGTCGAGCGGGCGCGCGGCCGGGTCGTGACCATCGCGGTCGAGGCCATGACGTTCATCCGTCCGGTGCGGGTCGGCGACGTGCTGGAGGTCTATACCGAGGTGGAAAGTATCGGCCGCACCTCGATGAAGATCCATATCGAGGCCTGGGCGCGCCGCTTCGAGACCCATGTCCGGGAAAAGGTGACCGATGCCACCTTCACCTTCGTGGCGATCGACAACACCGGCAAACCGCGGCCGATCCCGCCCGAGGAGGCGGCTTCGTAAACGGATCCTTTCGAAACCGCCGCCAACCGCCGCCCAGTTCCGCTGGGGAACCCAAAACGCCTCAAAATCCGCTAAAATTCCGGCGTAATACGGCAAATTGCGCATATGCCTTAACCGGCAACCAATGAGTTTGGGGGATACTCGGTGTGTAAGCCATCGTTGAGGGCTCCGCACGCCGATGTCGTTCATATCGATCCGACCTGAACCGTTACAGGATGTCGTCGAGGTCCAGCCGGATCGTCGTCCGGACGTACAGATCATTACCAGTCTGGCCGGCCGTTACATGCTGGGTTCCAAGCGCGACGCGCAGGGCAACCGCCGTGAATTTGCCTGCCGGGCTTTGAACATGTCGCCGCAGATCATGCTGCTGGCCGCGCCAGTGGTCGCGCCGGTTGGCGAGCGGGTCATCGCCCATCTTGACCAGTTCGGCAAACTGGAGGGCGTGATAACCCGGCTGCTGGAACGCGGCTTCATCATGAACCTCTCCGGCTCGGAAGAGGAACAGGCCAAGCGCGCCGCCAAATTGATTTGGCTGGAAAATCACAAGAATCACGACGTCAACGACGTCCGCAAGCACGGCCGGATCGTGCCCAGAAACCCATATTCGACGCTGGTGCTGCCCGATGGCCAGACCATGACCTGTCTGGTGATCGACATGTCGGTGTCCGGGGCGGCGGTCTCGGCCGACATCATGCCGGAAATCGGCATGCCGCTGGCGCTCGGTAAAGTGGTCGGGCGGGTTCGCCGGCAGTTTGCCGAAGGTTTCGCCATCCAGTTCGTCGAGACCCAGGATCTTGAAACCATGGAAGAGCGCCTGATCCGCCAATAGGCCGGTCTCTCGCATCGCCTGCGCTCATCGGTCCCTGGAACTTCCGCACCGGCTGGGAATTGCCCACCGGAGCGGAGCCGTCGCCTCGAGGCATGTGCCTTGGGACATAGGCTCCTTGTCAGGAGCCGGCCATGTCCGCCCGTCCGACGCGCGACTTCGATTATGAGATCCTCGGCCCCGGCGAATATCCGCCGAACCAGATCGGCGGATTTCCGCGCGGTGCGAGCCGCCGCGACCGCGTTGCGCAGCTCGATGCGCTGGCGACGCTGCTCGACACAGCCTTCCTCATTCCGGGGACCAATGTTCGTTTCGGCATTGATGCCTTGATCGGCCTGGTGCCGGGCATCGGCGATGCCATCACCACGGCAATGTCGCTCTGGTTGATACATCAGGCGCGCCAACTCGGGGCGCCGAAGCACCTGATCGCCCGCATGCTGGGCAATACCGCGCTGGACGGACTGGTCGGTATCGTGCCGTTTCTCGGCGACGCCTTCGACGTGATGTTTCGTGCCAACCGGCGCAACATGAAACTGCTGCGCGATTGGATCGAGCGCGACGAACGGCGCGGCGCCCGAGCATGATCCCGAAAAGCGAGAACTGATTTTCGGAAAATATCATGCGCAAATAAGAACTCCCGCCATGGCAAAGAAAGCCGCCTCGAAAAAATCCGCCAGCCGCCGGCCGCAATTGCGGGTTGTTGATAATGCTGTGCCGCTGCTGGCCGATCCGCCGCGCCGCAAGGTGATCGCCTTCGATCCAGAAACCTTCGCGGCGCTGGATCTGTATCGCCGCGACAGCATGAAGGACTGGGACGAACTCACCGAGGAGGCGTTCCGCGATCTGCTCGACAAGCACGGCCGCAGCGCCGATTTGCGCACCGCGCTGAAACGCAGCGCGAAGGATGCGGCTCCGAACACGAAGAATACGAAAGCGCTGACGCCATCAAAGCGTACGTAAACAACAGCCGAGCCGAACGCCTCTGTCGTTCGATGCCATTTTTGCCGAGTGCTTGGTTAAAATTGCCGACCTTTGAGTCGTCGTCGCGCATCGACTTGAGCGGACGGCGGTGGCGGCCTTGTTCGAGCGGGCCGATATCGATGGCGACGGGCTGCTCGATCCGGCCGAACTGGATGCCGAGAAGGCGCTGCGCCGGGTGCAGACTCTCGATACGGGCGAAATGGCCGAAGCGGCATTCCTCACGCGCGCCACTCCGACGGCAAGCTCGCGCCCGAAGACGTCATCGTCGGCCGCAAGCTTCCCATGGACGCCTTGAAGGCGGTGGAAATGCCGCCGGAGATTCGCGCGACTTTCGAGACGAGCGCCGCGCAGAATGCCACAGACGACGACGTAAAGCCGAGTCGCAGACTGGACGACCTGCGCGCGCAGGTTCAAACGGAGCTCGATACGCAGCCGCTTTCAACCGCGATGATCTCCCGGCTGTTTGCACGATTGAGCGCGGATGCTCTCAGACGCGGCCTGCCGGCCTCGCCGGTCGACCAGTCGGCGTGAGGCGTATCGTTGCGGCACCCCGTTTGTTGTGAACCGCAAATTTTTTCGCCGCGCTTTTTCCGGAAGCGGCTTCGTTAATGAAGTGGTCAACTCCGCATTGGTAAGGTTCCTGATATTGGGAATGGGCGGGAGCCGTGCATGGAATGTGCGGCAGGGATCGACGTTTAAATGAAGCGAAAATGGACGGCGTTGTGGCAGGGCCTTTCGGCCTCGCTGAAGTGGCGCGTATTGGCGCTGACCCTCGCCGTATTCATAGCGGTTGCGGTACCGGCCTTTCTGGCCTTCCATTGGATCGTCGACACCACCATCGTGAAGCTCGGCACGCTGTTCGCCGAGAAGCAGGTGCTGTTCGATCGCTATCGCGGCATGGACGCGCTGATGCGCGAGGTGTCGCTGGCCGAGACCCTGGCGCGCGCGCCCGCGGTGCGCGAATGGGCGGCCAACGAAAACGATCCGGACAAGAAAGCGCGCGGCATCGGCGAACTTGAGCATTTCCGCATCGCCTTCAAGGATCAAAGCTATTTCTTCGTGGTCGATGGCTCGGGACATTATTATTTCAACGACCGGCAGGACAGCTTCAGCGGCAACCAGTTGCGTTACACGCTGGATCGCAACAATCCGCGCGACGGTTGGTACGTCAAGACGACGGCCGCCGGTCCGGGCTGTCAGCTCAACGTCGACCGCGACGACAAGCTCGCCGTCACCAAGGTTTGGATCAATTGTCCGGTTATGGACGGCAAGCGTGTGCTCGGCGTGCTGGGCACCGGCGTAGACTTGTCGGCCTTCATTCAGGAAGTGGTGAATTTCCCGCAGACTGGTGTGCAGAGCATGTTTGTCGATCGCGACGGCGCCATCCAGGCGCACCGCGATCCGGCGATGGTCGACTTCCACAGCCTCACCAACGACACCAAGAACAAGAAGACCATCTTCCGGCAGCTCGACAGCGATGCCGACCGCGAGACGCTGGCCGGCATGCTGGCGACGTTGACCGGCGGCGAGACCGCGGTCGAATCGCGCTTCATGCGGATCGACGGCCATCAATACCTGGTCGGCGTCGGTTATCTCGATCGTCTCGGCTGGTTCAATGTCACGCTGATGGATGTCGACCGCATCATCGACCGGCGGCTGTTCCTGCCGATCGCCGGCCTGCTCGGCTTCATGATGGCGGCGGCCGTCGTTTTGCTGACGCTGCTGTTCAAACGCAGTGTGCTTGACCGTCTGGCCCGCGCCGAGGAAGTCGCGCGCCGTGTCGCGGTCGGCGATTTTTCCATCGCCGAGATCGACAACGGTCCGGACGAGATCGGCCGGCTGTCGCGGACCTTCGCCCGCATGGTGCAGGCGGTCGGCCATCATACCCGCGAACTGGAAGCGACGGTGCAGGAGCGCACCGATGCGTTGCGCCGGCTCGCGCATTTCGATCCGCTGACCGAGATCTATAACCGGCGCGGCTTCACCGACGCGGCGCTGCGCGTCCGGCGCCGGGCCAAACAGATCGGCAAAGATCTGGGCCTGATGCTGATCGACATGGATCTGTTCAAGCACATCAATGACGAATTCGGCCATGCCAGCGGCGACGTGGCGCTGGCGCAGGCGGCGCGGCGTCTCGAGAGCACGCTGCAAGCGAACGATATCTGTGCACGCTGGGGCGGCGACGAATTCGTGGTGCTGATCGCCGATTCCGACGATGTGATGCTGGCGCTGGTCGGCACGAAAATACTCGACGCGGTCGGCAGGCCGCCGGTCCGGCTCGACGATGGCCGCGAATTGACGCTGACGCTCAGTATCGGCGCCTGCCGGATGGCGGCCGATGCGCCACTGGAGCAGGCGGTGGCGCAGGCCGACGCGGCGCTCTATGCGGCCAAGCGCGCCGGGCACAATCGCGTCGTGGTGTACGATCCGGCGCGGCACAGCCAACTCGCAGCACCCCAGGCGAAATCGGCCTAAGCTAACGGCGTCAACGCCGAACGGATACCGGTTGGACCAAGCGCGACGGCTGTGACGCCGGCTGCTTGTCGCATCGTCGGCCTTCCTCAGAACGTCATGAGAAACGTCGTGCACGGAACCATTGCGGCAAATCCGCGTTGGTTATACCGGCAGTATTGCCGTGATATTGAACGGAAATTTTGACGCGTTTGAAGCAAAAAATTGGAGAGCGAAATGGCTGAAAATGGCGGTGGCGGCGGAATTGGAGTTCTTGGCGTTCTGATCGGAGCGCTGATCGTCATTATGGTCGGCGGCGGCATCCTGTTTGCGACCGGTAAGATCGGCGGCGGATCGCAGACCTCCACGATCAAGCTGGAATTGCCGAAGGCCGCAGCGCCGGCGGCAAAATAAGTCGTTTATTGAAGAAGTCGGAGCAAGGCGCGTCAGCCATGCTGACGCGCCTTGTCTTATTGGAAATCATGTCGTGCACCACGTTGGAGCCGCCCAGCCAGTCGTGCCGCAGGCACAGTCGGCCTGATCACTCGCACACCAGCTTCTGCTCATAGACCAGCTTGCCGCCGTTGCCCGGATGGTAGCGCCGGCCATAACCAAAGTGGCCGCGCGGCCGGTCGGAATAGCCGGCCGACAATACGCGCGGAATGAATTTCAGGACGCAGTGGCCCCGCACGTTCTTTCGCACCGGGATATTGTGCGGCAGATCGAGATTGGTCCGGGGCGCGACCCGCGGGTTGTTCATCGAGACATGCGAGCCGGCACCGCTGATCGGGCGTGCGTCGGCGGCGTTTCCGGCGATCAGCGCGATCGCGCCGACGGTGAGGGCGATAACGCAGGCGATGGGACGTTGGCGTTTCATGGTCGGCTTCCTTTGCGGGATCAGGTGACACTGTTCATTGGTGCCGCCGGACCGGAAGCCGTTCATCGATTTCTAAAAAAATAACGTAATTACAATGACTTGTTCGCTGCCGGCCCAGCCCGGTACGCGCCACGCCTAGAGCTTCTTCACGCGAAGTGGAATCCACTTCGCGTGAAGAAAACGCTGTAGAGCCCCTCCTGGGCAAGCCGCTTCCGGATGCCCGCATCGACAGCAAAAAGGCCGCTGCCTTTCGGCAACGGCCTTGACGGCGCGATGGGACGCGACCGGCGTTATTCGTGCGGCAGTACCGTGAGCGGCGTGGTGTAGGGCTCGACTCGCAGCGAGGTATTGGCCAACAGGCCGACCTTGCGCAGCGGCGCCTGCTGCAGGTCGCCGTTATCGGCCTTCTTGACCGCGTATTGCCAGGCAGTCAGTTCGCCCTTCGCGGCCAGCGTGCGCGACACCGCGCCGGCGTCATTGCCGCCGAGCTTGGACAGCTCGTCGGCGTTGAAGCCGATGACGATTTCGTCCTTCACAGTGATGATCTTGAACAGCATTGGCTTCTCCTGGCTCCAGGCGGTCGGGGCAATAGTGGCGGTTGCGAGCAGCGCCAGCGCGCCGCCTTGGAGGATGTTGCGCCGAGAGGTCATGGTCGGTCCTTTTACTACTCAATTCGGGATCAGCATTTTCAAGTGAAGTGGAATCCACTTCACGTTAAGAAAACGCGTCTGTTTAAACTCTTAGAGCGCGTACGCAGATAAGTGTACGCAATCTGCGATTGCTTTCCCGCAAAACCGGTGTCCGCTTTTGCTGGACGCGCTCTACGCAACGCCGGCATGGCGTCACGGTTGCCCGGCTTTGTCGCGGTCAGGACGGAATTGGTTCAGGCAGGGGAGATGGACGCTTGGGCAGCGTCCTTGAGGCCGTATTGGGCGATACGGCAAAGACCAAACGCGAGAGGGACTTTTAGGCCGCGTCGGCGTCGTCGAAGCCTGGCACCGCGGCCTTCATGCGCTTGAGCAGGCGGCGCAGCGAGGCGACTTCGTCCTCCAGCTTCTGCACCCGGGCGGCCAGTTCGGTGGCGCTGCCGGCCGGCCGGTCGGTGGCCAGCACCTCGGCGTCGGTGAATGCTACGCCCATCTCTTCGCCCCGGCGCCATTGCACCTCGGCCCGCAGCGTCTGTTCTTTATGCGGGACGTACAGTTCGATGATATCCGGGGTCTGGACGGAGTCGGAAAAGATCAGTTTGGCGCCGGTGTCCGAGATGTCGCGGATCAGGCAGTCGAGCGCGGAGCGGCGATTGTTGAAATAGATGCGGCCCTGCAGAAAGCTCTTTTTGCGTATCGTATTCCGGCGTTCGCTCATTGCGGCCTTCCCGGGCAAACCGAATCCATGGGACCAAGGCTAGCCGGGAGGTGATTAAGGAATTCTTTACCGCGTTGGCTCGGGAGAGCCGTACTACACCTTACATGACGACGGTCAGACGTTTGGCCGCCCGGGTGATGCCGGTATAGAGCCAGCGGGCTCGGCTGTCCTGGAACGCGAAGGATTCGTCGAACAGTACGACGTCGTCCCATTGCGAACCCTGCGACTTGTGCACGGTGAGCACATAGCCGAAGTCGAATTCGTCGTAGCGCTTGCGCTGCGCCCAATCGAAATCCTCGATGGAGCCGGTGAAGCATTCCGGCCGCACATTGACCTTGGTGATCCGCCCGCCCGGTTCTTCGGGGGCGATGCGCAAGGTCAGCACACCGGTCTTGCGCGCGCCGCGCTCCTTGACGGTCCATAGCGAGCCGTTGAACAGGCCCTTCTTGCGGTTGTTGCGCAGGCAGACCAGCTTGTCGCCGGCCAGCGGCACCGCGCCCTCGAAGCCGCGCCGCTCGCGCATCCGTGCGTTGTAGGCGCGCCGCGTATTGTTGCGTCCGACCAGGATCTGATCGGCCTCCAGCACCCGCGCCGGATCGAGGTCGGCTTTCGCCACCACTTGGCTTTCGCCGTAGCGGCCGGGCTCGAGATATTCGCCGGCCCGCACCGCCATCGACAGCCGCACGATGGGATCGTCCTGCGCCTGGCGATGCACCTCGGTCAGCATGATGTCCGGCTCGGCCTCGGTGAAGAAGCCGCCGCCCTGGATCGGCGGCAATTGCGCCGGATCGCCGAGCACCAGCAGCGGCGCGCCGAACGACAGCAGATCGCGGCCGAGCTCGGCATCGACCATCGAGCATTCGTCGACGATGATCAGCTTGGCCTTGGAGGCGGGCGCTTCGTCCCACAATTCGAAGGTCGGCGTCTCCTCGCTGCTCTCCCGCGTGCGGTAGATCAGACTGTGAATGGTGGACGCGCCGGCGCAGCCCTTGCTGCGCATCACCGACGCAGCCTTGCCGGTGAACGCCGCAAACTTCACGTCGCCATCGACGGCGGCCGCGATGTGCTTGGCCAGCGTGGTCTTGCCGGTCCCGGCGAAGCCGAACAGCCGGAAGATCGGCGGCGTATCGCCTTTGCCGGGCTTGTCCTTCAGCCAGCCGGCGACGGCCTTGAGGGCGGCATCCTGATGCGGGGAAAATTGGGGCATGGCCCGCTTATAGCCATGGACCGGGCCGCAACGCCAGTAATGTGAGATCTTTCGGAAAATTAGCCGAAAATTCTGGTTTTTGCTTTGGCCGAGACGCAACGGTTTCGCCGTCATGATCGCCGCCGGGCGAATCGGATGTGTGAGACGGGACACCATGTTTACGGAAAGCCGGCGGGCACAGCGCCATGCGCTCAGCCGCTGGGCTAAAATCAGAACCAAAAGCGGGGCGCTGCCGCGCGACTGCCTGCTGATCGACATCTCCGACAGCGGCATCCGGCTGCATGCCGACGCCTTCGAAGTGCCGGACGATTTCGTGCTACTGCTCGGCGACCAAGGCGCCGGGGCGGCGCGCGAATGCCGCGTGGTGTGGCGGCTGGGCTTCGAAATCGGCGCCAGTTTCACCGATACCCGCCAGGGTTTTGCCCGCCGCTTCCTGAGCTCGACCGGCTAACCAGCGTCAGCCAAGCTTGTTCACGCCACATTTGAATGGAACTCGGGAGCCAGCCGTGCGTTGGCTCGTGGGTTCCGTTGGGTTCCAGAAGACGGGGATTAATTGCCATGATTCGTTCAGCCACCACCGGGCTTGCTTCCGGCTTACTCACAGTTGGCATGGTCGCCTTCAGCACGCTGGCCTTTTCCGAAACCGCATTCGCCGATCCGGCCTATGACGCATTGATTGCGAAGCATGCGGCCGCCAATGGCGTGCCGGAATCGCTGATCCGCCGCGTCATCATCCGCGAAAGCCGGTTTCGGCCCGGCCTTGTCAGCCACGGCAATTACGGCCTGATGCAGATCAAGCCGGCAACGGCGCGCAGCATGGGATACACGGGCTCGCCGTCCGGCCTGCTCGATGCCGATACCAACATGACCTATGCGGTGAAGTATCTGGCCGGCGCCTACAAGGTCGCGGGCGGCAGTCACGATCGCGCGGTGTCGCATTATGCGCGCGGTTATTATTATGCGGCGAAGCGTCAGCGCGGCCCTGTCGAGCGGACCGCCACGGCCGAACCGAGCATTCTGAATCCGCTGGCGGCGCTGACGGCGACGCCGGCAACCCCTGCGACCCGCTCGACGCCAACAACTTCTGCGACAGGCACAGAGCCGATCGTGTTGCGGCCGGATTCGCTGGCTGCGTTTGCGGCGACCGACACCCCGCGAAAATCCCGCCGGCAACGCAAGCAGGACAAGACACCATCTTTGATCGATCTGTTTACACCGAAACCCACGCCGCGCTAATCGAGTCTGCCGTATTCCTATAGGTCCTGCGGCTTACAGAACGTCGAGCCACGCGGCGATGTCGTAGACGGCGGCGCCCACCGCACATAGCGCGAAGCCACCCCCGACAATGCTGAGAAGTACTGCGCGATTGACGCGGGAGATTGTTTCGGTTGTGGCGAGGTGCGTCATGGCTAGCCCTCCGGCGGTCCAGCTCCGCCTGCAGACTAACGCCTGGGGCGACCTTCAGGCACCGCCTGTTCGGCAGGTCAGCCGTGCGGTCAGCGCGCAACTCCCCGGCCATACCGTATTAGACGTGCGTGACAGGCCGGCACACCATTGCTAGGACTGCACGGCACGATAATACGGCATAACAAACGGGGCGGGACGCATGTCGACCAAGACGAATCCGGTCATCGCGATCGAAGAACATTACTGGGATGCCGAACTGTCGGCATTGTTCATGGGCGTCGAATCGACGCGCGACGCCGAGATCATGCGGCGCCTGACCGATCTCGGCGAGCTTCGCATCAAGGAAATGGACGAAGCCGGTGTCGACGTGCAGGTGATCTCGCACGGCGCGCCGTCGGCGCAGAAGCTGACCGGCCCGGACGCGGTCGCGCTGACCCGACGGGTCAATGACCGGCTGCACGCGGCGACACTGGCGCATCCGGCGCGCTTCGCGGCCTTCGCCGCGCTGCCGACCGACAATCCGCAGGCCGCCGCCGACGAACTCGAGCGCACGGTGCAACTCGGCTTCAAGGGCGCGATGCTGCACGGGCTGGCCAACGGTGTGTTCCTGGACGACAAGCGCTTCCGCCCGATCTTCGCGAGAGCCGAGGCGCTCGACGTGCCGATCTATCTGCATCCGGCGTTGCCGATGCAGGCGGTGACCGACGCCTACTACGCCGACTACATCAAGGACTTCCCGATGGTGGTCCGGCCGGCCTGGGGCTTCACCGTCGAAACCGCGACCGTTGCGATCCGGCTCATTCTGTCCGGCCTGTTCGCCGAGCATCCGAAGCTCAAGATCGTGCTCGGGCATCTCGGCGAGACGCTGCCGTTCCTATTGTGGCGCATCGATCAGGCGCTCAAGCGCCCGGGCGCCAAGGCGATGAGCTTTCGCGATGTGTTCACGAGCAATTTCTACGTGACCACCAGCGGCTTCTTCTCCGATCCGGCGCTGTTGTGCTGCGTGATGGAGATGGGCGTCGACCGCATCCTGTTCGCGGTCGACTGGCCGTTCGTCGCCAACAAGCCGGCGACCGAATGGATGGGCCGCGTGCCGCTCTGCGCCGAGGACCGCGCCAAGATCCTTGGCGGCAACGCGAAGAAGCTGTTGAAAATGTGATGACGCGATAGCGCCGAGCCGAACTCCAACCCTCCCCTTGACGGGGAGGGTCGTCCGGCGGAGCGTAGCGAAGCCGGACGGGGTGGGGTGCCTTGGCCAACGCGCGAGCCCGCGAGCTTCGTAATAATTCGACCGACGCCGAGCGGAAGCTATGGTGGCGGTTACGCGCGCTGAAATCGCACGGTTGTCATTTCCGCCGGCAAGCTCCATCGATAGGTTCATCGTCGACTTCGTCTGCTTTTCGAAACGATTGATCATCGAAGTCGATGGCGGTCAGCATGGGTTCGATCACGGACGAAAGGCTGATCAGGTTCGCGATCGATATCTGCGCGGTGAGGGGTTCGAGATTCTGAGGTTCTGAAACAACGACGTGATGTCGAACCTCGACGGCGTCATGCAAGTCGTGACCGAGAAGGTGCTTGCTGGGTTACCCCCACCCCGCTCGCCTTCGGCGAGCGAAGGCCGCCTACGGCGCGGTCGGCGCCGATCAGCGCCGTGCCGCGCAGCGGGCCACCCTCGACGCCGCCGCCACCCTGGGCATCGGCAGCGTGCACGAGATGGCCGGGCCCGAGGTCTCCGGCGCCGACGACCTGGCCGGGCTGCT
>JAQGJU010000112.1 GCA_028290465.1 Xanthobacteraceae bacterium | reverse complement strand
CTGCTGAAAGCCGACTCGGGCCAGCCCGCGATTCCGATCCATCTGGTCGACAAGAAAGGGGTCGAGGCCTGGTTGAAGGCGCAGCCGGCGCGCGTGCGCCGGGCCGCCGAGGCGCAGGGCTTCAAGGGCGAGGGCTTCCAGCTCGCCATCATCCCGGGCGAGCGCGACGAGTGGTCGGTGGTGCTCGGCGTCGCCAAGGTCGACGAATTGAGTCCCTGGTGCCTCGCCAGGGCCGCGGAGAGCCTGCCCGAGGGCAGCTATCGCGTCGCCGGCCGCGGGCCGGGGCCGGCGGTGCTCGGCTGGCTGCTCGGCCAGTACAGCTTCGATCGCTACCGCAAGGAGAAGAAGAGTGGCGGCCCGCGCATCCTGCTCACCGACGAGCCGGCGCGGATCGACGAAAATCTGCTGCTGGCGGAGGCCACCTTCCTGGTCCGCGACCTCGTCAACATACCGGCCGGCGATCTCGGGCCCGCCGAGATCGAGGCGGCGGCGCTCGCTTTGGCCGACGAGACCGGCGCCAGGGTCAGCGTCACCCGCGACCATGCACTGAGCGAAGGCTATCCGATGATCGCCGCCGTCGGCGCCGCGGCCGCGCACGGCCGCGAGCCGCGGCTGATCGAGCTGGAGCATGGCGACCAGCGCCACCCCAGAATCGCCATTATCGGCAAGGGAGTCTGCTTCGATTCAGGCGGCCTCGACCTCAAGCCCGCCTCGGGCATGCGCCTGATGAAGAAGGACATGGGCGGCGCCGCGCACGCGCTCGCCCTCGCCCGCCTCGTCATCAAATCCCGCCTCCCAGTCCGACTGCACATGCTGATTCCCGCAGTCGAGAATGCCGTCTCCGGTTCCGCATTCCGGCCCGGGGACATTTTGCGGAGCCGCAAGGGGCTCAGCGTCGAGATCGGGAATACCGATGCCGAGGGCCGTCTGATCCTCGCCGACGC
Organism: Xanthobacteraceae bacterium; assembly: GCA_028290465.1. GTDB lineage: Bacteria > Pseudomonadota > Alphaproteobacteria > Rhizobiales > Xanthobacteraceae > FEB-22. Next base: position 30,013 of record JAQGJU010000112.1, on the reverse strand, counting down.
TTTGGCAAAGGCGGCCGAGGCCGGGCCGGAGCTGATCCTCGATTTCGCCACCCTGACCGGCGCCGCCCGCGTCGCGCTCGGCCCGGATCTGCCGCCGTTCTACACCGACGACGATGCGCTCGCGGCCGATGTCGCCCGCGTCGCGATGGCGCAGAACGATCCGGTGTGGCGCCTGCCGCTGTGGGGCCCGTACAATGCCATGCTCGACTCGCGCACCGCCGATCTCAACAACGTCGCGTCCGGCGGCTTTGCCGGTTCGATCATCTGCGCGCTGTTCATGAAACGCTTTGTGTCGCCGACCACGCCATGGTTGCACTTCGACATCTATGGCTGGACGCCCTCGGCAAAGTCCGGGCGGCCCGAAGGCGGCGAATGCCAGGCGGCTCGCGCGGTCTATGCGCTGCTGACCGAGCGCTACGGCTGATGGACCCGCGCCTGACGCCGGCCCGCGCGGATCTCGCCGCGAAGCATCTCGAAGGCCAAGTGACGGCCGCGCGCTTTGTCGAAGGCGTACTTCAAGAGGTGATGGACCCGCAGGCGCCGGTGCGCCGCGAGCCGCGTCCCGACGGCGCGCTCGACACCGAGGCATTGCTGGGCGAGCGGGTTACGGTCTACGAAACTACCGACGAAGGCTGGTCGTGGGGCCAGTTGCACAGCGACGGCTATGTCGGCTGGCTGCCGGCCTTCGCGCTGGCCCGGCCGCGCGCCGAACCGACGCATCGGGTGAGCGCGCTGCGTACGCTGGCGTTTCCCGGCCCGTCGATCAAGATTCCGCCGGTGCAGTCGCCGCCGCTCGGCGCCCGCATCGCGATTGCCCGCCAGCAGGACCGTTTCGCCGTGACGCCGAACGGGCATTATCTGCCGGCGCAGCATCTCGTGCCGCTCTGTGTCTATGAAGACGATTTCCTCGCGGTCGCTGAACGGTTTCTCGGCGCGCCCTATTTGTGGGGCGGCAAGACCTCGCTCGGCCTCGACTGTTCAGGGCTGGTGCAGGTCGCGCTGACGGCGTGCGGCGTGGCGTGTCCGCGCGACAGCGACATGCAGGAACGGGCGCTCGGCATTTCGCTCGACAAGGATTCGACGCTACAGCGCGGCGACCTGATCTTCTGGAAGGGCCATGTCGCCATCGCGCGCGACGAGGTCAGCATGATCCACGCCAATGCGTTTCATATGGCGGTTGCGATCGAGCCGATCGTTGAGGCGGTGGAGCGCATCGCGGCGGGCGGCAGTCGGGTGACGAGCGTGAAGCGGTTCGCCTGACTACTGCGCCACGACGCTCAACGGCGCGGCTTCCATGTTGAACGCCGCCGCGAACAGCGCGCGGGTGTAGTCGGTCTTCGGCGACTTGAACAATTCCGACGCTGGGCCTTCCTCGACCACCTTGCCGTTGCGCATCACTACAAGGCGGCTGGCCAGCGCCGCGACCACGCGCAGGTCGTGCGAGATGAACAGGTAGGTCAGGTTGCGGCGCTTTTGCAGGTCGCGCAGCAGATCGACGATCTGCGACTGGATCAGCATGTCGAGCGCGCTGGTCGGCTCGTCCAGCACCACGAAGGTCGGCTCCAGCACGACCGCGCGCGCCACCGCGATGCGCTGGCGCTGGCCGCCGGAGAATTCGTGCGGATAGCGGAAGCGGGTGCCCGGATCGAGCCCGACATCGACCAATGACTGGACGACGCGCCGATCGCGCTCTTCCGCCGACATCTTCGGATGATGCACGCCGAGGCCTTCCTCGATGATGTCGGACACCGACATGCGCGGCGACAGCGAACCATAGGGATCCTGGAACACGATCTGCATATTGCGGCGGAACGGCCGCATCTGCTTGAACTTGAGGCCTTGAAGCTGATTGCCCATGAACAGCACCGGCCCGTTGGAGGCGATCAGCCGCAGGATCGCGAGACCCAGCGTAGTCTTGCCCGAGCCGGATTCGCCGACCACGCCGAGCGTCTCGCCCTGACGCACCGAAATGCTGACGCCGTCGACCGCCTTGATGTGGCCGACCACGTTGCGCATCACGCCGCGCTTGATCGGAAACCAGACCTTGAGATTGTCGGTCGCGACCATCACCGGCGCGTTGGGCTTGAGCGGCGCCGGATCCGGCTTCGGCTCGGCGGCCAGCAACGCTTTGGTGTAAGGATGCTCCGGCGCCGTGAACACCCGCTCGACCGGACCGTGCTCGACGATCTTGCCTTCCTTCATCACGCAGACCCGGTCGGCGATCTTGCGCACGATGCCGAGGTCATGGGTGATGAACAGCATCGCCATGCCGAGCCGGCCCTGAATCTCCTTCAGCAGTTTCAGGATCTGCGCCTGCACGGTGACGTCCAGCGCCGTGGTCGGCTCGTCGGCGATCAGCAGGTCCGGCTCATTGGCGAGCGCCATCGCGATCATCACGCGCTGGCGCTGGCCGCCGGACAATTGATGCGGATAGGCCCCGAGGCGGCCTTCGGGATCCGGGATACCGACCTGGGTCAGCACCTCGATGATGCGGTCACGGGCCTTTAATCCGGTGATACCGCGATGCAGTTCCAGGATCTCGGCGATCTGCTTCTCGATGGTATGAAGCGGATTGAGCGAGGTCATCGGCTCCTGGAAGATGATCGTGATGTCGTCGCCGCGCACCTTGCGCATCACGCTGTCGGGCTGGCCGACCAGTTCCTGGCCCTTGAACCGGATCGAACCGGACGGATGCGACGCCGTCGGATACGGCAGCAATTGCATCACCGACAGCGCGGTGACGGATTTGCCGGAGCCGGACTCGCCGACCAGCGCCAGGGTTTCGCCCTTGGCGATGTCGAACGACACGCGGTCCGCGGCTATCGAGGTACGTCCGCCTTGTGTAAAGGCGATCGACAGGTCGCGAACGGTGAGAAGCCTGCTGCTGGTGTTGGCGTCCATCATCTCACCGGAACGTCTTTCTGGGGTCGAAGGCGTCGCGGACCGCTTCGCCGATGAAGATCAGCAGCGACAGCATGATGGCGACCGAGAAGAAGCCCGATAGGCCGAGCCACGGCGCCTGCACGTTGGATTTGCCCTGCGACAGCATTTCGCCGAGTGACGGCGAGCCGGGCGGCAAGCCGAAACCGAGGAAATCGAGCGCCGTCAGGGTCATCACCGACGACGACAGAATGAAAGGCAGGAACGTCATCGTGGCCACCATGGCGTTCGGCAGCAGGTGGCGGAACATGATCACCCAATTCGACACGCCGAGCGCACGCGCCGCCTGGATGTATTCGAAATTGCGGCCGCGCAGGAATTCGGCACGCACCAGCCCGACCAGCGACACCCAGGAATACAGCAGGATGATTCCCAGCATCACGAAGAAGCTCGGCGTCAGCACAGCCGAGATGATCAGCAGCAGATAGAGCGAGGGCACCGCCGTCCAGATCTCGATGAAACGCTGGAACAACAGATCGACCCAGCCGCCGAAATAGCCCTGCACCGCGCCGGCCGCGACACCGATCACCGACGACACGATGGTGACGATCAGGCCGAACACCACCGACAGGCGGAAACCGTAGATCAATCGCGCGACGACATCGCGGCCCTGATCGTCAGTGCCGAGCCAATTATATTCGAGATCCGAACAGCTCTTCAGGCCCTTGCGCTCCACCACCGGCTTGCATTCGGCCTCGGTCAGCATCCAGGTCGGCTTCGACGGCGCCGGCGTCGGCAGGTCGAGGTTATGCGTGTTGTACGAATAGCGAACCGGCGGCCAGATGACGGTGCCGCCCTTCTCGTCGATCAGCTTGCGCAGATACGGATCGCGATAGTCCGCCGCGGTCTCGAACTCGCCGCCGAATTCGGTCTCCGCATAGGTGAAGGCTACCGGAAAATACGTCTTGCCGTCGAACCGGACCATCAGCGGCTTGTCGTTGGCGATCAGTTCGGCGAACAGCGTCAGCAGGAACAGCGCGATGAAAATCCACAACGACCAGTAGCCGCGGCTATTGGCTTTGAAGTTGTCCCAGCGCCGCCGGTTGATCGGCGACAGCAGCACGCGGCGCGGCCCCGGCGGCGCCGCAAGTCCCATCGGGTCGGCCGTCTCCGGCTGAAGCGCTCCCAAGCGGGCGTCCATGTCAGACCTCCCGCGTGTCGAAGTCGATGCGCGGATCGACCCAGGTATAGGTCAGGTCCGAGATCAACCCGACCACCAGCCCGACCAGCGAGAAGATGAACAGGTTGGCGAACACCACGGCGTAGTCGCGGTTCAGAATGCTTTCGAAGCTCAACAGGCCAATTCCGTCCAACGAGAAAATCGTCTCGATCAGCAGCGAGCCGGTAAAGAACGCATGCACGAAGGCGCCGGGAAATCCGGCAATCACGATCAGCATGGCGTTGCGGAAGATGTGGCCGTACAGCACCTGCCGCTCGCTGCAGCCCTTGGCCCGCGCGGTCAGCACATATTGCTTGCGGATTTCGTCGAGGAACGAGTTCTTGGTCAGCAAGGTCATGGTCGCGAACGCCCCCAGTCCCATCGCGATGATCGGCAGCGTCAGATGCCAGAAATAGTCGAGGACCTTCTGCCACCAGGCCAATTGCGCGAAATTGTCCGAGGTCAGCCCGCGCAGCGGAAACAGATCCAGGAACGAACCGCCCGCGAACAGGATGATCAAGAGAATAGCAAACAGGAATCCGGGAATCGCATAGCCGATGATGACGACGCCGGAGGTCCAGATATCGAATTGCGAGCCGTCTTTCACCGCCTTGCGGATGCCGAGCGGGATCGAGATCAGGTAGCTCAGCAAGGTCAGCCAGAGCCCGAGTGAGATCGACACCGGCAGCTTTTCCTTGATCAGTTGCAGCACGGTGACGTCGCGGAAATAGCTCTTGCCGAAATCGAACCGGGCGTAATTCCACAGCATCAACGCAAAACGCTGATAGGCCGGCTTGTCGAAGCCGAATTGTTTTTCCAGGCTCTTGATGAATTCAGGATCGAGGCCCTGCGCGCCGCGGTATTTCGAGTTGCCGGCATCGACGGCCGCGCCGCCCTGCACCGCGCCGCGCGAGCCGAAATCGCCGCCCGACGAGCCGGACACCCGCGAGGTGGCGCCGGTGTCGGCGCCGGACAGTTGCGCGATCACGCGCTCCACCGGACCGCCGGGGGCGAATTGCACGACGACGAACGACACCAGCATGATGCCGAGCAAGGTCGGGATCATGAACAACACGCGGCGGATGATGTAGGAGGCCATGCGGGTCTAGATCGCTTCTCGTGTCACGGGGCCTGATCCTTCGAGACGCGGCCTGCGGCCGCTCCTCAGGATGAGGAATCGAACTTCAACGCAAGTTTATCCCGGCCGTTCCAGTTTGGCGGCTTTGGCCTTGTCGGTCCACCAGGTCTCGGCCACGGCCAGGCTGTAGCGCGGCTTCCGAGGCGGCCGATCGAACGTGTCCCAATAGGCAATTCGGTGAGCGGCAAGATACCATTGCGGCACCCAATAACGCCTAGCACGGATCAGCCGGTCGAGCGCCTTGCAGGCAGTGGTCAGGGTCTCGCGATTTTCGGCCGCGATCGCGATGTCGATCATCGCATCGATGGCCGGATCGGCGATGCCGGCCAGATTTTGCGAACCTTTCTGAACCGCAGTTTGAGATGAGAAATAATTTCGCAGGGAATCACCGGGCGTCGATGAAAAGTTAAAACGATGCACCGTGATATCGAAATCGAAGTCATCGACACGCTTGCGGTATTGCACCGCGTCGACCATGCGCAACGTTGCTTCGATGCCGAGCGTCGCCAGATTCTTGATGTATAGATTATGGTGCGGCTGGAAGGTCGGCTCATCGAGCAGGAATTCGATGGTCACCGGCACGCCTTGCGGCGACACCCGCTTGCCGTTCTTGATCGTGTAGCCGGCCTTCTGCAGCGCCTGTCCGGCGCGGCGCAGCAGGTTGCGGTCCTGGCCCGAGCCGTCCGAGACCGGTGGCAAATAAGGTTCGCCGAATACCTCGTTCGGGACCTTGCCGCGAAACGGCTCCAGCAGTGCGAGTTCGGCCGGGCTCGGTTGGCCCTCTCCCATCATCGGCGAATTCTGGAACACCGAATAGGTACGCTTGTAGGCGCCGTACATCAGCGACTTGTTGGCCCATTCGAAATCGAATGCATCGATCAGCGCCTCGCGCAGTCCCGGATCCTTGAACTTCTCGCGACGCGTATTGATAATCCAACCTTGCGCTGCGGACGGCGTATCGTCATCCAGAAGCTCGCGTTTGACTCGCCCGTCGCGCATCGCCGGAAAATCGTAACGCGTCGCCCAGACCCGCGACGTGAACTCCTCGCGGAACAGATAGTTCTTCGCGGTGAAGCCCTCGAATGCGACCTCGCGGTCGCGGTAATACTCGTAACGTATGGTATCGAAATTATACTGGCCGCGGCTGACCGGGAGATCGGCACCCCACCAGTCCGGCACGCGATCGTACGCGATGTAGCGGCCGGATTCGAGACGCCCGATCTTGTAGGGGCCGCAGCCGAGCGGCGCGTCCATCGTCGACTCCTCGAACGGCTTCTTGTCGTAATAGGCGCGCGAGAAGATCGGCAGGCTGGCGACGAACAGCGGCACATCGCGGCCGCGCTTGGCCACGAACTTGACCTCGACGGTCGCATCGTCGGTCGCGGTCGCGCCGACCATGTCGCGCAGCAACTGCGTGATGATCGGGTGGCCCTTGGCCTTGAGGATGTTGAGCGAGAATGCGACATCGTGCGCGGTCAGCTTGGAGCCGTCGTGGAACTTGGCTTCTGGCCGCATCGCGAAGCGATACGTCAATCCGTCGGCCGAAATGCGCACCGACCGCGCCGCCAACCCGTACATCGCATCGGGCTCGTCGCTGGAGCGCGCCATCAGCGTGGCATGGATCAACTCCAACCCCAGCGCGCCCTCGCCTTTGAAGATATAGCCATTCAGAGAGTTGAAGGTGAGGAACGAGCCGTTGTAACCGCGACGGCTGACCGACTCCGAGAACAGCCCACCCTTCGGCGCATCGACATTGACGTATTCGAAATTCTTGAAGTCGGCCGGATATTTCAGATCGCCGAATGCCGACATGCCGTGGCTTTCGGCATCGGGCTGAACTTGCGTTTGGGCTTGCGCGAAAGCACCGCCGGTTCGCACGACGCTGAGACCCGCGGCGCCGGCCGCCAGTGTAAGAACCCGTCGGCGAGTGTGTGCGGTCACGAGCGCGCCCTTGCCTTGGCGGCCCGGGCCTCGTCGAACCACCAGATGCTCGGGAACGCCGCATTCCCGTACTTCGGCATCTCGGCCGGCCGGCCGAGGCGATCCCAACGCGCGGTGCGAATCTTGCCGTAGGTCCACTGCGGCACGACGTAGTGCTGCCACAGCAGCGCACGATCCAGCGCCTTCGTGGCCGCGACCAGATCGTCCCGGTCCTTGGTGTAGATCACGCGCTCGATCAGCTTGTCGATCGCGGGATTCTTGATGCCGGCGAGGTTGCGCGAACCGGCCGTGTCGGCGGCCGGCGAACCCCAATATTCGCGCTGCTCGTTGCCGGGCGACAGCGACTGGCCCCATGATGCCGTGATGAGGTCGTAGTCCCAATTTCGAAGACGGTTCTCGTATTGGGTCGGATCGATCGTACGCACACTGACTTCAATGCCAAGGCGTTCCAGCGACGGCTTATAGAACAGCGCGATGCGTTCGAAGGTCTGATCCTCGGCCAACATCTCCAGGCTGAACGGCGCCCCGGTTTTGACGTTGGTCAGTTTCTTGTCCTTGATCTCGTAGCCGGCTTCCTTGAGCAACTTCAGCGCCTCGCGCAGATTGGCTCGCACGGCGTCGGGGTTGCCGCTCTTCGGATTGGTGTATTCCGTGGTGAACAGTTCCGCCGGCAACTGACCGCGAACGGTTTCAAGAATTTCCAGCTCTTTGCCCTGCGGCAGCCCACGTGCCGCAAGCTCCGTCCCTTCGAAATAGCTGGCGACGCGCGTATACTGACCGAAGAAGATCTGCTTGTTCATCTCCTCGAAGTCGAACGCGAAATTCAGCGCGCGACGTACTTTCGGATCCTTGAATTTGTCGCGGCGGGTATTGAATACGAAGGCCTGCATGCCGCCCGAATTGCGAACTGCAAATTCTTCGGTGACGACGCGCTTGTCGCGCACCGCCGGAAAGTCATAAGCGGTCGCCCAGTTCTTGGCGCTGTTCTCGGTGCGCCAGTCGACCTGATCGCCCTTGAAGGCTTCGAGCGCCACGGTCGTGTCGCGGAAATATTCGTATCGGATCTCATCGAAGTTGTTGCGGCCGACATTCACATTGATGTCGCGGCCCCAGTAATCCTTGACCCGCTCGAACACGATCGACCGGCCGGCGACGAACTCCTTGATCTTATAGGCGCCGCAACCGAGCGGCGGCTCCTGCGTGGTCGCCGAAATATCGCGCTTGGCGCCGGACGCGTTGGTGCCTTCCCAATAATGCTTCGGCAGGATGGTCAGTTGGCCGACGATTTGCGGCAGTTCGCGGTTGCCGGGCCCGTCGAAAGTGAACTTCACCTCGCGTTCGCCGGTCTTCTCGGCCTTCACGACGTGGCTGTAATAGGCCGAATATTGCGGGTGGTGTTTCTTGAAACTGTCCAGCGAGAAGATCACGTCTTCCGGTGTTACCGGCTTGCCGTCGTGCCATTTGGCCTGCGGACGCAGCCGGTAGGTCACCGAAGAAAAATCCTCCGGGTGGCTGACTGCCTCGGCCAGCAGCCCGTATTCGGTCGACACTTCGTCCTGCGCGGCCGTCATCAAGGAGTCGTAGAGCAGGTTGACGCCGCCGGCGATCACGCCCTTCACGCCGGCCACAACGACATTGAAACTGTCAAAGGTACCGGACACGCCAAGCCGCACTACGCCGCCCTTCGGCGCGTCCGGATTGACGTAGTCGAAGCGCTTGAAGTCGGCCGGATATTTAACCTCGCCGAACAGCGACAGACCGTGTTGCCAAGACTCGCCCGTCGCGCCACTTGCCGCTCCTTGGGCCTGTGCGGAGCCGATGATCGGAACTCCGACACCCCTTAGCAGCGGCGCGGAGGCGGCCAAAAGAGCGGTCTTCAGGGCGGTCTGAACAACGGTGCGGCGGTTCGGGGTCACGAATGGCTCTCCGATCTGATCCTCGGCGCGGCGGCGCCGATCCGGAATTTAAGGCGCCCGTTCTGCATTTGAAATGCGGCACCACCATGCATGTCGAAAACGTAACGTCCGACAATTTCGCCGGGACATGCCCAGGCAGAATGTCGCACTGACAGGCCGCCAAAGCAAAACGGCCGGGCTTGGGGCCCGGCCGTTATCTTCGATCCAGGCCACAAGGGCGGATTATTGCTTCGGGGCCTCGGCCGCCTTAGGCAGCGGCAGCGGGGCGTCGCCCAGCGAATTCAAGTACACCAGGATATTGGCGCGCTCGCTGCCGCGCGGCACGCCGGCGAAGCTCATCTTGGTGCCGGGCACGAAGCCCTTCGGATTATTGATGAAATGGTCCAAGTCGGCGAACGTCCACTGGCCGCCTTTGCCCTTCAGGGCGTCCGAATAGGCAAAGCCGGGAACCGACGCCTTGGCGCGGCCGACGACGCCATGCAGGTTCGGACCGACGCGATTCGGGCCGCCCTTTTCGAAGGTGTGGCAGGCGCCGCACTTCTTGGCGTCCGCCATGCCCTTGTCGACCGCGGCGCTGGCCAACAGGGTCTCGATCGGCACCGCCGGCTCGGCCGCAGCGGCGGGCGCGCCCGGAGCGGCGTGTTCCTGCACGGCGATGTCGAAGCCCGGCTTTTCCGGCTTGGGCGGCGTAAACAGCGCGCCGGCCGTGATGTTCAGGCCAAGCAGCACCAGGCAGGTGAACAACAGGGCCCCAAGGATCTTGTTGAATTCAAAGGAGTCCATCGCTGAACTGCTCCCGCGTCGGGGTCGGTGGGAAAAGGCGGCTGGGCGAGGCCGAATTCGCCTCAGGCGCCGGACACATAGCTGGTTTCCCTTGAGTCTGGCAACCCGTATAAACGGCGCCGAACAGCCAATCCGCAACTCCCAATACCTAGATCCAAACAACTTGCCGGACGATCCGGCACAGACAGGCCGGCGATGGCGCAGAACGACGTGGTCATTTTGATTCCGGCGCGCCTCGCGGCGACCCGGCTGCCCGGCAAGCCGCTGGCCGACATCGGCGGCCTGCCGATGATCGTGCATGTGCTGCGCCGGGCGGAAGCCGCCGGGCTCGGCCCGGTCGTGGTCGCGACCGATTCGGAAGCCATCGCGGCGGCGGTCGGCAAGGCCGGCGGCCGGGCGGTGCTGACCCGGCCGGATCACCCGTCCGGCTCCGACCGGATCTTCGAGGCGCTGAACCTGGTCGATCCGGACGGAAGCGCCAAATTCGTGCTCAACGTGCAGGGCGATCTGCCGACCATCGCGGCCAGCGACATCCGGGCGGTGTTCGCCCCGCTGGCCGATCCGGCGGTCGATATCGCGACCCTGGCGGCCGAGATCCGCAAACCCGACGAGCGCACCAACCCCAATGTGGTGAAGGTCGTCGGCACCCCGGTCGGGCCGGACCGGCTGCGCGCGCTGTATTTCACCCGGGCGACCGCGCCCCACGGCGACGGGCCGCTGTTCCACCATATCGGGCTGTATGCCTATCGCCGGGAAGCCCTCGCCCGCTTCGTGCAACTGCCGCCCTCGCCGCTGGAAACCCGCGAAAAGCTCGAACAGTTGCGGGCGCTGGAGGTCGGCATGCGGATCGACGTGGCTATCGTGGATACCGTGCCGCTCGGCGTCGACACCCCGGAAGACCTGGAGACCGCCCGCCGAATGCTCGGATCGTTGACTTGAGGGGCGCGCGACGCGTAACGGAACAGCCATGAGCGAGAAAAAGACGATCGTCTTCCAGGGCGAATTGGGCGCCAATTCCGACATCGCCTGCCGCGAGGCCTACCCGGACTATACGCCGGTGCCGTGCGCAACCTTCGAGGACTGCTTCACGGCGGTCTCCTCGGGGCAGGCCGACCTCGGCATGATCCCGATCGAGAACTCGTTGGCCGGCCGGGTCGCCGACATCCACCATTTGATGCCGACCTCCGGGCTGCACATCATCGCCGAGTGGTTTCTGCCGATCCGCAACCAGTTGATGGCCCCCAAGGGCGCGACGCTCGACAGCATCAAGACCGTCGAGAGCCACGTGATGGCGCTCGGCCAGTGCCGCAACATCATCCGCAAGCTGAAACTCAAGCCGATCGTCGCGGCCGACACCGCCGGGTCCGCCCGCGAAGTCGCCGAGCGCGGCGATCTGAGTTGCGCGGCCATCGCGTCGCGCCTCGCGGCACAGATCTACGGCCTGGATATCCTGGCCGAGGACGTCGAGGACGCGTCGCATTCGACCACGCGGTTCATCGTGCTGTCGCGCCAGGCGCAGCACGCCCCGGCCGGCAACGGCAAGACCATCACGACCTTCGTGTTCCGGGTCCGCAACCTGCCGGCCGCGCTGTACAAGGCGCTTGGCGGCTTCGCGACCAACGGCATCAACATGACCAAGCTGGAAAGCTACATGGTGGAGGGCAATTTCTTCGCCACCATGTTCTATGCCGATGTCGAGGGCCATCCGGACATGCAGTCCTTTATCCATGCCATCGAAGAACTCGGCTTCTTCACCCAGCCCGGCTCGCTGAAGGTCCTCGGCGTCTATCCGGCGCACCGTTTCCGCGCGACGTTCGAGGAAACCAAGGACTGAACAAGTTGTGATGTTGCGCGGCATGAAACGCGGCGCCTTCGGCTTCACCTTGTTCCGAAAGCCTTCCCACTCTGCCTAGGACTGCTCTAAGCTTGGCATCGCCGGGATGGCGCAGCCGAGGGGACTGGGAATGGCGGACGAACAAACGACGGTGCGGCGGACGCTGCAACTCCGGTTCACCATGCCGGGCGCCGATCCCGCGCACATGCTGACCATGATCAAGGCGTCAGCCCCATTTTACGAGATGTTCGCCGACGCCAAGATCCGGCTGCTGCAGAACGTCGACGATCCGGCGAAATTCGTCCAGATCATGGAATACGCCGCCCCGGTGAGTCTCGAATCCAACCGCCAGCAGATGGCCAGCGACGTCCGGCTGCAAGGTTATTTGCAGGTCTGGCGCTCCATGGTGCCGGGCGCGGTCGAGATCGACGTGTACCAGGAGATCGGTGGGTAGAGCGGTCGCACCGCGAATGCTGCCCACACCTCGCCCCGCTTGCGGGCAGAGGTGAAGATCAAATCGTCTGATTATACGCGCCGACCTCGGAGTGAGTGCGCAGCACGCCGTCGATCGCCTTGAACATCTCGCGCATCCGGGCTTCGGACACCGGACTCTCGACCACCACGACCAGCTCCGGCTTGTTCGATGACGCCCGCACCAGACCCCAGGTGCCGTCCTCGACCGTGACCCGCACGCCGTTGACGGTCACCAGATCGCGGATGCCCTGGCCGGCGACCTTGTCGCCCTTGGTCTGCGCGTCCTGGAAGTGCTTCACGACCTGATCGACCACGCCGTATTTGGTCTCGTCGGCGCAATGCGGCGACATGGTCGGCGAGCCCCAGGTCTTGGGCAACGCGTTCTTGAGATCCGCCATGCTCTTGTCCGGGTTGCGATCCATCATGTCGCAGATCGCCATCGCCGAAATCAGCCCGTCGTCATAGCCGCGGCCATACGGCTTGTTGAAGAAGTAGTGGCCGGACTTCTCGAAGCCGGCCAGCGCGCCGACCTCATGCGTGCGGCGCTTCATGTAGGAATGGCCGGTCTTCCAATAGTCGGCTTTCACGCCGTTCTTGATCAGCACCGGATCGGTCATGAACAGGCCGGTCGACTTGACGTCGACCACGAAGGTCGCGCCCGGATGCAGCGTGGACATATCCCGCGCCAGCATCACGCCGACCTTGTCGGCGAAGATCTCCTCGCCGGTATTGTCGACCACGCCGCAACGGTCGCCATCGCCGTCGAAGCCGAGGCCGACATCGGCCTTGTGGGCCAGCACCGCGTCGCGGATGGCATGGAGCATTTCCATGTCTTCCGGGTTCGGATTGTATTTCGGGAAACTATGGTCGAGTTCGCAGTCGAGCCGGATCACCTCGCAGCCGAGCGCTTCCAGCACCTGCGGCGAGAACGCGCCGGCGGTGCCGTTGCCGCAGGCGCACACGACCTTGAGCTTGCGCTTGAGCTTCGGACGCTTGGTGAGATCCGCGATGTAGCGCGCCGGAAAGTCCGGCACGAACGCATAGGCGCCGCCGGCCTTTTCGATGAATTTAGCCCCGAGCACGATTTCCTTCAGCCGGGTCATCTCGTCCGGCCCAAACGTCAAAGGCCGGTTGGCGCCCATCTTCACGCCGGTCCAGCCATTGTCGTTGTGCGAGGCGGTCACCATGGCAACGCACGGCACGTCGAGTTCGAACTGGGCGAAATACGCCATCGGGGTCACGGCGAGACCGATGTCGTGCACGGTGCAGCCGGCCGCCATCAGGCCGTTGACCAGCGCCATCTTGATCGAGGCCGAATAGGACCGGAAATCGTGCCCGGTGACGATCTCCGGCTTGACGCCGAGTTCATGCATCAGGGTGCCGAGGCCGAGGCCCAACGCCTGGATGCCCATCAGGTTGATTTCTTTTTCGAACAGCCAGCGCGCGTCGTACTCCCGAAAGCCGGTCGCCTTCACCATCGGCTCGGATTCGTACGCATAGGTGTTCGGCGTCAGCGCGGGCTTGGGCTTGGGAAACATGAAGACCTCGGGCGGGGGCGGAATGAACCTGCCATATCGCAGGACAGGCGTCAGGGAAAGGGAACGCCCCGTCTTCGCCCGCAATCAAGGCGGAATTGGTCCGTCAGTAACTCAAATAAGCCCTGGCCGTTGTTATTGTTCCATCACCAGCTTGCCGTTGGCGACTTCGAAGCGCCGCAGCTTCGACAAAAACGAATTGCCCAACAGATTGGTGCTGAGCGCCTCGTCCGGGATGATCAGGGCCGACACGTCGCGCACGGTCAGGCCGCCGATCTCGACCATGTTCAGCGTGGCCGGCGCGGCCTTGATCGAGCCGTTGGCGGTGCTGACATTGGCCGTGAACTCGCGCGGCGTCGGGTGGATGCCAAGCTGCCGCGCGGTGCTGGCGCGCAGCGCGATCACCGAGGCGCCGGTGTCGACCAGAAAGTCCATGCGCCGCCCGTCGACCCGGGCCTCGACCTGGAAATGGCCGCGATCGTCGGCCCGCACCGTGACGTTGCGCGAGCCGCCCGACTGGCGCGCCGCGGCTTCCGGCGCCGGCACGCGGGCGACCGCGACCGATGTCGCCGCTGGCGGCGCGAACCGGTCGGCGAATTTGGCGAACACGCCGCCGCCGACAACCAACAGGGCGACAAGGACGAGAATATTGCGCATGTCCGGGCTCCAGAATCCGGCTGGGATTGCAGCACGGCGGCGGCAAACGGCGCCCTAACGCGGCCCCTTTGGGGCTTCGATTTGGAACGGACGGTTAGGCGGGTCTAACGCCAATCGTTCAAATTTTATCGATCAGGTGCCGCGCGGCTTCACCCGGCGCGTCGGCAGGGCGTTCGCCGGATCCTCGGGCCAGGGATGGCGCGGATAACGCCCGCGCATCTCGGTCCGGACCGCCGCGTAGCTGCCCTTCCAGAAGCCCGGGAGATCCCGGGTCACCTGCACCGGCCGGTGCGCGGGCGACAGCAGTTCGATCACCAGCGGCACCCGGCCGCCGGCCAGCGCCGGATGCTGGGCCAGGCCGAACAATTCCTGCACCCGGATCGAAATGGTCGGACCGGCCTCGGCCGCGTAGTCGACGGCAACGCGCGTGCCGGTCGGCGCCTCGAAATGCGTCGGGGCCTCGGCGTCCAGACGCCGTTTGAGTGCCCACGGCACCAGCGCCTGCAAAGCATCGCCAAGCCGGTCGGCCCCGATCTGGCTCAACGCGGTTTGCTCCACGAGCGCCGGCGCCAGCCATGCGGCGGCATTCGCGGCGAGTGCGCCGTCCGACAGATCCGGCCACTCGTCGCCTTCGGCGGCGCGCAGGAACATCACCCGGTCGCGCCATTGGGTCAGCGCATTGGTCCACGGCAGCCGGCCGATGCCGTGCTTTGATATGCCTTCGGCCAGCAGCCGCGCGGTGTCTTCGTTGGGCGCGACGCGCAACGGCCCATCGGCCAGCAGCATGGCGCCGAGCCGGCGGGTGCGCCGCGCGCGGAGACTCGCGGAGGCCGGATCGAAATTCACTTCATCGCCGGCGGTGATGCGCTCGGCGAACCGGGCCTCGATCTCGGCGGCCTCGATCGGCGCCGCCAGCAGAATGCGGCCCTGCGCGGCGGTGCCGGTCAGTTCGGCGACCACGAGAAACGGCGCGCGCGCCAGAGCCGAGGCCGGATCGACACTGCCGGCGCGGCCATTGGCCAGCAGAAACGCGCCGGTGCCGCGATTTTTCGCGACGCGATCCGGATAGGCCAGCGCGAGAATTTCACCGACCGATGGCGCTTCGGTTGATGTGTCGGACTTTCCGCCCGCGATGCCGGCCCAGCGGCCGGCCATTGCCCGCGCCTCGCCGCCGCGCGACGAACGATCGCGGCGCAGTTCGTCGAGCCGGTGCGTGAGATCGACATCGTTGCCGCCAAGACCGCGCTCGGTCAGCACCACGGCGATGTTCGCGGCCAGCGCGCCAGCGCCTGTCTCGGCGGCCTGCGTGACCATGCGGGCCAAGCGCGGCGGCAGCGGCAGCCGTCGCAGCGCTTCACCGGCCGGTGTGATACGGCCGTCCGCATCGAGCGCGCCCAAGTCCGACAGCAGCGTGCGGGCTTCGCTCAATGCCGGGCCGGGCGGCGGGTCGAGAAATGCGAGTTTCGAAGGATCGGCGACGCCCCACGACGCCAGATCGAGCAGGAAGCCCGACAGGTCCGCCGCCAGGATTTCCGGTCGCGTATAGGCTTCCAGCGAACCGGTCTGCGGCTCGTCCCACAGCCGATAGCAGATGCCGGGCTCGGTGCGACCGGCACGGCCGCGGCGCTGATCGGCCGCCGCGCGGGAGACTCGCACGGTTTCCAGACGCGTCAGCCCGACGTCCGGCTCGTAACGCGGCACGCGGGCGAGACCTGAATCGATCACGATGCGCACGCCTTCGATGGTCAGCGAGGTCTCGGCGATCGATGTCGCCAGCACCACCTTGCGCCGCCCTGGTGGCGCCGGCGCGATGGCGCGGTCCTGCACGGCGGCGTCGAGCGCGCCATACAGCGCGACGATCTCGACCGCCGGATCCTTGATCTGTTCGGCCAGCAATCGTTCGGTGCGGCGGATTTCGGCGGCGCCCGGCAGGAACACCAGCACCGAGCCCGGGTCGGCCCGTAATGCGCGCCCGACCGCCTCGGCGACCGGCCGCTCGACCGGCGCGCGCGGATCGCGGCTGAGATAGCGGGTTTCGACCGCAAACGCCCGGCCCTCGCTTTCAATGACGGGCGCATCACCGAGCAGTTTGGCGACCCGCGCGCCATCGAGCGTCGCCGACATCACCAATAGCCGCAGATCCTCGCGCAGGCCGTGCTGCGCATCGCGGGCCAGCGCTAACCCAAGATCGGCATCGAGTGAGCGTTCATGGAATTCGTCGAACAGCACCGCGGCGACGCCATCGAGCGACGGATCGTCCAGCACCAGGCGGGTGAACACGCCTTCGGTCACCACCTCAATGCGGGTGCGCGACGAGATCTTGGAGCCGAACCGCACCCGCAATCCGACGGTGTCGCCAACCTGTTCGCCCAACGTCGACGCCATCCGGGCGGCGGCGGCGCGCGCCGCCAACCGGCGCGGCTCCAGCACCAGGATTTTGCCGGTGCCCACCCACGGCTCGTCGAGCAGCACCAGCGGCACGCGCGTCGTTTTGCCGGCGCCCGGCGGCGCCACCAGCACAGCCGTATTGCAGTCGCGCAGCGCCGCCGTCAGTCCCGGCAGCGCGGCGTCGATCGGGAGCGCGGTGTTAAAGGAACGCATGTCGGTGGCGCGTGTGGCGCATCAGGCCTTGGTGCCGCTGCGCCCAACGCTTGCATAGACAAAGCCGCGCTTGGCCATTTCGTCGGGGCGATAGACGTTGCGCAGGTCGACCATCACGGGCGCGTTCATGGCACGCTTTACCCGGTCGAGATCGAGCGCGCGGAACTGCTCCCATTCGGTGACGATGACCAGCGCGTCGGCACCCTCGGCACACGCATAGGCGCTGTCGCAATAGGTCACCGCCGGCATCAAAGGTCGGGCCTGCTCCATGCCGACCGGATCGTAGGCCCGCACTTTGGCGCCCATGTCTTCGAGCGCGGTGATCAGCGCGATCGCCGGCGCTTCGCGCATGTCGTCGGTGTTCGGCTTAAACGTCAGCCCGAGCACCGCGACGGTCTTGCCGCGCACATTGCCCTCCAGCGCCGCCGCGACCTTGCGGGCCATCGCGCGCTTGCGCACCTCGTTGACGCTATCGACGGCTTCGAGAATGCGCAGCGGCACGCCGTAGTCCTGCGCGGTCTTGATCAGCGCGCGGGTGTCCTTCGGAAAACACGAGCCGCCGAATCCCGGCCCGGCATGCAGGAATTTGCGGCCGATGCGGTTGTCGAGGCCGATGCCGCGCGCCACTTCCTGCACGTCGGCATCTACTTGTTCGCACAGATCCGCGATCTCGTTGATGAAGCTGATCTTGGTCGCCAGGAATGCATTGGCGGCGTATTTGATCAGCTCGGCGGTCCGCCTTCCGGTGAACATCAGCGGCGCCTGATTGAGATACAGCGGCCGGTATAGCTCGGTCATCACCTCGCGGGCGCGGGGATCTTCCGTTCCGATGACGATGCGGTCGGGATGCTTGAAGTCCTGGATGGCCGCGCCTTCGCGCAGGAATTCCGGGTTCGACACCACGGCGAATTCGGCCTTCGGATTGGCCTCGCGCATGATGCGCTCGACCTCATCGCCGGTGCCGACCGGCACCGTCGATTTGGTGACCACCACGGTGAAGCCCGACAGCGCCACCGCGATCTCGCGCGCCGCCGCATAAACGTAAGACAGGTCGGCATGGCCGTCGCCGCGCCGCGACGGCGTGCCGACCGCGATAAACACCGCGTCGGCGGCCGCGACCGGCCCGGCCAGTTCGGTGCCGAAATCCAGCCGCCCGGCCGCGACATTGGACGCCACCAGACGCTCGAGATCGGGCTCATAGATCGGGATTTCGCCGGCCCGCAGCGCCGCGATCTTGCGGGCGTCCTTGTCGACGCAGGTCACATGATGGCCGAAATCGGCAAAGCATGCCCCCGAAACCAGGCCGACATAGCCGGTGCCGATCATCGCGACGCGCATGAACTCTCCGCAACATGGTTAACGCCGATACGCCCGGCGACAGGGGCTATTAGCAGAGGCCGGACAGGCTGGCGAGCCAGCCTCCGCAAGGACTACCGCCTTAAGTCCGCCATCACGGTAAGGCGAATGAAACCCTCGATGGTGCACAACAGGGGCCGGAAAACGCCCGCGAGGACGCCGATGCGCGCCAACCTGCCGGCCGGACGGATCGACTGGGTCGATACCGCCAAAGGCTTCTGCATCGTATTCGTGGTGATGATGCACTCGACGCTCGGCGTCGGGCATGCGGTCGGCCACGAAGGCTTCATGCACACCGTCGTCGAGTTCGCCCGGCCGTTCCGCATGCCGGACTTCTTCATGATCTCGGGCCTGTTCCTGGCGCTGGTGATCGACCGCGACTGGCGCACCTACCTCGACCGCAAGGTCGTGCACTTTTTGTACTTCTACGTGCTGTGGATGACCATCCAGTTCGTCTTCAAGGCGCCCGGCATCGTGGCCGACCAGGGCGCCGCCGGGTTGGCGCGCGAATATATCATGGGCTTCATCGAGCCGTTCGGCACGCTGTGGTTCATCTATCTGCTGCCGGTATTCTTCGTCATCGCCAAGCTGACCCGGCCGGTGCCGGTCATCGTGGTCTGGCTGATCGCGGCCGCGCTGGAGATCGCTCCCATTGAGACCGGCTGGACGCTGATCGACGAGACCGCGTCGCGCTTCGTGTATTTCTACACCGGCTATGTGCTGGCGCCGTTTATCTTCCGGCTCGCCGCCAAGGTGCGGCACTATCCGCTGGCGGGGTTGGCCGGGCTGGCGTTGTGGGCCGTACTCAATGGCGTGCTGGTGTTTGCCGGCTATGCGACGCTTCCCTTCGTGTCGCTCGGTCTCGGCCTGATCGGCGCCGCCGCCGTGGTATCGATTTCGGTGCTGTTGGCGCGCAGCGGCCGGGTCGGCTGGCTGACCTATTGCGGCACGAATTCCATCGTCATCTATCTGGCGTTCTTCCTGCCGATGGCGGCGACGCGCACACTGCTGATCAAGACCGGTGTCATCGCCGATGTCGGCGTGATGTCGATCCTCGTCACGATCGCGGGCGTTATTGTGCCGCTCTGCCTGTTCTGGCTGGTGCGCGGGACGCGCGCCAACTTCCTGTTCGAGCGCCCGGCCCGATTCTGGCTGACCGGCAAGCCACTGAAGAAGACCCCGACGCTGCAACCCGCAGAGTAACATCAGGTTTTCAGGACGGCTGGCGCCCCTCCCCCGGACGATGGTATGGCGGACGCAACAGCCTATATGAAAGCCCCCATGGCCCCCTCCCCGCACGCACGCCCCGTCAAGTCCGGCGACCACGTCTTCCTGGTCGACGGTTCCGGCTACATTTTCCGCGCCTATCACGCGCTGCCGCCGCTCAACCGCAAGTCGGACGGGTTGCAGGTCAACGCCGTGCTCGGCTTTTCCAACATGCTGTGGAAACTGCTGCGCGAGATGAAGCCGGAGGAACGGCCGACGCATCTGGCCGTGGTGTTCGACAAATCCGAGAAGACGTTCCGCACTGGACTTTACCCGGCCTACAAGGCGCACCGGCCGCCGCCGCCGGACGATCTCATTCCGCAATTCGCGCTGATCCGCGAAGCCGTCGAGGCGTTCGACCTGCCGTGCCTGGAGCAGGCCGGCTATGAGGCCGACGACCTGATCGCCACCTATGTGCGCCAAGCCTGCGAGGCCGGCGCCACGGCCACGATTGTGTCATCCGACAAGGATCTGATGCAGCTCGTGAACGACTGCGTCATCCTGTACGACACGATGAAAGACAAGCGGCTCGGCATCGCCGAGGTGATCGAAAAATTCGGCGTGCCGCCGGAAAAAGTGATCGAGGTCCAGGCGCTGATCGGCGATCCGACCGACAACGTGCCGGGCGTGCCGGGCATCGGCGTCAAGACCGCGGCGCAGTTGATCATCGAATACGGCGACCTGGAAACGCTGCTGGCGCGCGCCGGCGAGATCAAGCAGCCCAAGCGCCGCGAGGCGCTGATCGAGAATGCCGAAAAGGCCCGGCTGTCGAAGCAACTCGTAACGCTCGACCAGAACGTGCCGCTCGACGTTTCGATCGACGACATCGCCGTGCATGACCCCGATCCGCGGCGCCTGATCGCGTTCCTCAAAGGCATGGAATTCACCACGCTGACCCGGCGCGTCGCCGACTTCTCCGGCGTCGACGTGGCGAGCGTGGAAGGCAAGCTGCTGTCTTCGTCGGTGCCGCGCGCGTCGGAGGCAGGAGGAGACCTGTTCCCCGACTCCATGGCCGCGCCCCTGCCCGCCCCCGCAAGCCAGGGAGGGAACAGTCCGAGCCAAGCCGACATCGCCCGCACGCCCGAGGCGCTGGCCGCCGCACGGGCCGACGAGGCGAAACGCACGCCGCTCGACCGCAGCAAATACAAGACGCTGTGCCGGCTCGAAGAACTCCGCGAATGGATCGAGCGCGCCCGCTATAACGGCTTTGTCGCGCTGTCGACGCAGGCCTCCAGCATCGACCCGATGCAGGCCGAGCTCTGCGGCTTTGCCATGGCGCTGGGGCCGAACGAGGCCGCCTATGTGCCGCTGGCCCATAAGGGCGGCGGCGAAGGCGCCGGCCTGTTCGCGCCGGGCCTTGCCCCGGATCAGATCGAGGCCGCGGCCGCGCTCGCGGACCTGAAATCGCTGCTGGAAGATCCGGGCGTGCTCAAGATCGGCCACGACATCAAATTCACGACCCTGCTGTTCCGGCAGCACGGCATCGACATGGCGCCGGTCGAAGACACGCTGCTGATCTCCTATGTGCTCGACGCCGGGCGCGGCGGCCAGGGCATCGAGACGCTGGCCGACAAATGGCTCGGCCGCGAGACCATGGCCTATGGCGAGTTGATTGGGTCCGGTAAGGCCAAGGTGCCGTTCGATCAGGTCGCGGCGGAACGGGCGACCGAATACGCCGCCGAACTCGCCGACGTGACGCTGCGGCTGTGGCGCGTGCTCAAGCCGCGCCTGCCGGCCGAGCACATGACCACGGTGTATGAGACGCTGGAGCGTCCGCTGGTGCCGGTGCTGGCCCGCATGGAGCGGCGCGGCATCGCGGTCGACCGGCAGGTGCTGTCGCGGCTGTCCGGCGAATTCGCGCAGAAAGCCGCCGGCCTCGAGGCCGAAATTCAGACGCTGGTCGGCGAGCCGTTCAATCCCGGCAGTCCGAAACAGCTCGGCGACATTCTGTTCGGCAAGATGGGCCTTCCGGGCGGCAAGAAGACCAAGACCGGCGCCTGGTCGACCACCGCCTCTGTGCTGGAGGAACTGGCCGAGCAGGGCCATGCGCTGCCGCAGAAGATCCTGGACTGGCGTCAGGTCACTAAGCTGCGGTCGACCTATACGGATGCGCTGCCGGGCTACGTCAATCCGACGACGCAACGCGTGCACACCAGCTACGCGCTGGCCGCGACCACGACCGGGCGGCTGTCGTCGTCCGAACCGAACCTGCAGAACATTCCGGTGCGCACCGAGGAAGGCCGCCAAATCCGTCGCGCCTTCGTGGCCACAAAGGGCCACAAGCTGGTGTCGGCCGACTATTCGCAGATCGAATTGCGGCTGCTGGCCGAGATCGCCGACATTCCTCAGCTCAAGCAGGCGTTCCAGGACGGCCTCGATATTCATGCGCTGACCGCGTCGGAAATGTTCGGCGTGCCGGTGAAGGACATGCCGGCCGAAGTGCGGCGCCGCGCCAAGGCGATCAATTTCGGCATCATCTACGGCATTTCGGCGTTCGGCCTCGCCAACCAGCTCGGCATCGCCCGCGAGGAAGCCGGCTCCTACATCAAAAAATATTTCGAGCGGTTCCCGGGCATCCGGGCCTACATGGATTCGACCCGCGATTCATGCCGGGCCAATGGCTATGTGACCACGCTGTTCGGCCGCAAGATGCATTACCCCGACATCGCCGCCAGCAATCCGTCGCTGCGCGCCTTCAACGAGCGCGCCGCCATCAATGCGCGGCTGCAGGGCACCGCCGCCGACGTCATCCGCCGCGCCATGATCCGGATGGAAGAGGCCCTGAACGCCGAGAAGCTTTCGGCCCAGATGCTGTTGCAGGTGCACGACGAATTGATCTTCGAAGTGCCGGACGACGAAGTCGCCCGCACGCTGCCGGTGGTCAAGCGCGTGATGGAAGACGCGCCGCACCCGCTGGTGCACCTATCGGTGCCGCTACAGGTCGACGCCCGCGCGGCGAACAATTGGGACGAGGCGCATTAGCGATGTGGCTGCTGCGCTCGCGATTTGTTCAATTCGAATTTAACCGCTGGCAGCGACTGACACTTCCTTTCCACCGCCTTACGTGGGCAGTACGGAACACCATTCGTCGCACCGGCGATCGCTTGTTCGCCAAAGCCAGAATCCGCGCTTATCTGGACAAAGTTTACCCTTTCCGTGATCCAAACGCTTCCCATCCGGGACAGTGGATTATCGACGATAAAATTCCCGGTGGCCGAAAATGGGAGGGGCAGCGAACCTGGAGAACCCGCATCGGCCTGGCAACCATCTGCTGGGAGTGTGGCTCTCCGTCCACCGACGCCTGGAATGTCCGGCTACCCGATGGACGCCGAGCCGACGTAAGACAGTCAGCCGTCATCTGGCAGAAGAGCTACGCGTGGCGCCGCCGCGCGGTGCCGCCCTTGGTTTGGGCTTATGGCACGCTGCAACTTCACGACAGCGACATCGAATTTATCGATCTCGATGAGCAGCCGAGCTATTCGGCGCCGCCGCTGGCGGACATACCGATGATCGAGGCCGAATTGGCCCGTTCTTCGGAGTTTATTGCCGATTTGCAAGACGATGCCTTTGCGATGATGGCGTTTCATCATCTTTCACAGCTTGAGTGGATGAAGATCGGCCATCGGGAATATCACGCGTTTAACGGCAGCGGCGAAGTCGCGCACATGATCGCCGGCCTGCGCCGCAAAGGTGAAACTTACATAGATGTCGAATTTGCGCTCAGCGGTCGCGATAAGCCACCGAAAATCACCCGGCCCGACTATTACGCCGCACTCCTTCAGTGGCACCTCAAGAAGATCGGCTGGAGAACACATACGCATGATGAAATTCATGCAATGCGCAAAGAGAACTTTCGTCAGCGACTAGCCGCCAGAGTCGAAGTGCTGCGCGAGGTCCAATCGTTAGAGCAACGATCTTCAGGATCATGCGACAGTTGGCTAGAAAAGCCACGGCCTCGCCTCGGCCAATCGTTTTTTATGTATGAAAGCGACGATCCTGCGTGGCTCTCAGACCTGAGCGCCGAAGAAAAGGTCGCGAGCTCCGCCGAACTGATCGATCGTCTTGACCACCTTGCGGCCACCCGACGGATCAGCAAGAATGAGTATGACGTTTTGCGGGAAAGAACGTTCAATACATTTTTTGGATAAGAGGCGAGACGACAGACGCAAAATGAGGCCCGTCAGTATCGCGAGGATCCGACCCGATGAAAGACGAATATGATTTTTCCAAGGGCGAGCGCGGCCGGTTCTCCCGGCCCAACGCTGTCCTGACACCGCCGGTGCATCTCGATACGGATGTTATGGCGTTCCTCGTCGCGCGCGCCGAAGCCCGCGGTGTTACCGTCAACGAACTGGTCAACGCGCTTCTCAAGAAGAATATAGAGTTGATCGAAGTGGCCGAATAAGTTCGACGCACGACCAACGATTGGGACGAGGCGCATTAAGCACCCCGTCCCTTTACTCTACCTCAGACGAGGCTGCTCACGTCGTCTGCAGCTTCTTGCTGCATTCGCTCCAGTAGCCGCCGCCTTTCACGATCCACTTCAGACCGCCATTGGCGTTGGTGGCCTTGTTGGCCTTGTACTGGTCGGCGCAGGTCTTGAGCTTCGCCTGGCCGGGCTTCGCCTTGGCGTATTTCGGATCGATCGCGGTCGGGAACACGGCCGGGCCGGCCGGCGTGGTCGCCACCGGCGCAGCGGCCGGCTTCGCGGCGGTCTTCTTCGCGGCCGGCTTGGCGGCGGCGGGCTTCTCGGCTGGCGCGGCCGGCGCGGCTGGCGTTTGCGCGAACGCGGTGCTGAACGTCGCGACTCCGAACCCTAGCGCGACCACGGTGCAGATCGTTTTGACAGATCGAATCATCGAACCTCTCCCTGCGTGCGACGGGCTTCCGCCGCGTTCGCCATGAACGACATCCCAGTCTGGCGCGGCTGGCGGCGCGTTGCAACGTGTCGCATCGGGCTACCGGTCCGGTGTCGCCTTAAGGCCGCTTGGCGCCGACAAAACGCCCGGCATCAACAGGCTTGCGGGCCAGCCGGTGGCCCGCCCCGGCGATTGATGCTAGCTAGGGCCATCGCGTCCCGACCGCACGAGCATCCCATGACCGCCGCCGCCCGCGCCTTGTCTCAACCCTTGCCACAATCCCGCGACCGCCTGTTCGAAATCATCCGCGACCGCTCGTTCGGCTATGGCGAGATCACGCTGGCATCCGGCCGCAAAAGCAACTTCTATTTCAATCTGAAGCCGACCATGCTGGACGCCGAAGGCGCCGCACTGCTGGCCGAACTGACCCTGGACGTACTGACGGCTGAGCGCATCGACTATGTCGGCGGCCTGGAAATGGGCGCGGTGCCGATCGCCGGCGCCATCGCACAATTGAGCTTCCTGAAGGGCGCGCCGATCGCGGCATTTTTTGTGCGCAAGAAGCCGAAGGAACACGGCGCCAAGCTGATGGTCGAGGGCCTGACCAAGGGCGAGACCCTGGCCGGCAAGCGCGTCGTCATCGTCGAGGACGTCACCACCACCGGCGGCTCGGCCATGCAGGCGGTCGAGGCGGTGCGCGATGCCGGCGGCGAAGTCGTCTTCGTGCTGACCCTGGTCGACCGCCAGGAAGGCGCCCCCGAGGCTTTCGCGCAAGCCGGGCTCGACTTCCGCTCGTTGTATCGCGCCGCCGAATTCCTCTCCGCCTGAACCGCAACAGAGCGTCGCTGATGGGCCGTATATTGACCCTCACGCTCGGCGCCGCGGCTCTCTTGCTGTTGTCGGTTCCGGCCGACGCCGCGACGCTCGACGGCGCCGCCCTGCGCTGGCCGTGGGCGCTGCCGTTCGTCGGCATCCTGCTGACCATCGCGACCGGGCCGCTGCTGTTTCCCAAAATATGGCACGCGCATTACGGCAAGATCGCCGTGATGTGGGCGATCCTGACGCTGTCGCCGCTCGCCGCGCTGTACGGCGCCGACATCGCTGCCGCGACCTTCGCGCATGCGATGCTGGCCGAATATATCAGCTTCATCGTGCTGCTGTTCGCGCTTTATGTGGTGGCGGGCGGCATCCTGGTGACCGGAAATCTCCGTGGCACGCCGCTGACCAATACGGCGATTCTGGCGCTCGGCACCGCGATGGCCAGCGTGGTCGGCACCACCGGCGCCGCGATGATCCTGATCCGGCCGCTGATCCGCGCCAACATCGCGCGGCTGCATAATGTGCATGTCGTGGTGTTCTTCGTCTTCCTGGTCTGCAATATCGGCGGCGCGCTGACGCCGCTCGGCGATCCGCCTTTATTCGTCGGCTATCTGAACGGCGTGGATTTCTTCTGGACCGCGAAACATCTCTGGATGCCGACGCTGTTTGTTTCCGGCGTCGTGCTGGCGATTTTCGTCGCCATCGATGTCGGGTTTTATCTGCGCGACCGCCGGGTCACCACCGTGGGCGAGATCGAACCGCCGCTCGACCTGCGGGTGCGCGGCCGGATCAATTTCGTGCTGATTGCCGCGATCATTGGCGCCATACTTGCCTCCGCCGCGTGGAAGCCGGGCGTCCGCTTCGACATTTACGGCACCACCGTGGAGCTGCAGAACCTGGTGCGCGACGGCGTATTGCTGCTGATCGCGCTGATTTCGCTTGCCGTCACCCGCGACGAGCACCGCGTCGCCAATGGGTTCACATTCGAGCCGATCTTTGAGGTCGCAATTTTGTTTTTCGGCATCTTTATCTGCATCGCGCCGGTGCTGGCGATGCTTCATGCCGGCCCGAACGGCGCGTTTGCCGGGCTGGTCGCCATCGTGGCGGCGAATGACGGTTTTCTGCCGCGCGAGGCGATTTATTTCTGGCTGACCGGCGGGCTGTCGGCATTCCTCGACAACGTGCCGACCTATCTGGTGTTCTTCGAACTGGCCGGCGGCGATCCGGCGCAATTGATGGGCGTGCTGCGCCCGACATTGGCCGCGATCTCGATGGGCGCGGTCTACATGGGCGCCCTCACCTATATCGGCAACGCGCCGAACTTCATGGTGTACGCCATCGCGCGCGACCGCGGCATCCGGATGCCGAGCTTCTTCGGCTTCATGGGCTGGTCGGTGCTGGTGCTGCTGCCGGTGTTTGCGCTGACGAGTTGGTTGTTCGTGGGGCGCTAACCCGCCCTCACCCTGAGGAGAGCGCGAAGCGCTCGTCTCGAAGGGCCGCAAGTCGGCTGTAGCCGATTTGCGCATTACAAATGCCGAAGTCGGGCAAGCCCGACTTCGGATGGCGGCCCCATCCTTCGAGACGCGCTCCCGAAGAAGGAGCGCCCTCAGGATGAGGCCGATTGATTCAGAGCCCGCTTCCTACATCACGCCGACAGCGCCACAATCGCCTCGATCTCGAACACCGCGCCGTCGCGCGCCAATCGCGGAATTGCGATCGTGGTGCTGGCCGGCGGCGCCTTGGTGTTGAGATATTTATCGCGCACCTCGCGGAAGATCGGCAGATGCGACATGTCGGTCAGGTAGTTGTTGATCTTGACGATCTCGTTGAACGAACCACCGACCGCGTCGAGCGCCGCCTTCAGATTTTCGAAGGCCTGCACGATCTGTGCGCGCGGATCGCTCGGCAGGTTTCCCGCAACATCGAGCCCAAGCTGGCCGGCGATATAGACCATGCGGCCCGGGCCTGTGATCTCGACCACATGCGTATAGCCCGGCGGCTTGGATAAAGTCGTGGGATTGATAAAGCGGATGTTCGCGGTCACGGCGGCCTCCCGGGAATTTTTATGGCGATGCGTTTCGTCGCACCGGATTAAAGCAGCCTGCACCCGGGCGGTCGAGACATCATAACGGTTGCGGTTTGGTTGATGACCTGTGGCGTTACGGTCACGGTCGACCGTTTTCCCGGCTATGCGCGCAATTGCGGTCGTCATGCTTAGCAAGTGTTTACTTTCGAGCGTTACCGTCCATCGGGCCGGTCGGGGAGATTCATGTGAACCTTCGCGCCCGGTGCCGCGACACAGGGGCCTCATCTCAAGGGTGCGCTTGATCGATCCACGATCGATCGCTTCGCCCATGGCTTCGAACCGCCGGCCAGTAGCGTTCTGCGTATCGGGAGTATCGCGTGTCCGGCCGTCCCCACATCGTTGCCCGCCGCCTCGCCCGTCCGTTCGCCGGAGCGCTCGTGATGCTGTGCCTGGTCGCGCCCGAAATAGCGTCGGCGCAGGGCCTCTTGGACATGCTGTTCGGCGGCTTCCGGCGCTCGAGCGCTTCGCTGCCGTCCGGCGCGCAGCCTTATGCGGACCCGAACGGCATTCCGGGCCAGCAGGCGGCGGTGCCCGGCGAAGGTGGCCGCTCGGCGGCGTTCTGCGTGCGCACCTGCGACGGTCGGTTCTTCCCGATCTCGCGGCAGTCCGGCGCGACCAACATTCAGATCTGCAAATCGCTGTGCCCGGCGAGCCCGACCAAAGTGTTCTCCGGCAGCCAGATTTCCTATGCGTCGGCCAGTGACGGCAGCCGCTATGCCGACCTCGACAATGCCTTCGTGTATCGCGAGAAGGTCGTTTCGGGCTGTACGTGCAACGGCAAGGATGCGTTCGGCTTGGCGCCGCTCGATGCCGCCAACGATCCGACCTTGCGGGCCGGCGATATCGTCGCGACGCAGGACGGCCTGATGACCTATCGGGGCCGCAACAGCATCAACCAGACCGCCGACTTCACGCCGGTCGACAGTTCGTCCGGGCTGGCGCCGGACATGCGCCGCCGGCTGTCGGACACCAAGATCCTGCCGACGGCGACGGCCAGCATTGAGCCCGTGCGGGCGCCCGCACCGGTCACGCCGGCCGGCCGCACCAGCGGCAAGGCGCGCAGCGCTCAGCTCGACAGATAAGTTTTAGCTGGTCGCATTGTCGGACGGCGAACCGGTATCCACGTCGCCTGACAATGCTCCGAGAACCTTTCTACCTAGCGACAGCGACGAGGTGAGGCCCGGCGATTCGATGCCGAACAGCATCACCAATCCGGGCAGGCCGTGGTCGCGCGGCGCATCGATCAAGAAATCCGCCGCCGGTTCGCCCGGCCCGGTCAGCTTCGGCCGTACCCCGCAATAGTCCGGCACCAGCGTGTCGTCCGGCAGCGCCGGAAAGTAGCGACGGATGCTGGCATAGAACGATGCGGCGCGGCCGGGATCGACGTCGTAGTCCTCGCAGTCGATCCATTGCACGTCGGGACCGAAACGCATGCGCCCGGCCATGTCCAGCGTGACATGCACGCCGAGCCCACCCTCGACCGGCGCCGGATAGATCAGCCGCGAGAACGCCGGACGCTTGGCGAAGGAAAAATAATTGCCCTTGGCCAGAACCAGGCGCGGCACGCGGTCCTGCGGGTAGCTGTCGGTGGCGCGGCCAATGGCTTGCGCGCCGAGGCCGGCGCTGTTCACCACCGCGTCGACGTCGAACTCGCCCGGCTCACGGCCGCCGAACGTCACCCGCCAGCCGCTGCCTTGCGGCGTCAGCCGCTGCACCGGCGTGCCGAACGCGATCATGCCGCCGGCGTCTTCCAGTTCGCCGCGCAGCGCCAGCATATAGGCATGGCTGTCGATGATGCCGGTCTCGGACGACACCAGCGCCGACACGCATTCAAGTTCGGGCTCCATCGCCATCGCGGCCGCGCCATCGATCAGCGTCAGGCCTTCGACATCGTTGATCCGGCCCTGCGCCGCGATGGCGGCGATCTTGGCGGCTTCGGGTTCGGTGACCGCGACGATCAGCTTGCCGCATTTGCGGTGCGGGATGCCGTGCGTTGCGCAGTATTCGTAGAGCATCCGCCGGCCGCGCACGCAGTGCCGGGCGCGCAGCGAGCCGGTCGGATAATACATGCCGGCATGGATCACTTCGCTATTGCGCGACGAGATGCCGGACCCGATGGCGGACGTCGCCTCGGCCACGATGACGTCGTGGCCGGCCTTGGCGGCGGTGCGCGCGATCGCGAGGCCGACCACGCCGGCGCCGATGACAAGTATTTGCATGAGGTTATTCAGCCGGCGGCAGGAAGGTCGAACGAAGGAATCACGATACAGCAGAATCCGCCGCCGCAGGATAGCGCTCCGTGTCGCCAAATGGCAGCGCACCATGGCCGCCATGTTTTGGCCGTGCGGACGGCTTCAAAATCCCACAACTGTGGAACCATCTTTCAAACTCCCGGTTGAGTATTAAGTGGTCGTTCGCATCGAGGGTGGTCGTCATGTCTGGGTCGCGCGTCGTCGTCGCCTGCCTGTTCGCCTTTTCCTTGGTCGCTCGCCCCGCGCTTGTAGCGCTCCCACTTTCCGCCATCGCACTGCTGACGCCACCGCTGGCCGAGAGTGCCCAGGCGCAATCTCCCGAAGATCTGAAGAAAAAAGCCGCGCCGGCGGCACGGCCTGCGCCCGCTGCACGCCCTACGGCCCCACCGCCCGCCGC
>JAQGJU010000094.1 GCA_028290465.1 Xanthobacteraceae bacterium | reverse complement strand
GGACCGCCGGCGATATGATCGCCATGGTCGTAGAAGATTTCCGAGCACGGTCCGCACGGCCCGGTGTCGCCCATCTGCCAGAAGTTATCGGCGCCGGCGATGCGAATGATTCGGCTTTCCGGCAGGCCCGCGATCTTCTTCCACAGCCCGAACGCCTCGTCGTCGTCGACATAGACGGTGGCGGTGAGCTTGTCCTTGGGCAGGCCGAATTCCTTGGTGACCAGGTTCCAGGCGAGCTCAATGGCGCGGTCCTTGAAGTAATCGCCGAACGAGAAGTTGCCGAGCATCTCGAAGAAGGTGTGATGCCGCGCCGTGTAGCCGACATTGTCGAGATCGTTGTGCTTGCCGCCGGCCCGCACGCATTTCTGCGCGGAGGCGGCGCGGCTGTAGGGGCGCTTTTCGAGGCCGGTGAAGACGTTCTTGAACTGCACCATCCCGGCATTGGTGAACATCAAGGTCGGGTCGTTGCGCGGCACCA
This sequence comes from Xanthobacteraceae bacterium, assembly GCA_028290465.1. Classification (GTDB taxonomy): domain Bacteria; phylum Pseudomonadota; class Alphaproteobacteria; order Rhizobiales; family Xanthobacteraceae; genus FEB-22. The sequence continues at coordinate 80,964 of JAQGJU010000094.1, read as the reverse complement.
GCGGCGACGACGGCACGACCTCATGGCCGGCCTTGCCGAAATAGCCGAGGAAGCTCGATCGAATTTCGTTGACGCCGCTCATTGTACTCCGCCGCTCGCCCCGCCGATTTGCGCCGCCCCGGCAGGCGGCCCGGGTCGCGGCCGGCGGCCGCCCCGAAGGGTTATTTAACGACGGGGGTCCGGACTGTCCAGGAACGCCCGGCCAGGGACGCAAAGTGCGGCGCGGCGACGCGATGCGGGCGTTATTTGCGGACTATAGGGCGAGAAGCATGCCGGGAGCGTTTCGGAAAGGTCATGGCGCCGGCCGTCAGGCGACCCTTTGGCCGGAAAACCGGCCCGCCAGCCGGCGAGCCTTGGCGGCTTGCTGACGAGCCGAAGCCAAAGACACCGCATCGGACGCCACAGCCGCCTTTCGGGCGCGGCCGACCCGGCACGGCGGCGAACACAGCGTCCTTGAGGCATCGAGCCAGATGCCGCCATAGCGGGCCCGGGCCTCGGGCTCGGTCGTCCCATCGGGGGCGGCCAGGTTCTTGATTTCGCCGGTCACCGGGTCTTCCAGGCAGAACAACAGCATGGGTTACTCCATCACGCTACGCACACGACCGCACGCACACGACCATGCGCATGCGACGACGCTACTGACGACTTCGCTACTGGGGTTTAGCTACTGGAGTGAAGAATGGCGGCCGGGCGGACGCACAACACACCACCCGGCCAAATTCGTCGCACTACACACGCTGCGACAGATCCGTGACGCAGCGACTATTCTTCGGCGTCGCCGTCTTCGTCTTTTTCCTCTTCGCCCTGCATGATCTTGTCGGCCAGGACGCCGGAATTCTGCCGGATCTGAACCTCGATTTTGGCGGCGATCTCGGGATTGTTCTTCAGGAAGGTCTTGGCGTTCTCGCGGCCCTGGCCGACGCGCTGGCTTTCATAGGAGAACCAGGCGCCCGACTTTTCGACCACGCCGGCCTTGACGCCAAGGTCGATCAACTCGCCGACCTTGGACACGCCCTCGCCATACATGATGTCGAACTCGACCTGCTTGAACGGCGGCGCCAGCTTGTTCTTCACCACCTTGACGCGGGTCTGGTTGCCGACGACTTCGTCGCGCTCCTTGATGGCGCCGATGCGGCGGATATCCAGGCGCACCGAAGCGTAGAATTTCAGGGCGTTGCCGCCGCTGGTGGTCTCCGGCGAGCCATACATCACTCCGATCTTCATGCGGATCTGGTTGATGAAGATCACCATCGTATTGGATTTATTGATCGAGGCGGTGAGCTTGCGCAACGCCTGGCTCATCAGCCGGGCCTGCATGCCGGGCTGGGCATCACCCATCTCGCCTTCGAGTTCGGCGCGCGGCACCAGGGCTGCGACCGAATCCACCACCAGTACGTCGACCGCACCGGACCGCACCAGCGTATCGGCGATTTCCAGCGCCTGCTCGCCGGTGTCGGGCTGTGAGATCAGCAGATCGTCGACCTTCACCCCGAGCTTGCGGGCATAGATCGGGTCGAGCGCATGTTCGGCGTCGATGAACGCGCAGATGCCACCCTTCTTCTGGGCTTCGGCGATGCAGTGCAACGCCAGCGTGGTCTTGCCGGACGATTCCGGGCCGTAAATCTCCACCACCCGGCCGCGCGGCAGGCCGCCGATGCCGAGCGCGATGTCGAGGCCGAGTGAGCCGGTCGAGACCGTGTCGATGTCCATCGACTTATCGTTCTTGCCCAATCGCATGATCGAGCCCTTGCCGAACGCCCGCTCGATCTGGGAGAGCGCCGCATCCAGCGCTTTCGACTTGTCCATGGACGAACCTTCGACGATACGCAGTGCAGATGCAGCCGCTGAAGCCATCGTACTCTCTCCTTATGACCGCGATTCGGGGGGCCGACAACGCGAGGGCAGCTAACGCTGCCGGCCCCCTTGGGTGAGATCATCATGTACACGATCTGTTCTATGTTCGCAATATGTTCTTGCGCGGAACATGCAAAATTATTCGGGGGATGCGGAAAATCCCGGACACGCACGGGCTGAAATTGGCCGGAATTCAACAGTAAAGTGGACTATTCATCGTCTATAAACGATGATTGCGCAGGATTTCGGCAACTGGCGGATTGGCCGCCGCTTACAAAGGGACTCGTATGAAACAGGCTCTGACTGTCCTGGCGGTCGCGGCGACGCTCGCCGTACCGCTGGCCTCTGGCGCTCATGCCGAAAATGGCCGGATCGCCACCGGCGTGCTCGGCGGCCTCGCGGCCGGCGCCATCCTGGGAACCATGGCGGCGCAGCCGCAGCCGCGTTATTACGAACCGGCGCCGGTCTACGTGGCCCCGCCGCCGCGTCGCCGGGTCTATGTCGAAGAGCCGGTGTGCCACGTTGAGCGCGGCGAGCCGGTCTGGGACGACCGTCGCGGCGTCTGGTTCCGGCCCCGCGTCCAGGTCTGCGACTAAGCCTGCCTGCGTTTAGCGAAAAACCGATTCTGTAACGCCCGGACCGCAAGGTTCGGGCGTTACTTTTTCCGGGCGCACCTGTTTTTGACCCTTCGCCAAGCGCGCAGTAGAAAGCCGTCATGACAGAACAAGTCGCCGGCACCCTCACACGCGTCCCCATCTCGCCATTCCGCCCGGCCTATATCGGCTTCGCGGCGCTGGCGCTGGCCGTGATGGTGGCGGCGATCGTCATCGACAATCACTGGTTCCTGAACTTCGTGCATGTGATGTCGGGCACGCTGTGGACCGGGATCGACCTGTTCATGGGTTTCATCGTCGGCCCGGTGCTGCGCATGCTGCCGCTGGAAACACGGCGCGCGGTGATCGGCGGGCTGGTGCCGCGCACCTTGGTGCTGATGCCGACGCTGTCGACCCTGACCACCACGGCCGGCTGGTTCCTGGCCATGCGGATGGGCTATTTCGACCTGCCCTATCCGGAGTTCTGGTGGGTGGTCGCGGCGCTGGCCATCGTCACCGTGCTGACCATCCAGGGGCTCGGCTATCTGCTGCCGACCAATCTGCGCCTGTATTACGCATTCCAGCAGGACACCATCGACGACGCCAAGATCGCCCGCATGATGAACCTCTATGTCGGCGTGGTCGGCTTCCAGGGCCTGATGCAGGTCGCCATCATGGTCGTGATGGCGCGGTTCGTGACGGGGCTCTAACTGCAGATCGCTTGATCGCTCGGTATTGCGCCGATCACCATCCCTCCCCTGAAAGGGGAGGGTCGCCCGCGTAGCGGGCGGGGTGGGGTCTTAAGCTCAGCAAACGCCCCCACCCGACCGGCTAAAGCCGGCCACCCTCCCCAAAAGAGGGGGAGGGATAAGAAGACACTCACCACTTCAGCATCAGCCGCCCGGCGATCGCGCCGGCCGCCGTGACGATGCCGACCGCCAGCGAATACCAGATCGCGACAAACAGCGGCGAATCGTCGGTACAGTGCGTGGCGTAAAGGGTCGCCGCGAGACCGCCGGCCAGCAGCCCGGCCGCGGCGCCGGCCAGGGCCGGGCGGGTCGGCGCGCCGCTGCGCAACGCCAGCAGAATGCCGATCAACAGCGGAATGGCCAATGCCGGGATCGCCTGCAGGCAGACCATCGCATTCTTGCCGGTCGCGACCGTCTGCCACCACACCGACGGCAGCGTCATCAGTTCGACGCCAACGCCGGTCGCCAATATCAACAGCACGATACGTAACGCGATAGCCGCCGGACGCAGCTCCGCGGCCGGACGCGCCAGGCGCAGCACCAAAAACAGCGATGCCGCCGCCAGCGACAGTGTCACCACGAATTTGAAATCGAACCGCGGCCATAGGATCGCCTGCGCGATATCCGGGCGCGGGCCGAGCACAACAAAGAACAACGCCGCCGCCAGGGCGAAGCCGATACCAAGCCCCAATGCCAGACGCGCACCCAGGCGCGGCGGCGGTGTCGCCAGATCCTGCGTCAGGGAACGAATGAGATCGTTGGTCTTCATCGCGCCATCTCAGTCCTGTTGCCGCAGCCGGGCGGCCAGCGTCGCCAGGCCGCGATGCAGCGCCACCCTGACCGCGCCTTCGCTCATGCCGAGCTTGGCGGCGCATTCATGGGAGGTCGCGCCCTCGACCGCCATGGCCCGCACCACGTCGCGCTGGCGCTCCGGCAGCGCGCCGACATGGCGTTCGACATCGCGGGCCGGCGCCTGCGGTTCGGCATTCTCGGCCGGCAGGACGTCAACCAGATCGTCGATCGAAACCTGCGCGCCGCCGCGCCGCTTGCGCAGCGCATCGATCAGCTTATTGCGGGCGATTGCCCGCACCCAAGGCCCCAGCGGCGCGGTTGCGTCCCAGGTATGGCGCTTGAGATGAACCGCCAGCAACGTATCCTGCACCACATCCTCGGCATCGGCGGCGCTGCGCCCGGCGCGCAGCAGCCCGGCCCGCGTGGCGGCCCGCAGCGCGCGCGCGAGATCGCGCAGCAGCTTCTCGTACGCGGCGGCGTCGCCCGCATTGGCCGCGCGCATCAGCGTGGCCCACTCGATTTCGCGCTCGTTCACCCGCGCTCCTGAACGGTCATACGTGCCACGGCCCATGCTTGTTACAGCCATGACCGAAATATTCCAATGCGCGAACACATCGCCGTGATGGACGTAACACGGCGGGGCCTTGCGGCGAAACGTCGATGTGCGGCCGGTCCCGGCCGACCGACGCGGCGCTCCGCCCGTCGGCCATCGAGAGGAAACGATCATGAAGACCCAGATCACTGCTGCCGCGCTTGCCGGCTCTTTCGCCACTGCGCTCGCCATGATGACCGCCGCCTCGGCCGCCCCGGTGGCGCCGCAGCCGACCATGGACAAATGCTACGGCATCTCCATGAAGGGCCAGAACGATTGCGCCGCCGGTGCCGGCACCACCTGCGCCGGCACCTCCAAGGTCGACTACCAGGGCAACGCCTGGAAATACGTCGCCAAGGGCAGCTGCGCGACGATGAAGACCCCGAAGGGCACGGGCTCTCTGATGGAAATCAAGTCGTAGCCGGAAGGTCGATCCCGTTTCGTCCCTCTTCCTGCTCTCGCGGGGAGAGGGACGAAGCAGGTGCTTCATCTTGAAGGTGGTCATCATGCCCATCGCGTCCTGTCTGCCGGCCCGCGCCGGTGTCGGCTTCAAGCCCGAACACTTTCGTGACATTCTCGTTGACGACCAACCGCTCGGCTTTCTCGAGATCCATGCCGAGAATTACATGGGCGCCGGCGGCCCGCCGCATGCGCAGCTTGGCGCGCTGCGCGAGCGTTACGCCTTGTCGGTGCACGGCGTCGGACTGTCGATCGGCCACATGGGCGATCTCGACCACGCGCATCTCATGCGCCTGAAGGCACTATGCGAGCGCTATCAGCCGGAAAGCTTTTCCGAGCATCTCGCCTGGTCGTCCCACAGCGATGGTTTTGGCGAGGTGTTCTACAACGACCTCCTGCCGCTGCCTTATACCCACGAGACGCTGGCCCGCGTCGCCGCGCACATCGATGAGGTGCAGAACGCTCTCGGGCGTCAGATGCTGCTGGAAAATCCGTCGACCTATGTGCGGTTCACCGCCAGCACGATCGCTGAAACCGATTTCCTGCGTGAACTGGCGTCCGTCACCGGCTGCGGGTTGCTGCTCGATATCAACAACGTATTCGTGTCGGCGAAGAACCACGGTACCAGCGCGCGCGACTATCTCGCATCGTTTCCGCTCGACCGGGTGCGCGAGATTCACCTCGGCGGCCATGACGAACAGGCAGACGAGACCGGCGCGCCGCTGCTGATCGATGCCCATGGCTCACCGGTCGCCGATCCGGTCTGGGCGCTCTACGCGGAGACCATCGCCCGCACCGGACCGCTGCCGACCCTGATCGAATGGGACAATGACGTACCTGTCTGGCCGGTTTTGAAGGCCGAGGCCGTGGCCGCGCAGGCGATGCTGGATCGCGCCGTGCAAGCTGTGGCGGCGTGATCATGTCCGCCCTCGCCCAGTCTCATTTCGCCGAAGCGTTGCTCGACGCCGACCGCGCCATTCCGCCTGACGTCACCTCGCATACCACGCGGGTGCCGGCGCGGCGCTTCGGCGTGTATCGCAACAATGTCGTAGCGAGCCTCGTCAACGCGCTGAGGATTCGCTTCCCGGCGGTCGCGCGCATCGTCGGCGACGAATTCTTTGCCGGCATGGCGCGCCTGTTCGTCACCGCGCAGCCGCCGCGCTCGCCGCTGCTGATGCGGTATGGCGATGCGTTCCCTGATTTCATCGCCGGCTTCACACCGGCCGCTGAGCTGCTCTATTTGCCCGATGTCGCGCGCGTCGAAGCCGCGCGCACCCGCGCCTATCACGCCGCCGACATGCGGCCGCTAGACCTTTGCGATATCGCCACGCAGCCGCCTGAGACGCTCGGCGCGCTGCGGGTCTCGCTGCATCCATCCATCGAGATCGTGCGCTCGGCTTTTCCGGTCGTCACCATCTGGGCGATGAATTCCGGCGAGGCTGAACTTACGCCGATCGACGATTGGCGCGGTGAGGATGCGCTCGTCGCGCGGCCCGCGCTCGATGTCGAAATGCGCGCACTGCCGGCCGGCGGCGCCGCGTTCCTGCGGGCGCTGTTCAACAATGAAACACTCGGACAGGCCGCCACGCTGGCGCTTGCCGACAGCGACCAATTCGACCTCGCGGCCAATCTGGCCGGACTGTTCGGCGCCGGCCTTGTCGTCGCCATCGAACACTCTCCCCTCATGGAGCCCGCATCATGACCTCGCTGCCGCTGACCGCCCGTAGCACCGGCCCCGCCGCTCTCGTCACGCGCTTTATCGATCTGTGCGAGCGCATTCCCTATTCAGCGCTGGCGCTGGCCGCACGCATTTTTCCGGCGGCGGTGTTCTGGATGTCGGGCCAGACCAAGGTCGACGGTTTCCGGGTGACCGAGTCCGCCGTCGCGTTATTCCGCGAGGAATACCAGTTGCCCCTGATAGATCCGGCCATCGGGGCGCACCTCGCAGCGTTCGCCGAGCACTTTTTTCCGGTGCTGCTGGTGATCGGCCTCGCCTCGCGATTTTCGGCGCTGACGCTGCTCGGCATGACGCTGGTGATCCAGTTCCTGGTCTATCCGGGCGCCTGGCCGACCCATGGCGTCTGGGCAGCATGCTTTCTGTTGGTGATCGCGCGCGGACCGGGCGTGCTATCGGTGGACCATATGATCGCACGGCACTGGCGCTGAACCTTCGCACCTCCGGGCGCGACCAAGCGGGGCCGTTAACACAGAAAGCCCGCCATGCATCGCATTCCGCTCACAGCCGCATTCGTCCTCGCGCTCGTGAGCGGCGCCAATGCGCAGCGCGAACAGCCCGCTCCGCCGTCATGGGCCGACAGCGCCGCCGCGATGGTGCCGAAAACCTATGTGGCCGGCGAAGCCTATCTGTCTGACTTCGCGTCGATGACCGGCCATATGGCCGTGTATCCGACAGGCTCCGACGATCCGAAAACACCCGGCAGCGTGTTCGCACCGCGGCAGGTGCTGGAAGCACGGCTCGGCCAAGTCGACGGCAAGCTCAGCACCATGTCGGTTGCCCTGAAACCGCGCGAGCATGCGACGCGCGGCAATCAGGACACCACGACGGTCGATCCCGACGCAATTGAGCGCGAATATGTCGACCTGCATAAAGTGCTGGCCGCCACCAAGGACAAGCTGCCGCCCGGCACCGAGCCGTGCGATCTGCGTGCGTGGTCGACCGACACCGACAAAGCCGGGCTGAACGTTCGCGCCGAACCCTCCGCCAAGGCGCGCGTGCTCGGCACGCTGCCGCCGCCGTTCCGTTTCAAGACCGAATCCGAGACCGCGCCGGATGAAGGCTACCGGACCGAGTTCACCATTCGCGGCTACAAGGACGGCTGGTTCCTGATCGATGGCGCAACGCCGCCCGGCCGGGATTACGTCAACGATTATCCGAAGCGCTTCCCGAAGCCCTATGCCGGGCGCGGCTGGGTCCACGCCTCGAAGGTCGGCGCCCAATATGCCAATGGCGACACCCGCATGGGCGGCCTGTTCCAGGCGCCGCATGCCGACGCGCGCTGGACGCCGGCCGGCCGTGAAGCCGGCGGCGGATCGATCTCGGCCGATGGCGGACCCAAACGCGTGCTGGCCTGCAGCGGCTATTGGGCGCTGGTCGAAGCCCATGACGGCGTGCGCGGCTGGTGGCGCCGGCTGTGCTCCAGCCAAGTCACGAATTGTAGCTAGACGAATTGTAGCTAATTCAACTCGATCTTGGCCGCCGTGACGGCGCGCCGCATCCGTTCGATTTCGCGCGCGATTTCGGCGGCGAATTCCGGCGGGCTGTTGCCGACGACGATGGCCTGCTGGGCGGCGAGGCGTTCACGCACGCTTTTGTCGGCGACGACGCGCTTGAGCGCCTCATTGAGTTTGGTGATCATCACCGGCGGTGTCTTGGCCGGCGCGATCAGACCGAAAAACGCCACCCAGTTCAGATCCTCCATGCCGAGTTCGGCGAAGGTCGGCACGTTCGGCAGTGCCTCAAGGCGATGCGGACCGGACACCGCCAGCGCGCGCAGCTTGCCGGCCTCGACCATCGGCAGCGAGGTCGGCAGATTGTCGAACAGCACCTGAATCTGGCCGCCGACCACATCCTGCAGCGCCGGACCGATGCCGCGATACGGCACATGCAACAGATCTGTCTTGGTCGCCAGTTTGTACTGCTCGCCCATCAGATGGCTGACGCTGCCATTGCCGGACGAGCCGTAGGACAGCTTGCCGGGCGTGGCGCGCGCCAGCGCCGTGAACGCCGTCATGTCGGCCGCTTTGACGTCCGCGTTGATCGACATGATGTTCGGCACCGCGGCGATATTGCCGATCGGCGCCAAGTCCGTTTGCACATCGTAGGGCAGCGCCTTGTAGGCCGCCGGATTGATGGCCAGCGTCGACGCCGTGCCCATGCCGATGGTGTAGCCGTCGGGTGCCGCCTTCGCGATCACGGCCGTTCCGAGCGAGCCGCCGGCCCCGGCGCGGTTCTCGACCACAACGGGCTGACCCAGTTCCTTGTGCAGCGCCTCGGCGACGATGCGCCCGACCACGTCGGTCGAGCCGCCGGGCGCGAACGGCACGATCAGCGTAATGGCGCGCTTGGGATAATCGTCGCCCGGTGGCGACTGGCTCAGCGCCGGTGCGCCAACGCCGATGCCGGCCCCGAGAACGATGCCCAGAAGGCTCCAACGCTTTGCAGACATGGGCTTCGCAATCATGCAGGGCTCCGCACCACATCCGACGAATGTACTTTACAGGCGCCGGCGCGCGAGTCCGCAACGAAACGGCTACTTCGGCCGGTCGCGCTTGCCTCCCGTTCGGCGCTCATCTAGCCTACCGCTCACGCATAGCGAGCACTAGGCGTGAGCAACCGGCCATGGCCCGTCTCGACATTGTCCACTTCGGTCTGATGGGCGCGGCGCTCGGCCTCGCCTATCTGGTGCCATTCGAACTGCTGCTGCTGGCCTATGTGGTGCTCGGTCCGGCCCATTACCTGACCGAAATCTCCTGGCTGCACGACCGCAAATATTTCCTGCCGCACTCGAGCATTCCGGTGCTGCTGGCGGCCGCCGCCGTCGGCGCCGCGTTCATCACCGACGGCTATTGGTTCGGCGTGCTGTTCTGGATCACCTTCGTGCTGTGCGCGCTATTGGCTGCCGGCACCACGGCGATGCAAAGCACGCTGATCATGGTCGGCGCCATCGTGGCGACGCTGTTCATCGTGGCGCGCGGCTCGAACTTCATCGTGCTCGGCACGCTGCTGCCGACACTGGTGCACGTCTCGCTGTTCACCTTGGTGTTCATGGTGGTGGGCGCGCTGCGGTCCGGCAGCCGGGCGCAGGCTTGGCTGGTCGGGGCTTACGTGGCCGCCATCGTGGCGATCCTGCTGCTGCCGCCATCGGCTTCGACCGTCGTGCCGGCGTTCGCCCGCACCGCGCAGGAATACTTCGGCGGCGTCGCGCCGGCGCTCGGCCGCGTGCTCGGCATCGGCGATCTGACGCTCGACGCCCGCCTCGTCGGCCTGCTGGCGTTCGTCTACACCTACCACTACCTGAACTGGTTCATCAAAGCCGACGTGATCCGCTGGAGCGCGATGTCGACGCGGCGCATGGCTGTGGTGGTCGGCGCCAGCGCGCTATCGACGGCGTTTTACTTCTACGACTATGCGTGGGGCTTCGTGGTGCTGCTGGGCTTAAGCCTGATGCACGTCGTGCTGGAGTTTCCGCTCAACGCCATCAGCCTGCGCCAGCTCGGCACGCTTGCCGCGCAGGGCGTTACGCGCGGCAAGCGGCAGCGGGCGTGATCCGATCGAAGCGACGGCACTCTTACCCTCGCCCCGCTTGCGGGGAGAGGTGAAGAGGCTCACCCCAAATTCAATTCCTTGAAGAAGTCGTTGCCCTTGTCGTCGATGACGATGAAGGCCGGGAAATCCTGGACCTCGATACGCCAGATCGCTTCCATGCCGATTTAGGAATATTCCTGCACCTCGACCTTCTTGATGCAGTGTTCGGCCAAGTTCGCCGCCGAGCCGCCGATCGAGCCGAGATAAAACCCGCCATACTTCTTGCAGGCGTCGCGCACCGCCGACGAACGGTTGCCCTTGGCCAGCATCACCATGGAGCCGCCAGCCGCCTGGAACGCATCGACGAACGAGTCCATGCGGCCCGCCGTGGTCGGCCCGAAGGCGCCGGACGCATAGCCTTCCGGCGTCTTGGCCGGACCGGCGTAATACACCGGGTGATTCTTGAAATAGTCCGGCAGGCCCTGGCCGCTTTCCAGCCGCTCGCGCAGCTTGGCATGCGCGAGATCGCGCGCGACGATGATGGTGCCGTTCAGCGACACGCGGGTCTTCACCGGATAACGCGACAGCGTCGCCCGGATGGCGTCCATCGGCTGGTTGAGATCGATCTTGACGACGTCGCCGCCCAATGAGGCGTCCGCGACCTCCGGCAGATACTTCGCCGGGTTATGCTCCAGCTCTTCCAGGAACACGCCGTCGCGCGTGATCTTGCCCATCGCCTGCCGATCGGCCGAGCACGACACGCCGAGGCCGATCGGCAGCGACGCGCCATGGCGCGGCAGCCGGATCACCCGCACGTCGTGGCAGAAATACTTGCCGCCGAACTGCGCGCCGACGCCGAGCGACTGGGTCAGCGCATGGACTTCCTTTTCCATCTCGAGATCGCGGAACGCGTGGCCGTCCTCGGAGCCCTGCGTCGGCAGGTTGTCGAGATACTTGGTCGAGGCCAGCTTCACGGTCTTCATCGTCAGTTCGGCCGAGGTGCCGCCGATCACGATGGCCAGGTGATAAGGCGGGCACGCCGCGGTGCCGAGTGTCAGGATCTTTTCCTTCAGGAATGCGATCATGCGGTCATGGGTCAGGATCGACGGTGTCGCCTGGAACAGGAACGCCTTGTTGGCCGAACCGCCGCCCTTGGCGACGAACAGGAACTTGTAGGCGTCGTCATAGGCGCCGGCGTCCTCGGCATAGATCTCGACCTGCGCCGGCATGTTGTTCTTGGTGTTCTTCTCCTCGAACATCGAGACCGCCGCGAGCTGCGAATAGCGCAGGTTACGCTTGAAATAGGCGTCGCGCGCGCCCTCGCCGAGCGCCGCCTCGTCGTCGCCGTCGGTCCAGACCGCGCGGCCCTTCTTGCCCATGATGATCGCGGTGCCGGTGTCCTGGCACATCGGCAGCACGCCGCCGGCCGCGATATTGGCGTTCTTCAAGAGGTCATAGGCGACGAACTTGTCGTTCGAGGTCGCTTCGGCGTCGTCGAGAATCTTGCGCAGCATCGCCAGATGGCTGGGGCGCAGCAAATGATTGATGTCGACGAAGGCCTGCTCGGCCAGCAGCCGGATCGCCGCGCTGTCGACCACCAGGACCTCGCGGCCGAGCACGGTTTCGACCCGTACCCCGTCCGAAGAGAGCTTGCGGTACGTGGTGGTGTCCTTGCCCAGCGGGAATAGCGGGGTGTGCTTATAGGCGGGGGCGACCGGCGGCGTGACGGGGATGTTCATGGGCGGGCTCCAGGGGCCTCCGGGCTCCTCGGAGGCATCTCGGGAACCGTCATAGCGCCGGTTGGAACGGTTTGAAAGACGCGGGCGCGGGTGCGCAGACACCCTCAGCGCCGCCCGCGCATTTGATGCCCTTTCCCAGCCGCCCGGGCGCCGTTTTTTAGCGGTCGTTTAACCTTACTGCCCCATTACTGATCATCCGCGCTCACGGGGTGGGAGCGGCCCGGATCGGGCAGTTCGCCCGGGTTCCGGATCGTCGTCAGGTTCGGTCGATGCGCGTGCGCGGAGAACGAACATGGCTGTGCAAATTGCTTTGTAAGTCTGCGAGTTCGAATAGCGTAATCATGGCGTACCCGAACGCGACCTATCGCGATGTCACGCACCGTGGCAGTCGCGTTTTCATTGGCCGCGTGCAGCGGACCGCGATGGGCACGCTCATCTTCGGTCTCAGCGCCGTGGCGGCCGCCGGCGCCATCCTCACCTCGATATCGGTATTTTCGGCGCGGTCGACCAACGCGTTTCGCGGCGCCGATCCGACGATGATTTTGGCCAAGACCCTGCCGGCGCCGACCGTGTTCGCGATCGCGCACCGTTCGCAGTTTCCGGCCGCTGACGAGATGACCAATTTCGCCGAAGCCACCGGCTCGATCCCGCCCGTGGCGGAACTCGGCCCGGCGCCGGACGCCAACGTCACCGTGATGCCGAAAACCGTGCGCACGGTATCATTCACGCCACCCACCCGTTCGGACATCCAGCCGCAGGCCCCCGTGTCGCCGGCCGCGGTTTCGAAGGCGACCGCCGCGAAGGTCGCGGTCGCGGCGAAATCCGACGTGCCGGCGCTGTTCAAGCGCGAACCGGAACCGACCGCGTCGCCGACGGTGTCGAGCTATGCGCTGGCCAGTGTCGAGCCCACGGCGGTAGCACCGCCCAGCACGGTGATGAGCAAGCTGCGATCCTTGCTGCCGGGCCAGCCGGCGGAAGATGTGCCGGAGGCCGACCGCCGCACGGCCGTCTATGACATCGTCGGGGCCACCGTGCACATGCCGAACGGCGCCAAGCTGGTCGCGCATTCGGGCTATGGCCCCCGGCTGGACAATCCCGGCCACATCAAGGTGAAGAACTGGGGACCGACGCCGCCGAACGTCTATAAACTGTCGCTGCGCGAAGCCCTATTTCACGGCGTGCGGGCGATCCGCCTCAATCCGATCGACGAGGGCCAGATGTTCGGCCGCGACGGCATGCTGGCACACACCTACATGCTGGGCCCGCGCGGCGATTCCAACGGCTGCATCTCGTTCCAGGATTATCCGAAATTCCTGGCCGCGTTCCAGCGCGGCGAAGTCGACCGCATCGTCGTGGTGCCGGACCTGAAGAGCGAACCGCTGCGCATGGCGCGCGCGAAGGGACGGCTGGCGGATACGTATGCGGCGGCGGGAAGGTAGCGATTAAGAGGCGACGCCGCGCAACGCGGCAGCTTCTCAGCGATTTATGCTCTGCCTCTCTCGGCCTCATGGTGAGGAGACGGGCGAAGCCCGTCGTCTCGAACCATGTAGCCGCCCCCATCCTTCGAGACGCGCTTCTTCGAAGCGCTCCTCTGGATGAGGCGGGTTGAACGTCGACGAGACGCAAGGCGGAATAGCCCACCGCTATTGCGCCCTCGGCCGCCCCAATACCCCACCGCCTTCCCGCATGCCATAGTGGCCGCCCCGTTCACGCTCCCGGCGCGCCCTCCGCATGACGTCCCCCTCGCTTCAAAGCCTGCGCCAGGATATCGGCGGCGGGCTCGTGTCGGCCGCGGTCGCGATCCCGCTGTCGATTGGCTTCGGCATGTTCGCCTTCGTCACGCTGGGCGACGAATATTTCGCCCATGGCGCGCTGGCCGGCCTGATCTCGGCGTTTGTCGCCGGCATCGTGTGCGTGGCGCTCGGCGAACGCGCCACCATGGTCTACGCGCCGCGCATCACCACCACATTCTTCATCGGCCTGCTGCTGTATTCGCTGACGCATTCGGAGGTGCCGGATCTCAAAGCCGCGCCGGTCGCATTCACGCTGCTGGTGCTGTTCGCCATCATGTTGCTGGCCGGGCTGTTCCAGGCGCTGTTCGGCCTGATGAAGCTCGGCACGCTGATCAAGTTCGCGCCGCATCCGGTGATGGCCGGCTTCCAGAACATGGCCGCCGTGCTGCTGTTCCTGGTGCAGCTCGGCAATGTGCTGGGCTATGACCGCAACGTGCCGTTCACCAGTGTGCTCGGCCAACTCGGCGCCGCGAAGCCGCTGAGCGTGCTGGTGGCCGCCATCACCTTCGCGGCGATGTGGCACGCGCGGCGGATCACCACGAAAGTGCCGCCGCTGCTGGTCGGGCTCAGCATCGGGCTTGTCGTCTATTACGTCCTCATGCTGACCGGACTGTCGGCGGCGCTCGGCCCGACCATCGGCACGCTGTCAGCCAGCGCCACCGTGCCGCGCCCCTATGAAGCGCTGACCGACACCGCGTTCTTCGGCCAACTCGTCCGGCTGGCGCCGGTCATTGTGCCGGGCGCACTGGCGCTTGCCTTGATCGCCGCCATCGACGCGATGCTATGCGCCAAGCTGGCCAGCCGCCCGGGCGACGCACGCGGCGACAGCAACGCTCTGCTGGTGCGGCTCGGCCTCGCCAATGCGGCCTCGGCGATGGCCGGCGGCATCACCAGCGGCATCAATATCGGCGCCAGCGTCACCAACCGCGCGTTCGGCGGCCATTCGTGGGTGTCGGTCGCCGTCAATGCGGCGCTGCTGCTGGCGACCATCCTGGTGTTTCCGCTGCTCGGTCATCTGCCGCGCGCGGTGCTGTCCGCGGTCATCATGGTGGTGGCGATCCAGCATATCGATCCGTGGAGCAAGCAGGCCACAGCAAAGCTGTTCAGGACCGGCGCCGCACCGAAGCGCGACATCGCACTCGATCTCGGTGTGGCGCTGGTGGTGTCGATCCTGTCCATCGCGGTCAACATCGTGCTGGCGGTGTTTCTCGGCGTGGTGCTCGCCGTGTCGCTGTTCGTGCTGCGCATGAGCCGCTCCAACATCCGCCGGCTGTATCGCTGCGATACCGTGCGCTCGCGCAAAGCGCGCGGTCTCGGCGAGATGGTGTCGCTCGAAGTGATGGGCGGCCAGATCCTGGCGATCGAATTGCAGGGCGCGCTGTTCTTCGGCAGCGCCGAACGGTTGGCACAAATCATCGATACCGAGACCGCGCGCGGCGCCAGCACGCTGATCCTCGATCTGCGCCGCGTCACCGAGATCGACTCGACCGGTCTGCGCATCCTGGCCGACACCGACGCCGACCTGCTGCGCAAGAAGATCAGACTCGCCTTCGTGCTGGCGGAGCGCGGCGAAATTGGCGAGCGCGTCGCCGAATTGCCCGGCCGGCGCTTTCCGGATATCGACCGCGCCATCGAATGGGCCGAAGACGAGTTGCTGAACGCGATGCCGGGCAGCACCGCGCGGCACAGCGATGCGGTGCCCGAACTGCCGCTGGAGAAGGTCTCGCTGCTGCGCGGCTTCACGCCGGACCAGATGGCGCGGCTGCGCCCGCATCTAGCGCGCCAGGTGTGGCCGGCCGGCAGCACGATCTTTCGCGAGGGCGATGCCGGCTCGCATCTGTTTCTGGTGACGCGCGGCCGCGCCAGCGTACGGCTCGCATCGGAGGGCGGCGATATTCGGCTCGCCACCTTCGCGCCCGGCACCGTGTTCGGCGAACTCGCGCTGCTGGATCGCGGCCCGCGCTCGGCGACCGTCACGGCCGACGACGAAGTCTCGGCGTTTGCGTTAAGCGTTGACGGCTTCGAGACGTTGCGGGCCAAGGAGCCGGACCTCGCCATCCTGGTTCTGTCGGCGCTCGGCCGCGAGTTGAGCGGACGGCTGCGGCAGGCGAACCGGACGATTCATCAGTTGGAGGCGTGAGAGACCGCCTACACCGCCCTCGGCACTCCCGGTTCGCCCAACCCGCATTCCAAATTCGCACGATCCCACTGCGCCAGTTCGGCCGCGGCGTCGTAGGTGCTCTGCAGGAATTCCATCAGCACCGATTCGGGATTGGGCGCGGTACGGACCGCGTCATAGGGCAGGATGAATTCGCCAAGCTCCTTGCTGAAGAAAGCCTGCGCCGGCCGCACCTTGGCATCGGCGAAGCCGGTCGGTGCCGGATAGGCGTAGGAATAGAACGCCGGATAATCGATCGGTCCGCCGCCCGGCCAGAAGCCGGCGCTCGACACCTCATGCGAATAGGCTTCGCGTGCGACGGCGTCGGGCAGGCGCGGCACGCCGCCCGGATGCGGCGGCGCGCGGCGGCCGGAAAACCGCGTCACCGCGAGATCGAAGCTGCCCCAGAAGAAATGCACCGGCGAGACCTTGCCGAGAAACGCGGTGCGGAAATGCGCCATCACGTCCTGCGTGCTGAGCAGAATGCGCCAGAATCGCGCCGCATAGTCGCGATCGTAAGACGCGTGCGTGCGGTCGGCCGGAAACGGGATCGCATCTGCGATCTCATTCGGCATCTCGTTGATGCGCACGTCGATCCCCAATTCCGACAGCACATGCTTCACGTCGCCGTAGAATTCCGCGACCGACATCGGTTTCAGCACGACCTGCCGAACATGGCCGTCGCTGGCCCGCACCCACAGCACATGGTCGATGAAGTCGAACTCGATCTGGAAGGCGCGCCCGCCATGCGTGATCGGCGGCGTCGCGAGGCCCCGCGCGGTGACATGCAGCGCGACATGCCAGGAATGATTGAGCCACGGCGTCAGCGCGAGGCGCACCTTGCCGACGATCTGCGTCCACAATTGCAGCGTGGCGCAGGTGTCCTTCCAGGCCGCGTAGGGCAGTTCGGGCCACGGGGCGTTGTCTGGTGTCGGCATCGGATTCTCCTGGCGTTGACGGGCAGCGTAGCCCGGATCGCACGGAGCGCAATGCACAACGAAAAAGGCCCGGCCTCTTGCGAGACCGGGCCCTCAATCGTTCCGCTTAAACGGAGACTACTGCGTCTGCTGGATGCCCGACACCACCCACTGGCCGGCTGGCGCACGCCGGAAGGTCCAGAACTCGGTGACCTCGGCCGGCTCGCGCGAGCCTTCGACCACCTTGTTGGTGGCGCGGTCGACCGTGGCGTCCGTGATGGAGTAGCGCATCGCCACGGTGGCGTAGTCGGTATCGTTCTCGCGCCAGGCTTCCGACAGGTCGCCCTGCAGCAGCTTGATGTCGCTGACTTCGTTGGCGAGGCCCTTGCTGGCCTTGTCGGCCAGTTCCTCGGAGAAGTAGCTCAGCATCTCCGGGGTCGCGCGGGTGCGCAGCGCGCCGAGATCCTCACGGCCATAGGCCTGCGAGACTTCGGTCAGCAGGCGTTCGAAGGTGTCGAAGTCGGCACCGTCGATATTCGCCTCGCCGATCACCGGAGCTTCCGCTTGCGCTGCCCCCATGCGGCCGAGGCCCATGCCTCCCAAAGCAGATCCGCCCAGACCCGCACCGGCGGCGCCTGGCGTCGTGCCGCCGAAGCCGGACGACGGCGTATAGGCGCTGCCCTCATACGGCGACGAGGCATCACGGTTCATGACACGGTCGAACGCAGGACCGCTCGCCGTCGCCGGCGTCGAGCCGGCTTGGCGGCGCTTCCACCAGTTCCAGGCCAGCATCGCGACCACGACGACCAGCCCGATCTGGATCAGCATGCCGAGCATCGATGCGAAGCCGCCAAGGCCGCTCATGAAGCCGCCGCCGAACAGCATGCCGATAAGGCCGGCGCCCAGGAAGCCGGCCGCGAGGCCGCCCATCAGGCCGCGCGCGCCGCCGAACATGCCGCCGGCCGGAGCCGCGGCAGGCGCCGCATTCGGACGGGTGGTGGCGCCAGGAGCGCCGGGCGTCGTGGTGGTGCGCTGCATCGGGGCCGCGCCCGGCGCGGTGTTGGTGGCGGCCGGCGGCGCGAAAGTCTTCGAGCCGCGGCTACCAAAGCTTTTGCCGCCGCTCGGTCGGGCATCGACATCGCCGGCGACAAGCACTAGCGCCGCGATGATCGCGATCAGCGCCAGAAACGGACGAAAACGGGTCATCAGGTTCCTCCCAGGAACAGTGTTGCACACGATATATAGGTGGCCGCAGCTGTTAAGTCCGTTCATAGGGCCGCGACGCCTCGTCACAGGTAACGCTATGGTTGATCGAATGTTGCAGTGCGATGACGCGCTACGAGGCCGCACGATGCAAATTACCCTGCGATTTCAAGTGTCCAGCACCGCCTGCGCCAAGAGTTGCCAATGATGCCGGGTCGCGGCCCAAGGTCCGTTGGCGGATGGCGAAGTGGACGGCAGAACATAGACTCGTGTGCCGCCGGGCAGCGGCGCCTGCCAGCCGAGGTCGGCTTTCGGCCCGCAAAACGCCCGCCCGCCGGTCTTGCTGGTGAACGCCAGCACTTTCGGCCGATACCGTTCGATCTTCGCGCTCAACGCCGCAACATCGAAAGCGTTCCGGGGCAGTTCGTTATCATTGCCGCTGGCGAATTTGCATAAGTCGGTCAGGCCGATGCCGAGATCGAGCACCCGCGCATAGTCGCGCGGCCAGAACAGCGTCGGCGTCAGCCCGGTCTCATGCAGCATCGGCCAGAACCGGTTGCGCGGATGCGCGTAATACGCCTTCGCGGCCAGCGATGCGGCGCCGAGCGCCGTGCCGCAGAATACGACGCGCAAGTTCGGGCCGAGCACGTCGTCGATCAGGTGTGCGGTGGATGCACTCATTTTATGGGCTTAGCTCTTCCAGCAGAACTTCTCATCCATCTGATTGGACTTACGCTGCGCCGCGAAGGTCGCAACATTTTTCGGATCGGCGAAATAGGCTCGTTCCTTTTCGGCATTGACCTTGATGTCGGCCAGCGAGCGCGTCAGCGCCGCGTTACGGTCTCCGCTTTTCGCCGGCAACCGGTCCATGAACATCGCGCCATACGGATTGTTCTCGACCCACTCCAGCGCCTTGCGGCGCAATTCGCCCTGCTTGGCGATGTCGCAAAACGCGTAACCATTGACGAACGGACCGGCCAGTGTCGCGAAATTCTTCACCGCGTCCTCGGCTTGCGCGAGGCCGCCGGCCTTCACGTCGACCACATCGGCAAGCGTGACGAAGCGGTCCTTGGCAACATAGAACCAGAACACCGAATCGTCGCGCAGCCCCATGTCATACAGCCGGATCGACAGCACCATCATGGTCATCGGCGTAACCAGCTTCGGATCGGCCAGGATCTTGTCGCGCGCCGCCAGAATGTCCTCGCGCCGCGTCGAGGCCAGAAGGCTGCTGAAATTGGCCCCGACCGACACCTGCGGCGCCCCGGACGGCGTGCGGGCCGCCTCGTAAAACGGCTGCACATAGACGCCGATATGCTTCACCGGCTCGGCAGCCCATGACGGCATTGGCAGCAGCAGGGCCAACGCCACGGCGGCGCGCTGAAGGGAAAACGGCATCGCGTCCTCTTGTCTGAAGGGCGAGCATTAGTCATCCCGGCCGGACATTACGTTCATTCGGCTTGACGGGAGCCTGCGAGCGCCGCCAAGCTGGCGATAGTGCGCTCGGCAACAGGGCGCCCGTGCCGGGGAGGCCAACATGTCCAGGACCCACTCTTTCGCCGCTCACTCTTTCAAGACCCGCACTTTCCAAGCCTATGGTCTGACTGCGATTACGGTCGCATTGCTGAGCAGCACGCTGTCCGCGCGCGCCCAGACGCCTGACTTTCCGGACGGGCCCGGCAAGCAAACCGTGGTAGCGACGTGCGGCGGCTGCCACGACATCAACCGGGCGCGCGCTGGCTATACGCCGGAAGGCTGGCGAACCGTGATCCGCATGATGCAGAACATGGAAGTGCCGATTCCGGCCGCCGAATGGCCGATCGTGGCGGAATACCTGACCAAGAACTTCCCGGAAAAATCCAAACCTGTCGCGGCCGTATCCGAAGGACCCATGACGGCGACCATCAAGTTATGGCCGGTCCCGACTCCCGGCTCGCGGCCGCACGATCCGCTCGCCACCCGTGACGGCATGATCTGGTACACCGGCCAACTGTCGAACAAGCTTGGCCGCGTCGATCCGAAGACCGGCGAGTTCAAGGAGTTTACGCTCAAATCGCCGCATACCGGCCCGCATGGCCTGGTCGAGGATAAGAGCGGCAATATCTGGTTCACCGGCAATAACCAGTCGCTGATCGGCAAGCTCGATCCGAAAACCGGCGCGGTCACCGAATATCCGATGCCGAATCCGGAGGCCAAGGATCCGCATACGCTGCTGTTCGATCACGATGGGATTCTGTGGTTCACTGTGCAGCAGGCCAACATGCTCGGCCGGCTCGATCCGGCAACCGGCGACATCAAGCTGGTGACCTCGCCGACGCCGAAATCGCGGCCTTACGGCATGGCCGTGAACTCGAAGAATGTGGTGTTCTTCGTTGAGTTCGGCGCCAACAAGGTGGCCAGCATCGACGGCAAGACCATGAAGATCACCGAATACCCGCTGCCCGACGCCGGCGCGCGGCCGCGCCGCATCGCCATCACGCCGGACGACATCATCTGGTACACGGATTTTTCGCGCGGCTTCCTGGGTCGGCTCGACACCAAGGACGGCAAGGTCACCGAATGGCAATCGCCGAGCGGACCGAAGTCGGAACCCTATGGCATCTCGGTCGTGAAGGGCGCGTTGGTGTATAGCGAGTCCGGCGCCAAGCCGAACACCATCGTGCGCTTCGATCCGAAGAACGAGAAGTTCCAGACCTGGGCAATACCCGGCGGCGGCGATATTATCCGCAATACCGACGTAACGCCGGACGGGAACTTCGTCGGCGCCAATAGCCTGGTGAACGCCGTGACACTTGTCGAACTGAAATGATGTCCAACTGAAATGATGTCGAGTTGAAATGACACTGAAAAATACGCGCGCCGACGCGAAGAAGCTGTTTCGCGTCGGCCGAGCTCCGACCGGGCTTGGCCTGTTTGCGACCCACAAGATCTCCCGGGATACGCCGATCGTTGAATATATCGGTCTGCGCATTCCAATCGCGGAGGCCAGGGCGCGTGAGCGCGCCGGCAAGGCCCGCTACATGTTCGAGCTCAACACACGATGGGCGCTCGACGGCTCGGCCCGGCAGAACCTCGCCCGCTACGTCAATCATTCGTGCCGGCCGAATGCCGAAGCGAATATCATTCGCGGCAGGGTAATCATGCGCTCGATCAAGGTCATCCAGCCCGGCGACCAGATCACTTACGATTACGGTCGCGAATATTTCGACCTGTTTCTAAAAGGCTTGTGCCGCTGCGCGAAGTGCGCAGCGGCACATTGATTTAAATTCGCTTCTAGTTCGCCGCGAAGCAGTACAGCAGACCGTTGCCGCCGGTGCTCTTCAGGTCAGCCTGGCTGCAGCCGCCATCCGGCCCGCGCGAGGGATGCGACGCGTTCCAGGATTTCGACTCTGCGTCGTCGCGCAGCCCGATGCGGTCGTGATGCCCGACCATCGCGCTGCCGGCTGCGCTCTTGGTCCAGTTGCCGCAGGTCATGTCCTTGTCGGGCGGAAACGCCGTGCCGTCGGGCTGCGACCCGGTCAGCACGTCGTGCATGTTCGGCGTGTCGCCACGGCCGTTCACGCCGTCGCCCTTTTCGGTGAGCGCGGTCTGCTTGGTCAGGTTGTTGCCCGCTCCGTGCAGATCGGCGACGTCCTTGGCGATCACGGCGCCCTTGGCGTTCTGCCACGGACCCTTGCCGATCCGATCGCGGGCATTGACGGCCGTCGCGCCGCCGACCGCCTGGGTGCTCAGATACGCCTTCCAGGTCTTGCCGGTCGCGCCGGCCGCCGTGGCCAGCGTCTGGCAATGCCGGTCGGCGCCCTCCAGGCCGCCGAGATCGGCGCCCTTGCCGGGCCCGGCGCTGGTGATGAAAAAGGTCATCGCGCCGGCCTGCGGCGCCTGCGCGTGAACGGTGCCGAAGCCAAGAAGCGCCAGCGTCGCGGCCAGACCCAGTGTGGCTTTCATATCAGTCCTCCCTGAAGCAGCCGGGTTGGCCCCGGCGATCCCGGTTAAACAACCGGGGCGAGGCGTTATTCCGGTCCTGAAGCCGCCAAACGGCCCCGGGCTACCGATCAAGTTCGCGGTAGTGCCGGAAGATGCCCATGTCGTTGAAAGGGATGCGACGTTCCGAATTCAGATACGCCGCGATGCGCGGCCGCACCATCACGCGATCGTGCAGCGCGACGACTTCCGGAACCTTGCGCTCCAGACGCCGCATCGCCTTCGGAAACGCGTAGCGCAGCCCCTCGACCACCTGGAACAGCGACAGATCCGCGTAGCTGACCCGACGGCCGGCCAAATATGGCCCACTGCTGGCCGCGAGCACGCGCTCGAAATAGCCGAGAAATTTCGGTGCCCGACTTTTGCGAAAGTCCTCGGCGCGGCGCTTGGCTTCCTTCTTCTGGTCTTCGTAATACAGACCGGACGCGACCGGATGATGGGTGTCGTGAACCTCGACCACCAAGTCCGCGATGGTCAGTTGCAACTGATGCACCCACAGCCGGCCCGCTTCGTTTCCGGGCGCCAGCCCATGCCGGCCGCCGAGGTACAGCAGGATGTTGGCGGTCTGGCCGACGATCAGCTTGCCGGATTTCAGGAATGGTGGCGCGAAGGGCGGCGTGGCGACGCGCTTGCCCTGCATCAGCTTCATCATCGCGTCCATGCCGGATTTGCGCGTGCGCGCGATGTCGACATAGTCGGCGCCGGCTTCTTCCAACGCGAGCCGCACGAACTCGCCGCGGCCCTGGATTTCCGGCCAGTAATACAATTCGTAGCGCATCCGAGCCTCCGTCTCAGGAGAACACCCCGGCCAGCCAATAGAATAGCGCCGCGATCAGTGCCGCCGCCGGCAGGGTCACCACCCAGGCAACCACGATGCTGCTGGCAACGTTCCAGCGCACCGCCGAAACCCGGCGCGCCGCGCCGACCCCGACGATGGCGCCGGTGATCGTGTGGGTCGTCGACACCGGAATGCCGAAATGGGTGGCCGCGAACAGCGTGATGGCGCCGCCGGTCTCGGCGCAGAAGCCCTGCATCGGCGACAGCCGCGTGATCTTCGATCCCATAGTGTGGACGATGCGCCAGCCGCCAAAGAAAGTGCCAAACGCCATCGCGAACTGGCACGAAAGGATCACCCAGAACGGCACATAAAATTCGCCGCCGAGGTGGCCCTGCGAATACAGCAGCGCCGCGATAATGCCCATGGTCTTTTGCGCGTCGTTGCCGCCATGACCAAGCGAATACAGCGAGGCCGATACGAATTGCAGGTAGCGAAACGTACCGTCGACCGCCATTGGCGTCGCGCGCACGAAGGCCCAGGACACAATCAGCACCAGCACCAGCGCGAGCAGAAAGCCGGTCATCGGCGACAAAAAGATCGCCGACCCGGTCTTGATCAGCCCGGACCACACGATGGCGCCGCTGCCGGCCTTGGCGATGCCGGCGCCGACCAATCCGCCGATCAGCGCATGCGACGACGAGGACGGAATCCCGCCCCACCACGTAATCAGGTTCCAGGAGATCGCGCCCATCAGCGCGCCGAAAATCACGTGCGCATCCATCACATTGGCCGACACGATGCCGGTGCCGACGGTCTGGGCGACGTGCAGGCCGAAGAACAGGAAGGCGATGAAATTGAAGAACGCCGCCCATGCGACCGCGTAGCGCGGGCGCAATACGCGGGTCGACACGATGGTGGCGATCGAATTGGCCGCGTCATGCAAGCCGTTGAGAAAATCGAAGATGAGCGCCACCGCGATCAGTCCGATCAGGATCGGGAAGGCAATCGTAGCGTCCATGGTGGCCTTCCCGGCGCGTCAGAGGTGATCGATCACGATGGCGCTGATCTCGTTGGCCACATCCTCGAAGCGGTCGACGATCTTTTCCAGGTGATCGTAGATATCGGTACCGATGATGAATTCCATCGGATTGCCGTTGCGGTGCGCCAGGAACAGCGTCTTGCGGCCCTGGTCGTGCAACCGGTCGGAGCGCTCCTCCAGCCGGATGATCTCCTCGGTGATCGCGTTGAGCTGCGCGTGGTTCTTACCGATCTGGCTGAGCAACGGCACGGCTTGCAGAGTCAACTGCGCGGCCTTCAAGGCGATATCGCCCATTTCGCGCATCGGATCCTCGAAGTCGCGGATCTCGAACAGTGTGATGATCTTGGCGGTCTTGTTCATCTGATCGATGGCATCATCCATCGACGAGATCAGATCCTTGATGTCGCCGCGGTCGAACGGCGTGATGAAGGTGCGGCGCACCGCGGTCAAAACTTCGCGGGTCACCTCGTCGGCATCGTTCTCGCGGTCGACGACCACCTGGCAGAAATGCGGCACGCGCTCGCCGCCGTCGAGCAGGCCGCGCAACGCCTCGGCGCCCGCGACCACGATCTGGGCGTGGCGCTCGAACAAATGGAAAAAGCGCTCTTCCTTCGGCATCAGAGCCTGGAACCAGCCGAGCATGGGCGTGCCTCGTCGTAACCGTCCGAATCGATGCCGGATGCTAGCCCTTTCACCGAACTGTCACATGGCCACTTGGCCCGAAAGGCGGGTTCCTCCCCCGGTTTCCCCTGTGCACAGGGGCAGGCCGTCCGCCAGGGTTGTGGCGCTCCCGTGCAACTCGGATAGGATCGCGTCAGACAGCCAGCAGGTCATCCATGCCGCCAGCGTCCGGATTCATCGCCCGCCACGGTCTGTGGACGGATGCGCAATGGCAGGCCGCGGACGAGATCAAGGCGCGGATCGAGCAGCACAATCTGACGCTGATCCGGGTCGCCTGGCCGGACACCCATGGGGCCTCAAAGGCCAAGACCGTCACCGTCCCCGCATTCCTGAACGCGCTGGTCAACGGCTACAACATCAACGTCGCGACCACGACCTTGGATTCGGCCGGCGCGCGCACGTTTTCGTCGTTCGTACCGGGCGGCGGCATGGGCCTCAAAGAGATGAGCGGCTCGCCGAACATCACCATCGTGCCGGACCCGACCACGTTCCGGGTGCTGCCCTGGGCGCCCGGCGTCGGCTGGGTGCTGTGCGACGAATACTTCAACAGCGGCATGCCGTATTTCTTCTCGGCCCGGCAATTGCTGCGCCAGCAGCTCGCGGAACTTAGCGCGCGCGGCCAGAGCTGCCGGGTCGGCCTCGAAGTCGAATGGTACCTGCTCAAAGTCGCCGAGGACCGCCTCGGCGAAGAGCATATCGGCATGCCAGGCGTGCGCGGCCGGCCGATCGCCACCGCGCCGGTCGAACCCGGCTATTCCTATCATTCCGAATCCAACATGGACCTGATGCAGCCGGTGTTCTCGGCACTGGCTACGGCGTTCGAGAAAATCCGGCTGCCGCTGCGCTCGCTGGAAAACGAGTGGGGCCCCGGCCAGGTCGAATGCACCTTCGCGGCCCAGGATGCGCTGGCGGCGGCCGACGACTTGGTGCTGTTCCGCACCGCGACGCGGCAGATCTGCCGGCGCATGGGCTATTTCGCCACCTTCATGTGCCGGCCGGCGCTGAAGGGCTTCTACTCCAGCGGCTGGCATCTGCACCTGTCGCTGACCGACACAACGAGCGGCAACAACCTTTTCATGCCGACCGACGATGGCACGCTGCTGTCGCCGCTCGGGCAGAATTTTCTCGGCGGCGTGCTGCACAACGCTAACGCGGCGACCGCGTTCGCGACTCCGACCGTGAACGGCTATCGGCGCTTTCGGCCGAACTCGCTGGCGCCGGACCGCGCATCCTGGGGCTTCGACCATCGCGGCGCGATGATCCGGGTGCTGGGCGGCACCGGCGATTCGGCGACGCGGCTGGAGAACCGCGTCGGCGAGCCTTCCGCCAATCCGTATCTGTACATCCTGTCGCAACTCGTCGCCGGCCGGGACGGCGTCGAACGCGGCCTCGATCCCGGCCCGCAGGACGACGAGCCCTATGCGGCGGCCCGCGCGCCGCTGCCGAAGACGCTGATCGATGCGCTCGATGTCCTCGACCAGGATGCGCTGTTCCGTAAAGCACTCGGCGACGTCTATGTGGACTATTTCGTCAAGCTGAAGCGCACCGAGGCCGGGCGCTTCATGCGCTATCTCGAAGAGAGCGGCGCGCATCCGGGCGACGAGCCGACGGTGTGGGAGCACAACGAGTATTTCGATTTCTTTTGAGCGGTCTAGACTGAGCCGAGACGACGAGTGGAGACAACCGATGTCGATGCTGGAGCAGCTTAACCGCTACGGCGGCTGGCCGTCGAACACGCCCTGCCCGTATGACTGGGACGAACTGATCCAGGAGGATCGCGTCCACCGGCTGATCTACACCGACCCGCAAATATTCACCGCCGAGATGACGCATATCTTCGCCGGCACCTGGGTCTATCTGGCGCATGAGAGCCAGATCCCGAACAACAATGACTACATGACGCTGCGGCTCGGCATGCGGCCGATCATCCTGACCCGCGATTCCGACGGCGAATTGCGGGCGCTGTATAACCGCTGCACCCATCGCGGCACGACGCTGTGCCGCTTCGAGAAGGGCAGCGCCAAGTCGTTCCAGTGCCCGTATCACGGCTGGACCTTCCGCAATAACGGCAAGCTGTCCGGCGTGCCGTGGCCGGACGGCTATGCGGGCGATTTTTCCGATCCGAAGTTCAACCTCGCGCAGGTGTCGCGGGTCGCGTCCTATCGCGGCTTCATTTTCGGCACGCTGAACGCCGACGCGCCGTCGCTGGTCGACTGGCTCGGCCCGATCGCCACGCCGATCGACGAATGGATCGACCGCCATCCCGGCGGCAAGTTCCGGGTCTGCGAAGCCAACCGGCTGATGTACAAAGGCAACTGGAAGCTGGCCTACGACAATTCGGCCGACGGCTACCATGTCGTGTTCTCGCACCGCTCGCTGCTGGAGACCGAGAACCGGCTGATGGCGCCGAACGAAAAGGGCATGTCGTATTACAAGACCAAGCCCGACGAGCAGCCGATGTATGTCGCCTATATGGGCAACGGCCACCACTTCAAGGACAAGCGGCCGAACTTGCCAAAGCGCGTCGGCGGATTATGGGCGCTGGAATCGGCGCATCCCGGCAAGGAGCACTACGAGGAGAAATTCCGCGCCAAATACGGCGCGCGCGCCGACGAGTTTCTCGATCTCGCCGGCTCCGAGCCGGTCAACATCAACGTGTTCCCCAACCTGTCGCTGCTCGGCAACCATATCCAGGTCATCGAGCCGCTATCGGTCAACGAGACCAACACCACCTGGTACGGCACCGCGGTGGTCGACGACGACAATGTGCTCGATGGCGCGGTCGACGACATCAACGCGCTGCGCATGCGAACGCAAGAAGGCTTCCCGAATTTCGGCGAGGTCGACGACTTGTCGAACTTCGAGGAGATCCAGCACGGCCTCGAGGCGATCGAGGACGAGTGGGTCTACATGCATCGCGGCCTCGGCATTCCGGGCCGGGTCAAGACGCACGACAACGGCGTCATCACGGCGCCGGCCACCGACGAGGTGTTCATGCGCGAATACATCAAGGAGTGGAAGCGGCTGATGAAGCACCCGCCGAACCTCCACGTGCGGCGCGAGCCGTGAGCGAACTTATGTCGCAACCCCTCACCCACGATCCGCACAAGACCTCGCACTACATCAGCGACGAACTGTATCGCGACGTGATCGCGATGTTCACCGACTGGCAGGGCGATGACCGCCTGGTCGCCGATCCGGCCGAGCGCGAACGCTTCCGCATGCTGATCGAAAAGGAGGCCCGCCTGCTCGACCAGGATAACCTGGAAGCCTGGCTTTCGATGTTCACGCCGGAGTGCGTGTACTGGCTGCCGACGACCCCGAACGCCGGCGACCCGCGCCGCGAGATCACCATCTCGTTCGACGACCGGCGGCGTCTGGAAGACCGGGTCTACCGGCTGCGGACCGGCTATGCGTGGTCGCAGGCGCCGAAGTCCCGCACCGTTCGCATGGTCACCAATGTCGAGGTTTTCACCACTGCCGAACCCGGCGCCCGCATGGTCCGGTCGAACTTTTTGATCAGCGAATTTCGCGGCAGCAGCACACGTTGGCTGAACGGCTGGTGCGGCTATCGCTTCGTCGAACAGCCCGGCGGGCCCTGGCTGATTCAGGCGAGGCAACTTAACCTGATCGATTGCGATCAGAACCTCAGAAACCCGAGCATCGTTCTATAACTATTTGAAATACTTAAATAAAATACGTTCGCTAAAGTCCGCTGCGATTCGCGTTGCGGCGGAACTTGATCTCAAGTTCCAGAATCACTTTAAGAGCGCTGACTACGTCGCGGCGGCTTTTTGGCGCCCTTCGGCGGCGGCTTCTTCTTGCCCTTGGGCGGCGGTTTCTTGGCGCCCTTCGGCCCCGGCTCATCTTTGAAATACAGGCTCCGCAGCGTGTCGCCCGTCTCCCACCTGATGTTGGCGATCCGCCAGCCGTCCGGCGGCTTGACGAGGTTGAGGATGATCGCGATGTCTTTGCCAAAATTATTGATGTTGACGGTGCCGACCGCCTTGTCGGCCCCGGCCTCTTTCACCGCGACGCTGAACTTGGTGATCTCCCAATCCTGACCGTCGATGAACGGATCGCCATTGAGCTTCGGCGCGTCGCCGCGTTTCTTGGCCTCGGCCGCGTCCTTGATGATCTCGGCCGCGAGCGAGGGTTCGAAGTAGCGCTGGATGGTCTCGTCACTGTTGAGCGGAATGCCCTTCGCGCCCTTGTCGGAGCTGCCCTTGTAGGCAGAGTAGATCGCGTTGAGGAACGCCTCGGCCGCCGGATCGGACTGCGCCGATGCGGGGCCTAGCGCGCCCAGCAAACTCGTAACGACCGCCAGCATGGTCACGATCGAACGGCGGGAGGACAGTCGGATAGTCATGCGAACTCCTGAACTCGAACATGATCGCAAAGTGAATGCCCGCTTTCGGGCAAGATCATGCTGGGCAACAAAACCACACCATGATCCGTTCCGGCGGAATCGAAGTCATGGCTCGGCGGGCGCAGCCTATCGGGTTGCGCCTCGCACGGGGAGTCCCGTCAGGTCTGTTGAATGGCCGACAATTGCCAATGGCTGCCCGGCGCACGGCGGAAGGTCCACACTTCGGTGACCTCGACCCGGGTCGCTTCACCGCCGCGCCCACGCTTGAAGCCATCGAGCGCATACCGCATCGCGACGGTGGCATAGTCGGCCTCGCGTTCGCGCCAGGCTTCCGACAGGTCGCCCCGCAGCAGGGTGACCGTGCCGACTTCAGCGTCAGGGCCGTGACCCGGACTGTGACCCGGACCGGCCGGGAGTTCCTCGGCGAAATAGTCCAGCATCTCGGGCGTGACGCGCATTCGCAACACGGCCACATCCGCCCGTGCATGGGCGGTCTGAATTTCGCCGAGCAGCCGCTCGAAGGTGTCGAAGTCATCGCCGCTAAGTTGCAGCGTACCAAGATCGGCATTCGGCACGCCGTCGGCGGTGGCGTCCCCCGGCAGTGAGGCCGCGAAGTCGGCGCGCGGCCGGTCATAGGCGTCCGCCAGTTGGCGGGGCGACAGGCCGGCGAACGCCGCCATGCCGCGCCGCTGCCACCACGACCATGCCAGCCAGCCGATGCCGGCGACCACCGCGATCTGGGCCAGCAGTCCCAGCATCGAGGCCAATCCGCCGAGGCTGCCGAAGAACCCGTTACCGAACAGCATGCCGAGGAGACCGGCACCGATGAACCCGGCGGCGAGGCCGCCGAGCAGCCCCGGACGGTGGAACGCGCGCGGCGTCGCGGCCACGCCGCTGCGGGCAAGCACGCCGGACTGGCCGGGCTGAGTCATGGAACGGTCGAGCGGGCTCGCCTGTCCGGGTGCGGTGCGGGTCGTCGGCGGAACCTGGAACGAGCGCAGGCCCCGGCTGCCCAGGCTGAAGCCGCCGCCCGGGCGCGCCACGGCCTCACCGGCGCACACCAGCACGGTGATCGCCGAGACCAGGACCATCAGTGATAGTTGGAAACGGCCCAACCCATTCATGCGAAACTTTTCCCAGGGCACCCTGCCCCTCACCCTATACGTAGGTGAGGCGGCCACCGGATAACCTGTCGCAAAGCGTCGCATCCGGCCGTTTGGAAACTATGCCGCAGGGGTGCTGTGCAATCCACCCATGCGTGGGGGGCGTGCTAATGCAGAACCGAGGCATAAAAGCGGCCACGGCTCCTGATCGCCCTAGCTGCTCATGGTCTCTTTGACGGCCGCGACCAGTTGCTTGAGCGTGAACGGCTTGGCCAGGAACGCGAACTGGCCGCCTTCCGGCAGGTGCTTTTCGAAGGCATCCTCGGCATAGCCCGACACGAAGATGAACTTCAGGTCGGGATGGCGCACCCGCAGTTCCTTGAGCAGCGTCGGCCCGTCCATTTCGGGCATCACCACGTCGGACACGACGAGATCGACCTTGCCGCCGCATTCTTCGAGCACCTCGATGGCCTCGACCCCGTTACCGGCGACCAGAACTTCATAGCCGCGCGATTTCAGGCCCCGGGCGTTGAGGGCGCGCAGGCCCTCTTCGTCCTCGACCAGCAGAATGGTGCCGCGGCCGGTGAGATCGGCCGCCGCCGCCCGCACCACCTCGTCGGCCGCCGCCAGCGCGCCGGCAATCGCGGGCGCCGGGATCGGAGGGACCGGCTCGGCCTCTTCCTCGCCCGGCACATGGCGCGGCAGGAAGATGCGGAACGCGGTGCCCTTGCCGGCTTCGGAATCGACATAGACGAAACCGCCGGTCTGCTTGACGATGCCGTACACGGTCGACAGGCCGAGGCCGGTGCCCTTGCCGACCTCCTTGGTGGAAAAGAACGGCTCGAAGATTTTGTCGCGGATCTCGGCCGGAATGCCGGTACCGGTATCGGCAACCTCGACCAGCACATAGTCGGCGGCCGGCATGCCCTTGTACTGGAATTTGGCGCACTCGGCCTCGGTCACATTCGCGGTGCGGACCTTCAGCTTGCCGCCGTTCGGCATCGCATCGCGCGCATTAACGGCAAGATTCACGACGACTTGTTCGAACTGCGAGATGTCGACCTTGACCGGCCACAGGTCGCGGCCATGCACGACATCGAGCCCGACCTGCTCGCCGATCAGGCGGCGCAGCAGCATCGAGAGATCCGACAGTGCCTCGCCGAGGTCGAGCACCTGCGGGCGCAGCGTCTGCCGCCGCGAGAACGCCAACAACTGGCGCACCAGGCTGGCGGCCCGGTTGGCGTTCTGCTTGATCTGCATGATGTCGGAGAACGACGGGTCGGTCGGCTTGTGCGCGCTCAGCAGGAAATCGGTCGCCATCATGATGGCGGACAGCACGTTGTTGAAATCATGCGCGATGCCGCCGGCGAGCTGGCCGACCGCCTGCATCTTCTGCGACTGCGCGAACTGGTTTTCCAGCGTGCGCCGTTCGGTGGTCTCCAGCGCGTACACGATGGCGGCTTCGGCGTCGCGCTCTTCTTCCTCTTCGATAGCGGCAACGTAGAAATGCACCCAGCGCTCGCCCTGGCCGGCCAGCGCGGCCTCGACCGGGGAAATATCCACCCGGCCATCGGCGGCCTGACGGATTGCCGATTCCAGGCCGCCGCGATCGCGGGGATGGACGACCGACAGGATCGTACCGTCTTCGCCCTCGCCGCTCAGCGCGCCCTGGAACATGCGGGCGAACAGCGCATTGCTGCGCGCGATGCGGCCGTTCTTGTTGACGGTCGCGATCGCCATCGGGGTGTTCTGGAAAAAGCGCATGAAGCGCACTTCGGCGGCGCGCTGCGGATCGGTGCCGTCGCCGCGCGCGCGGTTGAGCACCAGCGTGCGCGAGGCGCCGGGCGCGCCGTCGGCCCCGAACGCGACCTTGTGGAACAGCCGCACCGGCACGGTGCGCCCGCCCCGCGTCTTCAGATCGAGATCGAGGGTCTGGGTCTTGACCTCGCCGGGCGCCGCCGCGAACGTCGTGAGCAGCGCCGCGCCTTCGCCCGGCACGATGTCGGCGAGCTTGAGCCCGCCGGAGCCGACCTGCGCCAGATCGTGGTCGAGCCAACCGGCCAGCGTCGCATTGAGGTAGACGATCTTGCCGGCGGCATCGACCGAGAAGAAGCCGGCAGGCGCGTGGTCGAGATAGTCGATCGCGTATTGCAGTTCCTGGAAGATGTTTTCCTGCTTCTCGCGCTCGCGGGTCACATCGGCGATCGACCACACCGCGTGGCGGGTATCGCGCTTGCCCTCGGCCAGCGGATGCACCCGCAGCCGCAGCCAGCGCGGCGGTTCGCCCTTGAGCCCGACCACCCGGACTTCTTCCTGCAGACGGCGGCCTTCGCGCGCCGCCTTGAGCAGCCGGTAGATCGCCTCCGAAACGTCCGGCTCGCCGATGAACACCCGCTCGATCGGCCGCACGTCATTGGCGTCGGCGGCGTCCACAAGATCGAGATATGCGGCGTTGGCATAAACCACGCGGCCGCCCGGATCGGTCACCACGATGCCGTCGAAGGCGCCGTCGACCACACCCTTGATCACCGGATTGGCGGAATCCTCGCTGGTCACCCGCAGGATGCCGGACGCCAGCGCGAACAGCGCAAACACCCCGACCATCGCCAGCAGCGCCAACAACCCCAGAATATAGGGCTCGGCCTGGGTACGGCCGATCAGCACCAGTCCGGTCGCGGCGCCGACCAGCATGAAGGCGATCGCCAGCACCAGGCCGATGCTGCCGCTGCGCGCGCCATACCGGCTGCGATCGACCGCCGCCCGGCGTCCGCCCTTTTCGCCTACATCCTGGGTGGCCATGGCCGGCTTTCGCCCCGAATCGCGGCGCAGCAGACTTGCGACGCCTCGCCTTTTCAGTGCCCCAGGCCGGGCTGTCCGCGCAAGGGCCTCGCGTATTTGGGCTTCCCGCAGCTGAGCCTCGCGCAGATGGCCTTCCGGCGGATAAGGCTCGGGTTCGGGCAGATTATGCTCCGGCAGCCGCTTCATTACCGGCGACCCCGGCGCAGCTTCATTACCGGCGACCCCGGCGCAGCTTCATGACGATTCCGATGATCTCGGCCACCGCCTTGTAGTGGTCGGGCGGTATTTCCTGGCCGACATCGACCGTGGCGTGCAGCGCCCGGGCGAGCGGCGGGTTTTCCATGATCGGAATGTCGTGCTTGCCGGCGATCTCGCGGATCTTGAGCGCGATATTGTCCATGCCCTTGGCGACGCAGATCGGGGCGCCCATGCCCTGATCGTATTGCAGCGCGATCGCATAGTGCGTCGGGTTGGTGATGATCACCGAGGCTTTGGGCACGTCCTGCATCATGCGCTGGCGGGCGCGCTGCTGACGCAACTGCCGGATCTTGCCTTTGACGATCGGATCGCCTTCAGACTGCTTATATTCTTCCTTGAGCTCCTGCAGCGACATCCGCTGGCGCTGCATCCACGTCATGTACATGAATAGGTAGTCGGCGGCCGCGATGACCGCCATGATGGCGACGACGTAGCCGAACATGCTCAGCGACAGCGAGCGCGTATAGGGCAGCAGCACGACCGGATCGGTCGAGATCAGGCTTTCCATCTCGGTGCGTCGCGGCCACATCAACATGCTCAACACGGTGCCGATCAGCACGAGCTTGATCAGGCCCTTGCCGAAATTGACCCAGGCCTGCGTGCCGAACATCCGCTTGAAGCCGGCCATCGGCGAGATCTTGCTGAATTTCGGCATCAATCCTTCGGTCGACCAGACCAGCCGATGCTGCAGCATGTTGCCGGCGACGGCCGCGATCACGAACACCAGGAACGACATCGCGCAGGCGCCGCCGACCTCCACCATGATTTTGCGAAACAGTTCGACCAGGGCGTGGCCGTCCACCGCGATCGAATAGGAATTGGCGATCAGCCCTCGCATGGTGGTGCTCAGGCCATGGCTCAGCGAGCCCGAGAACGACATCAGCGCCAGCGTCGAGGCCGCCAGCATGAACCAGGTGTTGACCTCCTGGCTCTTGACGACGTCGCCCTGCTCCAGCGCTTGGTCGAGCTTTTTTTGACTGGGGTCTTCTGTTTTTTCTGTGTCGTCTTCAGCCACCGATGGCCCTCCTCATACGTGCGGCGCGAGTTCG
The DNA here is from genome assembly GCA_028290465.1 of Xanthobacteraceae bacterium. GTDB lineage: Bacteria > Pseudomonadota > Alphaproteobacteria > Rhizobiales > Xanthobacteraceae > FEB-22. The sequence goes on along the minus strand of JAQGJU010000094.1, from coordinate 46,792 downwards.
CGCAGCACGTTTTCCAGATATCCGAGGAAGGTCCCCATCATGGCGCCGATGACCAGCAACAGCAGGACAAGGCCGATCATGATGGACAGCGGCATGCCGACGAAGAACACCTGCATCTGCGGCATCAGACGCGACAGGATGCCGAGACCGACATTGAACACCAGACCGAACACCAGGAACGGCGCCGATAGTTGAATGCCGATGCGAAACGCCATGGCGAACGAGCGCGTCATCAGTTCGGCCATGTCGCCGGTGCCCGGAACCTCGCCCGGCCGGAACAGCGTGTAGCTGTCGTGCAGCGCCGCAATCACCAGATGGTGCATGTCGGTGGCGAAGATCAGCGTGACGCCGAGCAGCGTGAGAAAGTTGCCGACCAGCACGCCCTGCTGGCCCTGTGTCGGATCGATCGCCATGACGAAGCCAAAGCCGAGTTGCTGGGCGACGACCGAGCCGGCGACCTGCAACGCCGAAATGGTCATCCTGGCCGTCATGCCGAGCACGGCGCCGACCAGCATCTCGGTCGCCAGCAGCACCAGGATCGGGCCGATCGAGCGCAGATCGATCTGGAATTCGTTGCGATGCAACGGCAACAGCACGGCGGCGAGAATGAGCGCGATGGTGAGTCGCAGCCGCATCGGCACGCTCATTTCGCCGAGGCCCGGCAACAGCATCAGCATGGTACCGGCCCGCGCGAAGATCAGCAGGAACGCGGTGGCGAGCGCCGGCAGGAACGAGACGTCGATCCGCATCGCCCGTTCCTGTCCTCCCGGAGCATTTTCCGGCGAAGTGGGAACCGGTTCGCCGTAGAAAATGCGACAAACGCATCACTACCCTGAAATTATTCGGGCCGCGACTCGTGCCATGTAACTTTGCAGCAGATCGGCCATGAACGGCAACGCCAGCATCATGGTGATGAAGATGGCCATGATTTTCGGCACGAACACCAGCGTCATTTCCTGGATCTGGGTCAGTGCCTGGAACAGCGAGATGATCACGCCGACCACCAGGCCGACGACCATCAGCGGCGCCGACACCAGCACCAGCGTGGTGATGGAGTCGCGCGCAATATCCATAACTTCCGCACCGGTCATGACGTTTCCTAAAGGGTTCTGGCGGCATGCAGCCGGTGGGGGTGTCGGTGTTTATCAAGCAGCACCTAGCCGAAACCTCTCGGCCTTAGATCTGCATCCGCATGATTTCTTCGTAGGCCTGGATCACCTTGTCGCGCACCGACACCATGGTCTCGATCGCGACTTCGGTTTCGGCCACCGCCGTTGCCACATCGATCAGATTGGCCTTGCCGCCGGCCAGCGCCTGCGACTGCGCATCCGACTTGCGGCCGGCATCGACCACCGATCCCATGGCCTCCTTGAGGACGGAGCTAAAGTCCGGACCGGATGGTTTGGTGCCGGTGAGGCCACCGATTGCGCCGCCGAGCGCCCCACCGGCTCCGGCGTTCGGATCGGTGATGCGCGCGAGGTTGGCGTAGGCTCGGGCGGCCGCGATCGGGGATGACATCTTCTAGCCTTTCCGGTCAGGATTTCAGCAGATCGAGGGTGCGTGCGATCATCCGGCGCGTGGCGCTGATGACGTTGAGGTTGGCCTCGTAGGAACGCTGCGCCTCTTTCATGTCGGTCATTTCGACCATCGTGTTGACGTTCGGATATTTGACGTAGCCGTCGGGGTTGGCGGCCGGATGATTGGGTTCGTATTTGAGCTTGAAGTCGCTTCTGTCGGGGGCCACGCGGCCGAGCGTGACCACCTTGGCGTCGAGCGCGCGGTCCATCTCGCTGCGGAAGGTCGGAATGCGGCGGCGATAGGGATCGCCGTTGGGACGCGTCGCCGTCGAATCGGCGTTGGCGATGTTTTCCGAAATGACCCGCATGCGGCCGCCCTGGGCACGCATGCCGGACGCGGCGATGTCCAGCGACTTGGTGAAATCCATGGCCCGTTCTCCGTGCCGCCCGGATGACCGGGCGCGTTAAGCTTCAGCGCCGGCCGATCGCGGTCTTCATCAGGCCGAGGCTGCGGCTGTAGAGCGACGTCGCGGCCTGATAGTCCTGCTGGGTCGCGGCGACCTTCATCATTTCGTCTTCGAGCTGCACCGCGTTGCCGGCGGGCCGAATTTCGTAGCCGCCGCGCTGGTTGGACGAGAACTGGTCGCCCGACAGGGCGCCCGCGATATGAGCGCCGTCGGTGCGGGCCAGCGCCACCCTCGGAGTCTGGGCGACCGCCATCTGGTTCGGCTTGATCGGCGTCAGGTCGCGCGGACGGAAGTTCGGTGAGTCGGCGTTGGCGATGTTTTCCGCCAGCACGCGCTGACGCTCCTGCCCCCAATGCATCTTGGTGCGCAGCGCGGAAAGGATCGGAATATCGTTGATACCCATGGCCGTCTCCCGGGACCGGACCGGCAGATGCCGGAGGCCGCGATGGGCAGACTTTGCCGGGTGTATGGTTAACGGGTGGTTAATTTGGCCGGAAATGCGCCCCCTGCCATTAATCCGCCGTTTACCATGCAAATGGTGCCCTGGCGCGCATTCGGCCGCGCGACCAGCGCCGATGTTAATTATTTGTTAGGATTGCAGGCGGCAAATATTGCCGCAGACGTTAACCATTCGGGAGGCTCGAGCCCCCGATGCCTGCCGCGGAGAGAGCGATGTTCGAGACCCTGTTCGGCGCGGACGTGCCGCTGGCTGTGCGTTTCTTCATCGCCTTTCTGGTCGTCCTCGGCCTGATCGGCGGTACCGCCTGGGCGGTGCGACGCTTCGGAGGCGACCGGCTGGGATCGAGCGCATTGCGCGGGCGCCAGCCGCGCCTGGCCGTGATCGATGCGACCGCGGTCGACAGCCGCCGCCGCCTAGTGCTGATTCGCCGCGACAATGTCGAACATCTGCTGATGATCGGCGGCCCGACCGACATCGTGGTCGAGCCGAATATCGTGCGCGCCGTCAGCGCGCGGGACGCGCCGCGCGATACTCCGGCCGGTCGCGGCACCGCCGAACCGGCATTGCCCCGCGCGGTCCCCCTGCCCGAGGGCTCGATGTGGCCGCTGCAGCCGGAGCCCGCGCCTGTCGCGCCGGTGCCGATGCCCCGTTCCGCCGCCCGCGCGCCCTTGATCGACGAGCCGGCGGCCTGGACCGTGCCGGAACCGGAGCCAGCGCCGGCGCGGCCGTCCCGTGCGGCCGTCAGCGAAGCGCGCGAACCGCGTCCGATCGAACGGTCTATCGAGCCCCGCGCAGAACCCCGTCCGTTCGAGGCTCGCCCGGAAGCACGCCCAGAAGCACGCCCCTTGGAGCCGCGCCGCGCCGAGACCCGACCGGTCGAGCCGCGCCATATCGAGCCGCGTCATGTCGAGCCACGTATTGCCGAACCGCGTATTGCCGAACCGCGGATGTCCGAACAGCGTGGCGCCGAGACGCTGGCCGGGCTTGCCGAGGAATTGTCGGCACGCCAGCAGCCGGTCCGCGAAACCGCCCGCGAAGCTGTCCGAGAGCCGGCCCGTCCGGCGCCGCCAGTTGCTCCGACCCCGCCCGAACCGGTCCGCGTGCCGAGCCCGCAAGCCGTCGTGGCGGTCGAAGTCCATTCGCCGGACAGCAACGACCAGAATCTCGCCGACATGGCGCAGCGCCTGGAAGCCGCGTTGCGTCGGCCAATGGCCGAGGCCCTGGCGGCCGAGCCGGCGCCGGTGAGCGAGCCGGCCGTCGCACCGACAGTCCATAAGCCCGTGCCCGCCGGCCGCACGGCCGAGCCGGTTCGCGCTCCCGCGCCGGTGGCGGCCGTCACCCCGGCCGCAACCCCTGCCCCGCCTGTGCCGGAGCCGAAGCCGGCTCCGCGTGCCGAGGTCAAGCCGGCGCAGCCGGCGAATTTCTACGACAGCCTCGAACAGGAAATGGCCAGCCTGCTCGGCCGTCCGCAGAACAAGGGTTGAGCCGCTTCATGGGCCAGCGCCGTTTGCGTCTGACGGTCAAGGCGGTCAGCACCACTGTCATTGTTCTCGCGGCCCTGACGATGCCGGCCGCCGCCCAGGACGTCAGCATCAATTTCGGCTCGGGCGCCGGCCTCACCGAACGCGCGATTCAATTGATCGCGCTGCTGACCGTGATGTCGCTGGCGCCGTCGATCCTGATCATGATGACGTCGTTCACCCGCATCGTCGTGGTGCTGTCGCTGCTGCGCACCGCGCTCGGCACCGCGACCGCTCCGCCCAACGCGGTGATGATCGCGCTGGCGCTGTTCCTGACCGCTTTCGTGATGGGGCCGGTGCTGCAGCGGTCCTACGATCTCGGCATTCGGCCGCTGATCAACAACGAAATCAGCGTCGAGCAGGCCTTCGAGCGCGCCGTAGATCCGCTCCGCGGTTTCATGCAGAAGAACGTGCGTGAAAAGGATCTGAAACTGTTCAGCGACCTGTCCGGCGAAGCGGCGCCGGCCAGCCCCGAGCAGATGTCGCTGCGCATTCTGATTCCGGCCTTCATGATCTCGGAATTGAAGCGCGCCTTCGAAATCGGCTTCCTGCTGTTTCTGCCGTTCCTGATCATCGACCTCGTGGTCGCGTCGGTGCTGATGTCGATGGGCATGATGATGCTGCCGCCCGTCGTGGTTTCGCTGCCGTTCAAGCTGATCTTTTTCGTGCTGGTCGACGGATGGAATCTGGTCGCCGGTAGCCTGGTACAGAGCTACAGCGGGTAACTTTGTACCTCCAGGCGCGATTTACGACGCGATTAGGGCGCGCGAAAACCTACCATTTTCTACCCTAGCCGGCCTTGGTCGGATCGGCCGCCCGGGCGCCCGGCGGGAGAGCGCCCGGCACGGCCGGCGGCGTCGGCGTCGAGCCGGCGGTCCCGGTGGCCGGATAGCGCGTGCGCATTTCGCGCAGGAATCCGTCCAGCGTGTTGACGGCCGCGATGGCGCGCGCCACGTCACGGAAGTCGCCGCCGCCGGTGCCGAGCGGCGCCGTCACGATTTCGAAGGAGCGGCGGTCCGGACTTTCCATCATCTTGGCGGCGTATTTTTCACGAAAGCGCGTCAGCCCCAGCGCATCCTCGCCGAGCGCATAGCCGATCGCGGCCCGCAGAATATCGGCACGCTCGGTCTCGGCCAGCGGCGGGAATTCGCGCCAGCGCTCGCCGAGCATCAGTTCGATCTGCTCGGCGGCTTCACGCCAACGCCGGGCCGACCAGTACACGTCCGACCGCAGCCGGACGGCTTCCGAGCCTTGCATGTTGGCGATGACTTCGATCGCCACATCATGACGGCCGACGTCGGACAGCGCCCGCGCTTCGATCAGCAGACGCTGATTGCGCAGTTCGTTGCTGAGATCCGCGCTCCGCGTGGCGCGCAGCGTCGAAAGCGCTTTATCGGGCTTGCGGTTCATCAGGTAGATCACGGCGAGCCGTGTCGCCACCTGGGCACGGGCGGCGCCCTGAAGCCGGTGATCGACCTGATGCTGCAGCAGTTCGGACGCCTGGTCGAGCAGATCGACCGACACCAGCCTGTCGGACAGGCGGCGGATCATTTCATCGCCGCGCCGGCCGATCGGCGTCAATTCGCGAAAGTCGTAGAACAGGGCGAGCGCATCGATTGCCGGCATCGAGTCGCCTTTGCCGGCCAGGAACAGCGAGTCGAACGTGAGCGCTGCTTCGTCATGGATGCGGCGCGTCATGTCCGAGTTCGGATGCGCCATCAGGGCGGTGCGCATCACGTTGAACGCGTTACGATAGCTGCCATCCTGCGTGTATAGCTTGGCCAGCAGCGCCAGCGCCTCGACTTCGGTCTCGTCGCCGCGCCAGACCGTGGTCAAGGTCTCCAGGTCGGTGATCAGCTCGGGACGCTTGATGTCGCCATTGGTGAAGCGCAGCGTCAGTTCACGCAACTGCCCCTGCGCGGCGGCACGACGGTCCCATGAATCCGCCGCGGTGTGGAACGCGTTGAGCGCATCCTCGGTCTTCCCCAGACCTTCGGCCACCCGTCCGGTCAGCACCGCCACGGCCGGCTCCAGTTCGCGCGGCGTGCCGACCAGTTCGAATTCGTTGAGCCGCCGGCCGGCGCCGGCGAAATCGCGCACCTCGATCGAGGCGCGCAATGCTTCGATCAGGGCCTTGCGCTGCAGTTCGACCGGCAAGGCGCCCATCGAAGCCTCGACGCCCTTGAAGGTGTCGCGCGCTTCCGACCAGCGGCCCTGGCGGGCATACGCAAAGGCGCGCCACAACGGCGCGTCATATTGATTGCCGATCAGCGGATTGGACAGATCCTTGAGGCCCTCCTCGGGGCGATCCATCAGGATGCTGGCGACGCCGCGCAACACCAGCGCGCTGACGTCCTCGGCCGCGTTCGGCGAAGTATCGCCGATCACGACATTCAGCACGCCCTTGGCCTCGGGATACATGTCGCGCGCGAGGTAGAACTTCGCGAGATCAATCCGCGCCACGGCGCGCTTGTTCTCCGGCGCCTGCGCGGCCGCCGCCGCGAGCTTGGCTTGCTGCTCCGGGAACAGCGCGGTGCGGTCGGTGCCCCAGATCTGCGGATCGAACATCAATGGCCGGAACGAATTGTTGCGCCGGCCGCCGACGCCGATGCTCGACAGCGACAGTCCGTTGGGCCGGCCAAGTATGATCTTGTCGGGCGCCAGCTCCATCGTCAGGTCGTCGGCCAGCGGCTGAATTGCGACGCCATGCGTCGAGGCCAGCGCGCGCAATTCGACGAAGTCCTGCGGCTTGAGAAAGCCGCGCGGCGGACCAAGCGCGGTGACGACCAGCAGCGTATCGCCGATGTCCGGATCCGTGACACGGTGCATCTTTTGCGGCTCGTCGAATGAGATACTGAGATTGGCCCGCGCGCCATTGAGATTGCGGCTGACGGCCAGAGGCTTTGGCGGTTCGGCGACACTGTCGCCGATGGTCACCAGCCAGGAGGCGCCTTCGGCGGTCAGGCTCGCCAGGCGCGGCCGTTCGAGCTTGAGGCGCACCACTTTGGCGCCGGGCAGTTCAGTCACTTCGGCGGCTCGAACGGTCCGGCTCTGCTCGGCCTGCAGCGCCGCGAGATCGATGCGCTCCGGCGTGTCGAACACCAGCCACAGCGTGTCAGAGCGGCGGAACACCGCCATCGGGGTCGGCGTGCGGAATGGAAAGGTGACCCGCAGATTGTCGCCGTGGCGTCCGGTCTCGACGACGAGGCCGGTTTGTCCGGCGGACGGCATCGCGGTGGCAGCCGGCGCGGCCGGTTGCTTCGCGGGTTCGGCAGCCGGTGGCGTTGCGGCAGGTGAAGTTGCGGCGGGCGGCGCTGCGACAGATGGGACGGCAGCTTGCGGAGCTGCCGCCGGCGCGGCCGCCACAGCCGCAGCCGCGGGCGCCGCTGGCTTGGCGGCTTCAACCTTCGCCGGCACGGTGGCCGGCGCGGCGACGGTCGGCGGCGTCGGCGTCCTGCGGGCCAGCATCGCAATATCCTCGGGCCGCACCGACGTCTCGCTTTTGACTTCCTGCCCGTCGGGCGTGCCGACATCGACGACGTAGTTACTGTCCTCGCGGAACGTGCGGACGTCGACCTTACCGATGAAGCCGAACTTCACCACGGTGGTTTCCTGCTCGGTCTCGGAACTGATGGTCGCGACCGATGGCGGCAACGCCGCCTGCGCATCGGCGAGGTCGAACTTCATCACGGCGTCGAACAGCAGCGAGAGCTTGTCCTTGTTGCGGTCGGCCGAAACCCCGGTCAGGCCCGGAAGTTCGAATACATAGCGTGTGAAGGTCGGCTGCGACGCAACGCGCACCCGGATCGGCACCTGCTTGCGCTGGCGCGCCAACAATTCCTGCTGACGGTTTTTCCGCTCGGCTTCGCGGGCACGGCGCGCCAATTCCTCGACCACCTCTGCGGGCAGGCCGGGCGGCAGGCCGGCCCAGCTTTCCGGCAGCAGGTCGACGAACAGCCGTTCCCCAGCCGCGATGGTATTGACGGTGACTTTCTGCGCCAGCGCCAGCCGAATGCCGGTGCCGTCCGGATCGCGGCGCGCGGCGCTGATATAGCCCGGCGCCACGGTGTTGAGACGTTCGACCGCGACGTCGACCGGCCGCTTGAAGGTGATGACGATAATCGAGCCGCTGGTGCGGACCGTCGATTCGACGTCCTCGGCGAGATGAAACACCAGACGGGCATAGCCGCCCTTGGTATTGACCGTGGCCTCACCTTTGACCGCGGACGCCGGTATTTGGGCGCGGGCGCCGGCCGAGAGGGCAATCGTAAGCCCGACGGCGACGGCCGCCACGAGCAGCCAAGCGCGTATCAGCGCATACCAGTCGAGACGCGGTTCGGCACGTGCCGCCCCGCGAACGCTGTTTGAACTGACTGACCGCAACGCCATAACGCCGCCCACGCACGCAACACATCCGCCGACACCAACAGACGGAGGACGCGCGAGCTTAGGACAGGGGCGTTTAAGGCGCGTTAACCGTCGCGCACAAACCGCTAAGTATTAGGCGCAGTCGGAGGATCTAAACGATTTGGGTTGCCGGGGACGACGTCAGGTCCCGCTCGGCCGGCCTTCGATTTTCGGCAATTCGTTGGGCGCCGCTCCGCGCTCGCCCTTGCCACGGTTGGCGAGCTCGACGGTCAGCTTTTCGGCGGCTTCCGGGGTCATCAGGCCGAGAATATCGGACATGCGGCGCGGGTTGATCTGGCTGACCACTTCGAGCAGCACCCGCATCTCGAGCCGGTCGAATATTTTGGCGGCGTCCTTCGCCTTCATGTTCTCATACATGGTGACGAGACCCTTATAGCGCTCCGCCTCGCCCTCATCCTTCTTGCCGTTGGCGGCTTGAACCCGTCCCTCGACTTCCTTGAGTTCGCCGGCCCGCACTTCCAGGCGCTTTTCGGCGACTTTCAGCAGGTTCTCGCGGATTTCAAGTTCGCGGGCACGGGCCTCCAGTTCCTGGCGGCGCTCCTGCAACCGTTCAAGGAGAGCTCGTTCGGCCGCCGAGGCCAATCGCCCGGCGTCCAGCGACACCGGCGTGCCGTCCGGCTTGGCTTCGGGAGCTTTGGCCGCGGCAGGCTTGGGCTCGGCCGGCTTGTCCGGCTTCGGACCAGCCGAACCGGTGATGTCGTCGCGCGCACGGCTTTGGGCCAAGGCGGCGCCGGGACTCTGGCTTGGACTGATCGGAATGCTGGCACTCGTGCCGGCGTTCGAGCCGTCCGGAAAATTGTACATGCGTTGCGCCCATGGGGCCGGAGCATCGGCACGTGGCGCAGTGGTCAGTCCGGCATCGACCTGCGCCGGCACATTGATGCGCGGCGGAACGTCGCTGACGATCGATCCGGTGGTCTCGACTGAATCGTCCTTGACCAATCCCGCATCGACAAACGTATAACCGCCCTCCAGCACCAGCCCGAGCACCTTGAGCGCAAACAGGCATACGATCGCGATCAACACGACGGGCAGCAGCCGCATGTTGCGCGCGAATGAGATCATGCGGCGATGCCGTTGACGCGGGTGCGGGTCCGAGCCCGTTCAGCGAAGGCCTGCGCGGCCGCCACCATGGACTGGGTTTCGGAAACCGGCGCCGAAGCCGGAGCCGGCGCTTCCGGCTCGACGCGCGCCGCGACGGCGATGCGCGACAGCCGTTGCACCACCTTTTCGCCGGCCGAAATCTGCAGCGCAATGTCGGCCGAGAAGCGCTCGGCGGTGCGCAGCCGCTCGCCGAGATTCTTGTCGCATTCGCGCACCGTCAGCTTCAATCCGGCGATAGCGCGTTCGGCGATTTCGGTCGCGGTGATCAATTCCGAGATGGTCGCCTTGAGCGACTGCTCGTCGGCCCTGAACCGTTTTAAGCGGCTGTTCAGCAGCATGCAGTAGCTGATGGTCAGCAACAGCAGGACTGAGACGACGCCTTCGATGATAATTCCGAATCCGTGGCTCATTGTGCCTCCATCCGGGTTGTCGCGCCGTCCGCCTTTTCAAACATGGCGAGCGTGGTTCTTGGCTTTTGCAGGGGTTTGGCGACACGCACGGCGACCTGTTCGCCGACCCGTCCCATGCGGCCTTCGGTCAAGGTGACGTTACCGCAGCGCACGCTGACCAGCGCATCCGGTCTGAGGCCCAGCATCAGCGTGTCGCCGACCTTGAGACTCAACAATTGGCGCAGCGGTAGCTTGGCTTCATACAACACCGCTTCGACCGCGATCGCGGCGTGGCCGATCTCGGTGGCCAGATGGCCTTCCCAGATCGGATCGCGGCCGAACTTCTCGCCCATGAACATCTGGAGGAGAACGCCGCGGATCGGTTCGATGGTCGCATAGGGCAACAGCAATTCGATATTGCCGCCGCGGTCTTCCATGTCGATGCGCAGCCGCACCAGAATGGCGGCGTTGGCCGGACGCGAGATCGCGGCAAAGCGCGGATTGGTTTCAAGCCGGTCGATATTGAACTTGACCGGCGACAACGGCTTGAACGCCAGTTCGGCGTCGGCCAGCACGACCTCGATCATCCGCTTGCACAGATTTGTTTCGATCGTGGTGTAGGGGCGGCCTTCGATGCGGATCGCGCTCTGGCCGCGGCGGCCGCCGAGCAGCACATCGATGATCGAGTAGATCAGGCTGGAATCGACGGTGATCAGCCCGAAATTGTCCCATTCCTCGGCGCGGAATACCGCCAGGATGGCGGGCAGCGGAATCGAATTCAGATAGTCGCCGAACCGCACCGAAGTAATGCGGTCGAGCGAGACTTCGACGTTGTCGGAGGTGAAATTGCGCAGGCTCGTCGTCATCAGCCGGACCAGCCGGTCGAAGACGATTTCGAGCATCGGCAGACGCTCGTAGGAGACCATCGCGGAATCGATGATCGCCCGAATGCCGGAATTGTCGTTGAGCGTGACGTCGGCCAGGCTGAAGCCCAGCAGCGAGTCGATTTCCTCCTGGTTGAGGATACGCTCGGCGCCGCCCTTGGCGGCCTGAATGAACTGGCTGTTGTCGTCGACCATCGCGGCCCATTCGGCCGCCATGGCATCGCCATTCTCGCCGTCCTCGCCCGTCATCTCGGGCGGTGGCGGGCGTACCGCAGGCTTCGGCGGGGTGTCCTCGGCTTCGAGGGCGAGGCCCCACTCGGCTGCCAGCGCGTCCTGATCGATTTGGTCTTGCGTTGGCATGGCCGGTGACCGTTACTGAACGACGATTTCTTTGAACAACACCGCGTTGATCCGGCCCGGCGCCACGGCGGCGTTGACCCGCCGGGTCAACTCCTCCTTCAGCCGGTACAGGCCGGCTGAGCCGTCGAGATCGGTCGGCCGCAGTTCACGCAGATAGGTCTGGAACGCGTCCATGACGCGCGGCATCACCGGCGTGATCTGCTCCTTGAGCAGCAGATCCGGCAGTTCCAGCACGACTTTGACCTTGAGGTATTGGGTGCGGTCGCTGCCGGAGCTGGACAGATTGACCAGAATGTCGGGCAGTTCGAAGAACACCGGCGGCTTGACCACGACGACCGCAGGCTTCGGCTCGGCCTTGTGGCCGAAGAATTTGTAGGCGCCGAAACCGCCGCCACCCAGCACCAGCAGCCCGCCGACGGCCATCAGGATGAGCTTGAGCGGAAGCTTCTTCTTGGGTTTGCCTTCCCCGGCGTCGACTTCCGCAGTGGCGTCGGTGGCAGACATCAGGTCAAGCTCCGCTTGTTGCGGCACAAGAGGGGGTCCAATGGCCTACAGTCAGCCGCCGCGCCCCCTCGGCGCCTTCGTTCCGACGTTAGGTGCGGAATGGTTAACAGAAACTTGCCAGCGGCCTTCAGGCAGGAAAATTTTGCCGGGTTGGGCGGTCGCAACGGCCTCTATTGCCGGGTTGGTTAACCACGCGTTTTCGGTCATCTGATTGTTTTTATTCAATTTTCCCTATTGGCACGCATCCTGCTGATCTCCTTGTCGAGCCGCGGCTTGGGAGAGCTGGCGGCCTGACCGATGCGGTCGGCGCCTGGGAGGGCGGCGAGGTGTCGAAAGGGGAGAAGCTACGATGGAGAATTCACTTCTCATCGGATTGTCGAAACAGATGGCGCTCGCCCGCGAAATGGACGTGGTGTCGAACAACGTCGCGAACATCAATACGACCGGCTTCAAGGCCGACGGCGCGGTATTTCAGGAATTCCTGATGCCGGTTGCGCGGGCCAACAATTTCCAGGGCCCCGACCGGCGGCTGAGCTATGTGCACGACCGCGCCACCTTCCATGACTTCAGCCCCGGCGCGATGCAGACCACCGGCAATCCGCTCGACGTCGCCATCGACGGCAAGGGCTTCATGGCGGTGCAGACCGCGCGCGGCGAGCGTTACACCCGCAACGGCGCCTTTCAGATCAGCGCCGCGGGCGAACTGGTGACCAGCGAAGGCGACCGCGTGCTCGGCACCGGCGGGCCGATCCTGTTCCAAAGCGGCGACCGCGACATCAACATCGCGGCCGACGGTTCGATCACAGTGCGCGAAGGCGCCAATGCCAATGCGGACTCGCCGCGCGGCAAATTGCGCCTCGTCGCCTTCGCTCAGGAATACCGGCTGGAGAAGGACGGCTCCAGCATGTTCAACGCGCCGCAGGGCGTGCAGCAGCAGGCCGCGGGCCAGGACGTCAAGGTCTCGCAAGGCGTGATCGAGAAATCCAACGTCAAGAGCGTGCTGGAAATGTCGCGGCTGATCGACGTGACGCGCAGCTACACCCAGATCGCCACCATGCTGCAGAGCGAGAGTGACTTGCGTAAGGCCGCTATCGATCGGCTCGCCGAAGTTCCGAATTAAGCGGCTCAGGGAGAATCATCATGCGTGCACTGCACAGCGCCGCTACCGGAATGATGGCCCAGGAACTCAATGTCCAGGTCATCTCCAACAACATCGCCAACATGCGCACCACTGGCTACAAGCGCCAGCGCGCCGAGTTTCAGGACCTGTTGTACGAACATGTGCGCCGGGCCGGCTCGCAGACTTCGGACCAGGGCACCATGGTGCCGGCCGGCATCGAGCTCGGCGCCGGCGTCAAGACGGTGGCGACGCCCCGCATCATGAGCCAGGGCTCGCTGCTGCCGACCGACAAGGATCTCGACGTCGCGGTCCGCGGCGAAGGCTTCTTCAAAATCACGCTGCCGGACGGCCGCACCGCCTACACGCGCGACGGTTCGTTCGAAATGGATGCGCAGGGCCGCCTGGTCACGGCGCACGGCTATGTGGTGCAGCCCGGCATCACTATTCCGCAGAACGCTTCGTCGATCACCATCAGTGCCCAGGGCCAGGTCTCGGTCACCCTGCCCGGCACCAACACGTCGACGGCGGTCGGGCAGATCGAACTGTCGATGTTCGTCAACAAGGCCGGCCTGCAGGCCACCGGCGACAATCTGTTCATGGAAACGCCGGCCTCCGGCACACCGCAGAACGGCACGCCGGGCGGCGAAGGCTTCGGCGACCTGCAGCAGGGCAATCTCGAACAGGCCAATGTCGAGGCCGTGAAGGAAATCTCCGATCTGATCGCCGCGCAGCGCGCCTACGAGATGAACGCCAAGGTGATCAGCGCCACCGACCAGATGCTGCAAGCCACCTCCAACATGTTCCGCTGAGAAGGGCCGCCGCCATGCTTCGCACCCTCATCCTCGCGACTGTTCTCGGCGTTACGACGCCGGCCCTGGCGCAGCAGACGCCGACCCCGACGCTCAAGCGTTCGGTCACCGTCGCCAGCGACGTCGTGCGCATCGGCGACCTGTTCGACAATGCCGGCGCACGGGCCGACATCGCAATATTCCGCGCACCCGATGCCGGCGAGACCGGCAAGGTACCGACCAAGAGCATCATCGAGGCGGTACGCGCGCACGATCTGTATATGTTCGACACCGCCGGCATCGATGCGGTCTCAGTCACCCATGCCAGCCGCGCGATCTCGTCCAAGGAAATCCTGGCGCGGCTTGCCACGGCGCTTGCCGAATTGCCCGGCGTCGGCAATGCCGAGAATCTCAGCATCACGTCGGACAACATCCTGCGCACCTACCACATCGATCCGTCGGCGGTCGGCGCGCTGCTGGTAACGCGCGTGCAACACGATCCGCGCAGCAACCGGTTCTTCGCCCAGCTTGAGCTGCCGGGCAGCGACACTGCGCGACCGATACCGCTGCGCATCAGCGGCACCGTGATCGAAACCGTCGACGCGGCGGTGCTGACCCGCGGCGTCAACCCGGGCGAGACGATCCGGCATGCCGACGTGGTGATCGAGCGGCGGCCAAAGCAGGAAAGCGGCCTCGACGTGGTCGCCGAAGCCAACAGCACGATCGGTCTCACGGCCAAGCGCAGCCTGCGCGCCGGCCAGGCGCTACGCAACGGCGACCTCATCAAGCCCGACATGGTGGTGCGCAACGAGGCTGTCACGCTGATCTATGAAGTGCCCGGCATCGTCCTGTCGGCGCGCGGCAAGGCGATGGAGTCCGGCCGCGAGGGCGACACCGTCAACGTGCTGAACGTCCAGACCAAGCGCACCATCCAGGGCACCGTCACCGGCTCCGGCCGGGTCACCGTCACGGCACAGTCGCCGCGCCTCGCCGCCAACCTTGCCAGCGCCGCCCCGTCGGCGCAGCGCCGCACCGCAGAGTGAGCGTCATGTTCGATATACGCGTTTCGTCGATCTCCACACGTGCCATTGCGATTGCACTGGCCGCGATGGCCGGCGGTTGTTCATCGTTCGACCGCCTGAAGAACATCGGCGAAGCGCCGGCGCTGTCGGCGATCGAGAACCCGGTGGCGCAAGCCGGCTACAAGCCGGTGCAGATGCCGATGCCGGCCGTGCAGGCGGCGTCGTACAATTCCAATTCGCTGTGGCGCAACGGCTCGCGCGCGTTCTTCAAGGATCAGCGCGCGCATCAGGTCGGCGACATCCTGACCGTCAAGGTGAAATTCACCGACAAGGCGGCAATTGCCAACGACACCACGCGCAGCCGGAAGAACACCGAGGACTCCGGCGTCGATAATTTCTTCGGCAAGACCAAGGTGCCGATCATGAACACCTCGGTGCCGACCCGCATCCTGACCGCGGACTCGGCCTCGAGCAGCGAAGGCAAAGGCAGCGTCGACCGCAAGGAAGAACTGTCCACCGTGGTCGCCGGCGTGGTGACGCAGACGCTGCCGAACGGCAATCTGGTGATCGAGGGACGCCAGGAAATTCGCGTCAACTTCGAAGTGCGCGAATTGATCGTCGCCGGCGTGGTGCGGCCGGAAGACATCGAAAGCGACAACACCATCGACTCGTCGAAGATCGCCCAGGCCCGCATCGCTTACGGCGGCCGCGGCCAGCTCACCGACGTGCAGCAGCCGCGCTATGGCCAGCAGGTGCTCGACGTACTGCTGCCGTTTTAAGTTATCGCGCGCGATCGGACGGGAAACCGGTATCCACTTTCCTGATCGCGCGCGCCTAAGAAATTCGCGGGTTCGCAGCACGGACTTCGGTTCGCGGCGCGGCTCCACAGCTCCCACGCCGGTCCGTTCGCGCGGACGGACGGGCGTCTCACGGCACGGCCTCCGGAACTCTCCCCTCCGGAGGCCGCGTCCGCTTCAACGATCCCACAGAGAGCGGCTCACAGCCCTTCGAGGGCTTGCTCCATGGCGCGGCATGCGGCCGGCTCAACGCGCGTCATTAGGAAGGCACGATCCTCGCGCCCAAGATTGAGCGAAAAAACCCGCGCGTCTTTATCCAGACTTGGCCGCGCCTGTACCGGACTATCGAAATGCAGCGTCACCGATTTCGCGTCGGCGGCCGGATCGATCACCGCGTAGCCGCCTTCCTGCGCCGAGCCCGGTGAAACGATTACAATGCAGTCGTAGCCCTGCCGCTTCTTGAACGACGGCATCATCCGCGTGCCACTGGTCGTGATGCCGGCCGTGCGCGGATTCCATTCGCACGTTGCCACCAGATGGACCGGCGCCGCCCGGCCCTTCTGGCGCAGCATGACGCGCACCGCGTCCGACTTGAACGACAGCATCGCGGTCTGCGTGAGCTGGCCCTTGTGCTGTTTGAGATGCGCGGCGTCATAGTCGCGGCTAAAGCACAGGCCCTCGTCGGGCGATGTAAGGCGGTCTGACAACGGATCGGTCTCGCTCGACGCGGCCGAGATCAGCGCCGGCAGCGCGATCATTGCGAGTCCGAAGGAGGTGCGAAGCGACATGCTATTTTCCTGCGCGTTCGACATGAGCCTACGCACAGGCCCGCCAAGGTCCATGGCAGCGTATTCGAGTAAGAGCGCGCTAAGCGTCTCAGTCGTCGCGATAGACGCGCTCGCGCCGCCGCTCATTGACGTTTGAGCGGCGCGCTTTAGGCGCCTCAGTCGTCGCGATAGACGCGTTCGCGCCGCTCGTGGCGCTCCTGCGCCTCGACCGACAGCGTCGCGATCGGCCGGGCTTCGAGCCGCTTCAAGGCGATCGGCTCGCCGGTCTCCTCGCAATAGCCGTAGGTGCCGTCGTCGATCCGGGCCAGCGCGGCCTCGATCTTGGAGATCAGCTTGCGCTGGCGGTCCCGTGCCCGCAGTTCGATCGCCCGGTCGGTCTCCGAGGAGGCCCGATCGGCCAGATCCGGGTGGTTCTGATTTTCGTCCTGGAGGTGCTGCAGGGTTTCCTGTGCCTCCTTCAGGATCTCTTCCTTCCAGGTCACGAGCTTCAGGCGGAAATACTCGCGCTGACGCTCATTCATGAACGGCTCTTTGTCCGTGGGCTTGTAGTTTTTTAGTTTTTCCAACGGCATGCACGGCGCCTCCTGCACCGAAGAGCGAGGCTCCCCCCTCGCGCGGCACGCTTATATAGGGCGCCCTACTCGCATAGAAGCGAAATTTTGCAGCAGGATGACGCCGCAAACGCCTGCTTGCGCGCCGTCGGGGCTAAAAAATCACGGAATCCCAACGAAAAGCGGGTTACTTGATGCCGGCCTTGGCCAGTTCGACCTCGACCCGCAGGTCGATTTCGGCCAAAACTTGATCAAGCCGGCTGTCGCCGGACTCGGTTTTCATGTCGCCGGCTGCCGCTTTCAGCCGTAGCAGGGTGGCCGGATTGAGCGTCCCGGACAGCAGGCCGATCTTCAGCTCATCGAGCGCGTCCAGGGCCCGAAAGCCCTTTTTGACGGCCCGGCGGCGCCGTTCGGTCGGGTCCTCGACGCCTTGCAGCGCGATCAGTGCATCGATGCCGCCGATGTGACGGGCCGGCGCGCTCGACGTCGACGGGCGGGATTCCTCGGCCTCGGGCAGCGAGAAGCCCGAGCCGCTGTTACGGCGCGCGCTTGAGCCGGCAGTGTTGCCCACGCTCACGGCGCCGTTCGGTCCATAGATGCGCATGTCGGAGCCTTATTCCCCCTATGGGATAGGTGAGCCTGGGTCCGGTTCGGTTAATGCTTCGTAAACGACCCGGCAAATTCTGCCGCGCCCGGCAGTCCCTGCCCCGGCCGCGGGCCGCCCCGACCTTCACGTCAATCTATTAAATTATTTAAAATCAATGGCTTGAACGAAAAAATCGAACTGGCACGGGACTGGCTAATGAGATCCCGGGCGCGGCCGCTTTGGGAGAGGCGGCACCGGCGCCCGGGGAGACGATGATGTTGAGGACGTTGCAGGCCGCCATCCTCGCGGCAATTGTGATTCTGATCGCGGTGGCGCCGGTGTCGGCGACGTCGCGCATCAAGGATCTGGCGAATATCGAGGGTGTCCGGCAGAATCAGCTCATCGGTTACGGCCTCGTCGTCGGCCTCAACGGCACCGGCGACACGCTCAACAACATCCCTTTCACCAAGCAGTCGCTGCAGGCGATGCTGGAACGCCTCGGTGTCAACATCCGTGGCGCCCAGATCCGCACCGGCAACGTCGCCGCCGTAATGGTAACGGCCAATCTGCCGGCGTTCGGCACCCAGGGCACCCGGATCGACATCACCGTGTCGGCGCTCGGTGACGCCAAGAGCCTCCAAGGCGGCACCCTGCTGGTCACGCCGCTGCTCGGCGCCGACGGCAATGTCTATGCGGTCGGCCAGGGCTCGGTGGCGATCGGCGGTTTTTCGGCCGAAGGCGAAGGCGCCAAGGTCACCAAGGGCGTTCCGACGGTCGGGCGGGTCTCCAACGGCGCTATTATAGAGCGCGAGCTTGAATTCGCGCTGAACAAGCTGACCCAGGTGCGCCTGGCGCTGCGCAACGCCGATTTTACCACCGCCAAGCGCATTGCGGCGGCGATCAACGACTTCATGGGGGCGCCGACCGCCGAGCCGATCGATCCCTCGACGGTGCAGCTCACGCTGCCCAAGCAATATGTCGGCAATGTCGTCGGCCTGCTCACCGAGATCGAACAATTGCAGGTCGAGCCCGATCTGCCGGCCAAGATCGTGATCGACGAGCGCTCCGGCATCATCGTCATCGGCCGCGATGTACGGGTTTCCACCGTCGCGGTCGCGCAAGGCAATCTCACGGTTACGGTTTCGGAGACGCCGCAGGTCAGCCAGCCGAACCCGCTGTCGCGTGGCCAGACCACCACCACGCCGCGCACCCGCATCGGCGTCCAGGAGGACGGCAAGCAGCTTCACGTGGTCAAGGACGGCGTCTCGCTGCAGCAGATCGTCGACGGCCTCAATGCGCTCGGCATCGGCCCGCGCGACCTGATCAGCATCCTGCAGGCCATCAAGGCCGCCGGGGCGATCCAGGCCGACATCGAGGTGATGTGATGACCCCCTACGCTTCGCCGCTGTCGACGCCGGGCGCCGGCGCCATGTTCCAGGCCCAGCAGGCCGCTTCCGCCGAACTGTCGCCGGCCGCTGCCAAGAACCAGGCCAAGGCCAAAGCGACCGCGCAGGACTTCGAGGCGGTTTTCCTCAACCAGATGTTCCAGCAGATGTTCACCGGAATCGACGGCGAAGGCCCGTTCGGTGGTGGGCAAGGTGTTGGCATCTGGCGCTCGTTCCTGACCGAGGAATACGCCAAATCCTTCGCCAAGGGCGGCGGCATCGGCATCGGCGACCAAGTCTATCGCGAATTGATCGCCCGGCAGTCGGCGCAGCCCGTCAAGGCCGCGCTGCCGGCCGGCGCAACCCAGCCCATCCCGTACGCCGCTCAAAATCCAGGAGCCACGCCATGAACCAAGCCCCGTCGACCGCGGCAGCGGCGTCCATGCCCGCGCCCGTAACGCACCCGGCCGAAGCCGAACAACTAGTCGGCCATCTGACCGAGGTGATGGACGCGCTGCTTGGCACCGTCGAAGAAGAAACCAAGCTGGTGCGGAGTGGCAAGCTCAGGCAGGCCATTCGCCTGGAAGGCGCCAAGGCCGACCTCACCAAGCTCTACATTGCTGACATTGCCCGGATCAAAGCCAGCGAAGGCTTCATATCGAAGCTGATTCCGAACACCGTCCAGGCGCTGCGCCAGCGCCACGATGTCTTTCGGGCCCTGCTGCAGATCAATCTGACGGTGCTGGCAACCGCGCATGCGGTGGCGGAAGGCATCGTGCGCGGCGTGTCCGGCGAAATGGCCAAAAAAGCCGCGCCGAGCACCTATGGCAGGACCGGCGTGGCGAACGCGCCGGCCCGCAGCGCCTATCAGCCGATCGCGGTCAGCCGAAAACTGTAGAGCGTTAGTGCTGCCTTAACCTCCGTCGGTGCATATGCGGGGTCCAAACTACTCGCCGGGGCAAACGACAACCTCCCATCACCGATCTGGATAGCCGCGGTCGCTCAAATGCGACGCTCGCGGATAGTGGGCTATTAACCACCTTCCCTAACGCAAGCTTAAAGCCTCGCGCGTACTGTACGTAGTAACCCGCCACCCATCTCTAGAATGGGACGACCGGGGAAACGTTCAGGACGAACACCATGGACACGGCCCTCACCAGCAAGCCCCCGGCAGCCGTCGCTCACGCGGCCTTTGTGCGACCGGATGCGCTGCCCGTGCGAGAAGCGGTCGCCACCGAGCTCGCGGCCCCCAAGGCCGTGACCGCCGCCACCGATGCCGCACCTGCCAACACGGCGAGCAAACAGCCGCAGGCGTACACGCGCGAGATCACAATCGATCCGCAAAGCCGCGAAGTGATCTTCCGCGTGATCGATGTGCGCTCGCGTCAGGTGGTGCGTCAGGTGCCCGATCAGGCGCTGCTGCGGATGCGCGCCTATACGCGCGCGCTCGATGACGGCAAGACGCCGACCGAAGCGCTGAACATGGCGGACCGCAGGGCCTGAGCGCGGCGCTACGGCCGCTTTACTCTTAGCCGCGCGCTCACCCGCGCCGCTCCCCTCCTTACATCTATGTGTGTTGATCCATGTGTCGGGGGCGCCCGGCCGCCGGAGCGCCAAGCCAGCCGGCCGACCGACCGACCGACCGACCGCTCCATGCGGCGTCGTTTTATGGTTAACACAAAGTATATTTTCATGGTTAACAAACATAAACCAAACTTAACCTGGCAAGCCAGCTGCTCTGTACTTATAAATGATTGATTAACCACGTTTATTTACTTCCCATTACATCCCCCGTGCGAAGACATCCAGGCCGATCAGAAGGTCGGCGCCGCACCGTCGCCAGTATGGCGACTTCGACCAGAAAGGTTCCAATACCATGGCTATCGCGCTCACAGCCGGCGTCCGTCAGAACTTGCTCTCGCTCCAGAGCACTGCGGACATGATGTCTGCGACCCAGAACCGCCTTGCCACCGGCAAGAAGGTCAACTCGGCGCTCGACAATCCTTCCAACTTCTTCACCTCGGCCAAGCTCAACGACCGCGCCGCCGACTTGGGCTCGCTGCTCGACTCGATCGGCCAGGCGACCAAGACCCTCGACGCCGCCAATAACGGCATCACCTCGCTGACCAAGCTGGTGCAGTCTGCGAAATCGACCGCGCAGCAGGCCCGCCAGTCGACCGGCCCGACCAACACCTACGGGACGCTCGATGCCAGCGCATCCATCATCAGCGCTGCCAACCTGAACGGTGCCGAAACGGTCGGCACCACGACCGGCACCAGCAACGGCGTCAATCTCGAAGCCCAGGCCGTCGCGATCTCCGGCGCGACCATCACCGAGACCATGGGCTCGATGACGGCGACGGGCACCACCACCAACGCGCAGTTGGCGTCCCTCAACTCCAACGCCGGCCCGACCGCCGGTACGGTCCGCTTCTCTGTGACGGAACGCAACGGAACTGCCGCCAATTTCGATGTCAGCATTGCCGCGACTGACACCAGCCAGGCCGCTGTCGTGGCTAAAATCAACGGCACCTCGGCGACCGTCAACGGCTCTTCGGTGGCGTTCAGCTCGCTGTTTGATGTCAGCTACGTCTCCAACGCACTGACCATCACCGCGAAGTCTGCTTCGACGGACTTCACCCTTGCGGCGGGCGGTTCTGGTTCCACTGCCGGTACCCTGACCGATCTCGGCCTGACCGGCGGTAACGTCGGCGCTCACAATTCGAGCAGCCTGTTCGATCAGTTCTCGGCAGCGGGCGGCGCTTCCGGCAACACCATCACGATCGCCGGCACCGATGCGGCCGGCACGGCTCTGACCGGCTCGACCATCACGTTCGGCACCGGCGCCACCGCCAGCGCCGTGAATACCCTTGCCGACCTCAACACCCAGCTTGGTGCTGCGGCCACCACGTCCGGCGGCGCCTTCTCGGCGTCGGTCACGGCCGGCAAGATCACCATCACGCAACCGGCCGGCACCAAGTCGTCGATCACGGTCGGCGGTACGGCTTCCACGGTCACGGCGGCCGCCAACGTGCTGGGCACGACGAACACCGTGTTCGGCACGCATAACAGCCAGCCGACCCTCAAGGACCTCGGCGCCAGCTACTCCGGTGCCGGTGGTGCGCAGGACCTGTCGGGCGGTGGTTCGCTCAGCATCGGCGTCAACGGGACCAATTTCACCGTCGGCCTCGCTGCGAACGACCGCATCGATGACGTGCTGACCAAGCTAAACGCCTCCTCGCTCGCCGCCAACCTGAACTTCAGCAAGGTCACCGACGGCAGCGGTCACGATCACATCAAGATCGACGCCGAGAACTCCGCCGTTGACTTCACCGTCAATGCCAACGGAACCTCGGCGGCCCTGGGTCTGACGTCGAACATTTCGACGGCGACATCCGGTTCCTCGATCAGCCTGCTGGACCGGCTCACCACCAAGCTCGGCTCCGCCGGCCCAGGCCAAGGCAAGACGCTGACCGTCGCGGCCAATGGCGGCTCGGATCAGACCATCACGTTCGGTACGGGTACCGGCCAGGTGCAGACCCTGGACCAGCTCAACACCGCGCTGACGGGTCTGTCCGGCGTCACCGCCTCGGTGACCAGCAGCGGCGCGCTGGACATCGCAGTGGCTTCCGGCTCTTCGGCGACCAGCCTGAAGATCGGCGGCACCGCGGCGAGCTCGCTCGGCCTCACCGCCGGCACTCAGACGGGCGCGGTCATGACCACCTCGTCAAACGCCACCCGCGCCAGCCTGCAGACCGACTTCAACAACGTGCTCGACCAAATCGACTCGTTGGCGAAGGATGCCTCCTACAACGGCATCAATCTGCTGAACGGCGATGACCTGAAAGTGACGTTCAACGAGAGCGGTTCGAGCTCGCTGACCATCAAGGGCGTAACCTTCGGCGCCAGCAACCTGACCCTGAACAAGCAGAACGGCACCCAGTTCCAGAGCAACGACACGATCGATACCGTGATCGCCGCCGCGGACACGGCGCTGAACTCGCTTCGTACCCAGGCGTCCAAGTTCGGCTCCACCCTGACGACCGTTCAGACCCGTCAGGACTTCACCAAGAACATGATCAATACCCTGCAGACCGGCGCCGACAGCCTCGTGCTGGCCGACACCAACGAGGAAGGTGCGAACCTTCTGGCCCTGCAGACCCGTCAGCAGCTGTCGACGACCGCTCTGTCGATGGCGAACCAGGCCAGCCAGGCCGTGTTGCGTCTGTTCTAAGACACAGCGTCGGCCAGAAAGGCCAGGCCAGAAGGCCAAGTTACAAACGGCGGGACGCAAGTCCCGCCGTTTTCTTATGAGGCGGGGCGCAAGCCCCGCCTTTTTCATGCCGGCCGGTACGGTGCGGCCCAACATGGGCGTCCGCCACACATCTTAACGCCTCATTAGGGTTCTCTTTACGAAGCATTAGGGTTAATCAAACATTATCCCCGGAACGAACCGCGATTTGCTTAGTCGCAAAACGTTCTATTCAGGGGATCTCGTCATGAGCGACGTTACTCTTTCCGCCGGTGTACGGCAGAACCTGCTCTCATTGCAGGGCACCGCCCACATGATGAGCATGACCCAGAACCGCTTGGCGACGGGCAAGAAGGTCAACTCGGCCCTCGATAATCCGGCGAACTTCTTTACCTCGCAATCGCTCAATAACCGGGCGACCGACCTAAATTCACTGCTGGATTCGATCGGCCAGGCGCAAAAGACGCTGGAAGCCGCCGACGACGGCATCACGGCGCTGACCAAATTGCTGCAATCCGCCAAGGCCACCGTCCAGCAGGCCCGCCAGGCGCCGCAGCCGATCACCACCTATGGCGCGGTCAGCCAGAACAGCGACGTCTCTACGGTCGCCAATCTCAACGGCAACGAGACCATCGGCACCATCAAGTCCAACGCCTTCGGCGGCGGTGTCGACTATTCACCGGTCATCAAGACCCTGGCCACCGGCGCGACGCCGTTCAGCGAAACGCGGGGTCAGGCAGTCGGCAGCGTCGCATTTGCTAACGACGCCGCCGTGGTGACCGCGTTCAACGCTGGCGCCAACGACGGTACCGTGCAGATCACGTTGAATGTGTCCGGCGGGGCGACGAAGACGTTCAACGTCTCGCTCACGAATGCCGCGATCACCACCAAGGCCGGACTGCTGGCGGCGTTTCACAATACCACTTCCGGAACGCCGGGCGACACCCTCGACAATTACCTTACTCTCGACTTTAACGGCAGCAACCAGTTGCGGGTGACGGCCAATACCGCGAACGTCGACTTCTCCGTAAGCGCTGCGGGTGCCGGCTCCACTGCGCTGACCATGACCAATTTCGGCTTCACTGGCGGTGCCGTCGGCGCCCACCCCTCAACCAACCTGCTCGACAGCGTCGGCGCCGGCCAAGCCCTTACCTTTGCCGGCAATACCGGCTCGACCCCCTATACCAAGACCGTGACCATCGGCACCGGTGGCCCGGGCGCCGGCCAAGTGCAGTCCCTTGCCGAACTGTCGACTTGGATCAACAGCAATCTCGGTGTCCTGGGCGGCGCCGCGCAGCTCACGGTCGCAGCTCCAGCCGTCGGCGCCACGTCGGTGACCGCCACGATCAACATTACGCAGGCGGCCGGCTCCGCCAATACAGTGACGGTCAGCGGCAGCAGCGCCTTCTCGGCCGCGCTGAAAGGCGGCGGCATCAACGGCACCTACAACAGCGCGCCGACCTTCCTCGATCTTGGCACCGCGAACAGCAATGCATACGACTTCACCAATGGCGGCAATCTGACCATCAGCGTCAATGGCCAAGTGCAGACGGTCGGCCTCGCGGCTGGCGATCGCATTACCGATATCATCAACAAGCTCAAGGCTAATGCCACACTCGACAACAATTTGACCTTTGCCGATGACGGCTCCGGCCATCTGCAGATCACCGCCAAGAGTGCCGACATCGACTTCTCTATTCCGGCCAATACGGTGTCGGACGCGCTGGGCCTGACCTCGGATCAGTCGACCCCGACCACCACGCAGACCACCAGCACCAGCCTGTTCGATTTGCTCAACACCAAGCTCGGCGGCACTGCGGACGGCGCTACCTTGACGCTGGCCGTCAACGGCGGCTCGCCCCAGACCGTCACCTTCGGCACCGGCACCGGGCGAGTTTCGACCCTGGCGGAGTTGAATACCGCGCTTGGCACCTTGTCGGGCGTTACCGCGACTCTCGCCGGCACCACGATCAACTTCCAGGTGCCGTCGAACACCAAACAGACGACGCTTACGGTCAGCGGCAGCAGCAACGGCGCCGTTGCCGCCGCGCTCGGCCTGACTACCGGCACGCAGAGCGGCCTCGCCTCGCCGACCACCGACAATACAACGCGGACCAGCCTGCAAGCCGATTTCAACGGACTGCTGACCCAGATCGACAATCTTGTGGCCGATGCCAGTTACAACGGCATCAACCTGCTCAGCGGTAACGATCTCAAGATCACCTTTAACGAGGACGGCAGCAGCACGCTGAACATCGGCGGCGTTCAGTTCAATTCCTCGGGCCTCAGCCTCAACCCGGTCAATGGCACCAACGGTACCGGATTCCAGGACGACACCATCGTCGACGGTGCGATGGCCCAGATCACCGCCGCACTGACCTCGGTGCGCGCGCAAGCCTCCAAGTTCGGCTCGAACCTGACCACCGTGCAGATCCGCCAGGACTTCACCAAGGGCTTGATCAACACGCTGCAAACCGGCGGCGACAGCCTGGTGCTGGCCGATTCCAACGAGGAAGGCGCCAACATGCTGGCCCTGCAGACCCGTCAGCAGCTTTCTACCACCGCGCTGTCGCTGTCGGCCCAGGCCGATCAGGCGGTGCTGCGCTTGTTCGGCTAAACTCTTTACCAACATCTTAAACATAAGGCGGGGTTGGGTCCCCGCCTTCGGCGTTTTTACCGGCCGTTAACCATAAGCCGTCCAACATCGCCCCAACACCGGCGCCGATTTGGCCGCCAAGGAGATCGATCATGGCTTTGAAAGTCGAGCTCAAGCCAGGTGAGCGTATCATCATCGGCGATTGCGTCGTGACCAATTCCGATCAGCGCACGCGACTGCTGATCCAAGGCGAAGTGCCGATCCTGCGCGAGAAAGACATCATGACACCGGAGCGGGCAGATTCGCCGGCCAAACGCGTCTATCTTGCGGTACAGCTCATGTACACGGCGAAGGACCAGCGCGCGCACCATGAATTCTATTTCTCGCTCGTTCGCGATGTCGTGCAGGCCGCGCCGAGTACGTGGCCCTACGTAGAGTCTATTAACAATCATATCTTAACGGGCGAAATGTATAAGGCACTCAAGGACGCCAAGCGTCTCATCGCCTACGAGCAGGAGCTGTTTAGCAATGCACTCGGCCGCCCAAGCGTACGGATCGGTAGCCAAGAAAACGTCGAATCCGCGGGAGCTCGAAGCTGATCTATTGTTGAAGGCCGCCGGGCGTCTCCTGGCCATCCAGGAGCAATGGGACGCCAAGCAGGACGATCTGGAAGCCGCGCTGCTGTATAATCGTAAGCTGTGGACCGTGTTTCTGACCTCGGTTACGGGTGAGAACCATCCCCTGCCCGCCGAGATCCGCCAGAACATCGCCAATCTCGGTATCTTCGTGATGAATCGCACGGTTGCGTTGACCACGGGGCCGAAGCCGGAACTGCTCACCGCGCTGATCAAGATCAATTGCGATATCGCGGCCGGACTTCGCGGCGCGGCCTGAATCGCGCCGGGCATGATCTCGGAAAAGATCATGGCCAAATGAAAAACCGGATCACCAAATGCGAACGGCCCCGGTCATACCGGGGCCGTTCGCATCTAGAGCGTGATCCTACCGCGCGGATGGCGCGTCAGAGGTAGTTGACCAGGCTGGTCTTATACAGCATCGCCGTGGTCTGCAGCGAAGCCTGCAGGCGCGTGTTCAAGGTCAGCATCTCGGCAGCTACCTGTTCGTTGGAAACCCCCTCCACGCCGTTCAGCATGTCGGCGAGCGTCGCCGAGGTTTGAGCGTGGCGTTCCTTCGCGGCCTTCATCGAACTGCCGGCGTTGCCGAGGTCGGCCTGGATGTTTTCAATCTTCTGCGTGCCCTGCGGCACGTTCAGATTGGGGATCATGCGGTCGCTGAATTCGAGGCTGCGCTCGGCCCCGTTTGTATCGGTGAGCGGATATTCCATCGCCGCCACGACGGCGATGTTCTGCACCATCCAGCGGATGCCCTCTTCGTTGGCGCGCATACCATAATTGATACTGATCGATTGATCGATGCGCGCCGTCGCGGTGGTACGCGCGTCGGTCGTTCCGGCTTCACCCGTATACCAGGACACCGTGTTGGCGGCCGTGCCGTCGATCATCGTGGTCGCGGTATTGAACGGCGGTCCGTTGACCCGTTGCGGCGGATTGGCAGCGTCGGTGTTGAAGAAATTGTCAGCGGCGACAACCGCCGAAGCGGCCGCCAGCGCCGTCTTGGCCAGGGTGCCGACCGACGCGTTGAGCGTGGTCCTCAGATTGGCGGCTGTGATGTCCGAGGTCGCCCCGATGGCGAATTCGTTCTTGCCCAGCGGGGTGGTCGTCGAGGCGGTCAGCACCAGGTTCTCGGTCGTGCCGTCCGGCAGCGTGAAGCGGAACTGAACGGTCTGACCGTTCGTCGGGTTGACGCTGCCGAGATCGACCGACATTGCGGGCGGCGATCCGGCCGGCTGCACGGTGGTCGAACTCGTCAGGTTCGAGGTGACCGACGACAGTTTCATGCCGAACACCGACGGCGCAACGTCCTCGGAGAGGCTCACCACATTGCCGGCCGCTGCCGAGGTCGTGGCCAAGCCGAAATTCGACATCGTGGCGGTGCCGGTGACGGCGATCGCATCCGAAACGTTGGTGGCCGTGACGGTCAGATTGCCGTTGACGTCGAGGCTGGCGGTACCGCCGGCAAGCGTTCCCAGCGCGGTATTCAATTCCGCCATCGTGGAAATCTCGCCGGCGCCGGTGCCGAACACAATGGCCAGCGGCGCATTCGGCGGACTAGAGCCGACCGCAACGTTCATCGTCTGCCCTTGAGTCACCGTGCTCTGGGTCAGCAGGTTGGTCGGGTTGGTGGCGACGGCGCTGATGCCAAGCTCGGTCAGCACCGCGCCGGTGCTGCCGCCACCGACATCGATGACCGTATCGGCATCGACGCCGGTGAGCACGAGATTGTTGGCGACAATCTGCGCGCCGACGCCGGTCGTGCCGACCTGCGCCTGAATGGCGGCTTGAACCGCGGCAGCGTTGTCACCGACACCGATGGTGATCGGGGTGCCGTTGATGACCAGCGTACCGCCAACTGATGAGAGTGCCGAAATATTCGCCGAACCCGTCACCGTCGCGGCGGCGTCCGGCGATATAGCGGCGCCAGTGCCGATGAGGCTGGCGGCGGAGGACGCCAGCGGCGCGACGACCAAGCGGCCCATGGCGTCGCCGCCGTCGGCCTGGAGCCGTTCGGACATCAGCTGTACGAGGCCGGCCTTGGCCCCGTCGCCATACATAATGTGGTCCATCGTCTCGACCGCCGGCGTGTCGCCGGCCAGCCCGGAAAACACGTAGCGGTCGCCGGCCCGCGTATTGAGCAGGCCGATCACTTCGCTCAGATCCGCCAGCGCGGTCTTTTGCGGAATGGTCTTGCCGTCGCCATCGACGGAGTAGGGTGAGTTGACGATCGCGCTCTTGATATCGCGGCCGACCTGACTGATGCGCGTCAGCGCGCTGGTGGCCAGATCCATGCGCACGCCCACCATGGTCATGGTGTCTTTGTAGGAGTCGATCGAGGTGAGATGGCTGCGCAGACCGACGCTCAGCCCGCGCTCCAGGCCGAGGCCCGCATAGGTATCGGACTTCTTGCCGGTGCCGAGTTGACGCTGCAGATCGTCGAGCTGCCGGCGCATATTGACCAGCGACTGCACCTGCAGCGCGGATTTCGATCCAATGGCGGACGCACCCATGACAGCCTCACATTCTCATCAGAGTATCGAGCATGTCACGAATGGTCGTGAGCACGCGCGCATTCGCCGCATAAGCGGTCTGAAGGTTCAGCAGATGCGCCATTTCCTCGTCGACATTGACGCTGGCGCCATCGTTGAAGCGCTGTTGCAGCGACGTCAGGACGACATCCTGTCCGGCCTTCAGATTGCCGGCGGCCTCCGAGGCGTCGCCCTGCTGGCTGATCACTTGCCGCATGAACGAGGGCAGCGAACCGCCGAACGGCACCGACTTGGTGCCGATGCCGGTCTCCGGCGAAAAGCTCAGTGCGTCCTTGGTCAGCCGGTTATAGATGAAGTTCGGCCGGGTCGCATCGCCGGCGTCGGTCAGCGGCGAGGTCTGATAGACCACCAGCCGCGACGGATCAGCGAGCAGTGCCTCGTTGATCGTCAGGCGGCCGGCGAGGCCCGTAATCTGCTTGCCGGCGGACGTAATCGCACCGCTGAAGCTCGCATTGGCGTCGGTGAAGAACGGCAGCGCCGGCGTGCCGCCGGTCAGCGAGGTCTCGGTGACCGTGGCCGACAATGAGTTGATGTTGACCAGATTGGACGCGCCGTCGTCGAGCGCCCGCAACGTGTTCCCGGCCGGATTGGTGAACTGCATCCCGGAAGCGCCGAACGCGGTGTTGAGCTGCGAGAGCACCGACGCCATGCCGGCGGAAAAATCGATGCCGATGACCTCGTCGGTCGGATCTGGGGTCACGTCGTTGGACAACGGCAAGGCGCCGGCCTGGTCGACGCGTATCAGCGACATCTTGTGGGTCTGGCCGGTCGACGTCGTATAGTTCAGGTTGATGGTATTGCCGGCCAGCAGGCCGCTGACATCCAGATCGAAGCCTGCCTGCGGAAGCACCGAAGCGGGCGCCGCGGTCGAAGCTACGTTCTTGTCGGACAGGGATCGCGCCAGGGCGCCCGCGACCGCATCCAACTGAGCCTGCGCCTGCGGCAGCAGTTCGTCGCGCATCTCGATATAGGATGCGATCTTGCCGGAGCGGAACGCCTTGCTGGCAATCAAATCGACGGTGCCGCCACTTGAGGCCGATAAGGTGATGGTGCCGACGGTGCGGGTCGCCGGATCGTCGGTCCACTCCGCCGATGGCGTCATCGTGCCTTGCGCGTCGAATTCCAGATGCGAGGCGCGGGTGCCGACGAGCTGAATGCCCGACGTGGTGAAGACGTTGACCTGATTATTGTCGGTCGGTACCACGCGGATATCCATCAGATTCGTGAGCTGATCGATGTAGGCGTCGCGCTGGTCCTGCAGCACGGCGGTGGTGCCATCGCTCGCGCCGCTGGCGCCGAGTTGCTGGTTGATCGCGGCGATGCGCAGCATTGCCTCGTTGGCTTTGGTGACGGAATCCGACAGTCCGAGTTCGGCATCCGAGCGCAATGCCTGGATATCGTTGGACATCGAGCCAAGTTGCTGAGTCAGCACCTGCGCGGCCGAGATGACGGCGGTGCGGGTCGATTCCGAATCCGGACTGGTGGTCAAGGCCTGCAGCGAGGTGGTGAAGCTGTTGTAGAGAGTCTCCAGCGCGCTGTCGGAACCCGGCACGCCATAGACAGTCTGCATGCGGTCATAGAACTGTGACCGCAACGTCGCATAGGCGGCGCCGGAGGTCTCGACCCGGAGCTGGCGCTGCACGTATTGATCGAGTTCGCGGTTGACGGCCGCGACCCGCACCCCAACGCCCAGCGAACCGGCCGCGGTCGTGATCTGGACCGCGGTCTTCTTGACGTAACCCGGCGTGTCCGCGTTCGCCACGTTGGCGGCCACGAGCGACATTCCGGCCTGGTTTACACGCAGACCGGAAACGGCGGTGGCGAGCGCTTGGGTGAGACTCATCGAAGACCCGTTGGGTTACGCGAAAGGCGGACTGCGTCAGCGCAGCATGTTCAGCAGATCCTGGATCATTTGGTTGCTGGTCGTGATGATCTTGGTGTTGGCCGAATAGGCCTGCTGGGTCACGATCAGCTTGGTGAATTCGTCGGCGATGTCGGTATTGGAGCCTTCCAGCGACGAGCCGATGATCTTGCCCGATGCGCCGTACACCGCGGTGCCGGATTCGTCGGTCACCTCGAAGGCGCCACCGTCGATACGTTTGAGGAAGTTGGCGCCGCTGAAATTGGCCAGCGTGATCTCCGCAAGATCGATGGTGCGGCCGTTCGAGTACGAGCCGACCACGCGGCCTTTGTCGTTGACCGCGACGGTCTGCAATTCGCCGGCCGGGAAGCCGTTCTGCTGCAGCATGTTGACCTGGATGTTGCCGTTCGGATCGGCGAACTGCGTGATGCCGCCGGAGCCGTGCACCAGATTGATGGTGTTGAGCGCGATACCGTCGACCGTGACGTTGGTCAACGACACGTTGGCAACCAGCGGATTCATCTGGCCGTTCTGGCCGAAGGTGTAGTTGATGCCGACGTTCTGCCAAGCAGGCTGGCTGCCGGTGGCCGCCGAATTGGTCTGATAAAACAGATTCCAGACGTCGGTGCCGCCATAGAGGGACGAGTCCATCTTGGCCCAGCGCATCTGGATATTCACCGGCGAACCGGAGATGTCGTAGGCCGTGATCGCGCCGCCACCGAGCGATTGATTGAGGAACGTACTGACGTCGCTCGCCACCACCGTGCCGTTCGAGGGCAGCGCCGTTGTGGTCAGGATGCCGAATTTCTTCTCGTCGGCGGTACCGGAGATCGTAATGGTCTCGGACGGATTTGAAGCCGTGATGGTGATGTTGCCATTGCCGGTGTTGACCGACCCGATGCCGCCGGTCAGGCCTCCCAGGCCGTTGACGCCGTTGAGTTCGTTCAGCGTCGATACTTCGCCGGCACCTGTGCCGAAGATGATGCTCGTGGTGGCGAGGCCGATCGTGACGTCGAGGGTCTGGCCCTGTGCGACCGAACTTTGCGTCAGCAAATTGGTCGGCTGGGTGGTGCCGACGGAAACCCCGAGTTCGGCCATCAGGGCGGTCGCGGAACTGGCGATGACTACCTGGGTATCGGCATCACCGCTCGTCAGCACGAGGTGGCCGGCGCTGTTCAATGTTGCGGTAACGCCGGGGGGCGCGGCAGCAGTGATGTCGCTGACGATCTGGGCCGGCGTTCGGCCGGCGGCGAAAACGACGGCTTGCCCGTTGATCGTAATGGTGCCGGCATTGGTGGTGGTGGTCGGCAGTACCGTGGTGCCGGTTAGTATCGCCGGCGCATCAGGCAGCAGCGCGCCGCCCGATCCCAGGATCTTCGCGGCCGCGTTGGGGCCGGCCGACGGGTTGGCCTGGAACGTCGCCGGATTGAGCAGTTCGGACCGCGGCACGGCGGTGTCGTGTGCCTGCGTCAACGGATAGCGCGCCAGGTTGGCGCGATATTCGACCGTGCTGGTCGCCTGGGCCGGCAGGAAGTCGTTCTGGAATTGCAGGGTCTGCGGCACGCTGCCGACCAGGTTGCCGGTGGTCGCATCGACCGGAATACCCATCAGATAGTAGCCGGCGCCGTTGACCAGGTAGCCGTTCTTGTCGACCCCGAAATCGCCGCGACGTGTGAAGCGGTCGACGCCGTCGAATACCGGCCGCCCGTCGGTGAAACTGGAAGCCTTGCCGACGACAAAGAAGCCGTCGCCGTTGATCGCCATGTAGGTGCCGATTGAGGCGTTCTGGATGTCGCCCTGCACCGTGTTGGTCTGGCGCGAGTTCGCGGTCACGTTGCCGGAGAGCTGATGGCTCGGCGCTTCATCCGGAATGAGATCGACGAAGCTCGTATCCATGCGCTTGAACGCGGTGGTCTGCGAGTTCGCGATATTGCCCGAAACGTTCTGAAGCGCGAACGCCTGCGCACGCAACCCCGTTACCGCGGTGGTCAAAGCGCCGAAGATACCCATGACTTTATCTCTCCAACTGCGATCCGGGGGCGGCCACCGGTTGTCGCCGATTGATCGGCCGCACTGTCGGGAGTCTCATCGCAAGCCGCGTGCCAGAGAAATAATTGTTTATTTTCAGATGTTTACAAAAAAATAGGGGGCGCCCTGACGGACGCCCCCGGTGTGGTTCTGCCTAGTCCCGGCAGGATTTGCCGGGATCTCCTATCGATTTAGCGGGCGTTACGCCGGCCCGGCGGCCGGCGCCGGCTGGAACTTCATCGCCACGCCGTTCATGCAGTAGCGCAGCCCGGTCGGCTTCGGCCCGTCCTCAAACACATGGCCGAGATGGCCGCCGCAACGCCGGCAATGCACCTCGGTGCGGGTCATGAACAGCGTGCTGTCCTTTGTGGTGCCGACCGCGTTCGGCAGCGGCTGGAAGAAGCTCGGCCAGCCGGTGCCGCTGTCGAATTTGGTCTCCGAGCCGAACAGCGGCAGATCGCAACCGGCGCACGCGAAGGTGCCCTTGCGCTTTTCCCGGTCCAGCGGACTGGAGCCCGGCCGTTCAGTACCGTGATTGCGCAGCACGTCGAACTGCGCGGGGGTCAGCATCTGCTTCCACTCGGCTTCGGACTTCTGGACCTCAAACGTGCCCCTCTCCGTCGCGGCGTCGCTCTGGCTGGCGCGAAGACCGAGAAACGCGGCAAGCGCCGCGGCTCCGCCCGCGGCCGCGGTGACAATACGGCGTCGATCGACCATGGTTCGCTCCTGGTTTTGAGAGTTCGGAGACCGGTTCATTTTTTTCCACCCCAGACCTGCTCGACGCGCTGATCGCGGCCGCAATTCCAGCGGTAGAATTTGTACTTCGCCGGGTTTTTCACATAGTAATCCTGGTGGTATTCCTCGGCCACGTAGAACGGCCCGGCGGCTTTGATCTCGGTGTAGACCTTGCCTTCCAGCAGGCCCTCGACCTGCTTCTTCGAGGCGTCCGCCAGGCTTTTCTGCTCCTCGCCGTGGGTGAAGATCGCGGTCCGGTACTGCCGGCCGTGGTCGCAGAACTGCGCGTCCTTGGTCAGCGGATCGACATGCCGCCAGAAATAATCGAGCAGCTTCTGATAGGTCACCTTGGCCGGGTCGTAGACCACCTCGACCGCCTCGATATGCTCGGTGGCACCGGACGAGACCTGATTGTAGGTCGCGGTTTCCTTGCTGCCGCCGATATAGCCGGAGGTCGTGCTGAGCACGCCCGGCACCTTGTCGAAATCGGATTCGACGCACCAGAAGCAGCCGCCCGCGAAGATGGCACGGGCCTGCCCGGCCGCCGGCTCCGGGGTGGCGGTCTGGGCGCTGGCGCCCAGCATGGCGAGCAGGAGAAGTCCTAGGCCGAGCCCAAAACGCCGCATGGCATTACCTCGATGGGGGATGAATGGTGGGTGGATCATGCCCGAGATACGGGGATCGGGCTGATTTCGTTACAGAGCGACCTCAAAATCGACCTCACGATTACGCGATCAAGGCCTTGGGCGGGATCAGGTCAACTAGGTGCCAATTGCGCCTTGCTGGCATCCTGGTCCCTGCCCTAGTTTGCGGAAGGCATATTCGTGAGGAATTCCATGCGGTTCGAAGGCACTGAGGCTTATGTGGCGACCGGCGACCTGAAGGTCGCCGTCAACGCGGCGATCACCCTGGAGCGCCCGCTTCTGGTCAAGGGCGAGCCCGGCACCGGCAAGACCGTGCTGGCCATCGAGATCGCCAAAGCGCTCGGGGCTCCTCTTCTCGAATGGCACGTTAAGTCGACCACCAAGGCGCAGCAGGGCCTGTACGAATATGACGCCGTGTCGCGGCTGCGCGACAGCCAACTCGGCGACGAGCGGGTCAAAGACATCCGCAACTACATCAAGCGTGGCAAATTGTGGGACGCCTTCGTGGCGCCCGAGCGCCCGGTGCTGCTGATCGACGAGATCGACAAGGCCGACATCGAGTTTCCCAACGACCTGTTGCAGGAACTCGATCGCATGGAGTTCTTCGTCTACGAGACCTCCGAAACCATCAAGGCGGTCCGCCGCCCGGTCGTGATCATCACGTCGAACAACGAGAAGGAATTGCCGGACGCGTTCCTGCGCCGCTGTTTTTTCCACTACATCAAGTTTCCCGATGCCGACACCATGCGGGCGATCATCGACGTGCATTTCCCGGGCATCAAACAGCGCCTGGTCGCCGAGGCGCTGAAGCTGTTCTACGAAATCCGCGAAGTGCCGGGCATGAAGAAGAAGCCCTCGACCTCGGAGCTATTGGACTGGCTGAAGCTGCTGATGGTCGAGGACATCGGCCCAGAAACTTTGAAGGAGCGCGATCCGAAGAAACTGATCCCGCCGCTGCACGGCGCGCTGATCAAGAACGAGCAGGACGTACACCTGTTCGAGCGGCTGGCGTTCATGTCGCGCAGAGAGGGGCGCTGACCGGCAGCTCTTTGCCCGTGACGCGCCGCGCCCATTCTAGAATTCGGGCGAGACGCTGCGGATCGCCGTGAAATGCTCGGATCACCGGATGGGCTTCCATGTGCTGCTCCAGGCAATTGAAGCGATTGGGCAGGATGGTGAGGATGTCGCGGTACGGCCGTTGCGCCATCAGCGCGATGAAGGTCGTCTGATCGGGCCATACCGGATCGATAATCGGATGCTCGTCCCACGCTTTGAGAAATTCGTTGACCTGCGGATGCGCCGTGCACAGGAGAAAGCCCGTATTGATGTGCCGGTGGATGCTCGGTGAATCGAAGCATTCGCACGCCGCGACGCCAAAGCCTGCGGCGTCGCATATATTGTAGCTGTCGTCGACGATGATGCCGTCGGAGTCGAGCCAAACGGCTTTATGATAGCCCTTGGCGAGCATCTCCCTTAGCAGGCCGATCTTCCGGCAAAAGGCCGAGCGCCGGTCCGGCTCGCCATCCACTTCAACGTAGTAATCGATGCCGAATCTTTCGCAGTAACGACGGTGGATGTCCCGCGTGGCATCGAGCATCTGCGTATGCTCGTCGCCGGTCGCGTATTGGATGAGAACCGACGGACCGGCGTTACGGTGAACATCCATTTCCTGGCCTCGACAAAATCGCGCGTCTGCAGATGTTCGCAATCCCGGCAAGCATCATCAAGGCCTATCGCCGCCATGACAGCAGGATTTTGGCGCAGGCATCTGTTCGACACGGCGCGCCATAACCATGACTGATTGAGCAGTGGCATCGCCCAGAGAATCCGCAAACTCAACTTCGACAGGAGTTGGCTGGAGAATGTTGTCGCCTGCGTCGCGGACCGTGACGCTTCCACCCGGCCCGTTGCCCGGTTCAGCACCCACCGAGCCTTTGCAGCGTCGAGCGAGAATCCGACACCGGTGCAGATGGCACCGGAATCGGCGTGCCGCTTCAGTCCCACGACCGCAAAACTTGTGAATTTGGAATTTCTTGTGCGGACGCTACATCGGCGCCGAACATCGGGGCACGGCTGAAAAGTACAGCCAGTGCTACAAACACGACGACGAAACGGAAGCCGCGCATCAGCCCTCCCCCGCGCCGATGCACAGGATCAGGTGTCGTCTTTACTTAGACGACACCTTGCGACAGTCGTTCGTTCTCAAAACGGCAGCGCGACGTCGAACGAGTAGGTGATGCCGGCGCCGACGGTGGTCTGATTGGCCGAGCCGCGCAACGCGACCAGCGGCGAATCCGCGACATCGCCGACCAGCCGCTCATACTCGACATACACGTAGGTGCCCCATTGCGGGGTGACCTCGTAGCGCAACTGCGTGCCGAGGCCGACCGAGCGCAAGCCGCCTTTGGCGTCGTACACCGGCAGGCCCGAGGCCAGCGACTGTGCCGCGTCGACGCTGAAATACGGATCGACCGCGCTGCCCGACACCAGCGTCATGCGCGGGCCGCCGGACAGCGTCCAAGCCGGCGCGACCTGATAGACGGCGTCGGCCGTCAAATCGCCGACCAGGCCATGATGACCGCCGATGCCGTTGCGGATTTCGCCGCGGGTGCGCAGCCACGGCGTCCACCAATATTCGGCGAACAGGCCGGCCTCTAGCGTCCAGCCGACATCGCCGAGCCCACGCAGATCGTCGTGGTCGCCGTCCTTGCGCGGACGCACCAGCTTGCCGACCGGGCCGATGCGGAAATTGTTGGTCTCGTACAGGCCGAAGCCGAAGCCATCGCGCGGGCTGCGGAATTTGGCATTGGTGCCGGCGCGGCGGATCTGGAACACCGGAAACGCGGTGAAATCGGTGCTGTCGGCGCCATCATAGGACGGTAACGCACGACCCTCGACGCCCAGCGTCACGGTCCAGCCGGCAGCAGGGGCCGGGCTGTACATCGGCGCCTTGTAGGCCACATCGGCCGCGGACGCCGCGACGGGCGTCAGCAGGATCAAAACCGAGGCCAAGGAAAACCGCATGCGAAACCCCCTCTTCATTCGCGCGCCAGGACGTGCCGCTTCCGGCGCCATCCACGAACCTACCGCAGCGCGGTTGGCGTAAAGTTACCATGTCCGACCGACAGTTCAAATCACCTGCTCGTCCGGCGCAGCGGTAGTCCGATCTGACGAAGTCGATGTATTGGCCGTGGTGGCGTCCTTTTTGCGGCGCCGCGATTTCGGGCCGCGATTCTCGGTCGCTTTTTTCGGCTCAGGTGTCTGTTCGGCCACAGTCCGGGCGGCTTCGACCGGCGGCTCGGGTGCGATGGGGGCCTCATCCGGCGCTTCGGCGGCCGTGTCGGCTTCCTCGTCGGCCTGCAGCGCCACCTCGCGCCGGTGCGCGCGGTCGGCGCCGAAGCGTTCGCCAATCCGGCGGGCCCAATAGCTGGTTTGCGCGACAAAACGCCCCGCCGGACCGCCGGCCCAGATCAACTCGTAGCCCGAAAACAGCCGCCACGTCGGATCGTTCTCGACAATAGCGCGCGCGATCAGTTCGCCGGCCATCGCCGAGGTGTTGATGCCATGGCCGCCGAAACCGCTGGCGACATAAAGTCCGGGCTGCAACTCGCCGATCTGCGGCATGCGGTGCACGGTGCGGCCGAGCGTGCCGTTCCAGACATGCTCCATCTCGACCTTGCCGAGTTGCGGATAGAGCCGCCGGATATCGGCTGCCAGCGTCTTCGCATAGCGGCGCGGCTCGCGCTCCCAGGTCGTCATGCGGCCAGCCCACATCAGCCGGTCGCCGTCGACGACACGATAATGATTATCGGCATATTCGGAATCGCTGACCGCGCCCGCATAGGCGACGGCATCGCTCAGCTTCGCGCCGAGCTTGGCCGTCACCCCGACATAGGTGGTGACCGGCACCAGTGTCGCGGACAGGCGCGGCATCAGGCTGCCGAGATGCACATTGCCGGCCAGCACGACCTGCGCGGCCCGCACCCGGCCCGATGGCGTGATGACGCGCTTGCGCACGCCGGCCGGATCGATCGACAGCGCCGGCGAATTTTCGAAAATCTTCACGCCGGCGGCTTCGGCCGCGGCCGCGAGGCCCAGCGCATAATTCAACGGATGGATATGGAACGCGGTCGGGTAATGCACCGCATGAAAATAGCGCGAAGTCTTGAGGCTCGCGCGCACCTGCTCGATTGGCCAGCCCTCGATGTTGGCGCCCACCTCGTTGAGCAGACGGATATGCGCGAGCAGCGCGTCGCCATCATCGGTCTTGGACACGTCGAGCCAGCCCGCGGCCGGCTCGACGCCCGCCATTCCGGTGTCGCGAATCGTATCTCGCACATAAGTGACACCGGCCTCGGACAGCTTCCACATTGCCTTCGCGGTATCGAGGCCGACTCGCTCGACCAGCGCATCGAGACGCTCGGCGAAACCCGGCAGCACGAAGCCGCAATTGCGACCCGACGCGTTCCAGGCGACGCGCCTGCCCTCCAACACAACGACCGACCAGCCGCGCTTCGCGACCTCACGGGCCACCGTGAGGCCGGCCAAGCCACCGCCGATCACGCAGACATCGACGTCTTGATCGATCGTCAGATGCGGCCGCTCCGGCACCGACACCGCCGTGGCCGCATACCAACTCGACCCAGACGTCTCAGGCTCATTCCCGTCCATAATTCCCCGTTGACCTGCCAACCCGCCATCATCGGGTCACGTCCATGCTAGACTCTTCGTGCGAATAAATCGACGAGGGCCCCCATGCTGCGAGTCATGCTGCTGCGACATGCCAAAGCCGAACCGGCGATCCCCGGGGCGTCCGACCGTGCCCGCCTGCTGGCGCCGCGCGGCCGCCAGCAGGCCACGGAACTCGGCCAGTTCATGGCCCGTCACCGCCTGACCCCGGCCCGGGCGCTGGTGTCACCGGCGGCGCGCACGCGCGAGACCTGGGAATGCGTCGCTATCGCGCTGCCCGAGGCACCGGCCGCCGAATACGACGAACGGCTGTACAACGCGCCCGCGTCGGGCCTGATCGCGATGATCCGCGACACCGACCCAATGGCGGTGCGCTCGCTGCTGCTGGTCGGGCACAATCCAGGCCTGCATCAGGCGGCGATTGAACTGATCGCGACCGGCGACCTCGACGCCCGCCAGCGGCTACACGAGAAGCTGCCGCCCGGCGGCCTTGTCGTGATCGAATTCAAGCTGTCGGAATGGTCGGCATTACATCCGCTGGCCGGCCGGCTGGAGCGCTTCGTTACCCCCGGAGAGATCGAGGCCGCAACCGATTGAGCCAGTTCCCGGCCGCGACCGAATTGTGACAGGATAGAGCACGTCCAGTCGAAAACGCTTATACCTTCATCGCAAGGAGCCCCTGGCCATGTACAAGAAGATCCTGGTCCCGGTCGACCTGTCCGACCCGGAACTCGCCAAGCCGGCGATGGCCACTGCGCTGGAATGGGCCAA
Source organism: Xanthobacteraceae bacterium (assembly GCA_028290465.1). Taxonomy (GTDB): domain Bacteria; phylum Pseudomonadota; class Alphaproteobacteria; order Rhizobiales; family Xanthobacteraceae; genus FEB-22. Next base: position 7,362 of record JAQGJU010000094.1, on the reverse strand, counting down.
GGTGTCCGGCGGTTCTGTCCGGCTGCTCAACGTACTGCCGATGACTCCGGTGATGCTGGCCGAATATGTGCCGCCGGATTTCGACGTGCAGCAGCGTAAATCCGCCGAAGAAGCCGTGCAGATCGTCGCCGCGGAAACCGGGCTGGGTGATCGCGCCACCGCCGTGGTGCGGCAGGGCGGCATCTATCACGAGATCCTCGAAGAGGCGAAGACGATGGGCTGCGATCTCATCGTGATGAGTTCGCATCGCCCGGCGATGCGCACTTATTTCCTCGGCTCGAACGCCGGCCATGTGGTGCGCTACGCAACGTGCTCGGTGCTGGTGGTGCGGCGCTGACCGGTCAAGACCTGTCTGGATGATGCCTCACGGCAGCAATAACGGCGGCAATGCGTCCGGCCTGTAGGTGCCCGGCCTGTTGCGGCGGAAATAGCCGCCGACCTGCCACAGAAACAGCGCCAGGAACGCCGCCACGAAACCGGCGCCGGCCCAGACCTGGGTCAGCAGCGCGCGCAATATCATGACGGCGAAGCCGCACACCGTCGCGGTGAAGATCGCCAGCCCGACCCAATACAGCGGCGCCCCATAGCCCGACACGAATTGCGTCGCCCTGCCCGCCGCCGCGATGCGCCGGTGCAGCTCCGTCACGAAGGCACGGTATCCGGCATCCTGCCGCTCCTGCTCGAACAGGCTCTTCCACGACGACGAGACGATCGTCATGCGCGCGCCGGGCGCCCGGACCTCGGTCAGGAAGCGATACGACTGCGCCGTCACCGGGCGAAACGACATGCGCACCCGGTCGATCCGCGCATAAGGCACAACACCTGTCGCCGACCGGACGTGCCATTCCAGCCCGCCGGAGCGCAGCCAGAATTGCGAGGCACCGCCCATCAGCGACGGCTTGTACGCATAATGCGGATCGCTGTCGGCAACCGGTTCGATATCGCTCATGAATACTCCCCGGTCGCTTGTAACATCCCGCCGCGACCGATCAACCGGGACCGCGCAACCAGACGTGAATGTTGGCCGGGAACGCAGCCCGCGCTTCATGGTTGAACCTATGATTGTCGGACGGGCACTAACGCCTGCCGATACGCGGCCGGGCAGTCCTGCCAAAACGAGACGGACAATTAAGATGAAACGCATGATCTTCGGCACGCTGGTGGCGTGCTTCGCCTTGCACTTCGCCCCGCCGGCGAGCTTCGCGGCTCCGGGTTTTGATGGCACGTGGAGCGTACTGGTGGTCACGGAGAACGGTACCTGTGACCGGGCTTATCGGTATGAGGTCCAGATCGCGGGCGGACAGGTGAAGCCGGCAGGCGAAGCCGCGGTATCGATGTCCGGTGCCGTATCCGGCAACGGCGCCATCAAGGTGAATGTCGGCCGCGGCGATCAGAAGGCCAGCGGTTCGGGTCGGCTGGCCGGCAAGGCCGGCACCGGCAAATGGACCGGCCGTGGCAGTGCCGGCACCTGCTCCGGCACCTGGTCGGCGGAGCGACGCTCTTAGTCGGACGATTGCGGAATGAATGATGCTCCCGAGGGGTTAATGATCGAGGATACCTAGGGAGGGCGGACATGAATCAAAAGCACTTTGCCAAGCTCATGGTCGTGGCAACCGCCGCCGGCATGTTGCTGGCGACGGCCGTGTCGGCAAACGCCGCAATCTATTATCCGTGGTGCGCGCGCTACAGCGGCGGCGATGGCAGCGGCGGCGGCGACAATTGTTATTTCGAAACCCGCCAGCAATGCATGGAAACCGTGCGCGGCATCGGTGGCGTGTGCGAGCCCAACGGCTTTTATGACGCCGCCCGCGCGGACGAGCGCGCGCCACTGAGAACGACGCCAAAACGGCGCCATTAAATGGCTTCATTGACTAGAGCGCGTTCAGCAAAAGTGGACACCGGTTTTGCGGGAAGGCAATCGCAGATTGCGTAAACTTACCTGCGTACGCGCTCAAAGTGTTTAGATGGACGCATTTTCTTCACGTGAAGAAAACGCTCTGGCGCGGCATCGACCGCCCACTCCGGCCGCCATCGGACTGATCGAAATCCGACGCAGATGAACCCGAACGACCCTGGTAGCGACTAACCGGGCGGGGGCCTGCATTCTTTTTTCCAATTTGCGACACGACGCATCATTGAGGCGAGGCCTGGGTGGTAGGCTCCGACAAATATGCGCCCTTGATGATGGCCGTCGCGCAGCATCGCGACCGCGAGGCGTTCACGCGCCTGTTCGACCATTTCGCGCCGCGTCTTAACGCGTTTCTGCTGCGCCTCGGCATGGAGGCGGTGGCCGCCGAGGAAATCACCCAGGAGGTGATGGAGACCATTTGGCGCAAGGCGGCGTTGTTCGATGCGCAGAAGTCATCGGTCGCAACCTGGATATACCGGATCGCGCGCAATCGCCGCATCGACGCGCTGCGCCGCGATCGCGGTGGATTGTTCAGCGACGACGACATGCTGGCGATCATCGACCTGACGCCGTCCAGCGACGACACGCTCGATGCCGCGCAGCGCGAGGCGCGCGTCCGTGGCGCCATGACGGCGCTGCCGCCGGAGCAATTGCTGCTGGTGCGTCTGGCATTTTTCGAAGGCCTGACCCATAGCGTGATCGCCGAACGCCTCGGCGTGCCACTCGGCACGGTGAAGTCGCGGCTGCGGCTGGCGTTTACCCGGCTGCGCCGTGAACTCGAGCAGAGCGGCATCCGCGAGACGGAATGACTCGAGACAGAATGACTCGAGGCATGATTTCGGCGGGCGTGTGATGCTGCTACATAAGAGCCCGGCATCGATCGCTCACGGAACGCATCATGAAAGCCATTCTCTGCACGCGCCTCGGCACGGCCCGCGACCTTGAACTTGCCGACATTCCGGATCCGGTCGCCGGACCGGGCGAAGTCGTGGTGCGAATCGCGGCGGCGGGCCTGAATTTCTTCGACACGCTACTGATTGCCGGGCGCTACCAGTTCAAGCCCGAATTGCCGTTCTCGCCGGCCGCCGAATTCGCCGGCACGGTCGAGAGCCTCGGCACGGGCGTCGCCGGGCTCGCGATCGGCGACCCAGTGATGGGCTTCAGCCGCTGGGGCAATGCACGCGAGAAGATCGCGATCCCGGCCGGCCGGGTCGTCAAGCTGGTCGAAGGCCTCGATTTCGAGCGGGCCGCCGGGCTGAGCGTGACGTACGGCACGTCGCTCTACGCGCTGAAGGATCGCGGCCATCTCAAGCCCGGTGAAACCCTCGCAGTGCTCGGCGCTTCCGGCGGCGTTGGCCTCGCGGCGGTCGAACTCGGTAAGCAGATGGGCGCTCGGGTGATCGCCTGCGCATCGTCCGACGACAAGCTCGACTTTGCACGCGAACACGGCGCCGATGCCCTGGTGAATTACGCCGAGACCGACTTGAGGGAAGAACTGCGCCGCCTGACCGATGGACGCGGCGTCGACGTGGTGTATGACCCCGTCGGCGGCGCTTACGCCGAACCGGCGCTACGCTCGCTGGCGTGGTATGGGCGCTATCTGGTGGTCGGCTTCGCGGCCGGCGACATTCCCAAAATCCCGCTCAACCTCGTACTGCTGAAAAGCTGCGATGTGGTCGGCGTGTTCTGGGGTTCCTGGACCGAACGCGATCCGGAAGGTCATCAGGCCAACATGGCCGATCTGGTGAACTGGGCCGCGCAAGGCAAACTCTCGGCCCACGTCCATGCGGTCTATCCGCTGGCCGACGCCGCGCGGGCGATCGACGACATCGCGGCCCGCAAGGTGATGGGCAAGGCGATCCTGAAAATTAGCTAATCACGCGTCCTGAAAAGAGCCCTGCCGCAACGCTTGCGCGGCCGCTTCGCGGTGTTCGGGCTTGATGTGGACGGCCACAAGACGAACGGCGGCTGCCAGCACGGCGGCGTCATCCGCGAACCCGACCAGCAGCAAAAAGTCGGGCGCCAGATCGAACGGCATCACGAAATAGGCCAGCGCGCCCATCAGGGCCATCTTGACCTGCACGGGCGTCTGCCGGTCGAACGCGCAGTAATAGGCCGCCAGCAGATCCTCGGCGAACGGCAGCTTTGCCGCGAATTGCCGGAGCTTGCGCCAGAAACCATGACGCACCCGTGCTTCGTCCCGCGCGTAGCGTGACGTGTCGGCTTCGTCGAACGTGGTCTGCTCCAAGCCCATGACGATCTCCCGCACGGCAACCCTGTGAGACAGATATGGCGCTCAATTCTGGCGCCCGCGTGGCGGAAAGACCCGGCAAGCCATGCCGAAACCCCACTCGCAACCCCGCCGGGCGCCTCCTATGTTGACGTGGAGGGATGCTCGCTCCCGAACATTCTTGCCCCGAGGTCGCCATGCCCTGGTCGCTGAATATCGGCTCGCTCGTCGGCACCAAAATCCAGGTGCACGTCACCTTCCTGCTGTTTCTCGGCTGGATCTTCGTGGCGAGCTGGGTGTCCGGCGGCCCGACCGAGGCGTGGCAGAGCCTTGCTTTCATGCTGTTGCTGTTTGCCTGCGTGCTGGCGCACGAGTTCGGCCATATCTTCATGGCGCGCCGGTTCGGCGTCGCCAGCCCCAGCGTCACGCTGCTGCCGATCGGCGGCGTCGCGCAGCTCGAGCACATCCCCGAAAAGCCGAGTGAAGAACTGCTGATCGCGATCGCCGGACCGGCCGTCAATGTGGTCATCGCGCTGGCGCTGGTCGTGCTCGGCGCCACCCTGGATCTGCGAAGCCTGTCGGGCGTCGACAATGCGCGAATCGGCATGATCGATCGGCTCGCGGCCGTGAACCTGTTCCTGGTGGTGTTCAACATGATCCCGGCCTTCCCGATGGATGGCGGCCGGGTGCTGCGGGCGGCGCTGGCCAGCCGGCTCGGCTATGTGCGGGCGACCGAAATCGCCGCCTCGATCGGCCAAGTGGTGGCGTTCGCGCTCGGTTTCCTCGGCCTGTTCGGCAATCCGCTGCTGATCTTCATCGCCATCTTCGTCTATCTGGCGGCGACCTCGGAGGCCCGGCTGGTCGCGATGCGGGCAATGTCGCGCGGCGTGCCGGTCAGCGCCGCGATGCAGACCCAGTTCGCTACGCTGACCCCACAGGCTGCGATCGATGAGGCGATCGAAACCCTGATCCGCACCAGCCAGGCCGAATTTCCGGTCATCGACGCCGCCGGCAAGCCGGTCGGCCTGCTGGGCCGGGCCGAACTGATCGGCGCCCTGAAGCAGCGTGGGCCGGACGCGCTGGTCGGCGACGTCATGACGGCGGGTATCCCAACGGTCGGCCATCGCCATCATCTGGAAGAGGCATTGCGCGTATTGCAGGAGCAATCGGCGCGGGCGATTGGCGTGGTCGATGCCACCGGAGCCTTGGTCGGCCTGATCACACCGGAAACCGTCGGCGAGATGCTGATGGTAAGGGAAGCCCTCCCGCAGGGCGCCCGCCTCGGACCGTGGAGCCGGGCGACCGGCACAGGAAACCTGGCCGAGTAACTTTATTCGACGGATTGGGGCTTCATCGCCCGCATAGCGCCTTGATCGGGCGATATGGCCATTGCCATCGTGGCGCCAAACCTTATATTGCGCCGCAAAATGACGCCCGCTGCGGGCCTCTGATCGGATTCCTACATGTCCTTGAGAAATCTGGCGATCATCGCCCACGTCGACCATGGAAAGACCACGCTGGTCGATCGCCTGCTGCAGCAATCGGGCTCGTTCCGAGAGAATCAGAAGGTGAACGAGCGCGCGATGGACTCCAACGATCTGGAGCGCGAGCGCGGCATTACCATTCTGGCCAAGGCGACCTCGATCCTGTGGGGCGACGCCCGCATCAACATCGTCGACACGCCGGGCCACGCCGATTTCGGCGGTGAGGTCGAGCGTATCCTGCACATGGTGGACGGCTGCCTGGTGCTGGTCGACGCCGCCGAAGGCCCGCTGCCACAGACCAAATTCGTGGTCTCGAAGGCGCTCAAGCTCGGCCTGAAGCCGATCGTCGTCATCAACAAGGTCGACCGGCCGGACGCCCGCGCCACCGAAGTCGCCAATGAAGTGTTCGACCTGTTCGCGGCGCTCGACGCCAGCGAAGAGCAGCTCGATTTCCCGATCCTGTACGGTTCGGCCAAACAGGGCTGGATGTCGGACAGCCTGGACGGTCCGCAGGACCAGGGCATGAAGCCGCTGTTCGATCTGGTGCTGCGCCACGTTCCGGAGCCGACGGTCGAACAAGGCCCGTTCCGCCTGCTTGGCACCATTCTCGAGGCCAACCCCTATCTGGGTCGCGTCGTCACCGGCCGCATCGTGTCCGGCTCGGTGAAGCCGAACCAGGCCGCCAAGGTGCTGGACGCCTCAGGCAAGCTGGTCGAGCAGGGCCGTATTTCGAAGATTCTGGCGTTCCGGGGCCTGGAGCGCGTGGCGCTCGAAGAGGCCTTCGCGGGCGACATCGTGTCGATCGCCGGCTTGCCGGAAGCCACCGTGGCGCACACCATCTGCGCGCCCGAAGTGATGGAGCCGCTGCCGGCCCAGCCGATCGATCCGCCGACCCTGGCGATGACCTTCCGGGTCAACGATTCGCCGCTCGCCGGCACCGAAGGCTCGAAAGTGACGAGCCGCATGATCCGCGACCGTCTGCTGCGCGAGGCCGAAGGCAATGTCGCGTTGCGGGTTTCGGAATCCACCGACCGCGATTCGATGGAAGTCGCCGGCCGCGGCGAATTGCAGCTCGGCATCCTGATCGAGACGATGCGCCGCGAAGGCTTCGAATTGTCGGTGTCGCGGCCGAAAGTGCTGATGCGCCGCAACGAAGCCGGCGAACTCGAGGAGCCGATCGAGGAAATCGTGATCGACGTCGACGAGGAGCATTCCGGCATCGTCGTGCAGAAGATGTCGGAGCGCAAAGCCGAGATGGTCGAGATGCGCCCGTCCGGCGGCGGACGGCTGCGGCTGGTATTCTACGCGCCGACCCGCGGCCTGATCGGCTATCAGGGCGAATTGCTGACCGATACCCGCGGCACCGCGATCATGAACCGCGTGTTCCACGGTTATGCGCCGCACAGGGGCGACATTACCGGCCGCCGCAACGGCGTGCTGATCGCCAATGAGCAGGGCGAAGCGGTCGCCTACGCGATGTGGAAGCTGGAAGATCGCGGCCCGATGATGATCGAGCCCGGCTGGAAGGTCTACAAGGGCATGATCGTCGGCGAGCACACCCGCGACAACGATCTTGAGATCAACGTCCTCAAGGGCAAGCAGCTCACCAACATTCGCACCCAGTCCAAGGACGAAGCGGTGCGCCTGACGCCGCCGATTCGCATGACCTTGGAAAAGGCGCTGGCCTATATCGAAGACGATGAGTTGGTCGAAGTGACGCCGAAGTCGATCCGGCTGCG
>JAQGJU010000070.1 GCA_028290465.1 Xanthobacteraceae bacterium | reverse complement strand
CGAGCGCCGTGCGATAGAACAGCCATTGCAGGCCGGCAATCACCACGACAGCGAGCGCGAACTGGGCGAGTGGCAGCACGCCGACCGCAAGACCTCCACCGACCGCAATGCTCTCGATCTCGACCGCACCGGCGTTGAGCTTGACGCGGTCTGCGGTGAACAATTCCAAGAGACCGTTCGGGATTATGACCGACAGGCCGAAGGTCACCAGCAGCGGCGGCAGCAGATCGTCGCCGAGCGTGCGGTTGAGCAATCCGACCTGCAGCGCATAGCCGATCAGCGCCATCAGGGGCGCGACCACCAGAATCGCTACGATCGGGTTGAGGCCGAGCGTTTCGGTGACGATGAGCGCGAGGTACGCGGCGAGCACGATCAGGTCGCCATGCGCGATGTTGACCATGCGCATCACGCCGAAGATCAGCGACAGGCCGGCCGCGAACATCGCGTACAGCCCGCCGATCAGCACGCCCTGAAGAATAATGTTGGCCCATTCCATGCCTACACTCCGAAATAGGCTGCGGAAATGGAATCCCGCGTCAGGCTGGACGCAGCGCCTTGCAGCGCGACGCGGCCCTCCTGCAGGCAATAGACATGATTGGCCGCGCGCAGCGCCTGCACGATGTCCTGCTCGACGATAACCAGCGAAATACCGTCCGCGACGATCGACGGCAATTTGGCATAGATATCCCGCACCACGATGGGCGCAAGGCCGAGGCTGATCTCGTCGCACAATAGCAGTCGGGGATTGGACATCAGTGCGCGCGAGATCGCGACCATCTGCTGCTGGCCGCCCGACAATGATGTGCTCGGCACATGGCGCCGCTCGGCCAGGATCGGGAACAGCGCGTAGACGCGCTCGAGATTCCACGGGCCGGGCCGGCCAAGCTGGCCGCCGATCAACAGATTCTCTTCGACGCTCAGCGACGGAAACAGTCGCCGGCCTTCCGGCACCAGCGCGATGCCGCGGCCGACCACTGCGAAAGCGGGCGCATCGCCAATGGATTTTCCCTCGAACCGGATCGCGTCGGCGCGCGAGGGCATCAGTCCGGCAATGCTTTTCAATAGTGTGCTCTTGCCGGCGCCGTTGGCGCCGATCACCGCTACGACCTGACCGGGCTCGACCTTCATCGAGACGCCAAACAACGCCTGGAAGTCGCCGTAATAGGCGTCGAGCGCATCGACTTCGAGCAGCGGCGCGTCAGACATCGGCCGGCATACCCATATAGATCTCGTTGACGGCGGGACTGCGGATCACGGTGTGCGGATCACCCTGCGCGATGATGGCGCCGCCATGCAGCACCGCCAGCCGGTCGACGGTGGCCAACAACGCATGCACGATGTGCTCGATCCAGATCACCGAGACGCCGCCGCGATGGATGTTCTTCACCAGCGTCACCAGCGCCGCACATTCGTGCTCGGTGAGCCCACCGGCGACTTCGTCGAGCAGCAGCACTTTCGGATTGGTTGCGAGCACGCGGGCAAGCTCAAGACGCTTGCGATCAAGCAACGTCAGCGTGCCGGCGGCGCGATTGGCCTTGTCGGCTAGGCCGCATTGCTCCAGCACGTCGATGCAGCCGGCATAGACATGCTGTTCGCTGTGACCGCCGCCGAACGCCGCCGCCACCACCACGTTCTCGAACACCGTCATGCCGCCGAACGGCTGCGGAATCTGGAACGAGCGCGCGATGCCCAGACGACACCGCCGTTCTGGCTTTAGCCGCGTGATATCTTCGCCGGAAAACAACACACGGCCGGAATCCGGCGCCACGGTGCCGGTCGCGATGCCGAACAGCGTGGTCTTGCCGGCACCGTTCGGCCCGATGATGCCGAGCGCTTCGCCCTCGCCGAGCACAAGATCGATGCCCTCGGCGACCACGACGGCCCCGAAACGCTTCGATATTTTTTCCAGACTGAGAAGCGGCGCCATGGCGGTCCGAGAAACTCAGAGCCATCCCCGGTCGAATTAACCGGAGATGGCTCTGGATCATGAGAGCCGGCTTTGTCGTTTACGACAGCAACTCGAGCTTGCCGCCCGCCGGAATTTCCGGTGCCGACTTGTTGGCCGTGATCACCAGTTCGAACTTGTCGTTCTTGCGCTGCCACTGGCCGGCAACCAAGGGCGTCTTGCTGACGTTCTTCACCGGCTGGCCGCTCCACTTGATCGGGCCGACGATCGACTTGTAGTCGGTCGAGGTGAGCGCCGCGAGGATCGACTTCGGATCGACCGCCTTGGCGCGCTTGAGCGTATCGATCGCGACTTCGAACAGCGCGTGCTGGAAGCCGATCGGCTGCGTCCACGGTCGCTTGGTGGCGGCCGTATAGGCCTCGGCGAGTTGCGCCGCGCTCTGCCCGGTGAGGCCGGACTTGAACGGATGATGCGGCGTCCACCAGATCTCGCTGCTCAGGCCGTTGCCGCGCGCGCCGAGCGACTCGATCACCGACGGGAACAGCAGCGCCTTGCCGATGGTGACGATCTTCGGCTTGAAGCCCTGCTGCGCGGCCTGCGACCAGAACGTCGCGAAGTCCGGCGGGATCATATTGCCGGTAACGATCTCGCAGCCGGCGGCCTTGAAGGCCGAAATCTGCGACGTGAAGTCGTTGTTCATCACCTGATAGCGGCCGGGATCGTGCAGCTTGTAGCCGGCGGCGGCGAGCGCCGGCGGCAGGCCGAGCTTCGGATCGCCCCACGCATTGCCGTCGGCGTCGTTCGGGAACAGGCCGCCAACGACCTTGTTGGTCGGCGCGCTGTCCCACAGATTCACGAACGACGCGATGACATCCTCAAGGCCCCAGAAGAAGTGATAGGTCCAGTTGAAGCCCTTCTTCGGGTCGCCCTTGCGGCCGAAGAAATACGGCTGCCACGGGCAGTTGGTGGTGAGGCACGGCACCTCGTTGACTTCGGCCTGATCGGCCACCGGATTGGTGGTGTCGGGCGCGGCGGCACCGAGCAGCAGATCGACCTTGTCGCCGAGGATCAGTTCGGACGCGACTTCCGCGGCGCGGCTGCCGCTGGACTGGCTATCCTTGGAGATGATCTGCACCGGATAGGTCTTGCCGCCGATATCAAGCCCTTTGCCGATGACGCCGCGCACCTGCTCGATGATGAAGTTGTCGGCTTCGCCGAATCCGGCGAGCGGACCGGTACGCGGGCTGACATGACCGATCTTGATGGTCTTGCTCTGCGCGTTCGCCGGAATAATGCTCAGAACCGCGGGCGCCGCGATGGCGCCGAGGCCGGCCTGGACCAGGCTGCGCCGCGAAATCCCGTTCTTGATCTGGGTCTTCATGGTGTTGTCGTTCATTAAACCCTCCCTGTCGCTTTTGATTTGTAATTCTAGACGTCGTTGGCGCGCGCCTTTTTGAGATGTTGCAACACTTTCGAACGCAACGCAGCCTGTTCTTCCGGAGTCCAGGTGCGGAACCCCTCGCCGCTCTTGAAGCCGAGCTTGCCGTCGCGGACCAGCGCCTCAAGATAGGGTGAAGGTCCGGGCCGCGATTCGATGGCCGGCAGCACGGTCTTGTGAATCGCCAAGGTCAGTTCGGTGCCAACCAGATCGGCGTTCTCCAGCGGGCCGAGCACGGCAATGCGCCGGCCGAAACTTGCCTTGATCACATTGTCGACGGTCTCGGCATCGCAGATACCATTCTCGACCAGCGACACCGCCTCGCGCCACAGCGCATGCTGCAAGCGATTGCCGATAAAGCCTGGCACGTCCTTCTTCACATGGGCGGGCTGCTTGCCGGCGTCCTTGTGCAGCTTCATCGTGAATTCGACCGCAGCCGGCGAGGTCCATTCGGTCGCGATCACTTCGACCAGCGGCACCAGGAACGGCGGATTCCACCAATGGGTGCCGAGCGCGCGTTCGCGGTGCTTGAGATTCCGCATGATGTCGGTGATCGGCATCACCGAGGTGTTGCTGGCCAGGATGGCATCCGGCCGCGCGTGCTGTTCGACTTCCGCGAACAGCTTCTGCTTGAGCGGAAGGTCCTCGGGCGCGCATTCGACGATGTAGTCGGCGTCGCGCACCGCGAGCGCCAGATCGGCTTGCGGGAACACCCGCTCGACCGCGCTCTCGTCATCGCCGAGATCGCGGAGGTTAGCCGCGATGCGGTCTTTCGCGCTCGCAAGCGTCTGCGGAAAGGAATCGAAGACCGTGGTCGGATGGCCGGCCAGTGCGAAAACCTGCGCGATGCCGTGCCCCATGAGCCCGGCCCCGATGACAGTGACCCGCGCTTTCGCCGTCATGTTCAGCCCGCCGTATAGCCGCCGTCGGCATAAAGAATGTGGCCGGTGTAGAAGTTCGAGGCCGCCGAGGCCAGGAATAGCAGCGGGCCGGCGAGGTCGCTCGGTTCGCCGAGCCGGCCCTTCGGCACGCGCGCCAGGAACGCGCCGCGTACGCCCTTGGCCTTCTCGGTGTCTTCGTACATCCAGGCGGTCAGCGCCGAGCGGAAGACGGTCGGCGCGATTGCGTTCACGGTGATGCCGGTATTGCCCCACTCGCAGCCGAGCGCCTTGGTGAGGCCGTCGACCGCCGACTTCGACGCGCAATAGGCGGTGTAGCCAGCCGGATGGCCGAGCAGTCCGCGCGCGGACGACATGAGAATCACTTTGCCGCCATCGCCTTGCTTCAGCATTTGTTTGCCGGCGGCGCGCGCCATCAGCCAGGACTGGGTGACGTTGGCGTCCATCACGTCGAGGAAGCGTTCGGGCGTCATGTCATTGATTTTGGCGACGTCGTTCTTGCCCGATCCGACCACCAGGATGTCGACGCGGCCGAATTTGTCGACCGCCGCCTGGATGATCTTGTCGCAATTGGCTTCGGTGTTGGGCCGGGTCGCGACGCTGGCCGTCTTGGCGCCGAGCGCCTCGCATTCGACGGCGGTCTTCTTCAGCTCGTCGGCCTTGCCGGCCGCCAGCACGACATTAGCGCCAGCGCCAGCCAGCACCTTGGCGGCCAGCGCGCCGAACGCGCCGGAAGCGCCGGTCACGACCGCGACCTTGCCCTTGATGTCGAACAGCGACAGCGGGTTTTTCAGGAACTCTTCCGACATAGCGTTTCCTCGGCGTTACTTGTGTGTGCCGGCTTCAGCCCGGGCATCCGCGTCTTTTTGTTCGGCGCCCCGCGCGCGCCTGTCGATCGCGCGTTACTTGGCGACCGGCGAGACCGCGACCACGATGGTGCAGACCTCGTTGCCGCGATTAACGATCTCGCGCATTTCATTGGAGCCGATGACGCACGAGTCATTGGCCTTGAGGACGGTTTCCTTGCCGTCGACGATCACGGTCAGTTCGCCCGCGAGGACGAAGTAGACCTTCTCGGGCGGCGAGGCGTCCGGGCCGGCGCCGCCGCCCGGCAGGAAATGCGACAGGCCGACGATCAGGCTCGTCGTGCCGCCGGCTTCCGCGCCGAACAGCCGCAGCGCCGAACAACCGCGATGATTGGCCGCCTCGTAGGGCTTGGCATCGGCAAAGCGTTTGACTTGCATCAGAACGACTTTCCTTTTTCGATCCGGTACGCGCCGGTCGGATCGATGATGGCGACGAGACGGATGATGCAGCCATCGCCGCGATCCCAGTTCCACGGGAAGTACGCGAAGGTGCAACGCTTGCCGGTCACCTTGTCGAGGTCGCCGCCGACATTCTCAATGCCCAGAATGCCGTTCGAGAACAGCTTGCGATGCACCGGCTCCCATTCCGGATGATCCTGCTTCCAGTCGCGGCCGCCGGACCATTCCTTGTATTCCTCGGCGAGATGCGGATGCAGCGGACCGTTGCGGTGCGGGCCGATCGCAGTGGCAAGCGGATGATCGTTGGCCTGGGTGTCGTGACCGACCACCTTGACCTTCTTTTCGACGAACCAGTCGCCCGCGGAAGCCACGAAGCCCGGGCAGCGGCAGAAATAATCTTCGCTGTCTTCGTACTGCTTGTGCCAGCCGGTGTTGACGATCACGACGTCGCGCGGACGCACGATCTTGCCGGCGGCCTTTTCCAGGTCGTCATAGGTGATCGGCTCCCACTTCGCCTTCGGCAGCGAGATCACGATACCCGAACCGAAGAAATGCGGCAGCGGCACTTCGTCGATGAACGGCGTGCCCTGAATGACGTGGGCCGGCGCGTCGATGTGCGTGGTGTTGTGCATGCTGGTCGTGATGCGCTGCGACAGCACCCCCGACTTCGCCATGTAATGGATGCGCTCGATCTTGACGTCTTCGAAATAGGGCCAGTTCGGGGATTGGTAACCGAAGCGATGGGACAGATTGTAGAACTCGAGTCCCATGCTGTTCTTGAGGTTCTCCTCGAACATCACGCCGCGGATTTTTTTCGCCACGCCTAGCCTCCCTTTCGTGATCTTGTCGCGATCTGCTTGTCTCAGGATATGGTACGTCTGTATCGGATAACGGTCAATTGCCCGGCCACGGGGCAGCTTGTCAACAGCCGGAATATTTCCGGCGCGTTGAAACGTCAGGCGGCCACCGCAATCAGATGCTGCTCCAATCCGTGCTTGGTCGCGAGCAGGCGCTCGGCGATCATGTCGCGCTGTTCGGCGAAGCGCTGCGACGGCACCGGCACCGAAATGGCGACAAAATTACCGAGCGGATCGCGCAACGCCACGCCGGCCGCGCTGATGCCCTGGGTGTGTTCCTCGCGATCGAACGCGACGCCGGTCCGGCGAATTTCCGCAAGCTCAGCCAGCAACACATCGAGGCTGAGCACCGTATTCGGCGTGCGCGCTTCGAACTGGCTGCCGATAAGGCGCTCGACCGCCGCGTCGTCGAGTTGCGCGAGGTAAGCCTTGCCGTTCGCCGTGCAATACAGCGGGAAAGTCTCGCCGACCGCCGACACGGTGCGCAACCGGTGCGAGCCGGTGACCTGATCGACAAACACCAACTGGTCGCGCTTGATGATCGCGAGATCGACGGTTTCGCGCAGTTCGTTCGACAGCTTGACGATGAACGGCCGCACCGAGGAAACAAAATCGGTCCGCACTGACGCCGCGAGCCGCAGGATGGTCGGCCCGAGCCGCACCCGCCCGGTCGGCGACGCCGCGATCACCAATTTTTCGGCTTCTAGCGCCGCGACGATGCGCTGTACCGTAGAGCGGGCCAGATTCACCCGCTGCGCAATCTGTCCAAGGCTGAGGCCCAGCGTCTGATCTTCCAGCGCGCGCAGGATCGACGCGGCCCGCGCGATCACTTGTACTTGGCTCTTTTCACTGCTTTTTTCGGTCGTGATCGGCTGATCCATGTTGCTCACTCGTTAAGCGTCCCGTCCCTTGGCTGGCACGAACTTGCCACGTAAATTCGCATCATGATACAGGGTGCCCGAATTCCGGTACAGACTAGAAATCACCGGTCGATATCTGGGGAGAGATCGTGGTTCAGAAAATCGCGCTGGAAGAGCATTTCCTGTGTCCCGGCTTCGAAGACTACTGGAAGTCAACGGTCGGCGACGTCGACCCCCAAATTCTGAGCCAAGTCGTTGGCCGGCTGTCGGATTTTGGTGCCTCGCGGCTTGACGCGATGGATCGGGCGGGGATTGCGCGCGCGGTGCTATCGTTGTCCGGACCCGGGGTCCAGGCCGAGCCCGATACGGCGATCGCTGTGCGCAAGGCCCGCGAAGCCAACGATCTTCTCGCACGCGAAGTGCAAAAACGCCCCGACCGTTATTCGGGCTTCGCCCATCTGGCGATGCAAGACGCGAAAGCCGCCGCCGACGAGCTGGAGCGCGGCATGCGCGACCTCGGCTTCGCGGGCGCGATGATCAATGGCCATACCAACGGGCAATATCTCGACCATCCGGCGCTGGCGCCGTTCTGGGAACGCGCACAGGCTTTGAATGCGCTCGTGTACATTCATCCGACCGATCCGGTCGCGCCGCATCCGGTGCTCGACGGCCATACCGGCCTGAAGCGCGCCACCTGGGAATGGGGCTTCGAAACCGGCTCGCATGCGCTACGCTTGGTGTTCGGTGGTCTGTTCGACCGTTATCCGAAGGCCAGGCTGGCGCTCGGCCATCTCGGCGAAACGCTGCCGTTCCTGCTGTGGCGGTTCGACAGCCGCGCCAAGCTGTATGGCGTCAAACTGAACAAGAAGCCGTCGGAATATATCCGTGAGAACATCGTGGTCACGACCTCGGGAATGTTCTCGGCCGAACCGCTGCATTGTACGATCGCCGCGCTCGGCCACGAGCATGTGATGTTCTCAGCCGACTACCCGTTTGAATCTCCCGAAGAAGCCGGCCACTTCATGGACACGGTGCCGCTGCCCGAAGATGTGCGGGCCGACATCGCCTACAACAACGCGGTGCGCCTGCTCGGACTGACGAGCTAACATTCCAAACAACCATTTCGCGCGATCGGATCGAGAATGACCAACGTCTTTGTGCTCGACGTCCACGCCGACGAATACAAGGCGGAACTGCTCAAGAAGTTTCCCGATCTGAAGGTCGGCACGGCGAACAATCTCGCCGAGTTGCCGGCGGATATGTCGAAGTATGAGGTGCTGATCGCGTTCGGCACCTCGATCAGCAATGAATTCCTCGACCGCCTGACCGGCATGACCTGGATTCAGTCGCTGGCGACCGGCGTCGATCACTTCCTGCGCTGGCCCGGCCTGAAGCCGAACATGATGATCACCAGCGGCCGCGGCATCCATGGCGCGCCGATGCGTGAGACCGTGGCTTACCTCATGCTCAACGCCAGCCGCGACGTGGTCGGCGAAGTCGCCCGCAAGCAGCAGCATGTCTGGGAGCGGCGACTATGGAGCCTGCTGACCGGCAAGACCGCCGTCGTGGTCGGCAGCGGCGTCGCGGGCAGCGCCATCGGCAAGTTGCTGCAGGCGTTTGAGATGCATGTGATCGGCCTGACCCGCACGCCGCGCGCTGTGCCGGGCTTCGACGAAGTGATGTCGACCGACGATTTGGTCGAGGCCGCCAAGCGCGCCGACTACCTGATCAACATCCTGCCGGCCTCGAAAAACAATCTCGACCTGTTCGGCAAGGCGGTGTTCGACGCCATGAAGCCGACCGCCTATTTCATCAATGCCGGCCGCGGCGAGACCGTCGACGAGGCCGCGATGCTCGATACGCTGAAGCACAAGCGGATCGCCGGCGCCGGGCTCGACGTATACCGCACCGAACCGCTGCCTAACGATCATCCGCTATGGGACATGCCCAACGTGTTCATGACCCCGCATATCGGCGGCTATTTTGTCGAATATGAATCCTACGCGCTTCCCATCGTGCTGGAGAACATGCAACTCTTCCTGGCTGGCCGGCAGAAAGAGATGCGCAACATCATTGCGCGCTAAAACTAAATAACGGCCCGCCCGCCCGAGGAGACGACATGATCCCCGCCGCCGAACGCATTCTCGACCGCATTTCCGATGCCGAACTCAAGCGCCGCTGGGCGGCCGCCCGCAAGGCGATGGCCGACCACAAGGTCGACGCGCTGGTCGTGCAGAACACCAGCGACTGGATCGGCGGCTATGTGCGCTGGTTTACCGACTTGCCGGCCACCAACGGCTATCCGCGCAGCGTCGTGCTCGGTGCCGACGATATGTCGGTTGTCGAAATGGGCCAATTCGGCGTAGTCCGCGACTACAAGGGCGGCGATGAATTGCATCGCGGCGTCGGCGAGCATCTGCTGACGCCGTCGTTCACCTCGATCTCCTATACCAATGAATACGACGGTGAACTGGTGGCCGACGTGATCAAGCGGCGCGGCTATCGGACGGTTGGCTTTGTCACCCCGAACGCGCTGCCGCATGGCTTTGTCAGCAAGATCAAGAGCACGCTCGACGGCAAGGTCAACTTCGTCGACGCTACCGAATGGATCGATCGCATCAAGTCGATCAAGAGCCCGGAGGAGATCGCGCTGATCCGCCGCTGCGCCACTATGCAGGACGAAATCTTCGCGCAGGTGCTCAAGTTCATCAAGCCGGGCCTGCGCGACATCGACGTAACGTCGCTGGGGCAGCGTGAGGGCCAGATTCGCGGCAGCGAACAGGGCATCTTTCTCGGCGCGTCGTCGCCGGTCGGCATCCGCTCGTCATTCGCGCCGCGCTTCATGCAGGGCCGCACGCTCAAGGCCGGCGATCATCTGTCGCTGCTGATCGAGGTCAACGGACCGGGCGGCATGTATACCGAGATCGCCCGCACCATCGTGCTCGGCAAGGCGTCGAACGAACTGCTCGAAGGCTTTGCGGCGGTGCGCGAAGCCCAGACCCACACGCTGAGCCAGATCAAGCCCGGTGTGAAGGCCAGCGATGTCGCGGCCGCGCACGATGCCTACATGACCCAGCGCGGCATGCCGGCGGAGCTGCGGCTCTACGCGCACGGCCAGGGCTACGACATGGTCGAGCGGCCGCTGATCCGCCGCGACGAGAACATGACCATCGAAGCCGGCATGAACCTCGCCGTGCATCCGGGCTACGAGACGCCGTCGATCTTCGCGGTGATCTGCGACAACTACATGGTCGAACCGAACGGCCCGGGCGAATGCCTGCACAAGACGCCGAAGCAGGTGTTTGAGGTTTAAGGCCTCTGACCTCAACGGATAGCTGAGTCTGACCGTCACCCTGAGGTGCGAGCGAAGCGAGCCTCGAAGGGCGACGGCCCCATTTTCCCCGGATCGGGACCGTTCATCCTTCGAGGCCCGGCTATCGCCGGGCTCCTCTGGATGACGGATCGGGCGTCGCGGTCGCTACGCCAGCCCCAACAATCTCGCCGCATTCTGCGACAGGATCTTAGCCTTGTCCGCTTCCGACAGCGCCTTGCAGCCCTGCACGAACTCGACCGGCTTGGGATCGCCGACCGGATAGTCCGAACCCAGCACCACGCGATCGGCGCCAACCTTCTCGACCAGACGCTGCAGCAGCAGATCGTCGTACACGCACGTATCGTAATAGATCATGCGCATGTAGTCGGCCGGCGGCTTCGACATATGCGTGCGGGTCGACGGCTTTTCCAGATAGTTGCGATCGATGCGGCCGGCATTGAACGGCATGTAGCCGCCGCCATGCGAGATCACGATCTTCAGCGCCGGATATTTTTCCAGCACGCCCTCATAGATCAACGACGCGATGGCCATCGCTTCCTCGAAATTCTGCCCGATGCTGTTCCAGAGAAAATTGCGCCGGAAACGCGGATCGAGATTGCCGGCCGGGTGAATGTACACCACCGCGCCGAGCTCTTCGGCCTTGGCCCAGAACGGATGCAGCTTGGCGTCGCCGATTTCCATGTCGCCCGCCATCGTCGAAATGCCGACGCCCTTGAGGCCAAGCGACATCAACCGCTCCAGTTCGGCGACCGCGAGCGCCGGCACATGCAGCGGCACGCCACCAAAGCCGATGAAGCGCTTCGGCTCGGCGTGCACGATCGCCGCCATGCGGTCGTTCACCAGCCGCTCCAGGCGCAGACTCGTTTCGGCGTCCGCCCAGTCGGTGCGCTGCTGCACCAGGCTCGCGGTCAGCACCTGCACGTCGACGCCCATCTGGTCCATCTTGACGAGGCGGTCCGTCACCTCGGCCATCTGGCCGCACACCAACTCGGCACGCGCCGCACCCTTGCGACGCAACTCGTCGGTGATTCCCGGACCTTCCGGCGGCAATGTAAACAAACTGTGCGGTGCGGTCTCGCGATAGACCTCCGGCACCAGGATGTGGGCATGAAAGTCGATCACGGAGGATCGCGTGGAGACAGTGGCTGCATTCATCGTGACAAAATCCCGGCTATAGATCGATGAGCTTTAGTGCGACCGCATCAACGGCGAAAGCGCTCGCAATCCCGAAAAACCAGACATATGATACGTACGTATCGCATCCCGAGCCAATAATCCAAGAACAACGGCCGGGACATGGGGAGGAAGCCGAGTGATCTGCATTCGCGGCATGAGATCCTGTTCGAAGCGCGTCATGTCGGCGCGCCGTGTCCAAATGGTCGCTTTGGTTGCTTCTGATTCCGGCCATTCGTCGGCCGGTTTGTGCTCCGCATGACCAACCCAAATCAGATCGTCGTCTCCGGCGTGAACCATCTATACCGGCCGCCGCGCGGCCGCCCCGTGCTGGCGCTTGAAGATGTGTCCCTGGAGGTGCGCGAGCGCGAATTTCTCGCACTGCTCGGGCCGTCGGGTTGCGGCAAGTCGACCTTGCTTTATCTGATGGGCGGCTTCCTGCCGATCGAGACCGGCAGCATCACAGTCAACGGCAAGCCGGTTGTCGCGCCGGGGCCGGATCGCGGCATCGTGTTCCAGCACTTCGCGCTGTTTCCGTGGAAGACCGTGAAGGCCAATATCCTCTATGGCCTGGAGCGCATGGGCCTGCCGCGCGCCGAGCGCGAAGATCGCGCGCAGAAGTTCATCGACATGGTCGGCCTGACCGGCTTCGAGGATAGTTTTCCGTCGCAGCTTTCCGGCGGCATGAAACAGCGTACCGCGATTGCCCGCACACTGGCATTCGATCCGGAAATCCTGCTGATGGACGAGCCGTTCGGCGCACTCGACGCGCAGACCCGCAGCCTGATGCAGGCTGAGCTGCTGACGATCTGGCAGCGCACGCCGAAGACCGTGATCTTCGTCACGCACGACGTGCAGGAGGCGGTCTATCTCGCCGACCGCGTCGCCGTGATGACGGCGCGGCCCGGCCGTATCAAGACCATCGTCGACACCAAGTTCGACAAGAACGATCCGAACATCTTCAAGGCTAAGGCGTTTGGCGACAAGGTCGACGAAATCTGGAATCTGGTGCGCGACGAAGCCATCAAGGCGCAACAGAAGCGCGTGCCGGAGGCCTCGGTGTCGTGATTGCCGCGCTGATCCGGTATTCGCCGCTGCTGCTGCTGGCGTTGCTGTGGGAAGCGGCAGCCCGCCTGCATCTCGTCTCAAGCTTGGCACTGCCGCCGCTGAGCGATGTCGCGGCGGCCTGGTTCGAGATGATGCGCAGCGGCGAATTGATCGCCAACGGCGCATCGTCGATGTGGCGCGCCGGCGCCGGCCTGTTCCTGTCCATTATCATCGGCGCGGTCCTGGGCATCGTGATGGCGTGGTGGCGGCCGGTAAATATCCTGCTCAGTCCGCTGGTCGAAATCTTCTATCCGATGCCGAAATCGGCGCTGATTCCCGTGACCGTGATCTGGCTCGGCTTTGGCGATGGCTCGAAGATCCTGCTGATCTTCCTCGGCTGCATGCTTCCGGTCACGCTCGGCGCCTTCAACGGCGCGCGGTCCAGCGATCAGGCGCTGGTGTGGTCGGCCCGCAGCATGGGGGCCAACAAATTGCGCATGCTGTGGGACGTGGTGGTACCGAGCGCGATGCCGGAACTGCTGAACGGCATCCGCACCGCACTGGCGCTGTCGTTCATCCTGCTGGTCAGTTCCGAACTGATCGTGTCGCGGCAGGGCTTCGGCTACCTGATCGGCTTCCTGGGCGCCAACGGCTCCTATGAGGCGATGTTCGCCGTGGTGCTCACGGTGGCGTTTCTCGGCTTCGTGGCCGACCGGATCTATCTCCTGATCATGCGACGGGCGCTCCAATGGCGGGAATAGACACGCCGGCCGTCGAATTGCGAGCCGAGCCTTGGTCCGCCGGCCGCACCGCGCGCGCGATCGTCCGCTTTGTGATGCGGGTGATCTCCATCGTGCTGCTGGTTGCGGCCTGGGAAATCCTGGCGCGCAGCGGCACCGTGACGCCGTTCGTGCTGCCGTCACTGTCCTCGGTGCTCGCGCGCATCTGGAACGATCTGATCGCCGGCGACCTCCTCATCAATGCCGGGCTCACGCTGTATCGGGCATTGGTGGGATTCCTGATCGCGGCGGTTGGCGGCATCGCGATCGGCATGGCGATGTCGCGCAGCCGGCTGGCAAACTGGTTCTTCGATCCGATCATTTCGGTCGGCTTCCCGATGCCGAAGATCGCGTTCTTGCCGATCGTCATTCTGTGGCTCGGCCTCTATGACGTTTCCAAGATCTCGATGATCGTGGTCGATGCGATTTTTCCCGTGGTGGCCGCGACCTTGATCGGCATCCAGGGCGTCGAGCGCGAACTGATCTGGTCGGCCCGCAACATGGGCGCGCAAAATCGTGAACTTCTCTGGCAGATCATCCTGCCGGCCGCGCTGCCGCAGATCATGACCGGACTGCAGGTGGCGCTGCCGATCGCGCTGATCGTCGCGGTGGTGACCGAAATGCTGATGGGCGGCTACGGCCTCGGCGGCGCGATGATCACCGCATCGGGCTTTGCCGACTCGCGTGGCGTGTTCGCCGGCATCGTCGAGATCGCGTTTGTCGGCTATTGCCTGGTCAAGGCGATGTCGATGCTGCGGCGCCGGCTGCTGATCTGGCACCAGGAAGCCCAGGATCCGACGACGGCGTGACGGTGGCGTTGCCCGGCCGATCGATGGAGTACCAACGATTCGGCGTCCGAGCGCCGTCCGACGCTTGCCAATGGCGCCGAATTGGCCGCAAAATGCCGGGCCAACGAGATCCCCGAACAACGGGGTCCGCCGGAACACAGGGAGGAAGTCGATGCGCTTTCTTAAATTTGGGCTGACCGCCCTCGCCGCGCTGCTGCTGTTCGGTCCCGGTGCCGCGCGCAGCGCCGAGCCGGTCAAGATCCGCATGTCGTGGGTCGCGCCGGTGTCGAACTGGGCGTCGATCGTTCTCGAAAAGAAGGATCTCGCCAGACATCTCGGCAAATCCTACACGCTCGAATCCATCCGCTTTGCCGGCACGCCGCCGATGATCACGGCGATCGCCAACAACGAACTCGAGGTGTCGAACCTCGCCTATTCGACGCTGGCGCTCGCCATCCAGAATGCCGGACTCGACGATATCGTGGTCATCGCCGACGAGTTCCAGGACGGCGTGCCGGGCTACTATACGGCGGAATATTTCGTGCTGAAGGACGGTCCGATCAAGGACGTCAAGGACATGAAGGGCAAGGTGGTCGCCACCAACGCGTCGGGCAGTGCCGTCGATGTCGCGACGCGCGCGATGTTGCGCAAGCATGGCCTCGAGGACAAACGCGATTATACGGTGGTCGAGGCGCCGTTCCCGACCATGCGGGCGATGCTGGCCGAGAAGAAGGTCGACATGATCCCGGGCGTATTGCCGTTCTCGCGCGACCCAGCGCTGCGCGAGATCGCCCGGCCGCTCTACAAGCAGAGCGAAGCCATCGGCGTGACGCAGATGATCGTATGGACCGCGCGCAAGTCGTTCATCGAAAAGAACCGGCCGGCGATGGTCGACTTCATGGAGGACATGCTGCGCATCGTGCAATGGTATGTCGATCCGAAAAATCACGAAGAGGTCAAGCAGATCGCCGCCCGCGTCACCAAGCAGCCGGCCGATCGTTTCGACTGGATCTTCACCAAGGAAGACACCTATCGGGATCCGAACCTGATGCCCAATCTGGAAGCTTTGCAGCGCAATCTCGACATGACCACTGAACTCGGCTTTGCGCGCGGCAAGGTTGACCTGAAGAAGCATGTCGATCTCAGCATCGTGCAGGAAGCCGCCAAGCGGCTGAAGTAACGACGGTGCCGCGAATGCTGAGCGCTCCCTCGCCCCGCGCTTTGCGGGGAGAGGGTGGCGAGCGTTCTTACGCGAGCCGGGTGAGGGGCGAGCGCGCCGCACACTCCGTGTCGGCCCCTCACCCGCCTTGCTCGCGTACGCTCGCAAGCCGACCTCTCCCCGCATGCGGGGAGAGGTGAAGAAGTTCAATGCAACCGCGGCATCTTCAGAAAACTGTTGCGATCCGCCGACATGATTTTCACGTCGAGGGGCTGCCCGTCGCGTTCGACCCGCATCGGAATTTCGACGCCCGCGGCCCCGCACGCCCAGATCCGCCGGTACAGTTCGGCGAGATCGCCGACCGCATGCCCGGCCACGGACAGCACCACATCGCCGGTCTGCAAGCCGGCGCGGCGCGCCGGGCCTGTGCTGGCCAAGCCAGCGATCACCACCCGGTCGCCCATCTCAGTCGCATAGAGTCCGAGCCATGGCCGCGGCGGATGATTGGGACGGCCCTGCGTCAACAGGTCGTCGAGGATCGGCCGCAGCAGATCGATCGGCACGATCATGTTCAGATTGACCGGCTCGGCGTTCTCGCCGGCCTGCTGTAGTTGCAGCGAACCGATGCCGATCAGTTCGCCGCTCGGGCCGATCACCGCCGTGCCGCCCCAGTTCGGATGGCCGGGCGCTGTGAAGATCGCCTCGTCCAGCACGTATTCCCAGTAGCCGGCGAATTGCTGCTTGGCGACGATTTGCGCCGCGACCGAACGGTGCCGCCCGCCGGCCCCCGCGACCACTACTGCGTCGCCAATCCGCACGGTGCGCGATTGCCCCAAGGTGAGCGCCGGCAGATCGACATGCTCCAGGGCCATCACCAAGCCGAACCCGGTTTCCTGATCGTAGGCGAGCGCGTGGCCGGGAATGACCCGACCGTCCGACAGATGCAGCCAGATGGTTTCGGCCTCGGTAATCAGATAACCGACGGTCAACACCAGTCCGTCCTTGCGGATCAGCACGCCATTGCCGGCACGTTCGGTGCCCAGCGTTTCGGCCGTCATCGCATCGGCCGGCACGATCACCCGCAGGCCGACCACGGCGCTCAAGGCCTGATCGAGATCGTAGGCATAGTCGCGAGGCTTCGGCTGGGCGCCCGGCGGCAAGTCCCATTCGCTCGATGCTGGCATGGCGCAACCTTTATCGAATCCGTCCGCAACGATACCTCAACCGCAGCGTAGGGTCATGCCGCCATCGACGACGATCTCGGTCCGGAGAGCCGCTAGATCTTCACCCAACCATCCGGCGGCTTCTTACCCGGATGAATCGTGCCGCAGTTCGGACAGGTGCGCACCTTCATGTCGCCGTAGAAGGCCTCATACAGCGGCGGCAGATCTTTCACCAAGCTCTTGATCGTCAGCTCGACGCGATGCACCAGCGCATCGCACTCGAAGCAGTACCACTCGAACGCGTCCTTCTCATCGGTCTTACGACTCGGCTCGACCACCAGCCCGACCGACCCCTCCTGCGGGCGCTGCGGCGAATGCCGCACATGCGGCGGCAGCAGGAACACTTCGCCGGCGCGGACCGGCACATCGTAGAAATTGCCGTTATCGACGACCTTGAGCACCATGTCGCCCTTGAGCTGATAGAAAAATTCTTCCACCGGATCGTCGTGATAGTCGGTGCGCTGGTTCGGGCCGCCGACCACCATCACGGTCATCTCGCCGTCATCGAACACCTTCTTGTTGCCGACCGGCGGCTTCAGCAGATGCTGGTGCTCTTCGATCCACTTATTGAAGTTGAACGCCTGCAGCCGTCCGGTCGCCATCGTGTCCCCCTGCGATTTCAAGCGGCTCAATCAAGCCGCGGACGAGCGCGCGGGCGCGCCGAGCTTCAGCCCGCAGGCGTCGAACGCCGCGCGGGTCGCCTGTTTTTCGGCGTCCGTCATCTGCAACAGCGGACGGCGCACCGGCCCGCCGACTTGGCCGAGCAGTTCCTGCCAATACTTCGAATGCGCCTGCGGCTTTTCCGGTGGCCGTGTACGGCGGATCGCTTCGCGCACCGGATTGAGGCTGTCGCGTACCGCGCGGGCCTTGTCGATCTCGCCCCGGAACGCGAGATCGGTGTATTCGCGCATCCGCATGTCGTTCCTGGTTTGCAGCAGATAGGGCGGGCTGGAGCACAAATACAGCCGCCAGTTCAGCTCAACGATGTTGTCGAACCACTCCTCTTCCGAGGCGGTGCTGACGATGATCTTGTCGCCGGCCATCTGGGTGAGCTTGACGTACATCTCGCGCGGCACCGAATATTTGATCGCGACGATATTTGGCAACTCCGCAATCCGCGCGCACAGTTCCGGGCTGAGCAGATAGCCGGAATCCGGGTGGCTCCACATCGCGATGCCGATGTCGACCTGCTCGCTGATGTACTTGTAATACTGATAGACGGTCTCATCCTGCGACTTGAAGAAATGCAGGATCGGCGCGTGCACCACAATATAGTCGGCGCCGACCGCCTGGGCGTGCTTGGCAAGCTCAATCACGGTGTCGAGGTTCTGGTCCGAGCACGACATGATGGTGCCGAACCGGCCATTGGCCTCGGCGACCGCGAGTTCGAAGGTGCGCTTGCGCTCGGCCAGCGACATCGCGAAGAACTCGCCCTGCTTGCCGGCCACGAACACACCGTCGACGCTGAGGTCGTCGCGCCAGTGCCGCAGATTGCGTCCGAACCCGGCTTCGTCGATCGACAGATCTTCGTAGAACGGCGTGAGCGCGGCCGCCCAAATGCCCTTGAAATTGGCCCGCGCATATTCCTTGGCGTCGGTTCGGCGGTATTTCATGAGGTTTTCCTGGCATGCGGAACGGTTTCGGCCAGCATAGCCATCGCGGCTGGAATGAGAAGCGTACGATTCGGACCGTCAGATTTTGGCGCGCTACCAGAGGTTTAGGCGGATTGTGACCGACCCGAAACCGTTCGTGTAATGAGGCGCCGTGTTGCCGCCGCATTCGGGCCTTTCGGTCATCACCATGGCGTGGGGTGGGCGACATTGGCGACTGCGGTTGGCGGCCGGCGCACTGGCGCTTGCGATGACCGATTCGGTCGCGGCCATCGCCTGCGGCAGCGAAACCATCGGAACCGGGCAGGCCGCCCGTGTGACGGATGGAAGAACGTTCGGGCTGGCCGACGGCCGTGAAGTACGACTTGCCGGCATCGAAGTTCCGGGAGCAGCTTCCGCCGAACGAGCCGACGCCGCCCGAATGGCGCTTACCGCGCTGGTGACCGGTCAAACCATTGTCTTGAAGCGGCTCGACACCGACATCGACCGCTACGGCCGGGTCAGCGCTCATGCGTTTATCGAACGGGACGGCGTCGCGCGTTCGGTCCAGAGCGACCTGTTGGCGCAGGGCCATGCGCGGGTCGCCGCTCGGCTGGCCGACCGGGCCTGCGCGCTGGAGTTCCTGGCCCTGGAGCGCAAGGCCCGGACTGCCAAGCTTGGCCTGTGGGGCGATCCATATTATGAACCCCGGCGGGCCGACATGCCGGCGGAGATCCTGACCGAACGCGGGCGTTTTACGCTGGTCGAGGGCAAGGTTTCATCTGTCCGTGAGAGCGGCGGCATCATATATGTCAACTTCGGAACGCGGTGGTCGCAGGGATTCGCCATTACCATCGCAAAGCGCAACGCCGGACTGTTCACGTCCGTCGGCCTCGAGCCGAAGACGCTGACCGGTCGCCGGGTCCGGGTGCGGGGCTGGATCGAGGCCCGCAGCGGACCACGGGTTCAGGCCTTGCGGCCAGAGCAGATAGAAATCGTTGAGCCGAACTAGGCATGAGCTTGATCGCGCCATCCATCACAACACAGGCGGGACGCGGTGCACGCCTAGCGCCGGCGGTCGCGATGGCGCTGCTCGGCCTGTTGCTGGCCGGCTGCGGCGGCACGTTGCCGACCGAAAAACCGGCATCGCTGTCGACCGCGCCGAAGCCGGACGAACAACAGACCGCCATCGAGCGCGAGCACCAGCGCATTCTGGCGGCCTATGGCGGCGCCTATGAGGACGCGCGGCTGCAAGGCCTGATCTCGCAGGCGGTTGAAAAGCTGGTGGCCGCTTCCGAGCAGCCCAACCTGCATTACCGCGTCACCATCCTGAACTCGCCGGCCATCAACGCCTTCGCGCTGCCGACCGGTCAGCTTTATGTCACCCGCGGCCTGATCGCGCTGGCCAGCGACACCTCCGAACTCGCCTCGGTGCTGGCCCACGAGATGGCGCATGTGATCGCCCGGCACGCCGCGATCCGGGCCGATCAGGCGCGCCAGGCCGCGCTGGTCAGCCGCGTGGTCAACGACGTGCTGAGCGATCCGCAGACCGGCGCTCTCGCGCTCGCAAAATCCAAGATCGCGCTGGCGAGCTTTTCGCGCGCGCAGGAATTCGAAGCCGACGGCATCGGTGTCGGTATCGCGGCGCGGGCCGGCTATGATCCGTATGGCGCGGTGCGTTTCCTGACCGCGATGGGCCGCAATGCCGATCTCAAACCGAGCGCCAGCACCAGCGACGGCCGGCCGCTCGACTTCCTGTCGTCGCATCCGGCGACCCCGGAACGCGTCGGCAATGCGCAGACCAGCGCCCGCCAGTTCAGCGCGCCCGGCGCCGGCGCGCAGGACAAGGCGGCCTACCTCACCGGCATCGACGGCATGGTCTATGGCGAAGATCCAAGCGAAGGCTATGTACGCGGCCGGCGCTTCCTGCATCCCAAACTTGGTTTCACCTTCACGGCGCCGGAAGGATTTTCGCTCGACAACACCGCGCAGGCGGTGCTCGGCATCAAGCAGGGCGGCGGTCAGGCGCTGCGCGTCGACGTGGTGCGCGTGCCGGCGGAGCAGAAGCTAACCGAATATCTCAATTCCGGCTGGATCGAGAACATCGATCCGCGCTCGATCGAAGAACTGACGCTCAACGGATTTCCGTCCGCGACCGCGACCGCCAAGGGTGAGCAGTGGGCGTTCCGGCTTTATGCCGTGCGCTTCGGCAGCGAGGTGTATCGCTTCATCTTTGCCGCCAAGCAGAAGACGCCGGAGACGGAGCGGGTGTTTCGCCAGTCGGTCGAGAGCTTCCGCCGCATGAGCCTGACCGAGATCGAAGGCGCCAAGCCGCTACGGCTCAAAGTGGTCAGCGTTGCACCCGGCGACACCGTGGAGAAGTTTGCGACCCAGATGGCGGTGGTCGATCAGCCTGCGGAGCGTTTCCGCGTGCTCAACGGGCTGGCGGCGAACGAACAGGTGAAGGCCGGCGATCAGGTGAAGATCGTCATAGAGTAAGATGTCCGGCGCCTTGTTTGCTCATGGTTACTAATCTGTTTCGCATCGCCTCGGGTTGGGAGCGCTTTACGGCGCGGAAACCATGCATGGCGGATGTGGTCCCATTCTTTACCCAATATGACGTGTTTCCCACGTAGCACTGGTCGCATGTGAAACGACGCGACCCGGCCTTTCGGCTGCGGTCCGCGCCAGAAGGCGGCGTTGTGTACCATGACGGCGTTTACTTCCGCAGCGAACCGATTGTGGCAAGCTTGGCGCGAACCGCCAGTGGAAGAGCCGTTGGACGGCCGTATCCGAGCCGCGCAGATCACCGCGATCCTGCGTCTCACGCCGCTGATGATGCTGGCCAATCTGTTCAACGAAGCGGTGCTGCTGTTCACCATGTGGGACAGCGGACCGCGCGTCTTTCTGGCCGTGTGGGGCAGCATGGTGTGCGCCGCGAGCCTGATCGGCATGTATGCCTGGGCCAGATCGCACCACCGCCCGGCAAAACCGACACGCTCGCGCCATACCGTGCAACGCGCCGTGCGGCACGGCGCCCTGCTTGGGTTGTGCTGGGCCGTGGTGCAGATCGTGCTGTTTCCGTCCGCCACGGGGCCGCAACAACTCGTCATCGCTTCGCTCATCCTGGCGATGATGTGCGGCGGCGCCTTTACGCTGGCGGTCATTCCGGCGGCCGCCATCGCCTATACGATTCTGCTCGCGGTCGGCGGCGTCATCGCGCTCACGCTGTCAACCAACCCGGTATGGCTGACGGTCTGCGTGCTGATCTCGTTCTACGCCATCATGGTATCGCTGAGCGTCGGCCGTAACGCGCGGCTGTTTACCGACCGCCTGCTGCGCCAAGCCGAAATCGAACAGCAGGGTCAGGTCATCGGTCTGCTGCTGCGCGACTTCGAGGAGAATGCCAGCGACTGGCTGTGGGAGCTAGATACCGACGGAAGGCTGCAATGGGTGTCGCCGCGCCTGTCCGCGGCGCTGTGCCAGCCCGCCAGCATGTTGCGCGGCGTGAAGTTCGCCGATTTTCTCGAAGACCCCAAGACCGACGGCATCGACGCGCTCGGCGTCGGCGATGTCGATCGCCTGCTGCGGGCTCGCGCGCCATTCAGCGACGTCACGGTCGCGGCCCGCATCGGTGACGAATTGCGCTGGTGGTCGCTGACCGCCAAGCCGGTGCACGACATCAACGGCGGCTTCACAGGATATCGCGGCGTCGGCCGCGACGTGACGGACGCCAAGCACGCCGAGGCCCGGATCATGCACATGGCGCGTTACGACGCGCTGACCGATCTGCCGAACCGGGTGCTGCTGCGCGAGAACCTGACCAATGCACTCAAACGCGTGAAACGCGGCGGCGGCTCGCTCGCGGTGCTCTGCCTCGACCTCGACCACTTCAAGGTCGTCAACGATACGCTCGGCCATTCGGTCGGCGACGCGCTGCTGACGCGGGTCGGCGAGCGTCTGCTGGCCTGCGTCGGCGAGCACGACACGGTCGCGCGGCTCGGCGGCGATGAGTTCGCCATCCTGCAGCGCGCGATTACGTCGCCGGACGAAGCGGAGGCTTTGGCGTGGCGGATCATCGAAATGATCGCCGCGCCCTATGATGTCGACGGCATCCAGATCATCGCCGGCGGCAGCATCGGCATCGCCATCGCGCCGCAGGACGGCAACGACCCGGACCAGATTCTCAAGCATGCTGATCTGGCGCTGTACCGGGCCAAGGACGGCGGCCGCAGCACCTGCCGGTTTTTTGAACCCGAGATGGAAGCGCGTGCCAAAGCCCGGCGCTGCCTCGAACTCGATCTGCGCGAAGCACTCGCCAACGATCAGATCGACGTCCATTACCAGCCGCTGGTCGACCTCGCGAGCGGTACATTCAGCGGGTTCGAAGCGCTGGCGCGCTGGACCCATCCGGTTCGCGGCGCGGTGCCTCCGGCCGAGTTCATTCCGGTCGCCGAGGAAACCGGTCTGATTTCGAGGCTCGGCGAGTTCGTGTTGCGCCAAGCCTGCCACGAGGCGCAGAACTGGCCGGCCCCGCTGCGCATTTCGGTGAACCTGTCGGCGATCCAATTCCGCACATCGAACATCGTGCTGGGCGTGATCGGCGCGCTGGCCGATAGCGGCCTCGCGGCCAACCGGCTCGAACTCGAAATCACCGAGTCGGTGCTGATGGACGACACCGAGATGACTCTCGCAACACTGCACAACTTGCGCGCGCTCGGCGTGCGGATCGCCCTGGACGATTTCGGTACCGGCTATTCGTCGCTCGGCTATCTCAACCGTTTTCCGTTCGACAAGATCAAGATCGACCGCTCCTTCGTTCAGGACATGGCGGTGCGGCGCGATTGTCTGGCGATCGTGCGCGCCATCGTCAGCCTGGCCGGCAGCCTCGACATGATCACCACGGCCGAGGGCGTGGAGACCGAAGACCAATTGGCCCAGCTTCGCGCCGAAGGCTGCATCGAGGGCCAGGGCTATCTGTTCAGCCGGCCGGTGCCGGCCGCCGCCGTCAGCGCCTTGCTGAAAACCGATCAAACAATGCCGCGGGCCGCTATTGCATAAACGTCCGAAGCGTCTGGCGCTCAGGCGTTTGAAGCCAAAGGCTCACTTGAAAGCAAAAGGCCCGGTCTTGCGACCGGGCCTTTGTGTTCAATCTTCAGAGTCCGCGGAGCGGATCTAGGCTGCTTCTTCCTCGACCGCATCAGCTTCTTCGGCCGGCTTCGGACCGCGACGCGGGCCCTTGGCGAGCGACGCTTCGATTTCCTTGACGGCTTCCGTCTCGGTCACCTTCTGCACCGCCGCGATTTCGCGCGACAGCCGGTCCAGCGCCGCCTCATAAAGCTGACGCTCGGAGTAGGACTGCTCGGGCTGCGAGTCGGAGCGGAACAGGTCGCGCACCACCTCGGCGATGGCAACGATGTCGCCGGAGTTGATCTTGGCTTCGTATTCCTGGGCGCGGCGCGACCACATGGTACGCTTGACCCGGGCGCGACCCTTCAGGGTCTCCAGAGCCTTCTTGACCAGCGGGGCTTCGGCCAGCTTGCGCATGCCGACGGTCACGATCTTCGCGGTCGGAACCCGCAGGGTCATCTTGTCCTTGATGAAGCTGATCACGAACAGTTCGAGCTTGGCGCCCGCGACTTCCTGTTCCTCAATCGCCAGGATCTGGCCGACGCCATGCGCCGGATAGACAATGAATTCGTTGGTCTTGAAACCCTGACGCTGGGTGGTCTTCTTGATGGTCATTCCGGGCGTAGCTCCTTCATCGACCACCGGCTTCTGGCGGACGACTGGCTTCGTTACGGGGGCGGCCCGATGCGCTGCAGGCGGCTGCGCCGCAGGCGTACGGGCTACCGGCGATGCCCTCCGGCTGGCACGGGAGGGCGCCTTGGTCGCGGTTTTCTTGGGCCGCCGGGTCGCACCGGGGCTTGCCTTCTTAGACTTCGGAGACTTCTGACGCGTTTTTCCTGCCACAGCTCTCGCGTGGATTATCACGCCCCTGATTGACGTTCCTCGGGAACGCCCCGAAAAAATAGGCTCCCCTAGGGGAGCTTTCGGGTGCGATGTGCTCTTATTTCAAGAGCATAGCACATTTTCCGCCGAAATCAAAGCGTTATGGCGGTGCGAAAGCGCAACCCAGCCATCTCGGGGCGATGTTTCGCTAAATCAGTAAACGGGCCGATCAGTCTCCGGTTCCCGGTTCAGGCGAAAAGAACTTCGCGAACTTATCGGGAACGCCGTCCCAGTCCTTGGCGTCGGTGGGGGCTTCCTTCTTGGTCGTGATATTCGGCCAGACCTTGGCGAAGTCGGCGTTTACCGTCAGCCATTTCTCGATCCCCGGCTCGGTGTCGGGCTTAATCGCCTCGGCCGGGCATTCGGGCTCACACACGCCGCAATCGATGCATTCGTCGGGATGGATGACGAGCATATTCTCGCCCTCGTAGAAGCAGTCGACCGGACAAACCTCCACGCAATCCATGTATTTGCACTTGATGCAGCTTTCATTGACGATGTAGGTCATCAAGCACTCCCGCACGGCCGGTTCGCAACCATGCTGCCGTAGCGTATCGGTAAAGTCGGCGCAAGAAACCGATGTAGTCGATTTCTTACGAATAAATGGTGTTTCCGTTCAGTTTTCGCTACCGCCCGATTCGTGGCCGCCTGTGAAGCGCTCGGTCTGCCGCCGCGCCAATTTGGTCGGCCGCCCGGAGCCCGGATCGCGAACCGCCGGATCAGGCACCCGCTCGGCGACAGGTACCGGGGGCGGCGTCAGGTCCTCATACAGGCCGACTGCGACTTCGGACGGGCCGCGCCGTTCGGCAAATCCAACCACCTTCAGGATCCGCACCGCCCGGTCGAGCGCCACCGTGACCACGTCGCCGGGGCGCACCGCGCGGGCCGGCGCGTCGGTCCGGTCGCCGTTGAGCCGGACATAACCGGCAGAAACCAGCGCGGCAGCGGCACTGCGGGTCCGCACCACCCGCGCGTGCCACAGCCATTTATCGATGCGTTGTCGGTCCAAATCGGGCGCCAAGCTGGAGCGTTTCAAGCGAAGTGGATACCGGTTCGCGTGAAGAAAACGCGACCAGCCAAAAACCCGAAGCGCACTTTCAATCCACCGAAGTGGAACCCGCTTTTAACGCCGCTCCTTATTAGCCTCGAGCTGCTCTTTCAGGGCCGCCAGCTTGGCAAACGGCGAATTCGGGTCGGCCGGCTTTTCATGCCGCCCTTTTTGGGCATCCCGGCCGCGCGGCGCCATGTATTGGGCGCGGTCGGCGGCATCGACATCGGGACCCCGATCGCGGCCACGGCCACCACCACCGCCGGGACGATCCGGCTTCTTCTGCCAGGGCTTCTGGCCACCCGGCTGATCCTTGCGCTCGACCCGCGGCCTCGCCGGACCGGTAGGACGTGTTTCTTGAACCGTTTGGCTGGGCTGATCAGCAGCAGCACGTGGGCGATCGTTGTTGCGCGAACGATCGCCACGATAGCCGCCGCGCTCGCGCGGCGGCGAAGCCGGCGTTGCGGCGCCCTCGCCGGGCACC
>JAQGJU010000054.1 GCA_028290465.1 Xanthobacteraceae bacterium | reverse complement strand
CGGCAGCGACGATCCGTATTTCCTCGGCCTGAACGACGAATTGTCCGACAAGGGCTTCCTGGTCGCTGCGTCCGACGACCTGGTCACCTGGGCACGCACCGGCTCGCTGATGTGGATGACGTTCGGCCTGGCCTGCTGCGCCGTCGAGATGATGCAGCTGTCGATGCCGCGCTATGACGTGGAGCGCTTCGGCTTTGCGCCGCGCGCCTCGCCGCGCCAGTCCGACGTGATGATCGTCGCCGGCACGCTGACCAACAAGATGGCCCCGGCGCTGCGCAAGGTTTACGACCAGATGCCGGAGCCGCGTTACGTCATCTCGATGGGCTCGTGCGCCAATGGCGGCGGCTACTACCACTATTCCTACGCGGTGGTGCGCGGCTGCGACCGCATCGTGCCGGTCGACATCTACGTGCCGGGCTGCCCGCCGACCGCGGAGGCGCTGCTGTACGGCATCCTGCTGTTGCAGAAGAAGATCCGCCGCACCGGAACGATCGAGCGCTGAGGCAGTCATGGACGAAACGCTGGACAAGCTCGGCCAGGCGATCGCCGGGACGCTCGCGGGAGCCGTTGTCGGCCATACGGTCGCGAACGGCGAGCTGACACTCGCCGCGAGTGCGCGCGACATCGTCAA
This sequence comes from Xanthobacteraceae bacterium, assembly GCA_028290465.1. Taxonomy (GTDB): domain Bacteria; phylum Pseudomonadota; class Alphaproteobacteria; order Rhizobiales; family Xanthobacteraceae; genus FEB-22. Next base: position 10,208 of record JAQGJU010000054.1, on the reverse strand, counting down.
GGTGATGACGTTCTTGCGCGACGACCCAGGCTGCCAGTTCGTGAATTTCGTCGATGTCACAGCGGTCGACTGGCCGGGGCGCGGGCGGCGCTTCGACATCGTCTACCACCTGCTGTCGCCGCGCCATAACCGCCGCGTCCGGATTAAGATCGAGACCGACGAGGCGACGCCGGTGGCGTCGATCATCGACGTGTTCCGCGGCGCCGATTGGTTCGAGCGCGAGGTCTACGACCTTTACGGCGTGCTGTTCACCGGGCATCCGGACATGCGCCGAATTCTGACGGATTACGGCTTCGAGGGTCATCCGCTGCGCAAGGATTTCCCGATGACCGGCTATGTCGAGGTGCGGTACGACGACGAAGTGAAGCGCGTGGTGTACGAGCCGGTGCGGCTCAATCAGGAATTCCGCAATTTCGACTTCCTGTCGCCGTGGGAAGGGCCGGGCTACGGGCCGCTGCCCGGCGACGAGAAGGCGAAGAAAAGTGGCGAATCGTGATGGCTGAAGTCGCCGAACGCAATTTCACGATCAATTTCGGCCCGCAGCATCCGGCCGCGCATGGCGTGCTGCGTCTGGTGCTGGAGCTTGACGGCGAAATCGTCACCCGCGTCGATCCGCATATCGGCCTGCTGCATCGCGGCACCGAGAAGCTGATCGAGGCCAAGACCTATCTGCAGGCGATCCCGTATTTCGACCGGCTCGACTATGTCGCGCCGATGAACCAGGAACACGCTTTTTGCCTCGCCATTGAAAAGCTGATCGGCCTGAAGGTGCCGCGACGCGCGCAATTGATCCGCGTGCTGTATTCCGAGATCGGTCGCCTGCTGTCGCACATGCTGAATGTGACCACGCAGGCGATGGACGTCGGTGCGCTGACCCCGCCGCTGTGGGGCTTCGAGCAGCGCGAAAAGCTGATGGTGTTCTATGAACGCGCCTCCGGCAGCCGCATGCATGCGGCGTATTTCCGGGTCGGTGGCGTGCACCAGGATCTGCCGGCGAAGCTGATCGAGGACATCTGGGATTTCTGCGACCCGTTCCTCGAAGTGGTTGACGATCTCGAGTCGCTGCTGACCGGCAACCGCATCTTCAAACAGCGCAATGTCGATATCGGCGTGGTGTCGCTGGAGGACTGCTGGGCCTGGGGCTTCTCGGGCGTGATGGTGCGCGGCTCGGGCGCCCAATGGGACCTGCGCAAGGCGCAGCCCTACGAATGCTATGACGAGATGGATTTCGACATTCCGGTCGGCAAGAACGGCGACTGCTACGACCGCTACTGCATCCGCATGGAAGAGATGCGCCAGTCGGTCCGCATCATGCGCCAGTGCATCGAGAAGCTGCGCGCGCCCGAAGGCCAAGGCCCGGTCCATGTCGAGGACAACAAATACGTGCCGCCCCGGCGCGGCGAGATGACGCGCTCGATGGAAGCGATGATCCATCATTTCAAGCTGTACACCGAAGGCTTCCACGTGCCGGCCGGCGAAGTCTATGCCTGCGTCGAAGCCCCGAAGGGCGAGTTCGGCGTGTATCTCGTCGCCGACGGCACCAACAAGCCGTACAAGTGCAAGATCCGCGCGCCCGGCTTCGCGCATCTGCAGGCGATGGATTTCCTGTGCCGTGGCCACATGCTGGCCGACGTCTCGGCCATTCTCGGCTCGATCGACATCGTGTTCGGTGAGGTCGATCGATGATCGTGTCGATGGCTTCCAGTGTTGCTTTGACGGTTCTGGTCGGACTGTCGGCCAGCGCGGCCGAACCGGGATGCAATCAGTACATTGCAGCCAAGCGGTTGCCGGACACGTTTACCGAGATCGCCAGCGGGCTGCTTCGTAATACCGAGTTCTTCGTTCTGACGAACGGAACTTGCACCTGCGACAACGGCCCGGCGATCGCACGCCAGTTTGGCCGGCCGGCTGCGATCGATGCCAACTGGTCGTGCCGTACAGCAACTGACGATGAGCGGAGAACCAACTAGTCATGTCCGTCCGCCGTCTCGCACCCGACGACGTTCAGCCGAAGGCGTTCGCCTTTACGGCCGAGAATGTCGCGTGGGCCAACCAGCAGATCGCCAAATATCCGGAAGGCCGGCAGGCGTCGGCCGTGATCCTGCTGCTGTGGAAAGCGCAGGAGCAGGCCGGCGGCTGGCTGCCGCAAAAGGCGATCGAACTCGTCGCCGAGATGCTCGGCATGCCGCGCATCCGCGTGCTCGAGGTCGCGACCTTCTACACGATGTTTAATCTGGCGCCGGTCGGCAAATACTACGTCCAGCTCTGCGGCACGACGCCGTGCGTGTTGCGCGGTGCCGAGGACCTCAAGACGGTCTGCCAGAAGCGGATCGGCGAGCAGGGCCATGTCACGGCCGACGGCAATTTTTCCTGGCTCGAGGTCGAGTGCCTCGGCGCTTGCGTCAACGCCCCGATGGTGCAGATCAATTACGATTTCTACGAAGACCTGACGCCGGAAAGCCTGAACAAGGTGCTGGACGAAATGGCGGCCGGCCGCGTGCCGCCGCCCGGTCCGCAGAACGGCCGTCAGCTGTCGGCGCCGCTCGGCGGGCTGACCTCGCTGAATTCTCCCGGCCTCTATGACAGCCGGCCGAGCAACGCCGGCGCCGCGCTCAGCGATGCCGACGCCAAGAAGCCGGGCGCCGCTGCGAACGTCACTGAATCTCCGATCCCCAAGCCGCCGGTCGCCGACGCTTCCGATCCGAGGCAAAAGTAATGCTCGACGATAAGGACCGCATCTTCAAGAACCTGTACGGCATCCACGACTGGGGCCTGAAGGGCGCCCGCGCGCGCGGCTCCTGGGATGGCACCAAGGAAATCCTGGAACGCGGCCGTGACGGCATCATCAACGAGATGAAAGCCTCGGGCCTGCGCGGCCGCGGCGGCGCGGGTTTCCCGACGGGTCTTAAATGGTCCTTTATGCCGAAGGAGTCCAAGGACGGGCGTCCAAGCTATCTTGTTGTTAATGCTGACGAATCTGAGCCGGGTACGTGCAAAGACCGCGAGATCATGCGGAACGACCCGCATCTTCTGATCGAGGGCTGCCTGATCGCCGGCTTCGCGATGGGCGCGCACGCCGGCTACATCTATATCCGCGGCGAGTTCATCCGCGAGCGCGAGCGCCTGCAGGCGGCGATCGATCAGTGCTACGAGGCTAATCTTCTCGGTAAGAACAACATCCACGGCTATCCGTTCGACTTGTACGTTCATCACGGCGCCGGCGCCTATATCTGCGGCGAAGAAACCGCACTGCTGGAAAGCCTCGAAGGCAAGAAGGGCATGCCGCGGCTCAAGCCGCCGTTCCCGGCCAATGTCGGTCTCTATGGCTGCCCGACCACCGTCAACACCGTTGAGAGCATCGCGGTCGCGCCCGACATTCTGCGGCGCGGCGCCGGCTGGTTCGCGTCCATCGGCCGGCCGAACAATGTCGGCACCAAGCTGTTCTGCGTATCCGGCCATGTCGAGCGGCCGTGCAATGTCGAAGAGGCGATGGGCATCACGTTCCGCGATCTGGTCGAGACCCATTGCGGCGGCATCCGGGGCGGCTGGGACAATCTGCTCGCCGTGATCCCGGGCGGCTCCTCGGTGCCGCTGCTGCCGGCCGACCTGTGCAACGACCTGTTCATGGATTTCGACACGCTGCGTAATCTGAAAACCGGCCTCGGCACCGCCGCCGTGATCGTGATGGACCAGTCGACCGACATCGTGCGCGCGATCGCCCGCATCTCGTATTTTTACAAGCATGAGAGCTGCGGCCAGTGCACGCCGTGCCGCGAGGGCACCGGCTGGATGTGGCGCGTGCTCTCCCGCATGGCCGAGGGCCGCGCCCAGAAGCGCGAGATCGGCATGCTGCTCGAAGTCACCACCCAGGTCGAAGGCCACACGATTTGCGCGCTCGGCGACGCGGCGGCGTGGCCGATCCAGGGTCTCATTCGGCATTTCCGCCCCGAGATCGAGCGGCGCATCGACGCCTACGCGTCGAACCCGCATTCCGACCCGGTGCCGGTGGCGGCGGAGTGACCATGGACATGCGCGGCCAGTACGTACGGATGACGCGGATATGATCAAGCTCATCATCGACGGCGTCGAAGTCGAGGTTCCGCCGGAGTACACGCTGCTCCAGGCGTGCGAGCAGGCCGGCGCGGAAATCCCGCGGTTCTGCTTCCACGAACGGCTGTCGATCGCCGGCAATTGCCGTATGTGTCTGGTCGAGCTCAAGGGCTCGCCGAAGCCGGTCGCGTCCTGCGCCTGGGGCGTGCGCGACTGCCGCCCCGGCCCGAACGGCGAAGCGCCGGTCGTCAACACCAAGACTCCGATGGTCCGCAAGGCGCGCGAAGGCGTGATGGAATTCCTGCTGATCAATCACCCGCTGGATTGCCCGATCTGCGACCAGGGCGGCGAGTGCGATCTGCAGGATCAAGCGATGGCCTACGGCGTCGACAGCACGAGGTTCCAGGAGAACAAGCGCGCGGTCGAGGACAAGTATCTCGGCGCGCTGGTCAAGACTTCGATGAACCGCTGCATCCAGTGCACGCGGTGTGTGCGCTTTGCGACCGAAGTCGCGGGCGTCGCCGAACTCGGCGCCACCGGGCGCGGTGAGGACATGGAGATCACGTCCTATCTCGAACAGGCGCTGAGCTCTGAACTGCAAGGCAATGTCGTCGACCTGTGCCCGGTCGGTGCGCTGACCTCCAAGCCCTACGCGTTCGCGGCGCGGCCCTGGGAGTTGAACAAGACCGAGTCGATCGACGTGATGGACGCGGTCGGCTCCGCGATCCGCGTCGATACCCGCGGCCGCGAAGTGATGCGCATCCTGCCGCGCATCAACGAGGCCGTGAACGAGGAATGGATTTCCGACAAGACGCGCCACGTCGTCGACGGCCTGCGCACGCAGCGGCTCGACGAGCCGTATGTGCGCGAGAACGGCCGGCTGCGCCCGGCAAGCTGGAGCGAAGCGTTCGCGGCCATCGCGGCCAAGGTGAAGGGCACTTCGCCGGGCCGCATCGGCGCCATCGCTGGCGATCTTGCGGCCGTCGAGGAAATGTTCGCGCTGAAGGAACTGCTGGCCCGGCTCGGCTCGAAGAACATCGACGCCCGGCAGGACGGCGCGATGCTCGATCCGGCGAACGGCCGCGCCTCGTACATCTTCAATCCGACCATCGCCGGCATCGAAGAAGCCGATGGCCTGATGATCATCGGGGCCAATCCGCGCAAGGAAGCGCCGGTGCTGAACGCGCGCATCCGCAAGCGCTGGCGCACCGGCAACCTGAAGATCGGTCTGATCGGCGAGAAGGCGGATCTGACCTATGACTATGCGTATCTGGGCGCCGGCCCGGAGACGCTGGCGACCTTCGCCGATCATGCGCCGGCGAAGCTCGAGCGGCAGATCTGGCTGATCGGGCAAGGCATGCTGGCGCGTCCCGATGGCGCGGCGCTCCTGGCGCTGGCCGCCAAGGCGGCGTTCAGCGTCGGCGCGATCCAGGACGGCTGGAACGGGTTTGGTGTATTGCACACTGCCGCGTCCCGCGTAGGCGCGCTCGACATTGGCTTTGTGCCGGGCGCGGGCGGCCTGACGGCGGCCGAGATGGCCAGCGCCGGCAAGCTCGACGTGGTGTTCCTGCTCGGCGCCGACGAGATCGACATCGCGCCGGGCGCGTTCTCGGTCTATATCGGCACGCATGGTGATCGCGGCGCGCATCGCGCCGACGTCATCCTGCCGGGCGCGGCCTATCCGGAAAAATCCGGCATCTACGTCAACACCGAAGGCCGCGTGCAGATGGCGGCGCGCGCCGCGTTCCCGCCCGGGGACGCCCGCGAGGACTGGGCGATCCTGCGGGCGCTGTCCGACGTGCTCGGCCACAAGCTGCCCTATGACTCGCTGGGCATGCTGCGCCAGGTTCTGTTCCAGGCCTATCCGCATCTGATGCGGGTCGACCAGATCGAAGCCGGCAACCCGGCCGATATCGAGCGGCTGGCCGGCCGCGCCGGCTCATCGGGCGCGCCGACCAAAGCGCCGTTCCTGTCGCCGGTCGAAGACTTCTACCTGACCAATCCGATCGCCCGCGCGTCGGCCGTGATGGCGGAGTGTTCGGCACTGGCCGAACGCGCGGCCGCGTCAGCCACGGCAGCGGAATAGGGCAACGAGCAATGGCCGAACTCTGGACCGCATATCTCTGGCCGCTCGTCGTCATCCTGGCGCAGAGCGTGCTGATGCTCGTCGTGCTGCTGGTGGCGATCGCTTACTTTCTGTTGGCCGATCGTAAGATCTGGGCGGCCGTACAGATCCGGCGCGGCCCTAATGTGGTGGGGCCTTGGGGCTTGCTGCAATCCTTCGCCGACCTGCTGAAGTTCGTCCTCAAGGAGCCGATCATCCCGGCCGGCGCCAACAAGGGCATCTTCCTGCTGGCGCCGCTGGTGTCCTGCGTGCTCTCGCTGGCCGCCTGGGCGGTAATCCCGGTCAATTCCGGCTGGGTGATCGCCGACATCAATGTCGGCGTGCTGTTCATCTTCGCGATCTCGTCGCTCGGCGTCTACGGCATCATCATGGGCGGCTGGGCCTCGAATTCGAAGTATCCGTTCCTGTCGGCGCTGCGCTCGGCGGCCCAGATGGTGTCCTACGAAGTCTCGATCGGCTTCGTGATCATCACGGTGCTGCTGTGCGTCGGCTCGCTCAATCTGACGAAAGTCGTCGAGGCGCAGAACGGCGCCTACGGCCTGCTGAACTGGTACTTCATTCCGCTGTTCCCGATGTTCGTGATCTTCTTCATCTCGGCGCTGGCGGAAACCAACCGGCCGCCGTTCGACCTGGTTGAAGCGGAATCCGAACTCGTCGCCGGCTTCATGGTCGAATACGGCTCGACCCCGTATCTGTTGTTCATGCTGGGCGAATACGTCGCCATCGTTACGATGTGCTCGTTGGCCACCATCCTGTTCCTGGGCGGCTGGCTGTCCCCGATTCCGTTTGCGCCGTTCACTTGGGTGCCGGGCGTGATCTGGTTCGTCTTCAAGACCTTCATGGTGTTCTTCATGATCGCCATGGTGAAGGCGTTCGTGCCGCGCTATCGCTACGACCAGTTGATGCGTCTCGGCTGGAAGGTGTTCCTGCCGATCTCGCTGGCCATGGTCGCGATCGTCGCGGGTGTCCTTCAATACGGGGGGCTGGCACCGAAATGACCGGGAGACACCATGGAATTCTCGCTGCCCGCGCTGATCGGAGCCGCCGTCGGGACGGTGCTGGGCGCGATCAACTACACGGTGCTGATCGGCGTCGTGGAACGGGCGTTGCGCGCGCACGACACGTCGAAGGACGCCGCCGAGCGCGAGACGTTCGAGAGCAAGATCTCGATCATGCGGCGCCTGGTGCTCGGCATGGACGTTCTGCTGTTCGGCGGCATCGGCTACTGGGCCGGCAAAGCCATCGGGGGCTGACGGAATTTGCGCGACGTCCGCGTCGCGAGAGGGCAACACCATGAGACTGGATCAAGCCGCCCGCGCGCTGTTCCTGGAGGAGTTCGTCCAGGCGTTCTTCCTGTCGATGCGCTATTTCTTCAAGCCGAAGCCGACGCTGAACTACCCGTTCGAGAAGGGCCCGCTGTCGCCGCGCTTCCGCGGCGAGCATGCGCTGCGCCGCTATCCGAACGGCGAGGAGCGCTGCATCGCGTGCAAGCTGTGCGAGGCGATCTGTCCGGCGCAGGCCATCACTATCGAGGCCGGCCCGCGCCGCAATGACGGCACGCGGCGCACCACGCGCTACGACATCGACATGGTGAAGTGCATCTATTGCGGCCTGTGCCAGGAGGCCTGCCCGGTGGACGCCATCGTCGAGGGCCCGAATTTCGAATTCGCCACCGAGACCCGCGAAGAACTGTATTACGACAAGGAGCGCCTGCTCGCGAACGGCGATCGCTGGGAGCGTGAGATCGCCAAGAACATCGCGCTCGACGCGCCGTACCGGTAGGCCGCCATGTTCGTTCAAGCACTCTTCTTTTATCTGTTCGCCGCGATCTGCGTCGCGTCCGCCTTCATGGTGATCTCGGCGCGCAATCCGGTGCATTCGGTGCTGTACCTGATCCTGGCCTTCGTCAACGCGGCCGGCCTGTTCGTGCTGATGGGCGCCGAGTTCCTGGCCATGATGTTGATCGTCGTCTATGTCGGCGCGGTCGCGGTGCTGTTCCTGTTCGTGGTGATGATGCTCGACGTCGATTTCGCCGAGCTGCGCCAGGGCTTTTTGCAATACCTGCCGGTCGGCGTGCTGGTCGGCTGCATCTTCCTGGCCGAACTGTTGATGGTGGTTGGCGCCTGGACGTTCGGTCCCGGCGTGCCGCGCGCCATCACGGCACCGATTCCGCCGCTTGCGTCCGTGAGCAATACCGAGGCGCTCGGCCTCGTGCTGTACACCCGCTATGTCTATTACTTTCAGGCCGCCGGCGTTGTGCTGCTGGTCGCGATGATCGGCGCCATCGTGCTGACGCTGCGCCACAAGACCGGCGTCAAGCGGCAAAATATCGCCGATCAGGTCGCGCGCAATCGCGACAGCGCGATCGAGGTCCGCAAGGTCCGGTCGGGGCAGGGGCTGTGAGGATCGCACCATGACCATCGGCCTTGGACATTATCTCGCAGTTGGCGCCATCCTGTTCACGATCGGCATCTTCGGCATCTATCTCAATCGCAAGAACGTCATCATCATCCTGATGTCGATCGAACTGATCCTGCTTGCCGTCAACGTCAATCTGGTGGCGTTCTCCACGCATCTCGGCGACATCGTCGGTCAGGTCTTCGCGCTGCTGGTGCTGACCGTCGCGGCCGCCGAGGCGGCGATCGGTCTCGCCATCCTGGTCGTGTATTTCCGCAATCGCGGTTCGATCGCGGTCGACGACATCAATCTGATGAAGGGCTGAGGATGTACCTAGCGATCGTCTTCCTCCCTCTGCTCGGCGCCATCCTGGCCGGCGCCATCGCGCTCGCCGGTGCGCGGGCGCGCCTTCCGGGCGCCGATCCCAGCGAAACCGAAGGCCATCACGCCGACCACGGCGCGCATGCACACGACACGCACGCCCACGCGGCGCATGATGATCACGGCCACGACGATCACGATCACGGCCCGGTGGAGCCGCCGGCGGCGGGCTCGCGCGCGGCCGAGATCATCACCACCGGACTGCTGTTCGTGTCGTGCGCGCTGGCCTGGATCGCCTTCGTACAGGTCGGCTTCGGCGGCCAGGACGTGCGCGTCCCGGTGTTCAATTTCATCACCTCGGGCGACCTGAAGGTCGACTGGCTGCTGCGTATCGACACGCTGACCGTGGTGATGCTGGTGGTGGTGACCACCGTGTCGTCGCTGGTGCATCTCTATTCGGTCGGCTACATGGCCGAGGATCCGTACCGCCCGCGGTTCTTTTCATACTTGTCGTTCTTCACCTTCTCGATGCTGATGCTGGTGACGTCAGACAACCTCGCCCAGATGTTCTTCGGCTGGGAAGGCGTCGGCCTCGCCAGTTACCTGCTGATCGGGTTCTGGTTCCACAAGCCGGAGGCCAACGCCGCCGCCATCAAGGCGTTCGTGGTCAACCGGGTCGGCGACTTTGGCTTTGCGCTCGGCATCTTCGCGCTGTTCATGATGACCCGGTCGATCGACCTCGACGCGGTGTTCGCCGCGGCGCCGTCGCTGACCGGCAAGACCATCAACTTCTTCGGCTGGCATGCCGACGCGATGACCCTGATCTGCCTGCTGCTGTTCATGGGCGCGATGGGCAAATCCGCCCAGTTCCTGCTGCACACCTGGCTGCCGGACGCGATGGAAGGTCCGACCCCGGTGTCGGCGCTGATTCACGCCGCGACCATGGTGACCGCCGGCGTCTTCATGGTAGCGCGGTTGTCGCCGCTGTTTGAACTGGCGCCGAACGCGCAGGCCGTGGTGATGGTCTTCGGCGCCACCACTGCGTTCTTTGCGGCCACCATCGGGCTCGTGCAGAACGACATCAAGCGCATCGTCGCCTACTCGACCTGTTCGCAGCTCGGCTACATGTTCGTGGCGATGGGGGCGGGGGCCTACTCGGTCGGCATGTTCCACCTGTTCACGCATGCCTTCTTCAAGGCACTGCTGTTCTTGGGCTCCGGCTCGGTGATCTACGCGATGCATCACGAGCAGGACATCCGCAACATGGGCGGGCTGAAGGACAAGATCCCCTACACCTACATCGTGATGGTGATCG
>JAQGJU010000039.1 GCA_028290465.1 Xanthobacteraceae bacterium | reverse complement strand
GATGAGCCGGCGATCCATCAATGCGTGCTGGCCTATGCGTCCGACCTGACGCTGCTCGATTCGGCCCTGATTCCGCACGGCCGCAGCGTGTTCGAAAAAGAGATCATGGGCGCCAGCCTCGACCACGCGTTGTGGCTGCACCGGCCGTTCCGGGCCGACGAATGGATGCTGTACGCGCAGGACAGTCCCAACATGTCGGGCGCCCGCGGTTTCGGCCGTGGCCTGATCTTCGCCCGCGACGGCACGCTGGTGGCGTCCGTGGCCCAGGAAGGCCTGCTGCGCGAGCGAAAAATTCAGCCCTGAGGCCCGCACAGTCGCCGAAGGGTCAGTGACCCTGTCTCAATCTGCCGTCCGATCGGGCGATTGCGGTGTAAATCAGCAATAAACGCGCTTAATTTTTCGGCGCGGTGCCGATATCGTGCGCGCGGTCGCGTCGGGCGGCCGGCAGAGCGCGTCCAGCAAAAGTGACCACCGGTTTTGCGCAAGCAATCAAGCTTGCGCAGATTGCGTCAACTTACCTGCGTATGCGCTCTAAACTTTAGACCGCCGAGGAAACTTCATGAAGCTCATCATTGCGATCATCAAACCGTTCAAGCTCGACGAGGTCCGCGATGCCCTCAACGGCATCGGCGTGCACGGCATGACGGTCACCGAGGTCAAGGGCTACGGCCGCCAGAAGGGCCACACCGAGATCTATCGCGGCGCCGAATATGCCGTGAACTTCCTGCCGAAAATCCGCGTCGAGATCGCGGTCGCGGCCAATCTGGTCGACCGCACCATCGACGTCATCGGGGCCGCCGCCAAGACCGGCCAGATCGGCGACGGCAAGATCTTCGTCACGTCGCTCGATCACGCCGTGCGCATCCGCACCGGCGAGACCGACGACGACGCACTCTGATCACCTTTCAAGAACACCTTTTCCGGGGGGAATCTCATGACGACGACGGCATCACGCCGTATGGCCGGCGGCGCGGCCATGCTGGCGCTTTTCATCGCGACAATCGATGCAACGACCGCGCTCGCGCAAACCACCACGAAAATAGATGCGCCGAAAATCGACGCCGCCGACACCGCCTGGATGATCACCGCCACCGCGTTGGTGCTGATGATGACGCTGCCCGGGCTGGCGCTGTTCTATTCCGGCATGGTGCGTAAGAAGCATGTGCTGGCCACCATGGCGCAAAGCCTCGGCGCGGCAGCCCTGGTGACGGTGCTGTGGGCCGTGGTCGGCTACAGCCTCGCGTTTCACGGCGACGGCGCGGTGCTGGGCACGCTCGGCCGCGCGTTCCTGTCCGGCATCGGCATCGACTCGATCAGCCCGCTCGCCAAGACCATCCCGGAGAGCCTGTTCATGCTCTACCAGATGACCTTCGCGATCATCACGGTGGCGCTGGTCGGCGGATCGGTCGCGGACCGCATGCGGTTCTCGGCCTTCATGTGGTTTTCGGCGTTGTGGCTGCTCGTGGTCTATGTGCCGCTGGCGCATTGGGTGTGGGGCGGCGGCTTTCTCGGCGCCGCCGGCGTGCTGGATTTTGCCGGCGGCCTGGTGGTGCATCTCAATGCCGGCATCGCCGGTCTGGTCGCGTGCCTGGTGCTCGGCTCACGGCGCGGCTACGGCTCGGAAAATCTCGCGCCGTACGATCTGTCGATGGCGGTGATCGGCACCGGCCTGCTGTGGGTCGGCTGGTTCGGCTTCAACGGCGGCTCGGCGCTGAGCGCCGGTCCGCGCGCCGTGATGGCCATTACCTCGACGCATCTCGCGGCCAGCGCCGGCGCGCTGACCTGGATCGCGCTGGAATGGTTGGCGCGCGGCAAACCGTCGGTGCTCGGCATGATTTCCGGCGCGGTTGCTGGCCTTGGCACCATCACGCCGGCGTCCGGCTACGTGATGCCGATGCACGGCATCATCATCGGCGTCGTCGCCGGCGCGGTGTGCTACTTCGCGTGTACGTGGCTGAAGCAGAAGCTGCGCTACGATGACTCGCTCGACGTGTTCGGCGTGCATGGCATCGGCGGCCTGACCGGCACGCTGCTGGCCGGCGTGTTCGCGACCGCGGCGGTGTCGGCGGCGCCCGACACGCCCGGCATCTCGGGCCTGCTGGAAGGCAATCCGCACCAACTGGTGCTGCAGCTCTACGGCATCGGCGTCACGTTGCTGTGGAGCGGCGTCGCTACCTTCGTACTGCTCAAGGTGATCCAGTTCTTTTTGCCGCTGCGCGTCACCAACGACCAGGAGCAGCAGGGCCTCGACATCACCCAGCACGGCGAGTCGATTCATACCTGAGATTGCTTACGACACGGGGTCGCTCCGCCTGTTTTGGAGTCGGAGCGACCTTTCTTTTCCCCAAAGTTATGCACATTGGCTGTGCAAAAACGTATCAAAACACCTCTGATTAATTTGTAATCATATGTGGCGCCGCTTTGAGCGTCACTTTGCCGCCTGATTTCGACCACATCGCCGCCCAGGCAATATCTCTTTGCAAAACCAACCGCTTACACGTCGTTCAGGCGACTGGCACGGCGTTTGATTCTCTATGCTGCGGGCGATCGTGCGGGGCTGTCTCCGTGCGCACCTCCTTAGTCGAATTGCCCGTTTGTCGACGGGCTCAAGCGGGGACTGAACCAAATGAAAATCGTCATGGCCATCATCAAGCCGTTCAAGCTCGACGAGGTCCGCGACGCTCTCACCGGGATCGGGGTGCACGGACTGACCGTCACCGAGGTCAAGGGATACGGGCGTCAAAAGGGCCACACGGAAATCTACCGCGGCGCCGAATACGCCGTGAGCTTCCTGCCGAAGATCAAGATCGAGGTCGCCGTTGCCAGCGACCAGGTCGACAAGACCATCGATGCCATCACGGCGGCCGCCAAAACCGGTCAGATCGGCGACGGCAAAATCTTCGTCCTGAGCCTCGAGCACGCCGTTCGCATCCGCACCGGCGAAACTGACGCCGCGGCGCTGTGATCGCGTTGAAATCGTTTCCGAACAGGAGTTTGACCATGACGTTCAAGAAATACCTCGGGACGGGGCTCGGGGCACTCGCCATCGGCGGGCTGCTCACGGCCGCGGCCTTCGCGCAGACGCCAGCACCGACACCGGCCGCACCGGCTGCGGCCGCGGCCATCGTCGCCAACAAGGGCGACATCGCCTGGATGATGACGGCGACCGTGCTCGTGCTGCTGATGACGATCCCCGGCCTCGCACTGTTCTACGGTGGCCTGGTGCGCACCAAGAACATGCTCTCGGTGTTGATGTGGGTGTTCTACACGGTCTGCGTCGTCACGATCATCTGGGTCGTGTACGGCTACAGCCTCGCCTTCACGGGCGGGTCCAGCATCGTCGGCGGGTTCTCGAAAGCCTTCCTGTCGGGCGTCACGCTGGAATCGCTGGCCGCGACCTTCACGGTCGGCGTCAACATTCCGGAATACGTCTACATCGTGTTCCAGATGACCTTCGCGTGCATCACGCCGGCCCTGATCGTCGGCGCTCTGGTCGAGCGCATGAAGTTCTCGGCCATCGTGCTGTTCATCCCGCTCTGGGTCACCTTCGTGTACTTCCCGATCGCCCACATGGTCTGGTACTGGGCCGGCCCGGACGCGATCGACACCGCCGCAAAGGCGCTTGCGGCAGCTGCTGATCCGGCCGCCAAGGCGACCGCTCAGACCGCCCTCGACGCGGTTCTGGCCGACGCCGGCCTGATCTTCTCGTGGGGCGCGATCGACTTCGCCGGCGGCACCGTCGTGCACATCAATTCCGGTATCGCCGGTCTGGTGGGCGCGCTGGTCGTCGGCAAGCGCATCGGCGTCGGCAAGGAACTGATGCCTCCCCACTCGCTGACGCTGACCATGGTCGGCGCCGCGCTGCTGTGGGTCGGCTGGTTCGGCTTCAATGCCGGCTCCAATCTCGAAGCCAGCGGTGGTGCGTTCCTGGCCATGATGAACACCTTCGTCGCGACCGCGGGTGCGGGCCTCGCGTGGATGTTCGTCGAATGGGCCGCCAAGGGTAAGCCTTCGCTGCTCGGCATCGTCACCGGCGCCGTTGCCGGTCTGGTGGCCGTGACGCCGGCTTCCGGCTACGCGGGTCCGATGGGCTCCATCGTGCTCGGCATCGTGGCGGGTGCGGTTTGCTACGTGTTCTGCTCGGGCGTGAAGAATGCCTTCGGCTACGACGACGCGCTCGACGTGTTCGGCGTGCACTGCATCGGCGGCATCGTCGGTGCGATCGGCACCGGCATCCTGGTTTCGCCGAAGCTCGGCGGCACCGGCATCATGGACTACACCACCGGCAAGGTTGCCGAGTTCGACATGACTGCGCAGGTCATCAGCCAGCTCAAGGCGGTTGTCCTGACGCTGTGCTGGTCGGCCATCGGCACCGTGATCATCTTGATGGTCATCAAGGCGATCATCGGCATCCGCGCCCCGGTCGAAAAGGAACGCGAAGGCCTCGATCTGACCGATCACGGCGAGCGCGCCTACAATCTGTAAGACCAACGCGGGCGGCTTCGGCCGCCCGCGACTTTTTTTAAGACGGATTGAGCGGATACCCGGCACCGCCCCTCCGTGAGAGGCCCTGGAGCAATCCGGGGCCTCTTTATTTTGAGCCGTCAGATCTGCGACGAAGGATCGCTCAACCGTTTGCGCCGCGCGCGGCGCGACAGCAGATTGAGCCCTTCGATCGCGGTCGAGAACGCCATCGCGGCGTACACATAGCCCTTCGACACATGGGCGCCGAAGCCCTCGGCGATCAGCGTCATGCCGATCATGATCAAAAAGCCGAGCGCCAGCATCACCACCGTCGGATTGGCGTTGATGAAATTGGCCAGCGGATTGGCGGCGAGCAGCATCACCAGCACGGCCACGATCACCGCGATCACCATCACCGGAACATGCGGCGTCATGCCGACCGCCGTGATGATGCTGTCCACCGAGAACACCATGTCGAGCACCA
The DNA here is from genome assembly GCA_028290465.1 of Xanthobacteraceae bacterium. Classification (GTDB taxonomy): domain Bacteria; phylum Pseudomonadota; class Alphaproteobacteria; order Rhizobiales; family Xanthobacteraceae; genus FEB-22. The sequence continues at coordinate 15,357 of JAQGJU010000039.1, read as the reverse complement.
GGATCTGGCCGATCACCGCGGCGAAGCTCGCGGTCGCGGCGCGGTCGTCGAACAGGTCCGGGGCGTGATCGGGATCGACGTGGTGGTGAATCTCCTTGGTGGCCTTCCACACCAGGAACAACCCGCCGGCGATCAAGATGAGGTCGCGCCACGAGAAGCCGTGATCGAACACGGTGATGACCGGCGTCGTCAGTTTGACGATGAAGGCCACGGTGCCAAGCAACGCGAGCCGAAGGATCAGCGCCAGTCCGATGCCGATGCGCCGGGCGCGTCCACGCTCGGCTTCCGGCAATTTGTTGGTGACGATCGAGATGAAGATCAGATTGTCGATGCCGAGCACGACCTCCATGGCGATCAAGGTCGCCAGCGCGACCCAGATCACCGGATCGGCCGCCAGCGCGGTCAGATTGACGAGGGAGAAAGCGTCCATGCCGGTAGCCTCATAGGGAAATTGCAGCCGCCGCCTTGGAACAGCGCCGGCCGCAAGAACTGTAAAGGAGGTCCGACATCGCGGTGGGGGCACTCGCCAGAGGGGCCCGGACCAGGTGATCGATAAGATTTATGCGCGGGACGAAATTCCGGCAAGCCCGCCGGACGTCGCAGGGTTCAAACCTTGGTGGGGTCGTAAAGGAACTCAGATCTGTTCTCATCCGGCGACCCATGGTTAATCGCGCCTTAACCCTGCCGTACCTAAGGTGGCTAACGTCAGGCCTGCGAGTGCGTAAGTGTCCATGTCCACGAAATCCGCGGAACGCGAATCCTTTCCCGTGTCAGCCCAAGTGGCCGGCATAGCGACAGCCGACTCGCGTTCGCCGTTCGTGCGGCTGACCGAACTGATCGGCGACACCAAGCCCGGCAAGCCGATGATCAACCTGTCGGTCGGCGAGCCGCAGCATCCGGTGCCGGCGTTTGTCGGTCCGGTATTGGCGGCCCATATCAACGATTTCGGCCGCTATCCGGCCAATAAGGGCATCGCGCCGTTCCATCAGGCGGTCGCGACGTGGCTCGGCCAGCGCTTCGCGCTGCCGCGTCCGGTCGATCCCGATCATGAGATTCTGGTACTGAACGGCACCCGCGAGGGCCTGTTCCTCGGCGCCATCGCGGCCCGGCGTTATGTCGGCCCCCGCGCCGGCACCCCAGCGGTGCTGATCCCCAATCCGTTTTACGCCGCCTATGCGGCGGGCGCGCTCGCGGCCGGTTGCGAGCCGGTCTACCTGCCGACCCATGCGGCGACCGGTTTCCTGCCGGATCTCGACGCCATACCGGACGAATTGTTCGCCCGCACCGTGGTGTTCTATCTGGCTTCGCCGTCGAATCCGCAGGGCGCGGTTGCCGACCGCGCCTATCTGACGCGGCTGGCTTCGCTGGCGCAACGCCATGGCTTTCTGGTGTTCGCCGACGAATGCTACGGCGAGCTGTACAGCTTCGATGCGCCGCCCGGCATGCTGGAAGCCTCCGGCCCGGACTTCGCCAATGTGATCGTGTTCCACTCGCTGTCCAAGCGCTCGAACCTGCCCGGCCTGCGGGTCGGCTTCGCGGCCGGCGACCGGAATTTTCTCGCCAAGTTCCTCGATCTCCGAAACGTTGCGGCGCCGCAGGTGCCGGTGCCGGCGCAGCATGTCGCGATCGCGGCCTATCGGGACGAGGCGCATGTCGCCGAGAACCGCCACCTCTATAAAATCAAATACGATCTCGCCGATCAGATCATCGGCGACCGTTTCGGCTATGTGCGGCCGGCCGGCGGCTTCTTCCTGTGGCTCGACGTCGCCCGGCAGGGCGGCAGCGAAGCCGCCACGATGAAGCTGTGGCGCGAAGGCGGCCTGCGCGTGGTGCCGGGAAACTATCTGGCGCGCCAAGGCGCCGACGGCAGCAATCCCGGTGAGGGATATGTGCGCGTCGCCATGGTGCATGACAGCGAAATCACGGCCGAGGCGTTGCATCGCCTCGTCGCTGTGCTGGGTTGATCGGAGAAACCGCCCGATGGCATTGATCGACCGCGGCTACGAGGGCATGGACCTGATGTCCGGCGAGTTCGGCGCGGCCGTGCGCCGGCGCGTGCGCGAATGCGCCGGCCTCGCGCTGATCGCGCTCGCCGTGATGTCGGCTGTCGCATTGGCCACCTGGTCGGTGCAGGATCCAAGCTTCAGCCACGCCACCAATGCGCCGGTGCGCAATCTGCTCGGCACGCCGGGCGCGGTCGCGTCCGACCTGCTGATGCAATTGGTCGGCGTCGCCGCCGTGGCGTTCCTGTTGCCGATCGCGATCTGGGGCTGGCGGCTGATGACCCATCGGCCGATGGTGCGCGAGCGCTATCGCGCGCTGGCCTGGATCGCCGGCGTGCTGCTGGCATCGGGCTTTGCGTCATGCCTGCCGAAGAGTTTGAAATGGCCGTTGCCGAGCGGACTCGGCGGCGTGGTCGGCGATGCGATTTTGCGTTTGCCGGGCTGGTTGATCGGCGCTCCATCCGGCTTCAGCGCTTTCGCGATCGGCGCCGTACTGGGCAGCGCCGCGCTGTTCTGTCTGGCGATCGCGGCCGGATTCGGCTGGACGGAAATCGAAGAAGACGAGGAAGAAGAACGTCCGCGCCGGCGCTCTCGCAAGGCGGTCGTCGAGGATGACGAGGACGACCAAGAGACCGAAGGGCGCGGCAGCTGGATCTCGCTCGGCGCCATCACGCATGGCTTCCTCAGCCTGAAGGCCCGCGTGATCCGCCTGTTCGACCGGCCGAAGCCGGTGCGGGCGGCGGTGGCGCGCAAGGCGATGCGTGTCGAACCGCGCCTCAATGAATCGCAGCGCGTGCCGCTCGCACCCGATCTCGACTCCGACGTCGAGGACGAAGAGGACGAGGAAGAAGAAAAGTCCGGCATCTCCATCGCGCCGCGCGCGCCGCGCAAGCCGGTGAAGGTCGAGCCCCCGGTGAAGCCTGGCAAGCGCGGCGGCTTCCAGCTGCCGCCGCTGAACCTTCTGGCGATGCCGAAATCCGGCGAGCGCTCGCAGATGAGCCCGGAGACCATTCAGGCGGCCGCGGTCGCGCTGGAAGGCGTGCTCAGCGACTTCGGCGTGCGCGGCGAGATCATCAATGCGCGGCCGGGCCCGGTGGTCACGCTGTATGAATTGGAACCGGCGCCCGGCATCAAGTCGTCGCGCGTGATCGGCCTTTCGGACGATATCGCCCGTTCGATGAGCGCGGTGTCGGCGCGCGTCGCGGTCGTGGCCGGCCGCAACGCCATCGGCATCGAGCTGCCCAATCCGACGCGCGAGAAAGTGTATTTCCGCGAGCTGCTGGCGGTCGACGATTACAACGAATCCAGCGCCAAGCTGCCGCTCTGCCTCGGCAAGAACATCGGCGGCGAATCCATCATCGTCGATCTCGCCCGCATGCCGCATCTGCTGATCGCCGGCACCACCGGCTCCGGCAAGTCGGTCGCCATCAACACCATGATCCTGTCGCTGGTCTATCGGCTGAAGCCCGAGCAGTGCCGCCTGATCATGGTCGATCCGAAGATGCTCGAACTGTCCGTCTATGACGGCATCCCGCATCTCCTCACGCCCGTCGTGACCGACCCGAAGAAAGCCGTGGTCGCGCTCAAATGGGCGGTGCGCGAGATGGAGGAACGCTACAAGAAGATGTCGAAACTGGGCGTGCGCAACATCGACGGCTACAATGTGCGCATCGCCGAGGCCAAGGCCAAGGGCGAGCAGCTCACCCGCACCGTCCACACCGGCTACGACAAGGAAAGCGGCGAGGCGATCTACGAGGAAGAGGGCCTCGAATTCGAAGCGCTGCCGTACATTGTCGTCATCGTCGACGAAATGGCCGACCTGATGATGGTGGCCGGCAAGGACATCGAAGGCGCGATCCAGCGCCTCGCCCAGATGGCGCGCGCCGCCGGCATCCACGTGGTCCTGGCGACGCAACGTCCGTCGGTCGACGTCATCACCGGCACCATCAAGGCGAATTTCCCGACCCGCATCTCGTTCCAGGTCACGTCCAAGATCGACAGCCGCACCATCCTGGGCGAACAGGGCGCCGAACAGCTGCTTGGCCAGGGCGACATGCTGTACATGGCCGGCGGCGGTCGCATCAGCCGCGTCCACGGCCCGTTCGTGTCCGACGACGAAGTCGAGAAGGTGGTGCGTCACCTGAAATCGCAGGGCGCGCCGCAATATCTCGAAGCCGTCACGGCTTCGGAAGAGGAATTGGAAGGCGAGGACGGCGCGGTGTTCGACGCCGGCGCGATGGGGTCCGAAGGCCTCGACCTGTACACCCAGGCGGTCCAGATCGTGCTGCGCGACCGCAAGGCCTCGACCAGCTACATTCAGCGCCGGCTGCAGATCGGCTATAACCGGGCGGCGACGCTGATGGAGCGCATGGAACTTGAGGGTGTGGTCGGCCAGCCGAACCACGCCGGCAAGCGCGAAATCCTGCTCGGCGAAGAGCACCAGGACAAGTATTGAGATCCCGCAATCCGACTATTAGGTCGGGACCGGGAGCCGTGAAATCGCCATAGCGATCGGCTAGGTGATCAGACAGATACGAAGGCCGCCCATAAGATGGGTGCCGGGCGCGAGACGGAGAATGACATGGCCGGAGTTGGCCCGAAAATCGCCGCGACCCTGCTTGGCGCCACCGTGCTGGGCGTCTGCCTGATGGCGACCGGAACGTTCAGCGCCTCGGCCCAGACGGCCGCCGAACAGGCGCCGCCGCTGTCCCCGCCCAAGAACATTGCGCCAAAAAATACCGCGACGCGTCCGGTCACGAAGCCGGCCGTCGCCGCCAAACCTGCCACGACAAAGTCGACGGCCGCCAAACCCACGTCTACGGCAACAGCCAAGCCTGCCGCAAAGCCGGCCACTGTTGCGGCCAAGCCGGCTGCAGCCAGCAAGCCGATCCTGGTCGGCAAACCGCGCCTGCCGGCCCCGATCCGGCCGGCGCATGTCGCGCAACTGGCCCAGGCCGCCCCGATGACGCCGCCCGGTCAGATCGCGGCCAGGCCCGGCGGCTCGACCGCGTTCGATGCCACCCAGCGCGCGCTGATCGACAAGGTCAGCACCTATCTGTCCAGCGTACAGACCCTGACCGGCAGGTTCGTGCAGGTCGGGCCGGACGGCAAGCGCAGCGAAGGCGATCTGTATTTGCAGAAGCCCGGCAAGGTACGGTTCGACTACGCGGCGCCGAGCCCGATCGAATTGATCGCCGACGGCCAGTCGGTCGTGGTGCGCGACCGCAAGCTGGCGACGCAGGATCTGTATCCGCTGTCGCAAACGCCGCTGCGTTTCCTGCTGGCCAACAATATCGACCTGTTGCGCGACACCACGCTGACCGCGGTCTATGCCGACGACGTGTTCGTCACCGTGGTGATCGAAGAGAAGACCCCCATCGTCGGCACCAACCGGCTGATGATGATGTTCGGCGCCAAGGACATGCAGTTGCGGCAATGGACCGTGACCGATCCGCAGGGCTACGACACCACCGTCGCGCTGTACAATCTCGACCCGACCAAGAAGCCGGATCCGAGCCTGTTCAAGATCAATTACGAGCGCGTGCTGCAGTAGTCGTCATCGACTGCATTGCATTGCGTTTAACGCACGGCTATCTCCTGTTATCGCCCGCGAAAGCGGGCGATCTCGTATCTAGAGATAGCGATTTCCCATGCGCCTGACCGTCACCTCCTGGAACATCAATTCGGTGCGCCTGCGCATCGATCTCGTCGCGCGCTTCATCAAGGCGGTGCGGCCCGACGTGCTGTGCCTGCAGGAGACCAAATGCCCGGACGACGCGTTTCCGCTGAAGCGCTTCAAGCGGCTCGGCTATGAGCACATCTCGCTGAACGGCCAGAAGGGCTATCACGGCGTCGCCGTGATCTCGCGCCTGCCGTTCGAGTCGTTTCATAACCGCTCGTTCTGCGGCAAGACCGATTGCCGCCACACCGGCGCGGTGCTCGGCGAAAAGGCCGGGCTGCGCGATCCGGTGACCATCCATAATTTCTACGTGCCGGCCGGCGGCGACATTCCCGACCCGGCCGTCAATGTGAAGTTCGCGCACAAGCTCGGCTTCCTGGACGAGATGCGGGCCACCGCCGATCTGCATCCGGCCGCCAATGAGCGCTCGATCCTGGTCGGCGACCTGAACGTGGCGCCGCTGGAATGCGACGTGTGGAGCCACAAGCAGATGCTCGGCGTGGTGTCGCACACGCCGATCGAAACCGAGAAGCTGACGGCAATTCAGAAAGACGGCGGCTGGGTCGACGCGGTGCGCGGCTTCGTACCGCCGCCGCAAAAGCTGTACACGTGGTGGAGCTACCGGGCGGCGGACTGGGAAGCGGCGGATCGCGGCCGAAGGCTCGATCACATCTGGGTGTCACCGGCGCTCGGCGACCGCGTCATTGAGACCAAAGTGACGCGCCACGCGCGGTCCTGGCCGCGTCCGTCCGACCACGTACCGCTGACCGCGGTTTTGGAAGTTTAGCGCCAAGTATAACGACACCGCCTTGCAGAAAAGCTTGGAGAACTCGGCAATTCGCAAGACACCGCGCAACATTGCGAACAAGAATGGCCGTGTCGTTCTTCAGTGGTGTGTTTTGTAAAATGTCTCCAAGCTATCGGTTGTTCTTCGTTGCATTGATCGGCATCGCGCTCGCCGGAATTGCCCTGGCCGGACCAGTTTGCGCGCAGCCCGCAAGCCCTCTGGACGCCCAATGGGAAATGGCCCGTTGGGCCCAAAACACATTCTGGATAGCACTTGCGTTTCTGGGGCTCACGCTGGCCGGCGTGGTGATGATCGCCTTGACGCTTCGCCACACCAAACGGGCCGCTGATGCCGCCGCTTCTGCGGCCAGCGAAGCTGAGAAAGCCACCAAGGCCGCAAACGACGCCGTTGATGTGGCGCGCGATACCGCCCGGTCCCAATTGCGCGCCTATGTCGGCATCAACAAAGTCTACTTTGGGCGCTTCAATTCAAATCAGCCCATCGAAGTCATCGTCGAAATTCAGAATTTCGGCGCGACGCCCGCCTACAACGTCGACGCCATCATGCGCCTCAGCACCGCGCCCCCCGATGGCTCCGGCGCGGAGCCGCTGATCAGAACGGAATTTAAGTCAAACGGGCAGAGTCTCATGCCGTCCGGCGTAAGCATGGTGATTTGCCACTTGGATATGGAGCACACGTCCAACCATGTGTTTCAGGCCATCAATGCGGGGCAGATTGCGGTGTGTCTTCAGGGCGCGGTCCGTTACACCGACATCGCCGGCCAGGAGCGCTTCACCGATATTCGAAAACTTGCTTTTGGCGCTCGCATTCAGACCAGGTCGCCGTTCCTGGACGCACCGACCGGTAACGGCAGCACTTAAGCCGGCGCCGCGTTCGATCCGGCGATTGTTGACTCAGTGTCAACCGCTCATCCCCGCGCACGCGGCGATCCAGTCTTACGGGGTTAGTATTAGAGAAGTCTGGATTCCCGCGTTCGCGGGAATGAGCGGAGCAAGGTGAGACGCTTCGCTTTACAACCTAACTATCGACGCCGCGCACCAGATGGTCGCGGACGTTTTCCATCTCGCGAGCCCATTGATCGGCCCGCACCGCCATCGCGTCGCGCAGCCGCCGCGCCGCGTCCGGATAGCCTTCCAGCATCTTCAAAAACAGGCTGCGCGAAATCCGGATGACGGTCGAAGGCTCGCGCGCGACCGCACTGGTCGGCCGCACCGTCTCGGTCATCATCGCCAGTTCGCCGAGCAGCGTGCCGGGTCCGGCAATCGTATCGGGGCCGCCGCCCTCTGTGGCGGGTTTCAGATCAAACGAACCTTCCTGGATCACATAGCCGCAATCGGCTTCGTCGCCGGCCGTGAACAGCACTTCGCCGCTATGCACGTATTTGCTCTCGGAGCCGATCGCGATAATGCGCAAGGCGGTGCGGCCGATCAGACCAAGCGTCGGCACCCGTTCGAAAAACGCAATATCGTCCTCAATGCTCATGCGCGGCCGCGATTACGGCACCAATTTGTAGCCGCCGGCCTCGGTGACCAGGATGGCTGGCGTCGCGGCATCAGTCTCGACCTTCTGGCGCAGCCGGTAAATGTGCGTTTCGAGCGTATGCGTCGTCACCCCGGAATTATAGCCCCAAACCTCCTGCAGAAGCGTTTCGCGTGACACCGGCTTCTGCCCGGCCCGGTACAGATAGCGCAGAATCGCGGTTTCCTTCTCGGTCAGGCGGACCTTGTTGCCCTTCGGGCTGAGCAGGATCTTCGAGCTGGGGCGGAACGTATAGGGCCCGATAGTGAAGACCGCGTCCTCGCTGGCCTCGTGCTGGCGCAGCTGGGCCCGGATCCGGGCCAGCAGCACCGCGAAGCGGAACGGCTTGGTCACATAGTCGTTGGCGCCCGACTCAAGCCCGAGAATGGTATCGGAATCGGTGTCATGCCCGGTCAGCATGATGATCGGCGCCTTGAAGCCGTTCTTGCGCAGGATGCGTACCGCTTCGCGGCCATCGACGTCCGGCAGGCCGACATCCATGATCACCAGATCAATCTGGCCGGCCTTGGCGGCCGCGACGCCCTTGGCGCCGGTCTCGACCGCCAACGCCTCGAACTCTTCGTGCAGCGCCAGCTGCTCGATCAGCGCCTCGCGCAGCTCGTCGTCGTCATCGACGATCAGGATTGTCCTGGTATTGGGCATCCGTTCAAGCCACCTCGGGTCGTGCGCAACGCGTGCTCAAGCGACGTGGATTCCGGTCCGCGAACGACAAAAACCGGTACCCGCGCGTGCTGTACGCACTCTATGTTGCGCGAAGTAGAACATTCGGGCGTAAAAGAGCAAGTAAGAGTTGGTATTTACGGGCAGGCAGCCGACGGGTTTCCCCTGCCATCGGTGAGATACGCGTGCCTTTGAGACGGTTTCAAATACTTCGCGTGCGGACAAAACCGGGGCACCGCACGCGGGGCGTGCTGCTGGCTGGGCCATTGGCCCTGCCGGTGTCGCTCGGGCGCGGCGGCATCAAGGCCAACAAACGCGAGGGCGACGGCGCCACGCCGCGCGGCACGTTCAGGCTGATTCGGCTGTGGTTTCGGGCCGATCGCGGGCCTCGGCCAATGACCGAGCTGCCGCTGCGCCGGATCGGGCCGTCGGATGCTTGGTGCGAGGACCCGGCCGACCGCCGCTATAACCGGCCGTTCCGTCTGGCGCCGGGCCAGGCCGGCGACCGGCTGCGGCGGGAAGACCACCTCTACGACCTGATCATCGAGATCGACCACAACGTCCGACCGCGTGTTGCGCGGCACGGCAGCGCGGTATTCGTCCACCTCGCGCGGCCTGGCTTTAAGCCCACCGCCGGCTGCGTTGGGCTTCAAGGCGCGACGCTGCGGCGGTTATTGAGCCGGCTGGGGCCAAGAACGAGAATTGAGATTCAGTAGTTCGCTGCTTATCCCTCCCCTGAAAGGGGCGGGTCGCGAGCATCGCAGGCAAGTTTACGCAGCCTGCGTGCGAGCGGGGTGGGGTTCTTGAAGTATGCCCCACCCGGCCGGCACGCAGCAAGCTCGCGCAGGCTGCGCAAGCTTGCCTGCTACCGGCCACCCTCCCCCGCCATGGCGTGGGAGGGATAGCGCAGCATTCGGAGCGAACTACGCCGCGCTCATCGGCTCCCAAAAATCGCGCTGCCGACCCGCACATGGGTGGCCCCGAACGCGATCGCGATGCCAAAATCCGCGCTCATGCCCATCGACAGCAGCTTCAAGCCGTTGCGGGCCGCGATCTTGGCCGTCAGGGCGAAATGCGGCGCCGGCGCCTCCTCAAACGGCGGGATGCACATCAGGCCGGAGACCTCCAGTCCGTAGGTTTCACGGCACAAAGCCACGAACGCGTCGACGTCTTCCGGCAGCACGCCGGCCTTTTGCGGCTCGGCCCCGGTATTGACCTCGACGAACAGCAGCGGCCGGCGCTCCTGGCGGGCGATTTCCTTGGCCAGCGCCTCGCACAGGCTGGGGCGGTCGACCGCGTGAATGGCGTCGAACAGCGCGACGGCTTCCCGCGCCTTGTTGGATTGCAGCGGCCCGATCAAATGCAGTTCGGTCCCCGGATGCCGGGCGCACAGATCCGGCCATTTCTGCTTGGCTTCCTGCACGCGATTTTCGCCGAACACGCGCTGGCCGGCCGCCAGCACGGGCTCGATCGCCTCGGGCGGAAAGGTCTTCGACACCGCCACCAGGGTGACGGTTGCGGGGTCGCGGCCCGCCGCCACGCAGGCGGCGTTAACCTCGGCCTGAACGGATTTCAGTCTTCCGGCGGGCTCTGAATTGTAAGTCATTGCTGCATCTGTGGAATGTTCGGAACCGACATTTCAAATTTTAACCTTTCGGCCAAAGCCGCTTTCATCCCTGTGCGGTACATTTCGACCACTGGGGATGGGACTTTCATGTCGCTCGACCACATAGCCGCTCGCAAAGCTGCGCGCCAACGCAAACCGATTCTGAGCATCCGCGGCCGGCTGATCTTGCTGGCGCTGCTCGCGGTGGTGCCGTTGATGCTGGACCGCGTGCGCCTGCTGGAAGCCAGCCGCACCGAGCGAATCGAACTGGCCCACACCGAAGCCGCCGCTATCGCGCGGCGTGGCGCCGAAGCCCAACTCGAGACCATTACGACCGTCCGCGCTTTGTTGCAGGTCATCTCGCGCGCCGATCCGGCTGGAGTGGCCAGCGCCGACGATTGCAACAACAGCATGGCCGGCTTCGCGTCCGACATCCCGTGGTTGAACGGCGTGTCGGTGGTCGGCGCCAATGGACGGGTGCTCTGTTCCAACACGCCCACTGCGGTCGGCCTCGATATCTCCGACCGCGCGTATTTCCAGGAAGCGCTGCACGGGCGGCAATTCGTTCTCAGCAATTATGTGGTGGACCGGGTGCGGCAGACACCGGCCATCCTCGCGGCCTATCCGGGCAAGGACGGCAAATCGGTGGTGATCGCGTCGGTCGATCTCGACTGGATCAGCCGGCTGGCGACTAATATCGCCAAGAATCTCGGGCCGTCGGTTTTCGTGGTCGACAGCAAGGGCAATCTGCTAGCCGAGCAGCCGGTGCGGCCGGTCGCGGCCGGCAAGTCCTATGCCGACCATCCGCTGGTGCGCGCCATGCTGGCGCGCGACGAGGCCACCGTCACGCTGCCGGGCTTGGACGACGTGCGCCGCATCTATGCCTTTGTGCGCATTCCGTGGACCGATGCGCGGCTCGCGGTCGGCCTCGAGGAAAGCCGGGTGCTGGCGCGGGTCGAGCGTGAGATCGGGATCGCGTATGCGCAGCTCGCGCTGTTCGGCGTGCTCGTTCTGCTGGTCGCATGGTTCGGCGGCGAACGGCTGATCGTGCAGCCGATCCGCGGGTTGGCCCGGATGGCGCAGCGCTTCGGCCGTGGCGACCTCGACGTGCGGGCGCCGCAGGAGGCCTGGGCCACCGAGTTCGCGCCGCTGGCCAATGCGCTCAACGAAATGGCCCGCAAGCTGGCGGCGCGCGAGCAGGAATTGCGCTCCGCCAACGAGCATCTGGCCGCGCTGGCCTCGCTCGATTCGCTGTCCGGCCTCGCCAACCGGCGCGCGCTCGACGCCCGGCTTTCGGCCGAATGGCAGCGCGCCGCCAAGGTGCGCCAGCCGATCGCGCTGCTGATGATCGACGTCGACCATTTCAAGCTGTTCAACGACCATTACGGCCATGTCGAGGGCGACGAAACGCTGCGCCGCATCGGCACCGTGCTGGCCGAGATCGCCGGCAGCGGCACCGATCTCGCCGCACGCTATGGCGGCGAGGAATTCGCGCTGCTGCTGCCGGGTGCCGATCTCGAACGCGCCATCGAGGTTGCCGAACGTCTGCGCGAGGCCGTCAACCGGATGGCGATCGCCCATGCGGACGCGCCGGAACTTCAGGTCACGGTCAGCATCGGCGTCGCCGCCATGATGGCGCATCCGGTCGAACAGGCCGCGCGGCTGATCGAGGCCGCCGACGCCGGCCTGTACGCGGCCAAGCGGCGCGGCCGCAACGCGGTGGTGGCCCATGCGGCGACCGGGACAACGCCGGAGGCGGCGGCCGGGTAGCCAGTTCCTGTTTGGAACGCGGATTCGTGGAGCCGCTCACGGCTCAGCAAGCCGTTGACCCCCTGCCCGCTTTCATGGCCTAGTCCGGCGCCCGCAAAGACCCGGAAAGACTGCCGAATCCATGACGACCGAGCGCTATAACGCCCGCGATTCCGAGGCCCGGTGGCAGCAGGTCTGGGACCAGCAAGGCATCTACGCCACCGCCAACGACGATCCGCGGCCGAAATACTACGTGCTGGAGATGTTCCCGTACCCGTCGGGACGCATCCATATGGGGCACGTGCGCAATTACACGATGGGCGACGTGGTGGCCCGCGCCAAGCGCGCGATGGGTTTTGCCGTGCTGCATCCGATGGGCTGGGACGCCTTCGGTATGCCGGCCGAAAACGCGGCGCTGGCGCTCAAGACCCATCCCAAGACCTGGACCTACGCCAACATCGCGGCCATGAAGGCGCAGCTCAAATCGATGGGCCTGTCGCTGGACTGGGCGCGCGAGATCGCGACCTGCGATCCGTCTTATTACAAGCACCAGCAGAAGATGTTCCTCGACTTTTTGGCCGCCGGCCTGGTCGAGCGCAAACAGTCTAAGGTCAATTGGGATCCGGTCGACAACACCGTGCTGGCCAACGAGCAGGTGATCGACGGGCGCGGCTGGCGCTCCGGCGCACTGGTCGAGCAGCGCGAGCTGACCCAGTGGTTCTTCAAGATCAGCAAATATTCGCAGGATCTGCTCGACTCGATCGACACGCTCGACCGCTGGCCGGAAAAAGTCCGGCTGATGCAGAAAAACTGGATCGGCCGCTCCGAAGGCCTGCTGATCCGTTTCGCGTTGGACCCCGACACCACGCCGGCCGGCGAGGACGAAGTCGAGATTTTCACCACGCGGCCTGACACATTATTCGGCGCGCGGTTCATGGCGATTTCGCCGGATCATCCGCTGGCCACCGCGGCCGCTGAGAAAAATCCGGCGCTCAAAGCCTTCATCGACGAGTGCAAACACCAGGGCACCGCTCAGGAAATCATCGACAAGGCCGAGAAGCTCGGCTTCGACACCGGCATCAAGGCGCTGCATCCGTTTGACCCGGAATGGAAGCTGCCGGTCTACGTCGCCAATTTCGTGCTGATGGAATACGGCACCGGCGCGATCTTCGGCTGCCCGGCGCATGACCAGCGGGATCTCGACTTCGTCAACAAATACGGCCTCGGCAATATTCCGGTGGTCTGCCCGGACGGCACCGATCCGGCGAGCTTCGTGATCACGGACACCGCGTACGACGGTGACGGCAAGATGATCCATTCGCGCTTCCTGGACGGCATGACGATCGTTGCCGCCAAGGAAGAAGTCGCCCGCCGGTTGGAGACGCAAACGCGCGGCAACCGTCCGGTGGCGCAGCGCCAGGTCAATTTCCGCCTGCGCGACTGGGGCATCTCGCGGCAGCGCTATTGGGGCTGCCCGATCCCGGTGATCCACTGCGACGACTGTGGCGTGCTGCCGGTGCCGGCCACCGACCTGCCGGTGACGCTGCCGGACGATGTCACCTTCGACAAGCCCGGCAATCCGCTGGATCGCCACGCCACCTGGAAGCACGTCGCCTGTCCGCAATGCGGCAAGCCGGCGCGCCGTGAAACCGACACCATGGACACCTTCGTGGATTCGTCCTGGTACTTCGTCCGCTTCACCGATCCGTGGAACGAGAGCGCGCCGACGACCCGCAAGTCCGCCGACCATTGGCTGCCGGTCGACCAGTATATCGGCGGCATCGAGCACGCGATTTTGCATCTGCTGTACAGCCGGTTCTTCACCCGGGCCATGCAGGCGACCGGCCATGTCGGCCTGAAGGAGCCGTTCGCCGGCCTGTTCACCCAGGGCATGGTGGTGCACGAAACCTACAAAAAGGCCGACGGCACCTTCGTCACCCCGGCCGAGATCGACCTCGCGGGCGCCGAGGGTCAGCGCCGCGCGACATTGACGGCGACCGGCGAGCCGATCGAGATCGGCCCGATCGAGAAGATGTCGAAGTCGAAGCGCAACACCGTCGATCCGGACGACATCATCGGCAGCTATGGTGCCGACACCGCGCGCTGGTTCGTGCTGTCGGATTCGCCGCCCGAGCGCGACGTGATCTGGACCGAGGAAGGCGTGCAGGGCGCCTGGCGCTTCGTGCAGCGGCTGTGGCGGCTGGTCAACGAGGCCGGCGAAGTCGCGGCTCCGGCCGGCGCGCCGCGCCCGGATTCGTTCGGCGAGGCCGCGCTGACGTTGCGCAAGGCCGCCCATTTGGCGTTGTCGCGGGTCACCGACGATGTCGACAAGCTGCGGTTCAACCGCTGCGTCGCCCATATCTACGAATTCGCCAATGCGTTCCAGGGATCATTGGGCGGCCAGGAAACCCCGCCGGCGGCGGATTATTTCTGGGCGGTGCGCGAGGCCGCCGAAATCCTGGTCCGGCTGTTCCATCCGATGATGCCGCATCTGGCTGAGGAATGCTGGGCCGCGCTCGGCCATAAGACCCTGGTGGCCTCCGAGGCGTGGCCGACGGTCGAACCCGACCTGCTGATCGAGGACAGCATCACCCTACCGGTGCAGATCAACGGCAAAAAACGCGCCGATATTACGGTGCCCCGGGATGCGGAAAATAGCGCGATTGAGGCTGCCGTTCTCGAACTGGATGCGGTAAAAAGGGCGCTCGACGGCAAGCGGCCCAAAAAGGTCATCGTCGTCCCGCAGAGGATCGTGAATGTCGTCGCATAACCAAATTCCGGCGCTTCGCCGTTTGACGTTCCGTCGCTTCACAGGTCCGTTCGCCGCCCTGGCGATGTCGCTGCTGTTGGCCGGCTGCTTCCAGCCGCTCTACGGCGACCGCAGCGCTACCGGCGGCCCCGGCATTCGTCAGAACTTGGGCGCGGTCGATGTGGCCCAGATCAGCGCGCCGAACGGCACCTCGCTGTCGCGCCTTGCGGTCGAGGTCCGCAACGGCCTGCTGTTCGAACTGACCGGTGGCAACGCGCCGCCGCCGCCGACCCATCGCCTCAAGATCACCCTGGCCAGCACCAACATGTCGGTCATCGTCGATGTGAATACCGCCCGGCCGGACGTGCAGAATTACGGCATCGATGCCTTCTATACGCTGACGGAAATCGGCACCAACAAGGTCGTGATGACCAGCCGGACGTTCGCGCGGGTGTCGTACGACATCCCCGGCCAGGAGCAACGCTTCGCGCGGGCTCGCGGATTGCGCGATGCCGAGAACCGCGCCTCGAAGGTGATCGCCGAAAATATCCGCACGCGCCTCGC
>JAQGJU010000020.1 GCA_028290465.1 Xanthobacteraceae bacterium | reverse complement strand
GTTGCACTGCAGCAAATTTGGTTATGTGCCACTCGGCTATTGGGTGTATCGGAAGTTTGATTTTCTGCGTTGCCAAAAATGTAGGCTATTCGCTCAAATATACTGCAAAGTGAAAAAAGTCGAAATTTTTCTTGCGGGGGACGGCGGACGCGGACAATAGTCACGTCCATGAAGAAGACCTCAAACCTAGCGAAGACCGATACGAGCACCACACTCGGGATCGAAGTCTTCTGCCAGCTACGCGACGACTTGAAGGCTAACCGCTTCAAGCCGGGCGAGCGGCTGCGCTTCGAGAACATGAAACGGATCTACGATGTGGGCGTGGCGCCCCTTCGCGAGGCTTTGTCGCGACTGACCGAGGCCGGGCTCGTCGTGCAGATCGGCCAGAAGGGTTACCGGGTCGCGCCGGCGTCCCTTGCCGACCTCCGCGACATTGTGGAGACGCGCCGGTTTCTGGAGGTCAGGGGCTTTCAGGAGGCCGTGCGCCACGGCGGCGACGATTGGGAGGAGGCGATCGTTGCGGCCTTCCATGGCTTCTCGAAGGTATCGCAGCGCAAGCCTGCCACGGCGGCTGAGCGCGCGTTGTGGGAAGAGCGGCACAGCAATTTTCACAACGCGTTGATGTCGGGTTGCCCCAGCAGATGGCTGTTGCAGCTCTGGTCGATGGTGTTCGATCACGCCGAACGGTATCGCCGCCTTGCGATCGAGGTGGGCCATTGGTCGGATGACGAACTTGGCGACCACAAGAAGCTGCTCGATGCGGCACTGGCGCGCGACGCTGACAAGGCCGGTGAACTGCTCCACCAGCATATCGGTTTCAGCGCCGAGCGGCTTCTGGCGCGCATCGGACAGATCCTGTTGGAGGCACCGGAACTCAAGGCCGATGGCCACGAGTCGACCGTCAAACAGGACGCGGCCGTGTCGCCGAAGGCGGGCCGTACCAAGGCTAAGGGCCGCCGGCCGGCGCGCGTTCAAACCGGCGGGAACAGCCTGTGAACGCGAATTTTTGCCTCTCCGCGGCCGCCGAAACAGCCGACCGACGAAGCGGTCGTGAGCGCCCATTTGCCGAGCCTTCGCCGGATCGCGCCGCGCCATGGGTCGGCCAGCGTTTGACGCGGCTGGAAGACGAGCGCCTCGTCACCGGACAGGGGCGCTTCACCGCGGACTTCCATGAAAACGGCATGCTGCATGCGGTGGTGCTGCGCGCCCAGGTCGCCTGTGGAAAGCTGCGCAACGTCGACATCTCGGGCGCGCGGAATACAGAGGGTGTCGTTCTCGTCCTGACGGCAGCCGATGCGGCACAAGATCGTCTGGGCGGCATTCCGTGGGAGGTCTGTCCCCCGGGATTCGAAAGCGTCGCGAGATACCCGGGCGATCCGATGGTCTCGGAGCCGCAACCGATCCTGGCCTCCGACAAGGTTCGTTATGTCGGAGAGCCGATCGCGTTGATCGTCGCCGAGACGCTCGAGAGCGCCATGAATGGCGCCGAGCAGGTCGTGGTGGAGATCGACGACGAGGACCCTGTCGTTGAAGTCTCCGAGGTGCTTCTTTCGCGAATGCGCGCGAAGGGCGAGAGCCCGGTGTTCACCTATAAGCTTGGCGATCAATCGCGGACAGACCGCCTCATGCAAGAGGCGGCGCTCGTCGTGGAGATCGAGACGCATATTCCGCGCCTCATCGCGGCTCCGTTGGAAACCAGAGGATACATCGCCCAGTTCGACACCGGGCGCGATCAGTGGACGGTTGTTGCCGCGGCCGGAAAGCCCCACCCGGTTCGCGACACCATCGCCAAGCATGTCTTGGGCGTGCCACCGCAGTCGATCCGCGTCATTGCGCCCGACATAGGCGGCGGCTTCGGAGCCAAGAATGTCGCCCATGCCGAAATGGCGCTGGTGCTTTGGGCATCGAAACGAATCGGGCGGCCCGTCCGGTGGATCTGCACGCGCAACGAATCGTTTTTGTCCGACATGCAAAGCCGCGATCACCTGATCTCGGCAAAGCTCGCCGTCGACGCCTCGGGCAGGCTTCTCGCGATCGACTACCGCTCGATCGTCAATCTCGGCGCCTATCTCGCGCCGCGCGGTGTCGTGCCCTCGATCAGTGGCCTTAAGGTTCTGACCGGGCCTTATAAGATCGAGGCCATCGCTGCGCGCGTGGATGCGGTCAAGACCAACACCGTGCCGACGTGTCCCTATCGTGGTGCCGGCGTGCCTGAGACGGCATTCGTTGTCGAGCGTCTGGTCGACATGGCGGCTCGGCGGCTCGGCCTCGACCCGGCGGACATCAGGCGACGCAACTTGATTCAACCTGAAGACTTGCCGTGGCATGCGCCTACTGGCGCCGTGATTCACAGCGTTGACTTTCCTGCCGTGCTCGATGCCGCGCTCGAACGATCGCGGTGGTCGGAGGCGCGCTCCCGCAGCCCCAGCAAAGGCACCAATTGCCGGCGTGGCATCGGCATGGCCTTCACGATTGAGGGCTACGGTATGGCGTTCGACGAGGCGGCCGAAATCGTTGCTGATGGCGCCGGCGTGCTTGAGGTGCGGATCGGCACCAAGTCGAGCGGCCAGAGTCATGAGACGGTATACGCCCAGATCGCCTCAGATGCGCTCGGTCTCGATCCCGAGACCATCACAATCGTTCAAGGCGATACGGCCCGGATCGTGCGCGGCAACGGAACCGGAGCTTCGCGGTCGATCACGACAGGCGGCTCGGCGATCCACAAGGCGGCGGCACGCTTTCTCGCCGAGGCGCGCGCGATCGCGGCCAGGCTTCTGCAGTGCAAACCAGACCAGCTCGATTACGCCAACGGCCGCTTCGAGGTTCGTGGTCATCTCGGAAGCGGCATCGATCTCGCGTCGATCGCGCGGTCCCTGCCGGACGAGCGGCTGCACGTGAGTGACAGCTTCCAGCCCGATCGGTTCACCTTTCCCGGCGGATGCCACGTGGCAGAGGTCGAGGTCGACGTGGATACCGGCGAGGTCGACATCCTGAGCTATATGGCCGTTCACGACGCCGGCGTCGCCATCAATCCGGCCGTGGTCGAAGGTCAGTTGCACGGCGGTATCGCGCAAGGCATCGGCGCGGCCATTATGGAAGCGGCGCGGTATGACGCCGATAACGGACAGGCCCTCGCGGCGACATTCCAGGACTACGCGATCCCGCGCGCGGACTCTTTGACAAAGATGGACATCAGCCTGGTCGGTCCACCCTGCGCCAGCAATCCGCTTGGCGCCAAGGCGGCCGGAGAGGCCGGAACGGTGGCGGCGCCTCCCGCGGTCATCAACGCCATTGTCGATGCGCTTTCGGACATTGGGGTCGAGCACATCGATCTTCCTGCGACGTCGATGCGCGTATGGAATGCGCTGCAGGACGCCAAGATCAAGTTATCCACGAAGCGGCTCGATAACCCGCCAACCGGCATTCAAAGGCAATGAAATGAACGAAGCTTCTCCACAACGAAGCCCGAACGACGTCGCTCGCACCGTCGCCGATGTGCTGCACGGCGAGAAGGCCAAACTGGTCGCGAGCCTGCCGGATAACTGGATCGCTCCGATGATCCGGCATTTCGACAGCGACAGCCGATTCCGGCATGTCGCCGTCAACCGCGAGGAAGCTGCGGTCGGGCTTTGCTCCGGTGCATTCTTCACCGGCAGTCCAGGTGTGGCGCTAATGGGGGCTTCCGGTTTTCTGACGTGCATCTACGCCATCACGAAGATCAGCTATACCTATCAGATTCCGATGCTGTTCTTGATCACGGAGCGGGGAGCGCCCGGGGACGCGGCCCGCTATCACGTGTCGAACGGCCTCTATCTGCGCTCGGTCATCGACGCCATCAATATGCCGGCGATTTACATCGAGCGCTTTGAAGATCTGCATAAAATCGGGGTCGCTTATCGGCACGCTTCGGTCATAGGGCGCCCCTACGTGGTGGCGCTGGGTCGCAACCTCCTGAAGGGAGTTGCCTGATGTCCATGCCGATCGAAGACTGCTTTTCCGTTCTCGTTTCGCGCTGGTCCGATGAACTCGTCGTCACGTCTGCGGGAAACTCTTCAGAGGTCTGGTGGGAAACCACGCACGACACCGAGAAGACGTTTTATCTCGAAGCCTCGATGAGCCTGTCGACCATGTTCGCGGCTGGTGTCGCCATGGGATATCCCGATGCGCGCGTGTGGGCGTTTCTGGGGGATGGAGCGTTCGTGATGAATACGGGCCTGTTGTTCGTCGAGCGCGATCTCGCTTTGCCGAACATGGTCTCGATCATCGTCGCCAATCGGTGCTATGGCGCCACCGATTCGGTCGATCTGCCAAACGGCCGCAGCATCGATTTTTCCGGCATGGCCCGCGCGGCCGGCATCCCGAACGTGTTTCGTTTTACTTCGACGAAGGAACTCGAAGCTGGATTCGACGAGGCGTTCAAGGGCGTCGGACCGACAACGGTGGTTCTCGAACTCGATCGCCCGACGCGTCACTATGAGAGCCCGCCGTTTGATGGCCCGGAGTTGAAGTATCGCTTCGGGCGCGCCCTTGAAAAAAGATTTGGCAACAAGGTGCTGCCGTGAGCGGGAGGCATGACACTTGCAATCGTTAGAGCGCGTTCAGCAAAAGTGGATACCGGTTTTGCGTCCGAACGCGCTCTAAATATTTAGAAAGACGCGTTTTCTTCAAGCAAAGTGGATTCCACTTTGCTTGAAAACGCTCTAGCCGCTCATACCCGCGCACCGGCTGTAGGAGAACGACATGGTAAAGTTCAATCGACGACACTTCATTGGCGGCTCGATGGCGCTCATGGCTACGTCGAGGCCGGCATTCACCCAAAGCTATCCGTCGCAGGATCTCACGTGGCTGATCTATCAGGCGCCGGGCGGCTCCGTGGATATGTCGACGCGTATCATTCAGCCGGGCATCGACAAGGCCGGGTTCAAAGTTCACCTTGAATATGCGCAGGGTGGAGGAGGGCGCATTGCGCGCACCAAACTGTTCAATGCCAAGCCGGATGGCTACACGGTGATGACGGATGTGGCGCCCGGCGGGGTCGTCGACCAGCATCTGTACAACGTGCCTTACAAGGTCAACAATTTTGAGCCTATTTTTGGCTGGATATTGAACGGCTTTCACTACTGCGTGAAAAAAGACTCGCCGATCCGGACGTTCCAGGATTTCGTCAACGAGACGAAGAAGCGACGGGTCACCGTCGGAACGATCGGCCGTGGCGGCGCCCAGCATTTGCACGTGGTGGCGATGCGGGCAAAGCTGGGACTTAACTTTGGCATCGTTCACTTCGACGGGTCGTCCCCAATGTACACGGCCATTCTGGGCGGCCACATTGATGTCGGCGGCGCCGGCGCCGGGTCGGGAAGCCGCCAGAGCCAGTCCTTGCATTTTCTGGGTATGACGGGCTCCAAGCGCGAACAGGCGTTGGCGGATGTGCCGACGATCCGCGAGCAGGGATTCGACGTCCCGGTCGTCGAGCAATTGTACTTCGCGAACACAACGCCTGGAGTTCCTGCCGACCGCCTGGCCGTTCTAACCAAGGCGTTTGAAAGTGCGCTGAAGGACCGTGACATCGTCGCCAAGATGGAAGCTTCCGGCGACTACCTCACCTTGATCAAGCCTGACCAGATCAAGCAGCTGCACAAGGATCAGGAGGGGCTCGTTGTTGAATACAAGGAAGAGCTCAAAAAGTGAGTTAATGACGTGACGGAAAAACCGACCATGACTATTTCAGTGGAGCAATACAGGTCCGCTCTCGGCTCGGCGATCATTTCCGCCGTGGCGGTGGTCGGTTTTCTCGCCATTTACCTGGGAGCCGGAAGCCTCGGGCAGGAGGCCGCGTTTTTTCCGCGATTGGTCGCGGTCCTCGGAGGAATGAGTGCCGCAATTGCGTTGGCGGAGTCTTGCTACACGGTGCTCACCGCCAAACCGGACGCCCAACGGGCCGGTTCATCCGACAAAGGAACCTGGACGGATTTTTTCGTCAGCTATGGCGGGCCGCCGCTGTACGGGTTGATGGTCTTCGTCTTCGGGTTTTGGGCGGCGTCGGCGGTTGGAATCCCCGGATTGCTTTACCTGCTGGGAGAGCGTCGGCCGCTGTTTAGTTTCTCGATCACAGGGGGAACCCTTTTGATCATCTACGTTGTCTTCGACCTGTGTTTCGATATCAAAATGCCGGGATCCTTTCTGTACGAAATCATGGTGCAGCGATGAGCCTCGTCAGAGGCTGGCTGTTCCGCGCCTTTGATTCCATCGCTCGATCCATAGGCATCGTCGTCGTTTCTGAGCCAGTATTGGTTTTGGCGGGAGTTCATCGTGCTTGATAACCTTCTTCTCGGACTTCATGCGGTGCTCGCATGGGAGCATCTTTTTGTTATGTTCCTGGCGACGCTGGCAGGTCTCGTTGTCGGTGTCGTGCCCGGGCTGGGGCCGATCACCGCCATGGCGCTCCTGATTCCGTTCACCTTCTCGATGCAGCCGCTATCCGCGCTGCTTGCTCTTGCTTCCATCTCGGTCGCGGCCAATTGCAGCGGCGCCTTTACGTCGATTCTCCTCAACGTTCCCGGCGAGACGAGCTCCGCGGCGACGTGTTTCGATGGTCACCCGATGGCGAAGCAGGGGCGGGCAACCGTTGCCATCGGTCTCTCGATCGGGGCGTCGTTCTTTGCGGCCGTCATCGGAGTTCTGGTCGTGATCGCGATCGCGCAGCCTCTGGTCACGGTGGCGCTTGCGTTTGGTCCGCCGGAATATTTTGCTCTCGCGGCAGTTGGTATTTCGCTGGTCGCTGGCCTTTCCGCCAATTCGGCGACCAAGGGTTTGATGATGGCGGCCTTTGGCCTGTGGCTTTCGTCGATCGGCGTGGACTCGGTTATCGGCGAGCCACGGTTCACGTTCGGGCTGCTCGAGCTTCAGGACGGGATTAATCTCGTGCCCGTCATGACCGGAATCTTTGCGATTACGGAAATCATGGACTGGATGAAGGAGCGTGGAACGATTTCCCGCTTGGGGCGCATCGAAGGATCCGTATGGCAAGGTATCGTCGAGACGTTCCGTTATCCTGTGGCGCTCATTCGCTCGACGTTTGTCGGCATCGGAGTCGGCGTCGTGCCGGGCGTCGGGGCGGTGGCGGCAAGTTTCCTTTCCTACGAGATTGAAAAGCGATTTAGCAAAGACCCGAGCCGCTTTGGAAAAGGCGCGCCGGAAGGGGTCATTGCGCCTGAGGCTTCGAATAACTCCGCCATTTGCGCGGGCCTTGCGCCGGCGTTAACTCTCGGAGTTCCGGGCGGCGCAACATCGGCGCTGCTTCTCGTCGCTCTGACTGTTCACGGCATTCGGCCGGGCCCGATGCTTTTCACGAGCCAACCGAGCCTGATTTACGGATTTCTGGTCGGCCTGATCTTTGGCGCGGTCATGTTCTTGATCGTCAGCGTGATGTGCGCGCGCGCCCTTTCGCTCGTCACGCTCGTCCGGGCGGAGGTTCTCGGCCCGATATTTCTGGTGATTTCGTTTGCCGGCGTGTTCGCTCAGAATCAGCAGTTCAGCGCGGTGATCGTTGCCATCATCTTCGGTGTCGTGGGCTGCATCGCGAAGGCGTTCGATTTCCCGGCCGTTCCACTTGTCCTTGGGCTTGTTCTTGGCCGCCTTCTGGATACGTCGTTCAATCAGTCGCTGGCCATGTCGGACGGAAGCTGGATGATCTTCCTAACGAGGCCGATCAGCGGCTCGCTTCTCGCGGTCGCCGCAGTCATGGTCGCCATGTCGATGTTTGCTCGCCTCCGGCGGCGCAAAAGCGCTCAAATTTTCGCAGGCGGTCAGGATTAAGAACCGGGGCGCCGCTCCGGTATTCCAACCGGATCTCGATGAACTTCGCAGTTCATCGAGATCGAAGGTCGGCGCTTTGTCGGCTTCGGAAGATGACCGCTCAGGTCGTCACGCCGAGAGAGCCGCGTCGATGTAGGTCGGATCGCAGAGATCGGCCGCCTTCATGTCGGACTTCACGATTCCGACCTTGCGGTAGACATCGATGATCTTGTCGAACAAGGAAAGGTCGAGCGCGAGCAGGCCTTTCGCCGTCCCGGGGCCGAACTCTATGTATGGCTTGCTTTCATTGATCTCCCTGAGCTGAGCCTGATAGTCGAGCCCAGGTGCACCGTATTTCTCGACCATGAGCTTGGCCGTCGGTTCCGGATTCTTCAGCGACCACCCGAGTCCCTCGATCGAAGCCTTGAGAAAGCTCACGACCAGATCCTTGTTCGCCTTCAGGAAATCTTCGCGCCCGTAGAGCGTACCGGTCGTTTCGGGCAGGCCCAGGTCCTGGGCGTTCAGCGAGTAGATCTCGACGCCGCGCGACTGCAGCATCACGCCCTGGTTGGTCGAGTACCCGCAGTAGCCGTCGACCTGGCCGCTGACCAGTGCGGTGGGGTCAGGCGCTGACGGCACGATAGTGACGTCGCCGGGCTTCAGTCCTGCGTCCAGCAGCAAGTTGAGAAAGAGTGGTCGCCCGCCAACACCGACTGCGATCGTCTTGCCCTTCATGTCCTGTAGCGACTTGATCGGCGATTTCGCCAAGCTCATGATGCTGTAAGGGCTCTTCTGGAATACGGTGCCGATCACCTTGATCGGAATGCCCTTCTCCTTCGCGACGATCAGCGGGCCGATGGGGCGGTCGCCAAGCTGCGACTGTCCGCTCGCCACATTGGCGATAGGGTCGACGTTGGGGCCGCCCGAGACGAAGGTCGGTTCAACACCGAACTTCTTGTAGCTGCCCTGTTCGACGCTGACGAAGAAGCCGCCGTATTGAATGCTCTTGATCCAGGACAGTTGAAACGACACTGGCTTCGCCTGCTGCGCGAAAGCGGCGCCGAGGCCCATCCAGGACGACGACGCGAAGCTGGTAGCCGCGGCGGCGGATGCGCCGGTCTTCAACAGGCGACGCCGTGTGGGACTGAAATCCATCATGTTCTCCGTTCGGGAATGGCGTACCGGCGCTGATGTGCCGGAATGAGTGCCCGAATAGTCTGCAAGCGGTGTGCCACTCAGCCGCGACGCAAAATGGACCTTTTGAGGCCACCGGCCAGCACCGTTCGGCCATGCGCTGTGGCCGCGCCAACTTCAGCTGGATTGATCGAGGTGTACTGCTGTTCGTGCCAGCAGAGCCATGCTGGCGGCGTTCGTGGCACGTGCCAGCGCTTGTTCGTTCGCTGTGGCAAGGGTTCCGTCGCGTACGACCACCCGGCCATTGATGATCGTCGTCGCCGCGCGGGCGCTGACGCCGGCCAGGAGAAAGCCACCCAGCGGGTCATTGAGGGAGCCCGCGTATTCGACTCCGCTCAGATTGAAGGCCGTGAGGTCGGCGCACATGCCGACACGCAGGCTGCCAATGTCATCGCGGCCCAGAATGGCGGCAGCGTCGCTCGTCGCCATGCGCAAAGCGTCCTCCGGGGTCAACCACGTCTGTTCGCCCTCAAGCGGGTGCTGTTCGCGGCATCGGTGAAGCAGCAGGGCCAAGCGGAGATCGGATATGAATGCGCCGCCATCGTTGCTGGCCGCGCCGTCGACGCCCACGCCCACCGGCGTGCCGCTGGCGCGCATCCGCGCAATGCGCGGCACGTGGTAGCCCAGACGTAATACCGTGCGCGGGCAGTGTGCCACACCGGTCGCGGTCGCGGCGAAGCGCTCTATCTCGCCGTCGTCGAGTTCGGTGCAATGCGCAAACCACGCGCCGGGGCGCAGCCATCCGGAGCGCTCTAGAAAGTCGATTGGTTCGCATCCGAGCAGGGTCCGGCACTGCGCGCGCTCGGCTTGGCGTGGATGGTAATGCGCATGCAGCCCGCAGCCCGTCTCGTCGGCGATTTTAGCGAAGTCGCTAAGCAATTGCGGCTTCGTGTAAGGCAGGTTGGATGGGCCGAGCGCCATCCGCAGCATGGAACCATGAGACGCGTCGTGCCAGCGTTCGACGTCGGCGCGACATTGCGCGACCAGTCCGGATTCCGGGGTGATGAGCGCGTCCAGGCGTTCGCCCATAAGTTTTCGCAGACGAACCTCGACATCGCCCCCAATGTTCGGCAGGCACGCTCTCACCAGATGCAGCCTTAGCCCGATCTCGGCTGCGGCCGTGACCTCGGCCTCCGGAAGTTGGCTGCCGGCGCCGCCCAGAATAAATGCATGGTCGGCGCTGGTCGTTGCCCCGGACAGTACGAGTTCCGCCGCCGCATTGCGCACCGCTGCGGCCAGATCGTCGGCGTTGATTTCACTCCACACCGGATAATGCCGAACCAGCCATTCGCTGGACGCCGCCCGATGCGCGCCAGGCAGCGCGCGCGTCAGCGCCTGAAAAAAATGATGATGAAGATTGATGAACCCGGGAAGCACAATGCAGCCGGAGCAGTCGATCTCGTCGGCGCCGGCAATCACGGGCGCATCGCCACGCCCGATCTGCGCGATGCGGCCGGACTGGACAACCACATGGCCATTTTTGATCAGCGGATCGGCCGGATTGCTGGTGTAAATCCATGGTGCGTTCTTGAGCAAAACGATGGTCATGTTGCCTCTTTTCTGACCTTGTGATATTCAATCTGGTATACCAGTCTGCCTGCCGCTAGTTCGAACCTAGTGTTGCAATGATCGTCGTTGCGACATGTAGAATAAGGGGATCGCGATGGCACGACCAATCACACGTCGAACGGCATTGACCGGACTGGCGGCGGCCACGGCATCGTTGGCGGCGAGTGTAAACCCTTTTGCGACCCGCCCGGCGAGCGCACAAGGCGCGGTCATCAAGGTCACCCACTTCGGTGGCCCATATCAGGTATTGCAGCAGGTTGCCGCCGATCCATTCGCCAAAGCCGGGCTCGGCCGCGTTGAATACGAGGTCGAAACAACGGCTTCGGCGCTGGCGAAGATCCAGAGCCAGAAGGCCAATCCTCCCTTTGACGTCGTGATGATGTCGCGCGCCACGACCTACCGCGCCGGTCGCGCGGGTCTTGTGATGCCGCTGTCGCGCAGCGATTTTCCGGCGATGGCGCAGGCCATTCCGACTACGCACGGACCCGGCGGCTTCGGTGTGGGCTTCGTGCTCGACACGCTCGGCATCATGTTCGACAAGCGCCAAGTGTCGCAGCCGCTGACGTCCTGGATGGACTTTTGGCGCCCGGAGTTGCGCGGCAAGATTGTCCTGCCATCGGCGTCGGTCACCCTGTCGGCCTACTTTCTGATCTGCGTCGCGCATACGCTTGGCAACGGCAAGGTCGATGACGCCAGCATCGACGAAGCTTTCAAGCGCATTGCCGAACTGAAGCCGCATGTGCGTACGTTCTATAACGATCCGATCCAGGCCTCGCAGCTCGTCGAACGCGGCGACATCGCGGTCGCGCCGCAACTGAGCATCCGTATCGGCAACACCATGCGCAATAGCCCGACCGTGGGCCGTTCGATGCCAAAGGAGGGCGGACCGTCGCTGCCTTTCGATCTCTCGATCCCGGTCAACGCCACCAACGTGGCTGGCGCGAAAAAATACATCGAATTCGTTCTCGGTGAGGAAGCTCAGTCCGGACTGGCGAGCCAGTTGCTGGCGACGCCGATGCGCAACGGGATCGGTGTTCCGGCCGAACTGCAGCCGCTGATGCTGCTGGACACCAAGCTGATCTGGGCCACCGACGAAGACTATGTCGCGACCAATTTCCGCGACTGGCAGAATCGCTGGACGCGTACGATTCAGGCCTGATTTCGGATGCATGCACCAGCCGCCAATGCGTTGAAAATCGATGGCGTGTCGAAGTCGTTCAACGACGTTCACGCCGTCAAATCGTGCTCGCTCGAAGTTCGGCAGGGGGAGATCATCTCGCTGCTCGGTGCGAGCGGCTGCGGCAAAACCACGCTGCTCAATCTGATCGCAGGCTTTGAGCTGCCGGATTCCGGCACGATCCAGTTGGGCGGACGGGATATCACGGTGGTCCCGCCCCACCAGCGTCGGACCGGCATGGTGTTCCAGCATTATGCGCTGTTTCCGCACATGACGGTGCAGGAGAACATCCTGTACGGACCTAAGGTGCAGGGTGCTTCGATTGAAGGTCTTGCGGCCGAAATGGCCGGACTTCTCAAGATTGAGGCGCTGCTGCAACGTTATCCGTCGCAATTAAGCGGCGGGCAGCGCCAGCGTGTGGCGGTAGCGCGGGCATTGGCGGTGAAGCCCGAGATCCTGCTGCTCGACGAGGCCTTCAGCGCGCTCGATCGCAATCTGCGCGAGGAGATGCAGATCGAACTTTCGCTGTTGCTGCGCCGGCTGGGCATCACCACCATCCTGGTGACCCACGACCAGCGCGAGGCGTTCTCGCTGTCCGACCGGATCGCGGTGATGGACGGCGGACAGATCGGGCAGATCGGATCCGCCAAGGAAGTCTACCGGCAACCGGCGTCGTCCTTCGTGTTTGGGTTTCTCGGCTCGTCCAATCGGATGAGCGGCAGTGTGGTGGCGCGGAACAATGCCGTCACGGATCTGCGCATCGCCGAGGGGCTGATCCTGCGCTGCAATGCGCCGGGCCGGGCGTTGGGTTCGGAAATGTGCGTTGGGGTGCGGGCCGAATCTGTCCAATTGGCGCGTCAACCAACGGCGGTGCACCGCAGCCATCCGGCGACGGTCAGTCTCGCGACCTTCCTGGGTCAGACCGTACGGTCGGTAGTGCAGATCGAAGGTCTGAGCGTGGTCAGCGAAACGATCGCCGCCGCCGATATCGAGCTGCCGGTCGCGGGAGACTTGGTATTTCTTGATATCGCCGAGACCGCCGTACACGTTCTTGACAACCCCGGCGTGCCGCTATGACGCAAGCGGTTCGTCGTTCAGGTCCGGTCGCGGCCATGCGTTGGGATGGCTGGTTGCCGTGGCTCTGGCTGCTGCCGGCGACGATCGTGCTGGCGCCGTTCTTCTTCATGCCGCTGCTGTTGCTGTTTCGGAACAGTCTGAACCGCGACGACGCGGTGGCGCTGATGGTGCCGGATTTCACCGCCGCCAACTACATCAAGGCGCTGACCGACCCATTCTACTTGGAACTGTTCAGCAACACGATCGGCGCGGCTCTGTTGGTTGCCATCACGGCCACTGTCATCGCCTATCCATTTGCCTTTTTCATCGCCCGTTATGCTCGGCGGTCGCTTAGCCTGGTGATATGGGCGGTCTACATGCCGCTGTTTGTGAGCGTGATCGTCCGGGTGTTTGGGTGGATGATCATGCTGGCCGACAGCGGTCTGCTGAACAATCTGCTGCTGCGCGCCGGCATCCTGGCCACACCCTTGCGCCTGCTGTTTGAGGTCGACGGCATGCTGATCGGCATGATCCACCGCTATCTGCCGCTGGCCATCCTGCCGCTGTTCAACGCGATACAGAAAATTCCGGACGAGCTCTATCGCGCCTCATCCAATCTCGGCGCCACGCCGGTCGGCGTGATCCGGGACGTGGTGTTTCCACTCAGCATTCCGGGGGTGGCGATCGGCCTGCAACTGGTATTCGCCGGCGCCTTGAGCGATTTCGTCCTGCCGCAAATTCTGGGCTCTTCGCGCTTCCGGATGCTCGCGCCTGCGATCTATACCGAGGCGACCACCAATATGAGCGTGGCCATGGCGGCCGCGCTGGCGGTGCTGATGCTGGTTTTTATCATTATTACGTTGGCCGCGGTCAGCGTCCTGCTGCGCCGCTTCGCGCCCTGGGCGAGGTCGGTGTGATGGTGACCGGCGCGAGCGGCGATTCCCGTACGATCAAGACGGCGCTGACGCTTTACGCGATCGCTGTTACGGCTTTTCTATTGTTGCCCCTGGTGCTGGCGGTGGTCTTGGCGTTCAGCAGCGGGAACAATCTGCAGTTCCCACCGCCGGGACTGAGCGTGCAATGGATCGGCAAAGCCCTGGAATCCCGGACGCTGCGGGAAGGCTTCATGATCAGTGCCGTGGTAGGCGTGGTTTCGTCGCTGATTTCGGCGGTTGCCGGTACCGCCGCCGCCATCGCGATCAACCATTTTCGATTCAAGGGGCGGGCCGCCGCCCAGGCGCTGTTGATGGCGCCCTTGTCGCTGCCGGGGATCGTGGTTGGGCTTGCGATCCTGTTCGCGTTGCCGCTGCTGGGCATGTCGTCCGGCGTGCTGGCGACCATCGCCGGTCATGCCGTGATCGGCACGCCATACGTCGCCTACATGGTGCTGGCGTCGCTCGCCAATTATGACTTGGCGCTGGATCGGGCCGCCGCCAATCTAGGCGCCGGCCGGTTCCGCACTTTTCGCGACATCACACTGCCGTTGATTGCGCCCGGCATCTACGCAGGGACGATCTGCGCCTTTCTACTGTCATTCGATAACGTCGCGCTGTCGCTATTCCTATCGAACGGCAACACGCTGCCCTTGCGGTTGATGCAGAGCATCCAGGTATATGCTGATCCGACTGTTGCTGCTGCCTCCGTCATCCTTATCCTGATGTCCCTTGCGGCCCTGCCGTTTCTGGAGCGGGCGTTCCGCGACGCCAGCACGGGGCGCGCGATATGACCGCCGCATTTTCCGGGTTCATGCTGCCGGAGGGGCGGCCATGCATCTGAGCCAAAAGGCCTATGGCAAGCTCAAGCGCATGATCCTGTCAGGGCGCTTCAAGAGCGATGATGTGTTGTCCGAGCGCAGCCTGGCCGCGCTGCTGACGGTCAGCCGGGTTCCGGTTCGCGAGGCGATCAAGGATCTGGAGCGCGAGGGCCTGCTGATTATTGTGCCGCGCAGCGGAATTCACGTGCGACGGTTGACCATGACAGAGGTGCGCGAGCTCTACGAGGTGCGTCAGGCGATGGAGGGGATGGCCGCGTTCCTGTGCGCCAACTACCGTAAACGCGACACCATGAAAGGCATGCGGAAAAAGCTGGAAGCGCTGGCGATCGATTCTGGGTCGTCTGCGTCGTTCGACCACGCTGCCATCCAGAAGACCAGCTCGGAATTTCACCGCATGCTGTTCGACCTCAGCCAGAACTCGCAGCTGCGTTCGGTTTACGAGTTGATCGAGCCCAAGATCGATCTCAACCTGCGTCTGACGGCAGTACACGGGCCTGATCGGATCGAGCAGGCGTTGGCTGAACACATCGAAATCGCCAAGGCGATCGAGCGCGGCGACGCCGAGCAGGCCGAGCGCCTGACCCGTTTGCACCTGGAAAACGGCAAGGCGGCGCGACTTGGCATTCTGGCCGGGCTGAACGCCGATCCGGCGTTGTCGGAAAAACCCCGAACGTCGCCGCCCGGTCTGCGCGCACGCGCCGCGGCGCCGCGTTCGAAACGAAAATCAAAATAGAGATCCAGATGTTAGATGCCAACCGCCGTGGAATGAGTGGAATCAGCAGAGCGCCAGAGCCCTGGGACGATATTATGGACGACGAGTTGCGCGCCATCCTGGCTCGCCGGCCGTCGCGGCCGTCGGTTGGACAGCGTCCGGCCCTGATCGCGGTCGATCTCTACGACCTCGTTTACGATGGCGGTCCGCGGCCGGTCATCGACCTGATGGCGGAGTATCCGGCGTCGTGCGGAGAGTACGCCTGGCGGGCGCTGCCGCCCACGATCGAGTTGTTTAAGGCGGCACGGTTGCTGAGCGTGCCGATCGTTCACATCAATTACGACACGCGCGCCGAGACCGACCCGCGCAACATTCATCCGACCAACCGGAAGAAACGCCAGTCCAATCTCGGGCTCTATACGATCAAAGAAGAACTCACGCCGGTAGAGGGTGAACTGGTGATCTACAAGAAGCGCGCCAGTGCCTTCTTCGGCACGCCGCTCTGCGCCTTCCTGAACGAGCTCCAGGTCGACTCGCTGTTATTCGTCGGCGAGAGCACCAGTGGCTGCCTGCGCGCCAGCGTGATCGAAGGTTGGTCGTTCGGCTATCCCTGTACGGTGGTCGCGGACGGCGCGTTCGATCGCTACCCGCTCAACCACAAGGTCAGTTTGTTCGACCTGCACGTGAAATATGCGACCGTCGTAGACCTTGCCGGCGCGCTCAATGCGCTGCAAGAGACGACCTCCATGAAGCTGGGCCGGTGATCCATGCGTGAATTTGAAGACTATTGCTGGCGCGATCTTTTGACGCCGGACATGGAAAAGATTTATGCCGCCTATCATCGCGAGCGCGGGCTGTCGTCGAGGCCGGCCGTGGTGGTCATTCATCCCCATCAACCGTTCGGGGCCGTCCAGTCCGGCTGGCAGGACACCGTCCTGCGGCTGGTCGATACGGCGCGTTCACTCGGCCTGAAGGTGATCCATTCGGTGCCGCCGGGCGCGGCGCTGGAGACCCGGATCGCGGCGCGGGCCGGCGAGCCGTTGTGCCTGCGGACCACGGAAAGCGCGTTTTTCTTCGCGGATCTTGAGGCGCATCTGACGCGCAGCCGGTCCAATGGCGTCATTCTCTGCGGTGCGCCGACCAGCGGCGCGGTGAGGGCTACCGCGGTCGAGTCAAAATCCTTCGGCTACAAGACCGCGATAGCCGAAGATGCCACTGGCGACGAAGCCTCCTTGTTGCACAAGGTCGCATTGTTCGACGTCGCTCATAAATACGCGGATGTGATGACCGCGGACGAAATCATCGATGCCTTGCGCATCGCTCACAGCACTGGTGTTGCATGAAACCTGCTCCGTATGGTCCCTTCAAATTCAGCTTGATCGACCAGCGTCCAAAGCTGAGTTGGCCAAACGACGCGCGCGTGGCGCTCTGGGTCATCACCAACATCGAGTTCTTTGCGCTCGATCGCGCGATGCCGGGCGATTCCAACGAGCGTCCGAAAGGCAACGAAGGAACGCCGCAGGTACGCCATTGGTCGCAGCGCGATTACGGCAACCGTGTCGGCATCGTCCGGCTGATGAATCTGCTCAAGAAATACGATATCCGCAGCACCGTCGCGCTGAACTCGGATGTCTGCGATGTTCATCCGGAAATCGTCCAGGCCTGCATGGAACTCGACTGGGAGTTTATCGGGCACAACCGGACCAATACAGCGCGGCTCAACGAAATTCCACTCGACGAGGAGCGGGCGACCATTCGTCATGTACTCGATCGGATCGGTCAGGCGACCAAGAAGCGCCCGGTCGGCTGGCTCGGCTCCGGCCTCCAGGAGACCTGGAACACGCTCGACCATCTGATCGATGAGGGCTGCACTTATGTTGCCGATTGGGTCAACGATGACCAGCCCTACACCATGACGGTAGACGGCAAGTCGATCGTGTCGGTTCCATATTCCTACGAACTGAACGATATGGCGGCGGTGGTGCGTTCGAAGAGCACGCCCGGTGAGTTTGAGCGCATGATCAAGGATCAGTTCGATGTACTGTATGCCGAGGGCGAAGCGTCCGGCCGCGTCATGGCGATCGCGCTGCATCCGTTCATCATGGGGCAGCCGCATCGAATTGCCGCATTGGAGCGGGCGCTGAAGTACATCTGTAGTTTCGCGGGTGTCTGGAAAGCAACTGGTTCCGAAATTGCTTCGCACTATCAGCGTTCAGGCGTGACATTCTGAGCGCGCTACGGATTCCGGGCGACGCCGTGGTGGCGAACGCCGTTGCACAATAGGGATATCGACGATGGAACAGAACCTATCCGCGATGGCTTCGAAATTGCGCTCGCTGGCGAAAGCGTTTTGCCTGGCGGCGGCCATAATCTCCGTCGGTCCGGTCGCGCGCGATGCGGCGGCGCAGCCGGTCACCGTGCCGGCGGCGGTGATCGGTGTCAGCTTGTCGATCTGGCCGGCCATTGTCGCGCGCGAGAAGGGATTTTTTGAGGAAGAGGGCCTTCGCATCGATATCATCTCGGCCGGTTCCAGCGCGCGGTCGTTGCAGCAGGTGGCGGCGGGCGTTGCCAGCTTCGGCAGTTCGTCGATGGTCGATACGGTTCGGGCGATCGAAGCAGGTGCCGAGCTCAAGGCCTTCACCAACAGCCTTGCGGTCGGAACTCATAGCCTGATTGCGTCGAAGAGCATCAAGTCCATCAAGGACCTCAAGGGTAAACGGGTCATGACGGGAGGGCAGGGCGACGTCACCAATCTTTGGTGGCGCGCGGCCGCGCGGCACCACGGCCTCGACCCCAACAAGGACGTCGAGTTGCTGTTTTCGGGCTCGACCGGCAACCGGATGTCAGCGCTTTTCGCTGGCGGTATCGACGCCACAGTGCTGTCGACCCCGCAGAGCTTTAAGGCCATTGAGGATGGCTGGACCGATCTCGGCCCGGTGGCGCCATATCTCGGCGAATTCCCCATGATGATTTGGCACGTCAATACCGATTGGGCCAAGGCCAACGAGAAGGCCGTTGTCGGTTTCGTGCGAGCCCATAACAAGGCGGTGCGATACCTGATCAACCCGGCGAACCGCCAGGAAGTCTCCGAGATGTTGGCGCGTGCTTCCAATTCGGGGGTGGAGGATGCGCTCAAGACCTGGGACCTCTGCGTCAAGATCAACGCCTTCGTGCCGGACGGCTCGTTGTCCGAGGCGGCCGTGAAGCGCGTCAGCGAGACGCTGCTGGAATCCGGCGATATCAAGCCGCCGGCAAAGCCGACGAGCGCTTTCTATGACGATCGCTTCGTTCGAGCGGCGGCGAAGTGAGCGCCATAAGGCGCGCCATGCAAGCACCTGCAGGCCGGAGTGGACGAGATAATGGCTGAGAATGTTGTGGTGACGCGATTGAAAAAATCGTCGGCGGCCTGGAAGGGCGCGCTGTTCTGGACATCGGCCGCTTCGATCGTGGGCGGTTTGTTGCTGTGGGAACTGGTGGGGCGGTTCGTCGTCAAGAAAGTCCTGTTTCTCACCACGCCGACCCAGATCGTTGTCGAGATCGTACGGCTTGCCCGCAACGGCGAACTGCAGCAACACATTCTGGTCAGCGCGGCAGAGTTTTCCATCGGGGTGGTATTCGCGATCTTTCTCGGGATCGGGGTCGGATTCGCAATGGCGTCCAACAAGTTCGCCAAGCGAGCGCTCGGGCCGTGGGTTGCCGCGTTCTACGCCACTCCGACCATCGCGATTTCGCCGCTGATCATTCTGTGGGCTGGCATCGACATCTGGTCGAAAGTGATCGTTGTGGTCATCAATTCGATTTTCCCGATGATCATCAATACCGAGGCCGGACTGCGCTCGACCGACCGGCAACTGATCGACGCCGCGCGCTGCTTCGGCTGCAGCCGACTGCAGATTTTCTGGAAGGTTTCGCTGCCATCAGCGGTCCCGTTCGTGTTTGCAGGTATCAAGCTCGCCATCGGCCGCGGCCTTGTCGCCGTGGTGGTGGCGGAATTGTTCGGCTCGCGCGCTGGGCTCGGATTTTTGCTCGCGCAGGCGTCCGACGCTTTCAACATGCCGCTGTTGTTTGTGGCGGTCACTATTCTGGCGGTCACCGGCATGACGCTTACCTGGCTGGTCGGAATGCTGGAGCGGCTCCTGATGCCCTGGCGCACCGCGGTGGATCAAGAATCATGACCGTCAAACTGCAAGTAAAAGACCTGTGCAAGTCGTTCGGCACGCTTGAGGTCATGCGCGACATCAACTTTCACGTCGACGAACATGAATTCGTCGCGATCGTGGGGCCGTCGGGATGCGGGAAGACGACCTTGCTGCGCACAATCGCGGGCATTGAGAAGGCCGATCGAGGCGTGGTCATGATTGACGGCCGCGCGCTGGCGGGTCCGGGCCCGGACCGGGGTTTCGTGTTCCAGCAGGATTCGTTGTTTCCCTGGCGAACGATCTGGCAGAACGTCGTATTCGGCCTGGAGGTTAACGGCGAACTCAATGCCCAGACCCGGATGCGGGCCAAGGAATTCTTGAAACTCGTCGGGCTGTCGGGCTTCGAGAAATATTATCCGACGCAGATCTCCGGCGGCATGCGCCAGCGTGTCAACTTGGCGCGGGCGCTGGCAATCAATCCCGAAGTCCTGATCATGGACGAGCCGTTCTCCGCGCTCGACGCTCAGACTCGCGAGGTCATGCAGCTTGAATTGCTGAGGATCTGGCAGCAGGGACGCAAGACGGTGCTCTTTATTACGCATCAAATCGACGAGGCGGTGTTTCTCGCCGACCGTATTGTCGTGCTGGGCCGACGCCCGGGCTACGTCAAAGAAGTCATACAAGTCGAGCTGCCGCGGCCTCGCGTGCTCGCGCTCAAGCGCACCGCTGAATTTGGTGCCTATGTCGAGCGCGTGTGGAATCTGATTGAGAAGGACGTTCACGCCAGTATTCAGGAAGATGCGCAGGCCCCCGTCTGACGTAAAGGCGACCTGCGACTCTCCAATGCTCCATTCGACCCCCGATACAAGGACTTTCCAACAGTGCTCAAGGTGATTGAAGACGATCAGGCGCGCGACCTGGTGAAGCGCGCCGAGGTTATTGAAATCGTTGAGGCGGCCTACCGCGCCGCCGCCGATGGCCAGGCCGATGTGTCCCATCCATCGGCCATGATGATGCGCGGGAAGTCAGGCACCGATACGCATTTCAAGGTGAAGGGCGCCATCCTGGATGACCTCAACGTGGCCGGTTTCCGGCTGATCGCCGACGGCGAGAAGACCTCGGATCCAGGCAGCGCCTTTCTCTATGTGGTCAATGCCGAGACCGGACGGCCGCTGGGGATGGTTTCGGAAGCGTGGCTTCATCGCATTCGCACCGCCAGCACCGGTCTTGTGACCTGCCGTAAGCTGCTGCCGGCGGGCGCAAAGCGGATGGTCCTGATCGGCACCGGGCGGATCGCCGAAGAGGTCATTCGTTCCTGCCATGAGATCCTGCCCCAACTCGAGATCGTCCTGGCGTCCCGCTCCACCGAACGCGCCGTCGCGGCGGCCGAGCGTTGGAAGTCGCTGACGCCCAACCCGCTCACCGCGGCGCCGATCCGGGAAGCTCTTGCTGAGGCTGATGTCGTGATGACGCTGTCGGATGCGGCCGAGGTGATGTTCGAGGCGTCCGATCTGCGCCCCGGTGCTCTGGTGTGCGCCATGGGTGGGCGCTACGAGTTCAACAGCGACGTCTTGGATGCTTCGGCTGTCTTCATTGTCGACGAACTGGATTTCGTGTGCGCGGTCGGCAGCGCCGCCTACTGGATCAAGACGGGGCAGGTCACCCGCGACCATCTGGCGGATCGTCTGGATGCGACCATCGGAGAGCTGTTGAAGGGAACAAAGAGCGTCGAGCGCGGCCGGCAAACGCTGGCCATCATCCAAGGGATGGCGGTTTGCGATCTGGCAATCGCCAAGACGGTTCTCGATCGCGCCGAGACGAAGTGACGGGCGGACAATTTGGCGCCGATGACTTCGTGCCAATGAGGTGCGCGGCGAGACATTGCGGGCCGATCGCGGCACCGGATGTTTCGCCGTTGTCGCGTTGACGACACCCGATATTGTGAATGACCGAAGGCGGCTTCGCCCAAAATGAGTATTGAATCATGCCTGTGCGCGTAATGTCCTACGACACGATCAATCCCGGAGACACCCGCGACTTTGCCGTCAAGCTTGCGCAACTGGAGCCGTCGCGGATCAGTCGGCTGGCGCTCCTGGTGAAGACCGAAGGCAATTCTGACCTCAACGATTTTTCGCGCGAATATGCTCTGCTCGCCGCCGAGCAGACGATTCGAGCTCACGGCGGCGACAGCCTGCTCGCGCGGTCCACGTTTCTGTTTTCGACCGGCTGCGAAGGCGCCATGACGCCGTTCGGATATCTGTTCGCCGATTACGACGATCCGGCAGCAACCGTTCCGGCCGGCGGAAAATCGTTGGCCATGGGTTGCGCGCGCAGCCGTTCGCTCACATCCGAGGAAATCGGCACGCCGGCTCACGCAGAAATCACGGCCGCCACGGTGCGGGCCGCGATGGCCAATGCCGGCGTGAGCGTGGACGACGTGGAGCTGGTTATCGTGAAGACGCCGGTCACGACCCACATTCCGGCCGCCGCCGGCAAGGTCAACAAGCGAATTCCATCGAGCTATTCCAAGGCCGTTGCATCGCTCGGGGCCGGCATGGAACTTGGTGAGGTAGATGCCGCGAAGATCGTGCAGGAGGTTTTTGACAAGGACCACGCGGTGCATGCCAAGCGGGTCATGTCATTCTCCGGTTCCGAGCTCGATTGCGTCGAGATCATGCTGCTGGCCAACCGTACGAACCAACCGGGGGATCTCGTGGTAAAGACCGGCTTTCTCACCGACCTCATCGACGCGCCCGGCTACCGCAACATCCTTCGCACCTGTGGTTGCCAGCTTGACGAGGAGGGCAGGGCCGTCGATCCGGACAAGATCGTTGCGATGATGGCCAAGGTCGGTGTGTCGCCGGATGGAAAGTTGCGGGGCAAGCGCACCACCATGAAAACGAGCCATCTGGATATGGACAAGCATGCCCGCGCCACGACCAGCGGCGTCATCGGCTCCATTCTGGGCTCGTGTCGCGTTTTCATTTCCGCGAATACGGTTCATCAGGCGCCGCCCGGCGGCGGGCTATGCGCCGCGATTGTCAAAATAACATAGCGCCATAACATAGCGACGCGATTGGACGCCACGATGCTCGATATTTCCATTTCTTATCCCGACGGCCCCGGAGATGTCCGGGGACTCAAGGCATGGCTCGACCGGCTGCCGAAACGCGATGTTTCGAAACTGATCGTATTCGGCAAGACTGAAGGCCCGGCGACGCTCAACGATTTCTCGCGCGACGTGGCGCAGGCCGCGACGGACGCCGCGATAGGCGAGGCGGACAGAGACCTGCTGACGCGCTCCTGGCGGCTGTTCTCGACCGGTTGCGAGGGCATCGCCAGCCCGATCATGATCATGATGGCGGAGATTGCCGGGCCCGGACACGCATCCAGCGCGATCGGGCTTGCGGTCGGCTTGGCGAGATCGGAGCCGCTGCCGGCTTATCCGCGCTGTGGCCTCGATCATGTCGAGGCGGCCGCCCTGACGGTCGACCGCGCGATCAAAAACGCCGGCCTGCGGCCGAATCAGGTGGCGCTGGTGCTTATCAAGTCCCCGATTCTTATTCCGGGGAGCCTGCCCGCGGGCGTGAATGCCGGAGCACGTCACGTCGGCTCCACCGGTTCCTCTCGGGGCGCCGCGGCGATGGGCGCCGGCATTGCTCTTGGCGAAATCGATCGCGCAACGCTCAGCGACGATCCGGTCTGTCGCGATGCGGTGTTTGCCACGAGAGTGATGTCTTTCTCCGGCATCGAAACCGATGCAATCGAGGTGGTCGTGCTCGGCGAACGGCCCGGAGGCGATCCGAGCTGGGGCATTGCCAGCACCTTGATATCTGACTTTCTCGATGCCGACGGCGTTGCGCGCCTGCGCGCCGTGGCCGGTCCGAATCCGGAACTGGTGTATTTCAAAGCCGGCATCGCGCCGGATGGCCGTCTGCGCGGGCGGCGGACGACCGTGCTGAGTAGCGATCTGTCGGCCGACAAACAACTGCGAGCGGCGGCGAGCGGCTTTATCGCGGCCCACTTCGGAACCGCGAATGCCTTCATCAGCGGTGGCGCCGAGCATCAGGCCCCGCATGGTGGCTGTCTCTGTGCGGCGTTGTTTCGACGGTGAAGAATACCGTGCGATGCGGCAAATAAAGATTCGGCTTCAGAGAGCGAAGCGAGCTTGCACATTTTTCTGTCACGGCGCGCCTGATATCCAGCCTTTCTGCGGCGTGACATTAAATGCATTGTCGAAGGGAGATCGGACTTGGATCGTTCAAACGAGAGTTCAATAATGCATCGACTTCTTGGCGCCCTCGCGGCACTCGCCTTCGCGGCCACTTCCGCGACAGCACAGAGTTGGCCGACCCGTTCAGTAACATTGGTGGTGCCGCTGGCTGCGGGGGGCGGCAGCGATGTTCTGGCGCGCGTTTTCGCTCCGCGCCTTAGCGAAATTCTCGGACAGGCGGTGGTGATTGAAAACGTCGGCGGCGCCGGCGGCATGATCGGCGCGGCGCGGGTGGCAAAAGCGGAGCCCGATGGCTACCAGATCGTGCTGGGCACCCTGGGCACTCATGCCTCCAGCCAATCCATGTACCAGAAGCCGCTTTACAATGCGGCGAATGATTTCGAACCGGTTTCATTGATTTTCGATATGCCGCTGGTACTGACCGTGCGCAAGGATTTTCCCGCCAACAATTTGCAGGAGTTTATAGCCTACACGCGCGCCAATCAGGACAAGATGCAATTTGGCTCGTCCGGAGTCGCGGGAACGGGACACCTCGCCTGTGAACTCCTGAATTCGGCGATTGGCG
The DNA here is from genome assembly GCA_028290465.1 of Xanthobacteraceae bacterium. GTDB lineage: Bacteria > Pseudomonadota > Alphaproteobacteria > Rhizobiales > Xanthobacteraceae > FEB-22. The sequence continues at coordinate 2,360 of JAQGJU010000020.1, read as the reverse complement.
TCAAAGTCACCCACATCCCGTATCGCGGCGGCGGACCGGCGATGCAGGATCAGGTGGCCGGCCGGATCGACTATCAGTGCCCGCTGGCGTCAGTCGCGGCGCCTATGATTGAGAGCGGCCAGATCAAGGCGATCGCGCTTATGTCAAAGGATCGTTCGCCGATCTTCCCGGCACTGGCGACGATGCACGAGCAGGGCCTTACTGATTTCGAATCGTCAGCTTGGAACGGATTTTTCCTGCCCAAAGGAACGCCGGCTCCAATCGTCGAAAAGCTGCGCCAGGCGACCATTGCGGCCATGGACACGCCCGCGGTTGCCCAGCGATTCAAGGATCTTGGCGCGACAATGGTGCCGCCTGAAAAGCGGTCGACCGAATATTTCAAGACGTTCGTCGGCTCTGAGATCGCGAAATGGACGACCATCGTCAAGGCGGCCAATATCCCGCAGCAGTAAAGTCACGCACCGTTTCCTCACGGCCAATTTGAGCCGTGAGGCGGTCGGTCCTGGGCCTGATCGGTCGTCAGACAAAGGCTGCCGGATTGACGATGCGATCCATCGTCGCGATGCGGCTACGCATAGAGAATGCGGCTAAAGCGTTTTCACGTGAAGTGGAATCCACTTCACGTGAAGAAAACGCGTCTGTTTAAACATTTTGAGCGCGTACGCAGGTAAGTTTACGCAATCTGCGATTGCGATTCCGCAAAACCGGCGCCCACTTTTGCTGGATGCGCTCTAGGCATGACGAAAAGATCGTGGTCGAGATTGATCGCCACGATCACGTGCCACCCGGCCTTCGTCAAATCAGATTCGTAACGCAAGCCTTCGCCGGGTGGCCGGGGCTACCTGGCTGTCTTCAATCAGGAGGTCGGCGCCAAGTCAGTGCCCGCGATCTCGTTAAGAACCTTAAGCTGTTCAGCAGGCGGGCGCCGCGTGCTCTGTGCGGCTTGTTCGACAAGGCCGGTCAAGCGACCTAATACGTGCCGAGCCACGTCGATCGGGAGCGGTTCGCCGTCATACGAGGAAACGAAACGTCCCGTCAGGATGGCGAGCAACTGAAACAGCGCTGCGTGATCCCTGTCCGCCTCCACCAACCCTGCCGCTTTTTGCTGAAACTCGACGAGCGTTAGCATCCCGCCATTTTGCTGTTTCAGCCAAACAAGCAATTCATCCATGGTCTTCCCTTCGGGCTGAAGTATGCTAGGTGAATTTCATCCAGTGAGACAAGGCTCATGCGCGATCATTTGTATCAAAAATTAGACGAAAGGCAAGGACCGTAGAAATGCCCCTTCGATTCGAGGACATTGGCAACCGTTTGAAGGCCTATCGGATTGGCAAAGATTTCACGGCAAATGAGGTGGCCGAGCGTCTCGGGGTTTCGCGCGCTGCAGTCTATCGGCTGGAGAAGGGCGAGCTGATCAAAATCGAAACCCTCGAAAAATTGTCGGAATTGCTGGACGTGTCGCTGCCCTCGCTTATGGGGGTCGGCGTTGAGTATTATCCCAATGCTGTTTCATTCTTCGAGCGCATGCGTCAGCTGGAAGAAGAGGTGACACATGTGCTTGGCAATTTCGCGCCGTTTTCTTTTTTGCTTCTGTCAGAAAAATATATGGAACACCTCAAGACGATGCTCATCGAAGGCATCCCGGAAAATCAAGCAAACAAGCGAAAGTCCACGGACTATATCAAAAAAGTACTTGAGATATTGAACGAGAGGCGGGCTTCCGCGCTTAGCCGGCGAACGCCCATCGTCAGCATCGTAAGTGCTCAAGACATCGAGAGGTTCGTCCGGGTCGGACTTATTGGGCGTTTCGATCTGCCCTCGAAGGTTCGAAAGGAACGCCGCGAGGCGGCCCACGCAGAAATAGAGTACCTTGCACGAACGATGGAACGCTCGCCAATTGGAATTCAGGTCGGCATCGTCGAAGGTACGCCGCCGAGCCAAACGTTTCAGGTATTTGAAAAAGCCCAAGCAAGCACGCTCACGTTGAGCCCGTACCGACTTGGCGATCAGCCTAACATTTCGTCTGGGATCGCAATGATTACGTCCGCGCCGGAGGCGGTCCGGCTGTTCACGGACACGATAAGAACGCAGTGGGACATCGCCCATAAGGGCGAAAGCGGTGCGGGTCTGTTGCGGTCTATTCTTGCGAGGGCACGGAACAGCGCCACACTAGGTTGACGAGGGTTCTGCTGGCCTCAAGGGAAAGCCCCGCGCCTTCGCGAAGCGCCGCACCGTGGGCGCCGCTTCGCTAACCCTTAGAGCATGATCCCGAAAAGTGGGAACCGGTTTTCGGAAAAGATCATGCTTAAAACAAGAGCCTAGACTCTGATCCGATTCAACCAAATCGGATCGGAGTCTAA
>JAQGJU010000011.1 GCA_028290465.1 Xanthobacteraceae bacterium | reverse complement strand
TGCGCTTGAGGATATTGCCGATCCGCAGGATCAGTTCGCGCGGCTCGAACGGCTTGGCGACGTAATCGTCGGCGCCCAACTCAAGGCCTTCGATGCGGGCCTCCTTCTCGTCGCGCGCCGTCAACATCAGGATCGGCACCGTGGAAGTCACCCGGATCGAGCGCGCCAGATCGAAGCCGGTCTCGCCCGGCATCATGACGTCGAGAATCAACAGGTCGAAGGTCAGGCCGTCGAGCTTGGCGCGGGCCTCGGCGGCGCTTTCCGCGGTGCTCACCCGGTAGCCCTCGCCGGCCAGGAAGCGCGACAGCAGATCGCGGATGCGGCGGTCGTCATCGACCAGCAGCAAATGCGGGGCGTCGTCGGTCGGAACGGGCGGTTTGGTGACCGGCATGGCGCGCCCTCAGCCGCGCGAACCTTGCGCCCGGTCGGCGCGGGCGATGAAGCGCAGCACGCCGTCGCGCCCATCCGCATCGATCAGGGCGGACAGAAAGCGCCGCGCGCCTTCATGTCCCCCGGGACCGAGATCGGCAAAGGCCCGGGCGATGCGCTTAGTCTGCAGCCCCGCGAGTTTCATCGCCAGTTGTTCGCCCTTCGGCGTCACATAGAGGAGGCGCTGGCGGCGGTCATTGGCGCCGGCCTTCTGCTCGACATAGCCCTGGTCGATCAACTGCTTCAGGACACGCCCCAGCGACTGCTTGGTGATCTTCAACAGGTCCAACAGGTCGGCGACCTTCATGCCGGGATGACGGAACACGAAATGCAGCACCCGGTGGTGCGCCCGGCCGAACCCGAACTTCGCCAGCACGTCGTCGGCGTCGCCCACGAAGTCCTTGTAAGCAAAGAATAAAAGCTCAATAACGTCCCAGATCGGCTCGACCGAAGCGGCCTCTCGCCCGCCCTCCGGCGGGGTGGCCCGGTCACCTATCCGAGAAACATTTACGTCAGCCATATTGACATATTTCTTTTGGATTGTTACCCAAAGGCGCGGTTTGACGAAAGGATCGTACCCGCGAACCCGTCCGCCAGACCTCGATCTGTAGTCTTCTTGAGACGTGTAGCCTTGTGAAGCCAAAGCTTGCGACGCCAGCGTTGCACCCGGCGACAGAAGCCGCTCTCATCGACGGTACCACATATCGGGCCTTGCAGCCCGAAGCAAAAACGGCCCAGGACGTCCGGGGCTTCCCGGAACTTCCCAGGCGACGGAGGAATCCATGGCGCTGCCCTTCGACCAACGCGACGGTTTCATCTGGTTCGACGGCCAATTGGAGCCGTGGAACGACGTGAAGCTCCATGTGCTGTCGCATGGCCTGCATTATGGAAGCTGCGTGTTCGAGGGCGAGCGCGCCTATGGCGGGCGGATCTTCAAGAGCACCGAGCATTCCGAGCGGCTGCGGCGCTCAGCGCAGGTGCTCGATTTCGAAATCCCGTTCTCGGTCGCCGAGATCGACGCCGCCAAACGCCTGGTGCTGGAGAAGAACAACCTGAAAGACGCTTATCTGCGCCCGGTGGCGTGGCGCGGCTCGGAAATGATGGGCGTCTCGGCGCAGCACAACAAGATTCACTTGGCCATCGCCACCTGGGAATGGCCGAGCTATTTCGATCCGGCCGAGCGCCTGAAAGGCATCCGGCTCGATCTCGCGGAATATCGCCGGCCCGATCCGTTGACCGCGCCGTGCCTCGCCAAGGCGGCCGGCCTGTACATGATCTGCACCATCTCCAAGCACCGCGCCGAGCGTAAAGGCTATGCGGATGCGATGATGCTGGACTGGCAGGGCCGCGTCGCCGAGTGCACCGGCGCCAACATCTTCTTCGTCAAGGACGGCAAGATCCACACGCCGATCGCCGACTGCTTCCTGGCCGGCATCACCCGGCAGACCGTGATCGATCTCGCCAAGAAGCGCGGCTTCGAGGTGATCGAGCGGCGCATCATGCCGGACGAACTGTCGACCTTCTCCGAGTGTTACATCACGGGCACCGCGGCCGAAGTCACCGCGGTGTCGGAGATCGCCAACTGGAATTTCAATCCGGGCGGCATCACCAAACAATTGATGGACGACTACACGGCCGAAGTCGATCCGCAGGGCAAAGCGGCGGCGGCGTAAGCAGGCTCTTGTTTGGGCATGATTTTTTCCGAAAACCGGCTTCCACTTTTCGGGATCATGCCTGCCGCTCCGGCGGCAAAACCGTCCACGACGACATCGTCATTTATGAAGTGATGACGGAGGACCTCGATAAGGGGTAGTGGCGGGTGTACCGCGAGTCTCTTGAAAAAATCTTTGAGCAAAATGAAATTGTAATTCGTGCAGTCGCGGTTGAGCGGCTGTAGTGCGGACTTAGGATTTTCGCGGCGTCTGGCGGACAACTCGGCCAAGACCGCTCGCGAGCAGTTGACGCTCATCCGGATATTCGAGAACCTGCGCGGTCGCGGCTATGACGGCTGCTAGAGCGTTTTCCAGTGGAGTGGAATCCGCTTCACTTGAAGAAAACGCGTCTGTCTAAACACTTAGAGCGCGTCCGGACGCAAAACCGGTGTCCACTTTTGCTGGACGCGCTCTAGGATGCCGTGCGGCGCTACGCCCGGCGTTGGGGGGGCGGACTCGAACCACCGACACCTGGCGTCGCTCGAGGGGGGATGAGATGAAGAAGCCTGCGGATCTCATTTACGGCGTCGACGAGCGCCCGCCCCTGCTCGATTCGGTCGTCGTTGCCCTTCAGCATGTCATCGTGATCGCCGTCAATCTAATCTATCCACTGCTGCTGGCACGTCAGGCCGGACTGTCCGGCGATGCAACGGCCGCCATGCTGCGCATCGGCATGGTTGCGCTGGCGGCAGGCGTCCTGCTGCAGGCCATTCCGCGCGGTCCGGTCGGGTGCCATTACCTTGCGCCCGCAGTCTACGCGAGCCCATTCCTTGCGCCCGGCTTCCTTGCCATCGAGGTTGGCGGAATGCCGCTGTTCTGGGGCATGACGATCACGGCCGGATTGGCGATGCTCGTGTTCGCCTCGATATGGGGCCGGTTGCGCACATTCATTCCGCCGGAATCCGCCGGGCTGGTGGTCTTCCTGGTCGGTGCCACCATCGGGGTCGCCGCCTTGCGCCTGCTGCATCGCCCGGACGGCACGGTCGGAACGGCCGACAGCCTGGTCACGCTCATCGCGTTGGCGGTGATGATCACACTCAACGTATGGGGCAAGGGTCGGCTGCGACTGTTCAGCATCCTGGTCGGCCTCGTGTGCGGCTACATCGTTGCGGCGGTGACGGGCCTCCTGGAAGTCGAACAGTTCCGCGCGATCGCCAACCAGCCGGTTATCAGCATGCCCAGCATCGACCACATGGCCTGGTCGTTCGATGTCAGGCTCGTGATTCCGTTTGCCGTGACCGCGCTGGCGACCGCCATGGTCACGACCGCGATCGTGGCGACTTGCCAGCGCATTACCGATGCCGAGTGGGTGCGGCCCGACATGCGCTCCATCGTAAGCGGCATCCGCGGCGATGGCGTGAGCACGGTCATCGGTGGCCTGCTGTGCTCCTTCGGCCTCGCCATTGGCCCCGCCAATGCCGGGCTGGTCGCCGCGACCGGCGTCGCCAGCCGCGTCGTGGCCTATACAATCGCCGCCCTTCTAGCCCTCGCCGGGATCGTGCCGGCGTTCGCCGGCTTGTTGACCGTCATGCCTGCGCCGGTCATGGCGGCGGGCCTGCTCTTCCCGGCCGCCTTCATCATGATCAACGGCGTGCAGGTCATCTCCTCGCGCGTGCTCGACACCCGCCGTACAGTGGTGATCGGCGCCGGCATCCTGACCTTCCTGCTCGTCGCCATGTTCCCGCGCACCTTCGCCGGCGCACCCGACTGGCTGCAGTCCATCGTCGGCTCGCCGCTGGTGCTTGCGACCATCGTGGCGCTGAGCTTGAATCTCGTGTTCCGCATCGGCATCAAGCGCTCGGTCGCGATGCAAATCGCGCCGGAGGCGTTTCAGCCCGAGACCGTGGAGCAGTTCGTCGAGCGCCATGCAGGCGGATGGGGCGCGCGCCGCGACGTGGTCGCGCGCGTGAAATTCGCATTGCTCCAGGCGGTTGAAGCGGTGGTGGACTTGAGCGACAGGAAACACCCGATCGATCTCACCATGAGCTATGATGAGTTTGATATCGGCACAACGCTCACCTACCGCGGCGAGCCGATGGAGCTGCCCGATTTCCCGCCGTCCAAGGATGAGATCATGGAGGTCGGCGGTGACCGCTTACTCGCCGGCTTCCTGGTAAGGCGGCAGGCCGACAAGGCGCATGTGACCTGCAAAGATGGTCTATGCGTGTTGAACCTGCACTTCCGGCAGTAGTAGATGCCCACGCTGATGATGCAAGTCGCGGTGCCGCATTACTCCGCCGCGTCGTCGCGCGTATCCCAGCGTTGCGCCGCCGCGTCGTCTTCCGCCTTGGCGTCGACCCAGCTACTGGCCCCGGCGCTCTCCACGCGTTTCCAGAACGGCGCCCGGGTTTTCAGAAAATCCATCAGGAATTCGGCGGCCGCGAACGCCACCTGCCGATGCGGCGAGGCGGTCGCCACCATCATGATGTCCTCGCCGGGCACGATGCGTCCGTAGCGATGGATCACGATAACGCCGAGCAGCGGCCAGCGCGCTTGCGCGTCGTCGACATGGCGGGCGATCTCGGCCTCGGCCATGTCGGGAAAATGCTCCAGGTGAAGCGCAACGATCGGATCGCCGTTCTCGGCGCCCCGGCAGATCCCCGTGAAGGTCACAAGCGCCCCGATGTCGGTGCGGCCGCGCATCAGGGCCGCGGTTTCGGCCGCGACATCGAACGCCTCGTGCTGCAATCTGATGATGACGCTCATGCGATCCATTCCTGCGCGCGATCAGGAAAAGTGGTCAGCGGTTTTCCGCAGAAGCAATCAAGCTTGCGCAGATTGCGTAAACTTATCTGCGATCGCGCGCCAGCTTCTTGTTGAGCATGATCCTTTTCCGAAAACCGGTTCCCACTTTTCGGGATCATGCTCAAAAAAATCAGCCGCCGGTCATCGGCGGGAAGAAAGCAATCTCCTGCGCGCCGGCGATTGCCGTGTCGGGCCGCACATGGTTGCGGTCGATCGCCGCGCGGATGATCTTCGGGTTCTCGAACGCGTGGGCATATTCCTCGCCGCGCCCGGCCAGCCACGACATCAGGTCGTTGACGGTACCGATATCGGCCGGCAGCGCGATCTCCTCCTCGCCGCGGCCGACCCGCTCGCGAACCCAGGCGAAGTAGCGCAGCTTCACGAATTCTCCTCCAAGAGATGCGAAATACCGGCGCGCAGATAGTCCCAGCCGGTGTACAGCGTCAGCATGGCCGACAGCCACAACAGGACGATACCGACGTCGGTGGTGAACGGCAGCACCTTATCGCCGGCCTTACCGGCCAGCAGGAAGCCGACCGCGACCAGTTGCCCGGAGGTTTTCCATTTGGCGAGCCGCGACACCGGCACGCTGACGCGCACCTCGGCCAGGAATTCGCGCAGGCCCGACACCAGGATTTCGCGACACAAAATGACGATGGCCGCGAATAGCGACCAGCCGCCGATGGTGTCGTCGGCGGCCAGCATCAGCAGGCAGGAGCTGACCAGCAATTTGTCGGCGATCGGGTCGAGCATGCGCCCCAACGTCGATTGCTGGCCCCAAGCCCTGGCCAGATAACCGTCGAAAAAATCGGTGATGGCGGCGCCGACGAAAATGGCCAGCGCCACCCAGCGCAGCCACAGGCCGCCCGGCGGCATGGCGAAATACATGCACGCCACCACCACCGGCACGGCGGCGATGCGCGCATAAGTCAGAACGTTTGGCAGTGCCAACGGGTGAACCGGCAGCGGACGGGTGATGGCCTTCATGGCCCCAAGATAGCGTGCCCGGTGGCACTCCGACAGGGCCTCAAGCCGGTTTTGCCCACGGAGCTTGTGTGATACTGCCGGTTTCCGCAAATTTGCCGGCACGCCATGCGTATGGATCCGACGAGGCCCCCTTTGATACGCGAATTGGCCCTGATTTTGGCCCTGTTGTTGGCCGGCAGCGGCCCGGTGGCGGCGCAGAGCCGCATCGGCCAGAGCGGCTGGGAAGGCTTTACCGCCGCTGGCAGCGACGGGAAGTTCGAGCGTTGCGTGCTCTACAACCGCAGCATCGAGGCTCTGAATGATTCGCCCTACGACATGCTCGGCCTGACCCGCGACGTCGCGGGCCGTACCGGGATGCTGGTGTTCTACCAGCCGCGCGCGCTGACCCGCGGCACCGGCGTGACGGCTCGGGTCCGGCTCGACCAGCATCCGCCTGTGACGCTGACCGGCGACGTGACCTCGGACTTCCACATCCAGCTTCTCGGCCAGCTCGACGCCAAATTCGTCGAGACGCTACGTCAGGCCAAAACCCTGGAGGCGGTGACGCAGGGCCAGACCACCAAGTTCGATCTTGTCGAGCCTGGCGCCGTGCTGGACGCGCTGGCCGCCTGTGTGAAGGCGAACGAGAGTAGGCCGTGAGCCGGCCGCGGTTTCCCGCGGCCGGACTGGTTGATGGTCCGTCCTACTTGATCAGCCCTTCGGCCTTCAGGGCTTCCTGCACCTTGGGGCGCGCCGCGACGCGATCGACATAGGCGCTCAGGTTCGGCCACTTCGCCAGATCGATGTCGACGCGCGGCGCCCAGCGCAGCACCGTGAACATGTAGGCATCGGCCACCGTGAACTGGTCGCCCATCAGATACGACTTGCCGGCTAGCTGGCCGTCGATCCAGGCGAAGCGCTTCTCCAGATTGCCGCGCGCGATCGGCTTGAAGTCCGCCGGCACCGCCGGATTGAACATCGGTCCAAAGGTCTTGTGCAGTTCCGATGAGACGAAATTGAGCCATTCCTGCACCCGGTAGCGGTCCAGCGTGCCGGCGGCCGGCGCCAGCCCGGAGGCCGGCTTCTGGTCGGCGAGGTACTGCACGATCACCGGGCCTTCGGTCAGCCGTGCGCCATCGTCCAATTCCAGCACCGGCACCTGGCCCTTCGAATTGATGGCCAGATAGTCGCCGCCGTCCTTGGTCTTCTTGGCCCGGTGGTCGACCTGCTCCATCGTCACGTCGAGGCCGGCTTCGCGCACGACGATGTGCGGCGACAGCGAACAGACGCCGGGGGCGTAATACAGCTTCATGGAAATCTCCCTGGGGAACGACCGTCCGTTGAACCGGACCGGGCGGTTTGGATGCGCGGACCATGCACCCGGGCGCGACCGGACCGCAACATCAGCTGCCGGGGTGGCGAGATGAGTGGCGCGGTGCATTTTTACCCGCGAGCGGAACTCGCAAACCAGACCGGCGTTAACCAATCGTTAGCCGATTACACTGAGAGTAGGGGATACCCGCTTTTCGGCCAGAATCGCCGGTTGCAGGGGGAGCAGAACAGATGGGATTCCTCGACAAGCTGCCAATGCTGCAAGACGGCGCGCTGCCGTTCCACGAATCCCCGCCGCTGTGCCCCGCCGCCGATCCGGCTACCATCATCGATCTGAAGATGCCCGACCACGACCTCGCGCGTGCGATGGCCGAAGCGGTGCTGGCATTCAGCCCGGCGTCCGATACGGACGCGTTAAAGCTGCTCCGCGCGGCGTTCCCGAACAGCCCGCTCGGCCTGCGGGTAGCGGCGCTGGCGCTGCTGACCCGGCGCCGCGGCCCCGGCAAAGCCTGATTAGTTTTCCTGGAGCATGATCTTTTCCGAAAACCGGTTCCCATTTTTCGGGATCATGCTCACCTACATTCCCAGATACGCCTGCCTGACCCGGTCGTCGGCGAGCAATTGCTCGCCCGTTCCCGACAGCGTGATCCGGCCGTTCTCCAGCACATAGGCTTGCGCCGCCAGCTTGAGCGACACCGCGACGTTCTGCTCGACCAGCACGCAGGTCAGCCCCTCGCGGTTGAGATCCCGGATGGTGCGCAGCACCTCCTGCACCACGGCGGGCGCGAGACCTAGCGACGGCTCGTCGAACATCACCAGTTCGGGCGCGCCCATCAGGCAGCGGCCGATCGCCAGCATCTGCTGCTCGCCGCCGGACAGCGTACCGGCCGCCTGCCCGGCGCGCTCGGCGAGCTTGGGAAACAGCGCCAGCACGCGCTCGAGATTCTTGGCCTTGCCGGCGCGGGCGCGCGGAATTAGTGCGCCCATTTCCAGATTCTCCGCGACCGTCAGTGTTGGAAACACCTGCCGGCCCTCGGCGACCTGGCCGATGCCGAGATTGCACACCTTGTGGCTCGGCCAACCGGCGATGTCCTTGTCCCGAAACAGCACCCTTCCGGCCGCTGGCTTGTGCATGCCGGCGATGGTGCGGATCAGCGAAGTCTTGCCGGCGCCATTGGCCCCGACGATGGCCACGATGGCGCCCTCGGCAATCTCCAGCGAGACGCCGTCCAGCGCCTGCGCGTCGCCATGGTAGACGTCGAGGGCTTCGACCCGCAGCATCAGCCCACCGCCTCCGTGCCGAGATAGGATTCGATCACTGCCTTCTCACGCACCACTTGTTCGGGGGTGCCCTGCGCGATCTGCGCGCCGTGATGCAGCACCAGGATGCGCGACGCGAGCGCCATCACGGCCCGCATCACATGCTCGATCAGCAAAATGGTCAGGCCGGTGTCGCGATTGAGCTTGGTCAGGATCGCCACCATGCGGTCGATCTCGGTCGGCCGCAGCCCGGCCATCACTTCGTCGAGCAGCAATAATTTCGGATCGGTCGCGAGCGCGCGCGCCACTTCCAGCCGCTTGCGGTCGGGCAGCGTCAGCGCCCCGGCGCGCTGGTCGCGTTTGTCGTAAAGATCGAGCCGGCGCATCACATCGTGCGCCCATACGCGCGCCGCATCGACATCCGGGCGGCGCAGCAGCGCGCCGACCATGACATTGTCCTCGACGCTGAGCGCCGGAAACGGCCGCACGATCTGGAAGGTGCGGCCGATGCCGCGGCGGCACACTTCATCGGGCGTTTCACCGTCGATGCGCTCGTCCTTGAACGTGATGCTGCCGGTGCTCG
>JAQGJU010000142.1 GCA_028290465.1 Xanthobacteraceae bacterium | reverse complement strand
GACTTCCGCCGTCGGAATGCAGATAGACTCTGGAAGCAGGGGGAACTTGGTTCATTAGAAGAAAATTTTGGAGATGGTCGCCTGTATCCACGTCGATCGGACCTTCGCCAAAAATGGTCCATCTATTGTCACCCATCAACAAGTTATAAAGGCTCGATGGTGGTTCTCCGAAGAATTCCATTTTCTAAATGCCGATATGGTCAGTCGCCACGCAAAGTACGAAATTATCTCACGCTTTCGTACAAAGGTGCAAGATCGTGTCGCAATGTCCTGTTAGCTGGCGCGACAAAAATGAGAAAGGCCGCATCGCTGCGGCCTTTCTGCCTTTAACCAACCAGCCTCAACCCAACCCCTATTTCGCCGCCTCCAGCCGCGCGTGGCCGGACAGCTTCGCCATCTCGGCCTGACGGGCATTCTCCTTGGTCAGGAACGCGGCGAAATCCTGCGGCGTGTTGGCGCCTTCCGGGGCCGTGATACCGAGCGGCGCGATGCGCTTGCGGAACGACTCCGACTTCACCGCCTCGTTGAGGTGCCTGCCTGTTGAGGAACGCGACGATCTCCGGCGCGCCCGCACGTGCTCGGATTGGGGCGCGATCAAGTTTAAATTTGCCGCATAGCAGGACCACACTTTCCCCCACTCGCGCGTTTACGTCTGCCATCTGGTAGCGGGAACAATGATGTCCGGCCGACACCGACATTCCGATTGGTATTTCGGTGTTCTGCTGGCTCTGTGCGCCTGGGCTTCGTGCGTCGCGGCCCTCGCTGAAACCGTATCCGCCGAACCCGTCCCCGTGACACCTCCGGCCGCCGCCACACCTGATGTCGCCGCGCGCGACTCGATCTGCCTGATGATCGAAGCGGCCGCCAACGCGCACGGTCTGCCGGTGGAATTCTTCGCGCGGGTGATCTGGCAGGAAAGCCGCTTCGACGCCCGTGCGGTCGGGCCGCGCACGCGCAACGGCCTCCGCGCGCAGGGCATCGCGCAGTTCATGCCGGGCACCGCCGCCGAGCGGGCGCTGCTCGACCCGTTCGATCCGGTGCAGGCGCTGCCGAAGTCGGCGGAATTCCTGCGCGAGCTGCGCGCCGAGTTCGGCAATCTCGGGCTGGCCGCCGCCGCCTACAATGCCGGGCCGCAGCGGCTGCGGAATTTTCTCGCCGGGTCGGGTTATATGCCCGGTGAGACGCGGAGGTATGTGGTTGATATTACGGGTAATTCTATCGAGGAATGGGCCGCGATCGGGCGCGCGAAAGCTGACAAAAACCGTCCTGATCCGGGGCCCGGATGTGGCGCCCTGATGGCGACGCTGAAGCAGGCGCCGAACCCGTTCGTGACCGAGCTCGAGCGGCGGGTCGAGACCGCCGCGATGCGGCCGTGGGGCGTGCAGCTTTCGGCCGGCTTCTCGCGGGCGCGGGCGCTGGAGTCGTACGGACGGCTGGCCAAGCGCTACGGCACGCTGCTCGACGGCCAGGACCCGGTCATCCTGGCCGCGACCTTGCGCAGCCGCGGGCCGCGCGCGTTCTATCAGGTGCGCGTCGGCGCCGACAGCCGCGCCGGCGCGGATGCTTTATGTACCAAGCTGCGCCGCGCCGGCGGCGCCTGCATGGTGCTGCGCAATCAGAGCGGTCGTCCGTCGAAGCTCGGCGCCTTGGTTACGCCGCCCGCTTCTTGAACGCATCCCGCATCGTCGCGCCCACGAGATGCGCGCTCGGCGCGATTTCGACCCTGGCCTCGCGCAGCGCCGCGATCTTGCCCTCGACGTCTTCGTCGGCATGCACCGCGAACGCGCCGGCATGGCCCATGCGCCGCTGCGGCGGCGCGCCGCGGCCGACCACCAGCGCGACCACCGGCTTGGTCAAGCCTTTGTCCTTCAGATAGCGCGCGGCCTCGTACTCCTCGGTGCCGCCGATCTCGCCGATCAGCACGATGCCTTCGGTCTGCGGGTCGGCGAACATCAGCTTCAGGCAATCGACGAAGCCGATGCCGTGCACCGGATCGGCGCCGATGCCGACCGTGGTCGACTGCCCGAGGCCGACGCCCGATAGCTGGCTGACGATCTCGCTGGTCAACGACGCCGAGCGCGAGATGACGCCGATGTGGCCGCGCTTGGAGCGGTCGGTCGCCATCACGCCGATCTGGCAGACGTCAGGCGCCAGCAAGCCCTGCGAGTTCGGGCCGATCAGCCGGGTGCGCGAGCCGACCAGCGCCTCGCGCACCCGGATCATATCGAGCTCGGGCACGCGCTCGGTGACGACGACGACCAGCGGCATCTGCGCCTCGATCGCCTCCAGCATCGCGGCGCCGGCGTGCGCCGGCGGCACGAACACCGCGCTGGCATTGGCGCCGGTCTCCCGCATCGCGTCCGCAACGGTGTTGAACACCGGCACGTCCAGATGCGACTTGCCGCCTTTGCCAGGCGTGACGCCGGCCACCACCTTGGTGCCGTACTGCATCATGCGGTTGGTGTGATAGGTGCCGGCCCAGCCGGTCATGCCCTGGCACAGCACCCGCGTATTCTGATCGACCAGAATTGCCATCACTTCCCCCCGCGCGCGATCGCGACGGCGCGCGTCACCGCCTGCCACATGTCGGAACATTCGGTCTTCGACAACTTGAAGTTCGCCAGCCGCAGCCGGGCCAGCTCTTCATTGTTGCCGGTGATGCGCAGCACCACCGGCAACTCGCGCTTGTGCGCCCGAAATGCAATGCCGAGGCCGTCGACGATGGTGTCGCAGGGCTGCATGCCGCCGCCGAACACATTGATCAAAAGAACCTTGACCTTCGGATTGTCGAGCACCAGCGCAATGCCCTGCGCGATGTCCTGGCTCTTCGCCGTGGTGCGGATGTCCATGAAGTTGGCCGGCGCGCCGCCCGCAGCAATGATCATGTCCAGCGTCGCGAGGCCGAGGCCGGCGCCGTTCACGATGCAGCCGATATCGCCGTCCATCGGCACGAAATTGATGTTGTGCCGCGCGGCGCGCAGCTCGATGCGGTCGGGGTCCTGCTCCTCGCCCCAGCCGGCGAAATCCGGATGCCGGAATGCGGCGTTGTCGTCGAGTGTCAGTTTGGCATCGACCGCGATGAACTCACCCTTGCCGGTCAGCACCAGCGGATTGATTTCGATCAGCGAGGCGTCGAGTTCGATAAAGGCGCGATGCACTTGGCGGACGATATCGTGGAAGCCCTGGGTGCTGTCGCCCGCGATGCCGACGCGCCGGGCGAACGCCGCGATGTCGCCGGCGTTGCGCTCGCCGTTGATGCCGAGCGCCAGCGTGTCCAACTCCTGGGCGCCGGAGGCGAGCCGCTGCTCGATGCCGGTGCCGCCATCGCCGGCGGTCAGCAGGATCGACCCAGCCCGCGCATCGATGCGCATGGCGAGATACAGCTCGCGCTTCGCCGTCACGCCGGCCTCGATCAGCACGCTCTTGACGGTCTGGCCGTCGGCCGAGGTCTGCGAGGTCTTCAGCTTCCGGCCGAGCAGTTCGGCGGCGGCGGCCTTCGCGGCGGCCGGTGACGGCACGGTATGGATACCGCCGGCCGCGAACCGGTCGCCGGCATGCAGTTGCGCCTTCACGAACAACGTTTTTGCATCGAGCCGCGTGGCGGCGGCCTCGGCTTCATCGGGCGTCGTGGCGAGCGCGCCCGGCGGTATCGCGATGTCGTAACGCGACAGCAGCTGCTTGGCGCGAAATTCCTGAAGGTCCATGGCGTCATCCTACCGGTCTATTTTTTGGCTTCAGCTTACGCGAACAACTCTGACATTTTCCGCCATCCTGAGGTGCGAGCGAAGCAAGCCTCGAAGGATGACGGGTATTAAGTTCGTTTCGATTTGAAGCGATACTGCTCGAGCGTAGCGGCTAGCTCAGTATCTGCCTTTTGCGGTGCTTATGCGACGGTGACGACATTGCTCGGGCGCCCGGCGTGGAAGTTCTCAATGTGGCCGACCACCTGATCCCACAGCGTTCGCATCGCGTCCTCGCCGGCCCAGCCGATATGCGGCGTGACGATCACATTCGGTTGATCCAGAATCGCGTTGAAGCAATGATCCGCCGGCGGCGGTTCCGAGGTCAGGCAGTCGAAGCCGATGCCGGAAATCAATCCTTCCTTCAGGGCCTGGACGGTGTCGGGTTCGACCACCAGGCCGCCGCGCGCGGTGTTGATCAGCAGCGGCCGTTTGGTCATCTTGCGGAACTCCGCCATGCCGATCATGTTGCGGGTCTTCGGCGTCAACGGACTGTGCAGCGTGATGATGTCGCTGGTCGCCAGCACGTCGTCGAACGGCGTGTACAGCGGGCCGAGCCCTTCGACGCCTTTATGCGCAGCGTATAGCGTCTTCATGCCGAACGCCTGGCCGATCTGTGCGACCGATTGTCCGATGGCGCCTTCGCCGATGATGCCCAGGGTCGCCCCGGCCAATTCCTTGATCGGATGCGTCAGAAAGCAGAACTGTCCGGACTTCTGCCACGCGCCGTCGACCACATCCTGGCGATAGGCGACGATCGAGCGCCGCAACGCCAGGATCAGCGCAAAGGTATGCTCCGGCACGGTGTTAACCGCATAGCCGCGCACATTCGACACGACGACGTTGCGCTTGTTGCAGGCTGCGACGTCGATCACGTCATAGCCGGTCGCCGCCACGGCGATCATTTTCAAGTCGGGCAGTTGCGCAAGCTGCTGTTCGCGGATCGGCACCTTGTTGGTGATCGCGATCGTTGCGTCCTTGAGCCGCTCGGCGACCTGATCGGGCGCGGTCGCGTCATGCTCGATCCAGTCGTGGTCGAACTTCGGCCGGATCAGCTCGATGGCCGGGCCCATGGTTTCACGGTCGAGAAAGACAATGCGCGGCTTAGCTATGCCTGATGTCATGGTGCTTTAAATATCATGCGCTGATCCGTTCCGGCAGCAAGGTTGCGGTGGGCACGATCACGGTTTCGGGAAATGTCGGATAGATGTGCAGCGAACAGCCAAGCTGCTGGACCAGGCCGAGCACGACATCGATATAGGGCGTCTCGACGCGGGACAGCCGGCCGAGCTCCTGCACCGAGGTCAGCAGCGCGTCGACCTCGAGCGGGCGGCCGCTTTCCAGATCCTGCAGCATCGAGGTGCGGTGGGCGCCGACCCTGGCCGCGCCGTTGATGCGCTTGTCGATATCGACACGGAATGACGCGCCGAAATGGGTCGCGATTTCCTGCGCCTCACCCATCATGTGCACGCACAGTGCCCGCAGATCCGGCTGCGTCGCCACCACGTCGAGTGTCGCGCGCGTCAGCGCGCTGATCGGGTTGAAGCACAGGTTGCCCCACAGCTTGAGCCAGATCTCGCTGCGAATGTCGGTCAGCACTGGCGCGTCGAAGCCGCCCTCCGTCAGCGCGTCAGCGAGTTTCTGGCAGCGCTCCGACGAACTGCCATCCGGTTCGCCGAGCGAGAACCGGTTGCCGTAGACGTGCTGCACCACGCCGGGGCTGACGATTTCGGTCGCCGGATAGACCACGCAGCCAATCGCGCGCTGCGGTCCGATCGTCTTCCATTGCCGGTTATCGGGATCGACGCTGCGGAGCCGTACATGCGCGAAGCGCTCGCCGAGGCCATGGCCGTACCACCACGGCAGGCCGTTCTGTCCGGTCACCACAGCGGTGTGCTCGCCGAGCAGCGGGCGCATCTGTTCGGCGGCTTCCCAGGCCTGATGAGCTTTCAGGCAGACGACGACATAGTCCTGCGGCCCGAGCGTCGCCGCGTCATTCGTCGCGCGCGGACGGCACACGCGCTCTTCACCGTCGATCAGCAGCTTTAAGCCCTGCTGCTGGATCATCGCCAGATGCGGGCCGCGCGCCACGATCGAAAGCTCGACACCGTCAACCTTGCTCAGGCCTGCGGCCAGATATCCGCCAATCGCGCCCGCGCCATAGATGCAGATTTTCACGGCCGCCTCCATTTTTAACATTGGAGCATGACGTTTTCCGAAAACCGCTTCACACCCCCGGATCAAGTCCGGGGGCAAGCTTTTCGGCGTCATGCTCGCTCAAGCGACCTTGCTCAGTTGGAATTGCGGCGCGGTGGCGCGATAGTGTTCCTGCGCGGCCGCGACGCCGGAGCCGGCCGCAACCGGCACGCCGACATCGCGCAGCGCCATCTCGCAGCCGGCGAGCGCCTGCAGCATCATGATCTCGTTGATGTTGCCGATATGGCCGATGCGGAACACGCGGCCGGCGACCTTCGACAGACCGAGGCCGAGCGACATGCGGTAGCGGTGATACGCCGTCTTGATGACGTCATCGCTGTTGAATCCTTTGGGCACGCAGATCGCCGTCACCGTGTCGGAGTGCCATTTCGGCGCCTTCGCGCACAGCTCAAGCCCCCAGGCCGCGACGCCGAGGCGCACGCCTTCGGCCAGCCGATGATGGCGGGCGAACACGTTGTCGAGCCCCTCGGCGAACAGCATGTCGAGCGAGGCCCGTAGGCCGCGCAGCAGCGTCGTCGCCGGCGTGTACGGGAAATAGCCGTCCTTGTTGGTGCGGATCATGTCGGCGAAGTCGAAAAAGCCGCGCGGACATTTCGCGGTCTTCTGCATCGCCAGCGCCTTTTGACTGACCGCCACGATGGCGAGGCCGGTCGGCAGCATGAAGCCCTTCTGCGAGCCGGACACGGCGACATCGACGCCCCATTCGTCCATACGGAAATCGATGCTGGCGATGGAGCTGACGCCGTCGACCATCAGCAGCGCCGGATGGCCGGCGGCATCGAGCGCGTCGCGCACGCCCGCGACATCGCTGGTGACGCCGGTGGCGGTCTCGTTGTGGCAGACCAGCACCGCCTTGATGGCATGTGCCTTGTCGTCGCGAAGCCGCTGCGCGTAGATATCGAGCGGCACGCCTTCGCCCCATTCGACGTCAACGGTGTCGACGATCAGGCCATGGCGCGCGCACAGATCGGCCCAGAGATACGAGAACTGGCCGAACACCGCGATCAACACCCGGTCGCCGGGCGATAGCGTATTGGTGATCGCGGCTTCCCAGCCGCCGGTGCCCGAGCCCGGGAACAGGAACACCTGGCCCTTCTCGGTCTTGAAGGCCTTCTTCAGGTCGCGAAACAGCGGCAGCGTGAACGCCGGAAAATCGGGCGAGCGTTGATCCTCAAGGGCGATGTCCATCGCCTGGCGGACGCCGAACGGCATGTTGGTTGGGCCCGGAATGAACAGGCCATGAAATCCCGACATCGGCTCTCTCCCTTGGTTCGCGGTCCGGCGTGTTGCCCGATGTTTCGGGTCGGGGCTGGCCGCGGTGCAGTTTCAGGACGGGTGGGCCGGGAGGCGTTCACGCCGTCCGGTTGCCTGTACTTCCAGGGCGTTCAACACGCTCATTTAGCCCTGGAATACTGTATGCCATCAAGCGCTAAAAATAGTGGAATTAGTTTCCATTATTGGATGGAAACGTCAATGCTTATTATTATCCTTATAAAACAGGTAGTTGATGTAAAAGTTGGATTCTGAACAGAAAAAACAGAACCAATTTTCAAAATATATCGGCAGGGCCGTTCCATGCTATGAAGCGTGATCGAGAGGATTTTGCGAATGGCCGGCCGACCGAGATCGACGAAAAGCAGCACAACAGAGCCGCATGTTCTCGGCCAGCATCTGGCCGGTTCGGTACAGGCGCTGGAGCGCGGCTTGAACCTGCTGGCGATCATTGCCGAGGCTGACGGCCTGTCGTTGACCAGCGTCGCGCAGCGCGCCGGGATCGCGCCGTCGACCGCGCATCGCATTCTGGCCACGCTGAAGGCCGGCGGCTTCGTGCACTGCGACGATTCTCGCGGCGGATATCTGATCGGCGTTCAGGCCTTCCGCGTCGGCAGCGCTTTTCTGCGCAATCGGAAATTGGTCGATGTCGGCCGCAGCGTGATGCGCCGCCTGCTGGAGGCGACCGGCGAGACCGTGAACATGGCGATCGAGATCGAAAGCCAGGTCGTGTTCATCCTGCAGATGGAAAGCCATCACGCGATCCGGGCGTTTCACCGGCCCGGCGCACGCGGCCCGATGCACGCCTCGAGCCTGGGCAAGGCGATGCTGGCGGCGCTGACCGACGAAGCCATATCGCAACGCCTGCACCGGACCGGCATGCCGCGATTCACCGAGTGGACCATCGTCGATCCCGACGCTCTACTGGCCGACATCGCGACGGTACGAAAGCGCGGCTGGGCGGTCGACGATCAGGAGCAATCGGAAGGCATGCGGTGCGTCGGCGCCGCCGTGTACAACGAACACGGCGAAGTGCTCGGCGCGATATCGGTGTCCGGTCCTGCGGTGCGGGTGACCGAGGAACGTCTCGGCGAACTCGGACCGATGGTCAAACGCGCGGCGGCGGAGATCACCGAACGGGTCGGCGGAAAAATTCCGAAGCTGTCGCCCTAGAACGTTTTCAAGTGAAGTGGAATCCACTTCACGTGAAGAAAACGCGTCTGTCTAAGCACTTGGAGCGCGTACGTAGATAAATTTACGCGATCTGCGCATCTAGATCGCTTTCCGCAAAACCGGTGTCCACTTTCGCTGGACGCGCTCTAAGCATAGGGCGCGGAGATTATCGGAGTGAGCCTGTTTTACCCCGTCGCCAGGGCCCGCGACTCATCCGGTACGGTGCGGCCGATCCATTCGGCATAGGCGGCGATCGGAAATGGCCGGCCGATAAAATAGCCCTGCACTTCTTCGCAGCCTTCCAGTAGCAGGAACGACAACTGCTCGTCGGTCTCGACGCCTTCGGCGATCACCGGCACGCCGAGGCCGTGGGCGAGGCCGATCACCGAGCGCACGATCGCGGCGGATTGCGGATTGCGGTCGACATCGGTGATGAACGACTTGTCGATCTTGATCTTGTCGAACGGGAACGACTGCAGATACGACAGCGACGAATAGCCGGTGCCGAAATCGTCCATCGCGACGCGCACGCCGAGCGCCTTCAGCCGGCGCAGCGTCGATACCGCGCGCGCGAAATCGTCGATCAGCACGCCCTCGGTGATTTCCAGCTCCAGCCGGTCGGGTCGCAGCCCGGTCTCCAGCAGGACCTGATGCACCAATGACGTGAACTGGCTGTCGCGGAACTGGATCGGCGACAGGTTGACGGCGATCGGCAGCGGGTGCGGCCAGGACGCCGCCTCACGACAGGCCTCGCGCAACACCCATTCGCCGATCGGCGCGATCAGGCCGTTGGCTTCGGCGAGTGCAATGAAATCGCCAGGCGGCACCATGCCGCGCTGCGGATGGTTCCAGCGCACCAGTGCCTCGAAGCCGATGACCTTCCCATTGATCCGCGCCTGCGGCTGATAGTGCAGCACCAGTTGGCCTTCGGCGGTCGCCGATTGCAGGTCGTGCACCAGCGCGCGGCGGTCGCGCAACTGCTTGTCCATGGTCGATTCGAAGAACCGAATGCGGCTGCGGCCCTCGGCCTTGGCGCGGTACAGCGCCGCGTCCGCATTGGCCAGCAGCGTCGCCGCATCGGTGCCGTCGGACGGAAAGATCGCGACGCCGATGCTCAGACCGGTATGCATCTGCCGGCCTTCGATTTGCAGATCGTCCGCGACGACGCCCAGCAGCCGCTGCGCCAGCGCGCCCGCGCAACGCGGCTGGTCGCTCTCGTCCGAAATCAGGATGAACTCGTCGCCGCCGACGCGGGCCAGAAACGCGCCTTGCGTCACCTCGCGCAGCCGTCGCGACACTTCGCGCAGCAGTGCATCGCCGCCCGAATGACCGAACACGTCGTTGATTTCCTTGAACCGATCGAAGTCCAGGCAAAGCACCGCGAGGCTGTCGCCCGACACGCTGGCGCGCATCAAGGTCGAGGCAAGCCGTTCGTTGAAGGCCGCCCGGTTCGGCAGGTCGGTCAGCGCATCATGATGCGCCATATAGGCGATGCGTTCTTCGGCGCGCCGCCGCTCGGTGATGTCGTCGTGGGTCGACACGAAGGCGCCGCCCGGCATCGGACGCGTGGAAATCGAAATGGTGCGGCCGTCCGGCGTTTCGACCATCCGGGCGTCGGTGCGGCCCTCGGCGACGCGGGCATGGATCGCGGCCACATACGGCGCCGCATCGCCGGAAAAATTTCCGGCCTTGGTCCGCTCGGCCAGCATGTCGTACAGCGAACAGCCGGGCTTTACGACATCGGGCGACAGGCCATACATGTCGAGAAAGCGGTCATTGACGACCGCAAGCCGATCGTCGCTACCGAACATGATCAGGCCATACGGCATATTGTTCAAAGCAGTGTCGAGCAGCAGGCCCTGATCGTGCACCCGGCGCACGACCACAAGACACGCGCCGCCGATCACCAGCAGCAACACCAATCCCAGGCCGACCAGATAGCGAGCCTCGCTGCGCCAATTGGCCAGCACCGAGTCGGCGCTGGCGCTGGCCGCCACCACGATCGGATAGCGCGACAGCGCGCTGGCGGCGATAATCCGCTCCCGCCCGTCAATGATGCTGAATTGCCGGCTGACGCCCTGCTCGGCCTTCGACAGCACGCCCGCGAATAGAGGACTGCTGGCATAGAAATGCCCGATAGTCTCGTCGACATGCGGATGGCGGGCAAGCAGCAGGCCATCGCGGCGAAACAGCGAGATCGAACCATCCGGCGCGGCAACGATTTTCCTGTAGAACTGCTCGAAGTAGTCGAGTTGCATCGCGCCGAGTATCAGGCCGATGAATTCGCCGTCCGGACCAGACACCTTGCGGGCGATATAGATCGTCCAGGTGTCGGTGGTACGATTGCGCACCGGCTCGCTGACGATCATTGTGAGCTTCGGATCGGATTTGAGCGTCTTGAAGAATGCACGGTCGGCAATGTTCAATGTACCGATCGGCCATTGCCGGGAATAGTTGAACAGCTTGCCGTCCGCATTGATCAGGTTCAGCGCATCGACATGCGGCAGGCTGACGATTTGATCCTGCAACATCGCGTGGGTGTCGTAATCGGAGAACCGCTGTTCGTAGTCCCGGCTGGTCGCGACTCCCATCGCCTGGATTCGCTCCAGCACGCTGGTCTGCACCATCTCCAGCGCCTGGAATGCGCCGTTGCTCTGCTCGGCGAGAATCGAGGCGGTTGTGCGCAGTTCGTGTTCGCTGGCCATGAGGGCGCGCTCGCGCAGCATCGACAGCAGGAATGCCATGCTGGCCGTGACCACGACGCCAAGCAGCAACGCGGCCAGGATCAGCGTTCGTACCGGGCGCGGCCGTGCGACACGCGCGCCGCTTTTTTCAACTCCGCCCTGATCTTTGCCGGCAGACAACAAACTGTCCTCGCACACCACTCGGCCGACACGCCGAAGCTTACCCGTTATTCGTAGGCCTGGTGTGTGTAGAATCGGTTTGCGACCCCAACCACGAGGGTACGCGTTGCTGCGGACCCAGACGATAATACCGCTCCAGCACCATACGGGTCGGGCTGCATCGGAAGATGCAACTAGAGCATGATCCCGAAAAGTGGGAACCGTTTTCGGAAAAGATCATGCTCAAACAAAAAGCTAGGCCGTGATCCGATTCAAATTAAATCGCCTAGGTAGTTGGCTGCGGGCGGTATTTAGCGCCGGTGCAGTACGGCGTTGGGCCGCGTGAAGCTCCGCCGGCCACGCTTGATGCCCAGCAACGGTTGGGCGAGTTCGGCCAGCGCCGACGCTTTGTCGGTTGCATCCAACACCACGACATCGGCCGGGCTCCCGACCGCGATACCGTAGTCGCGCCGGTTGATCAGCTGTGCCGGCCGCGCGGTCACCATGTCGAAGCAGTCGCCAAGCTCCGACGGTGCGCCGAGCTGCGCGACGTTGGCGTATAGGTTGGCGATGCGCAGCAGTGAGCCGTCACCGAACGGCGTAAACGGATTGAGCACGTTGTTGGTGGCGAGCGAGCAGTTCACGCCGAGCCCCAGCAGGCGATGCGCCGGCGCGACGCCGCGCGGCACACTGTGGTTTTGGCCGCGCCCCATCAGGAACAGGTCGGTCGCCGGCAGCACCGTAACCGCGACGCCGGCATCGGCCAGCCTGCGGCCGATTGTCTGAAGCTGCGGTGCGTCGACGGCGGATAGTTTGGTGACATGGCCGATCGCGACCCGGCCTCCCCAACCATGCGCCTGCGTCTGCCGGCACACTTCGTCGAGGTGCATCCAGGACGGATCGAGATCGAAGTCGAGATGGAAATCGATGTCGATGTCGAAGCGCCGTGCGATGGCGAAGATGTGGGCGATCTGGCCGTGCGGATCGCTGTCGGTATACGGGCAGCCGCCGATCAGATCCGCTCCCGTTTCGCAGGCGGCGATCAGCAGTTCCTCGGTGCCGGGATCGTTGAGCAGGCCTTCCTGCGGAAACACGCAGATCTGCAGATCGATCGCCCAAGCATAATCCTGCTTGAGCTGCCGGATCGCTTTGAGGCTCTTCAGGCCGATGCGCGGATCGATCTCGACATGCGTGCGCATGTGCGTGGTGCCCTGCAGAATGGCTTTCTCCAGCGTACGACGCCCCCGCGCGTAAACATCCTCGACGGTGAACTCACGCTTGGCGGCGGCGACCGCCGCGATCGCTTCCGGCAGCGAACCCGAACCGCAATTGCAGCGATCCGAGATGCAGGATTTGTCGAGATGAATGTGCGTGTCGACGAAACCCGCGCATACGAGCTTGCCTCCGAGCGCTTCGCTTGGTGCGGCGCTGTCGAGATGCGGCGCGATGGCAGCGATGCGGCCGTCCTTGATGCCGATGTCGTACGGCACGCCGTCGCCGTCGGGCAGGCGGGCCTGCTTCAGCAATAAATCGAAATCCATGGAGATCATTCCGCCGCCTGCGCGCGGCCGAGATAGGCGGCCTCGACTTCCGGATCGCCGGCGAGTGCCTCAGCGGTGTCGGCGCGCACGATACGGCCGGAATCCAGCACGTAGCCGCGGTCCGCCACGGTAAGCGCCAATGCGGCCATCTGATCGACCAGCAGGATGGTGATGCCCTCGTCGCGCAGTTCCGCCAGAATATCGAACAGTTCGTTGATCATCAGCGGTGCGAGGCCGAGCGAGGGCTCGTCCAGCAGCAGGATGCGCGGCTTGGCCATCAGGCCGCGCGCCACAGCGAGCATTTGCTGCTCGCCGCCGGACAACAGGCCAGCCCGACTGTCGATGCGGTCGCGCAGTCGCGGAAAACGTTTCAGCAGGGCTTCGATCTCGGTGTCGAAGTCGACATCGTCGCGGGTCTGTGCGCCGAGGATCAGATTGTCACGGACCGTCAGCTCGGGAAACACCTGGCGACCCTCCGGCACCAGCGCGAGGCCGCGCGCGGCGATGCGGTGCGCTTCGGTGCGTTCGATGCGTTTGTCGTTGAGCACGATCTCGCCATCGACCGGCCGAAGTAGACCGGCGACCGCGCGCATCGCGGTGGATTTGCCGGCGCCGTTCGAGCCGATCAGCGCCACCATCTCGCCGGGCCTGACTTCGAAGTTGACCTTCTCCAATACGGGCGCCGCGCCATAGCCGGCGGTCAGCCGCAGCGCGGTAAGTACCGCGTCGGCCGGTCCGTCCCACGGAGCCGTGCGCGGGCGCGCCCGCATTTCGGTGCCGCCCAGATATGCGGCGAGCACTTTCGGATCGCGGCGAATGTCGGCGGGTGTTCCGGCGGCTATCGGCATACCGGCATCCAGCACCACGATATGATCGGAGATCCCCATCACCAGCCGCATGTCGTGCTCGACCAGGATCACGGCGATGCCGACGTCAGCAATCTTGCGCAACAGGCCGCTCAGCGCATCCTTGTCGGCCCGCATCAGGCCGGCGGCGGGCTCATCGAGCAGCAGCACGCGCGGCCGCATCGCCAAAGCCCGCGCGATCTCGACCAGCCGGCGGTCGACGTGCGGCAGGTCGCCGGTGCGCGCGGCCAGCGCGCCGCGATAACCGACGAAGGCGATCAGCGCTTCGGCAGCGTGGACCTCATCCGGCGTCGCGGCGGCCGACAGCATGCCGCCGAGTTTTCCACGCCGCATCGCGATCAGCACATTGTCGCGCACGCTCATGGTCTCGAACAGCTTGGTGGTCTGATAGGTGCGGGCGATGTCCGCGCGGGCGACTTTCCACGCGGCCGCCCCGGCGAGTTCGTCACCGCCGAGCCGGATGCTGCCTTGGTCCGGCCGGTAGAAGCCGCCGATCATGTTGAGCACGGTGGTCTTGCCGGCGCCGTTCGGCCCAATGACGCTGGTCACGCGCCCCGGCTCGGCGCTGAAGCTCACATCCGCGGCGGCCTTGATGCCGCCGAACGCGATGCCGATGCCGTTCACGTCGAGATTGGAGGACGTGCCGGCCGGGGACAGATACGCGGCCACATCGAAACCATCGCCATTCGCGGCACGCGGATCGGTGCGGCGGAACAGCCGCGCCAGCGTGCCGAGAATGCCTTCCGGTGCGATCCACAGCACTCCGAGCAGCAAGGCGCCGAAGAACAGCAGCCGGTATTCGGCGAGGGACGACAGAAGTTCGGGAAGAACGACCGTGACGGCAGCGCCGACCGCCGGGCCCAGCACCCAGCCGGCGCCGCCGATGATGACGGCGAGCAGAAACAGGATCGACTGCGAGAACGGAAATGAATCCGGCGCGACGAAGGCCAGCAGCGGCGCGAACAGGCCGCCAGCGAGGCCGGCGCACATTGCCGAAAGCGTGAAGGCAGCGGCCTTTACGGTCACCGGGTTGAGTCCGATGGAGCGCGCGGCGACTTCGGCATCGCGCACCGCGACCATCGCCTGGCCCCAGGCCGAGGCGGCGAGCCGATGAAACAGATAGAGCGCGGCGCCGGCGAGGGCGACCGCCAGCATGGCGATCTCGCGCTCGGTGAAAACGAAGCCGCCGATCGAGGGTGGCGGCAATCCCATCAGGCCGTTGGCGCCGCCGGTGAGGCCGCGCCATTCGACGGTGCCGTGCTGCACGATGAACGCAAAGGCAATCGTGACCATCGCCAGATACGGACCTGTGACGCGCAACGCCGGCAGCGCCAGCAGGAAACCGACGGCGCCGGCGATCAGGCCAGAGAGCGGAAACGCGATCCAGAAGCTGACGCCCTGCAGCGACAGGATCGCCACCGTATAGGCGCCGATCGCATAGAAGCCGACATGGCCGAGCGAGATCTGTCCGGTCAGGCCGAGCAGAATGTTAAGGCCGACGCCGACCAGCGTGGCCAGCGCGACCAGCGCCAGAATGAACGGCGCATAGCCGCCGCTCGTCGCCGCGTAGAAGGCGGCCGCGCCCGTGAGCGCCAGGATCGCCAGCGGCAAGGCGAGGGCGTGCAGACGGGGGGACACTTTATGCATCAGACTTTGTTCACGGCGGCGCGGCCGAACAGTCCGTTCGGCATCACGGCGAGCGCCAGGATGACGATGGTGAACACCACGATCTGGGTATAGACGGAGCCGAGATACGCGGTGACCATCGCCTCGATCAGTCCATAGGCGAGGCCGGCCAGCACGACGCCGGAGGCCGATCCCATGCCGCCCAGGATAGCAACCGCGAAGGCCTTGATGCCGAACAGTGTGCCCATGTCGGAATTGACGTTAAATAGTGGCGCGATCAGCAATCCGGCCAAACCGGCCAGCGCGGTCGAGATCGCGAACGACACCGCGACAACGGACTTCACATTGATGCCCATCAGCCGCGCCGCGTCCGGGTTCTGCACCACGGCCAGCAGCGATTTGCCGCGCCGCGTGTGATTCAGCCCCAGATGCAGCACCACCGCGATCGCAATGCCGACCACCGGAATGATCAACTGCAACGGATAGACGCCGGCGCCGAAAATCTGGATCGGCTTGTCGGCCAGCACCGACGGAAAGCTGCGCGGCTCCTTGCCGAAGGTGAACAGCATGGCGTTGTCGAGTACGATGCCGGCCGCGACGGTGGCCATCAGCCAGGCATTGGAGCCGCGTTCGACGAAGGGCCGCACCAGCGCGCGTTCGACGATCAGGCCGAACAGCGCGCACAGCGTCAGCGCCGTGCCGGCCGCGAACGGAAGCGGCCAGCCCAGTCGTACGTGAAACGTATAGCCGAGCACCGCGCCCAGCATCATGGCTGAGCCCTGCGCGAAATTCACCGTGTTGGACACGACGTAGGTGACGTGAAAGCCGAGGGCGATCAGCCCATACATGCTGCCGAGACCGAGACCGGAAATGATCGCCGAGGTGATCAGCATGTCGATGCACTCTTAGACTTCGAGGTACGCACGCTTATCCCTCCCCCGCTTGAGGGGGAGGGTGGTCCGCGTAAGCGGACCGGGTGGGGGCCGTCGCAGCAGAAGAACCCCACCCGACCGGCTTCGCCGGCCACCCTCCCCTTTCAGGGCAGGGATAAGACAGATCATCGTGCTCGCATCAGATCCAACTGAACGAGCGTAGAGAAGTACTCAGTTCATCAGCGGCAGGATCTCGTCGCCCTTGAAATAGGTGAAGATGTAATCCGACGACGACAGCGCGTCGTGGTTATCCTTGGTGAACGGCTTGTCGTAGGACTTGATCAGTCCGTCATACTTGTCGATGGCGTAGAAGCCTTCGCGGACCTTCTGGCCTTCGGTCGAGCCGGCCTTGGCGATCGCGGCACCGACCAGATGCATCGCGTCATACGCATTGGCGATGCCGACCGCCGGCGTCACGTCGCCGAGGCCTTTGATCTCCGGATACTTCTTCTTCAGGCCGTCCAGCACGGCAGCGGCCTTCGGGCTGGAATTACCCGAGAAGCTGAAGGTCTGGATGAAGTGCACCTTCGCGGCGCTGGCACCCGCGAGTTCCGAGAAGCGGCCACCGGACGGACCCCAATGCGAAATCAGCGGTACGTTCCAGCCCATGCGGTCCAGCGACTTCACGACCTGCGCGGACGGGGCGACGTTGGCGACCATGAACAGCGCATCGGCGCCGGATTCTTTCAGGCGCGTCAACTGCGGCACCAGATCGATGTCGCTGGTCTCGAATTTTTCGACGCCCGAGAACGGCAGGCTCTTGGCGGCGAGCGCGGCTTTGAGGCCCTTCTCGTTGGATTCGCCCCACGGATTGTTGATCAGGATCATGCCGGGCTTCTTGGCGGCGTATTTCTTCACCGCGTAGTCGACCAGCGCGACGTCGACCAGCTCGTCGACGGCGGAAACCCGGAACACATAATTCTCGGCGGCGCCGTTGCGGGTGATCGGCGTACCGGCGGCCCAGACGCCCATGAACGGCACCTTGGACTGATTGGCGAACGGCACGATGGCGATCGACACCGGCGTATCGAGGCCGCCGAAGAACGCGACCACTTTTTCACGCTGAACGAGTTCCCGCGCGGCGATCACGCCCTTGGCCGGGTTGCTCTCGTCGTCGCGCACCAACAGCTCGACCTTCTTGCCGAGCAGGCCGCCCTTGGCGTTGATTTCGTCGAGCGCGAGCGACAGGCCGCGCACGATGGCCTCGCCGGATTTGGCCGACTGACCGGACATCGCGGCCACCAGGCCGAGCTTGATGGTTTCCTGCGCCTGAGCGGGCAGCGCGACAGTAAGGGAAGCAGCGGCGGCGCCGGCCAGCAGCAGGCGGCGGGACAAAAGGCGCATTTCAAGGACCATGGCGAACCCCTCTCGGACGGATGAAGCTGCGTGAAAACACGCAAACCGCGTGCCAGATCGCATGCACCGAAAAATCGTTGAATTCGCCGCTAAGGCCGCCAAATCGCCCATGCGCTGGGCACCTGCCGATCATTCCGCCCAAATCGCATGCAATATTGTATACGATGTTGCATGGATCCGCATACTAAATCTGGCCGGGAAAATGCATAGTGCTGGCCAGTCACAATTCCGCCCGCCCGCCGAGGAGCCGCCCATGTCCGCCGCCACATCTGCCCGCGCCGCCTTCATCGCCCCGAACGACGAGACCGCCGAGGCCGCTGTGATCGTCGAAAGCTTCCTGGTCGCCTCGATGGTGCCGGATCCGGAGACTGCGGCGCGTTACATCTCGCCGGAACTGGCCATTACGTTTACGGGCGGGCGCAAGTACTCGCATCCGCGCGAGACCACGGCGTTCAACGCCGGACGCTACAAGTGGGTGAAGAAGCAGATGCAGCGCACCGACGTGGTCGCCGGCCATGGCGAGACCATCGTGTACAATCTCGGCACGCTGTATGGCGAATGGCCGGACGGCACGCCGTTCGAGGGCAACCGCTATGTCGATCGTTTTGTCGTTCGCGGCGGCAAGATCGTGCAGATGGACGTGTGGAACGACAGCGCCGAGCGGATTCTGACCGGCAAGGGCATCGTGGCGTAACGCTTTAATCTAAGACTTGCGCGCGCGGCGAGCTGGCGTTTTCTCGGCCACCGCGATTTCGTCCGCATAGGCCGACAGGATGTCCTTGATGTCGCGCTCCTTCGACGGGCGCGACACGATCAAGGCGCGGTTCGCAACGCCATCCAGATGTTCTTCCATCACGGCGGCGGCTTTGGCACCGTCGCCGGCCGCCAATGCGGCGAGAATCATGCGGTGCTCGCTGACCGCGCATTCCGACGAATGCGGGCGGCTATAGAGCGCCAGAATCAGGCCGCAGCGCGACGCGACCTCGCTGACATAGCGCGTCAGCACCGGGCTGCCGGTCATCTCGGCGAGCAGAATGTGAAATTCGGTCGCCAGCCGGATCGACAGCGGCTCGTTGTTGCCGCGCGCCTGTTCCTCAGCCGCCACATGGGCTTCCAGCGTCTTGATCTGCTCGCGCCCGATCTGGCCGGCAAGCCGCGCCATCACCAGCCGCTCCAGGCCGAGCCGGACGTCGAACGTATCGCGGGCCTCTTCCCAGCTCGGCGTCGCGACCGTCGCGCCGCGATTGCGCCGCAGTTCGACCAGCCCCTCGGCCGACAGGCGGCCGAGCGCGTGGCGCACAATGGTGCGGCTGGCGCCGAACCGCTCGCCGATGGCGTCCTCGGGCAGCTTGGCGCCGGGCGCCAGCGCCTGCTCGATGATGGCGTGGCGCAGCGCGCGATAGATCAGACCGGCGCGATCTGGGTTGTCACCACGAATACGTTTGGCCATGAGACGACGGACTGCGAATGGACGGAGGTCGGGATCGGCCTCCTGTCTGACATGCCTACAGAGTGCATGCAATTCGCGGTCCGTTTGGCCACAGGCCTATGCGGTCTTTTGCGCTTGCGGCGCCGCCGCCTGCAGCCGTTTGACCAGATCGTCGGTCGCGGCCACGTCGCCGAAATTGATGCAGAAATTGATCAAAGTGGCGTTGTGCTCGGTGTCGTTGTGGTCCGCGTTGGCGTCGCTGACCATGGTGGTGCGGAAGTCCAGCAACATGGAATCGCGCGCCGTGCTCTCGCAGCAGGTATTGGTCGAGGTGCCGCCGACCCACACGGACGTGATGCCGCGCTGGCGCAGTTCGGCCTCGAGGCCCGACGAACCCTGGATAAAGGCGCTGTAGCGCGTCTTGCACACGATCAGGTCTTCCTTGCGGACATCGAGGCCCGGCCAGAGTTCGGCCCCGAAGGCGCCGTCCTGCATCGCCTCGTGGCGTCGCGCCTTGCGGGCCGGCGTGTTCAGTACGTCATGGAAATGCGACCAGTTCTTGAACGAATCCTCGTTGGAGATGGTGCGGATCCAGACCACGGTGCCACCGGCCTTACGCAGTTCATCCGCTAGGCGATTGACGTTGGGCACGATCTCGCGGGCTTCCGGGATTTCGACCTGCTGGCCGGGCGCCATGAAGTAGTTCTGCATGTCGACCACCACAAAGGCGGTCTGCGCCGGCGGCACGTCGTCATGTACGTTCCAGCGGCCTTGGCGCTTCAGCACGCGGGCGACGATGTGTTCGGGAATGATGGTCTTGTGCATGATGGCCTCTTAATTCGATGAACGATGATCAGGGGAATTTGGTCTGGCCGCGCGGCCGGTCGACTTCCTCGCGCAACCAGTCGAGCATATAGGGCACCGCTTCTGCGCGGTTGTCGTTCATCAGATGAATGCCGCCGCCTTCGGCTTCGTTCCAGATCCGCAGATGCTTCGGCTCGGGAAGGTCCGCATAGGTCTTGTGCGCGGCCTTGACGGTGACCAGCGTGTCGTCCTCGCCATGCGTCACCATCACCGGACACTTGGCGTGCTGCAGCACGCCCTTAAGCGAGAACGCCTTAAGCTTCTCGCGCGCGTCCTTCTCGCCGGAAGCACCGATCACCCATTCGACCTGAGGGCGCACCGCCGGCCAGAAATCATAGATGTCGTCGGTGAGATCATAGCAGGCGCCCCACAGGATCGCGGCGCGCAGCCGCGGCTCCATGGCGGCGCCGCGGCCGCCGTAATAGCCGCCCATCGACTGACCTACGAGACTGATCTTGCCGGCATCGACATCGGGACGACTGACGAGATAATCAACGGCGGCGCTGATCGCGACCTCGTAGTCGGGCCGCGCGTAGATGCCGCGCACGCGCAGCGGTTCGCCCATGCCCGGGCCGTCGAAGCACAGTACGCCGAAGCCGCGCGCCAGCATCTGCTGGGCGGCAAAGAAATACAGTTCCTCGGAGATGATATCGACGCCGCCCAGATACGCGATCGTGGCGTGCTTCTGCCGCGCGGCACCGAGCGGGCGATAATAGTAGCCGCTGAGATGCGAGCCTTCGAACGGAAACGTCACCCGCTCCGGCGGGTTGTCGAACCACGGCAGCGCCTTGTGGAAGCAGGCGACGCAACGGACGTAGGATTCCTTCTTGCGCTCGTCGGTGCCGAGCAGGAAGAACTGCGCGGTACGGAAATAATTATGTGCCCGCAGATAGGCGTCGCGCGCGGTGATCGGCCGGCCGGCCTGCTGGGCCACGATGGCGACTTTCTCGACGCGCTCGCCGGCGGCGTACCACTCGCGGTACCAGCTTTCGCCGTCGCCGACCTTGATGCGTTCGGCGACGCGATGCGCTTCGTGGAAGTCAGCGCCGCCGAGCTGCGCGACGTTCACGATCCGGGCGGCGAAATGATACGACCAGCCTTCATTGCCGGGAAAATAACGAAACATGCTCACGGGCGATTCTCGTTTTCTTGTTGGTTCAAGCGAAAGGGCGCGACAGCATTCGCTGCCACGCCCTCGTTGCGTGTGTTACTGCGGCTGGAAATTCACCGACTTGAGCAGTTCGCCGTTGCGGGCGACTTCGGCGGCCATGAACTTGGCGAAGGCGTCCGGCGTCTCGCTGACCGGCTCGATGCCAAGGGTCGCCATCTTGCCGGAGTCGGCGAGCTCTTTGATCGCCTTGCTGCTGGCCGCGTTCAGCGCCTGCACGATGTCGGCCGGCATGCCCTTCGGGCCCCACATGCCGTACCAGGCCGCGACTTCGAGGCCCGGCAGGCCGCTTTCGGCGGCGGTCGGAATCTCCGGTGCCAGCGCGCTGCGTTTTGCCGAAGTGATGGCCAACGCCTTGACCTTGTTGTCCTTGGCCATCGGCAGCAGAACGATCATGGCGTCGGTCAGCAGTTGGATGTGGCCGCCGGCCACGTCGGTCAGGGCCGGCGCGGTGCCGCGATAGGGCGTCAGCGTGAGCTGCGCCTTGGACAGTCGCATGAACTGGATGGTGGCGATGTGGCCGGGCGAGCCCAGCGCCGGCACGCCGGCCGTCCACTTTTCAGGGTTCTTCTGCGCGGCCACGCCGACCTCGGCCAGAGTTTTTTCATTCTGCTGCGGCGACATCACGACCAGCAGCGGCGCCTCGCCGACGCGGGCGATGTGGGTGAAGTCGGTCGCCGGATCGTACGGCGCCTTGGCCATCACCAGCTTGGCCATCGACTGGGTGTTGGACGAGAACAGAACGGTATAACCGTCCGGCGCGGACTGCTGAACGCTGAGGCCGCCGATGGTGCCGTTGGCGCCGGCCTTGTTCTCGACGATCACCGACACGCCTAGATTAGCCTGCATCTTCTCGGCCAGCAGCCGCGCCAGCGCATCGACGCCGCCGCCGGCCGCGAACGGCACGACGATGCGGATCATACGGTCCGGGAACTTGCCCGTTTGCGCGAAGCTGGATGAAACGCCCGTCAAAAGGGCAAGCACGGCAAGGGCGGCCGTGAGGGTGCGCGACAGCATGAATCCTCCGCTTGGTTTTATCGGCGCGATTTTGGTGGCGCCGTTGCGGCTGCGTTGTGTGCAGCCGGCAGACCTGTAACAAATGCGCGGCGGAATGAAAATAAATCAGAACGCGCATTCGCCATGCGCGGCACACCGTTCGGGACGCTTAGGGGTCATTGATACCAAATGACGCGGCCTATTCGGCGGCCTGCATCCGCTTGGCAACGGCCTGGCCGGCATCGATCAATTTCATATTGCTGTAGATTCGCGACAACAGGCTTTTCAGCCGCTTGATGTCGGCCTCGCTGATGCCGTTGGTAGCGGCGGCCTCATAGAATTGCGCGATCGGGACGATCTGCTCGGTCAGCTTCTCGCCCTTGCGAGTCAGGCTAAGGCTCAGCGCCCTGGCGTCCTTGCCCGATCGGCGGCGCACCACCAGCTTCTTGGTCTCCATGTTCACGACGAGGCGCGACAGCGTGGAGACATCGATGCTGGTGATCTCGGCGAGTTCGCTGAGGCTTTGCTCCTCGTGCTGCCACAGCGCCACCAGCACGCGCCACACTGGCAGCGTGACGTCGTAACGGGCGACATCGCGGTTGAAGCAATTGCCGATTTTCACCCCCGCCCGGTTCAGCAGATAGGGCAGGTGGTCGCCGAGATTGAAGCTGCGTTTCATGCCGTTGGACTCGTGTGACCCGGCATTGTGACGCGATGCCGCAGGTTTGTCATCCGGCTACCTGGCCTCTATCCCGCCCGGGAGTTACTTGCCCTTCCGCGGATAGGCCCCGATCACGTCGACCATCGCCGCGATGTCTTTATCCGCGATGCCGCCGTGGTCGATGCCGTGGCGGATCAGTTCGGCGGCGCGGTCCAACAGCGGCGTCGCCACTCCCAGCTCGGCCGACATCACGTCGATCATATCGAAATAGTGCGTCAGCTGCACCGGATCGCCCTGCACCGGGAGAAAGCGGCCCTGCTGCATCCAGGGCGCGCGGATACCGAACTGGATCGAGCCGCCGCTGCCTTGGGTGACCGCCTTGATCAGGGTGTCGATGTCGAGGTCGGCCTTCAGGGCGAGCGCCATCGCCTCGGCCGTGGCCGTGATGTGGATGCCGACCAGCAGGTTGTTGATCAGCTTGGCCCGGCTGGCCGCCCCGAATGGGCCGAAATAAAACGACGTGTCGGCAAAGCCCTTGATCACCGGATCGATCTTTTCGCAGGCCTTGGCGTCGCCGGCGACGAAGATCACGCCCTTGCGGGCGACCACCATGCCGGGCGTGCCGGCGACCTCGCCGTCGACGAAGGCGGCGCCCTTGGCGGCCAGAGGCGCGACGAAGCGCTTCTTGAAGCTGACCGGATGCGAGCCGAGTTCGACGATGATCTGTCCGGGCCGGGCCGACTGAATCAAGCCGTTCGGCCCGTTGATGACTTCCTCCAACGCGTCCTCGGTCGGCACGCACGACAGCACAACATCCGCCGCCGCCCCGACATCGGCCGGCGACTTCGCGGCTATCCCGCCGGCGGCGAGAAATTCCTCCGGCATCGGGCTGCGCCGATAGCCGACGACCCGGTAGCCGCTCTTGATCAGATTGGTCGCGACCGGCAGTCCGATCTTGCCGACGCCGATGAAGCCGATCGTTTCCATTCCCTCAGCCTTCTTTTGTTATGTGTGTAACGCGACTGCCAGGTTCGGCAGGGTCATGTGATGCAGGGATCGATCTCCGCTGGCGGCATGCTGATCGAGCGGTCGGACAGATTGACCGTGAAACTCATCGCGCCTTCCATCAGGGTCCATTCGCGAATTTCGACGTCGCGCAGGCCAAGCCGGATGAACGGGTCCTGTTCGGCCAGCCGGCGCGCATGCGCCAGCGTGCGGGTGTTGTAGATCGTCAGGCCGTCACCGATCGCGCCGCCCTTCAGCGGACCTGACGCGAACAGCAGGCCCTGCTTCTCCAGCAGCACCATGTAAGCGAGATGCTCCGGGAGATGCGCCTGCAACAGTTCGAGCGTGCAGTGGCCCTTCGAGATCGCCACATAGAGTTTTTTGTTGATCATGCCGCCGAGCAATTGCTGCATGCCGGCGGGAGCTATGGCGGCGACCGGTAGCGCGCCAGATTGGCGCATGACGGGCAGCGCGGCCTTGCGAAAAAGAGCCCGCTTAGCGGGAGCCTTTTTTGTAAGAGCCTTCTTGGCAGAAGATTTTTTGGTGCGAGTCTTTTTTACCGGCGTGCGGGCCATGACCTTAACCTCCCAATGCCGCGATGCCGGCGGCGGCGATCTTCTCGTCGTCCTGCGAGGCGACGCCGGATACGCCGACGCCGCCGACGCAATCGCCCTGATGCATGATCGGCAGGCCGCCCCAGATCAGTTGCCCGGCCGGATAATTGATGAAGGCCGGCCGTTCCTTGACGCGGTCTTCCCAGATTTTTGACGGCGTCCGGGTCAGCGCCGCGGTCTTGGCCTTGCCGATCGCGACATCGGCCGAGGTCGGCCCGGTGCCGTCCATGCGGTCGAGGTGCATCAGGAAGCCGCCGTCATCGACTACCGCGATGCTGACATTCCATTTGTTCTTCTCGGCCTCGGCGCGGGCGGCGGCCACGATCTTGTGCACGTCGGCCGAAGTCAGGGTGGGTCGCATACGCATGTGGGTTTCCTTGAAACAATGAAGCCGTCGATCCTATCGCCCTGCCGGGATATTGCCCAGCATCGGCGCGCGCAACACGTCACTTCACATCTGTTTGCGGCCCTCGCGAATACCCACGATGCGGGCGTCGCAGACATCCCAATCGATCACGCGGAAGAACGCCTCCAGATAATCCGCGCGGCTGTCGCCGTAGCGCGACTCGTAGGCGTGCTCCCACAGGTCGCAGATCACGATGCCGGGCTTGCCGATCGGCAGCACGCTGCCGTTGTTCGGTAGAGTCAGGATTTCCAGATGGCCGTCGCCGATCCGGTCCATCGACAGGAACGCCCATCCGGCGCCTTGATGGGCCAGCGCCGCCTCGATGAAGCGGTCGCGAAATTTTTGGAACGAGCCGAAGGTCTGCTCCAGCGCGACCGCTAGATCGCCCTTTGGGGCGCCATTACCGCTCGGGCCGATAATCTTCCAGAAAAACTGATGGTCGGCATGGCCGCCGCCGATATGCGCGACCTGTGCGCGCAACGGCTCCGGCAGACCCGGCAGCACCACGCGCATCAGATCTTCGATGCTGTTGCCGTCGAGTTCGGGATGCGCGCGCAGGATGGCATTGATGCCGTCGGTATAGCCCTGATGATGAATCTCGACATGCCGTCGGATCAGCTCGGCCGGGAAATGCGGTTCGAGATCGTGATAGGCGAAACGCAGGGGAGGCAGCTGATAGGTCATGTTCGGTTACTTTGTCACGGTTGGGTCGAGCAGAACTTTGCCGGTCGGGTTTTCGTTCTCGACCAGTCGATGCGCGTCGGCGGCCTGTGTCAGCGGCATCACGCGGTCGATAATGCCGCGGACACGTCCGGCCGCGCCGGCCGCCAGCGCGGCGTCCAGATCCGCTACATCGACACCGGCGGCGCCGATGATCTGCCGCCGGCCGATGTAAAGGCGCTTCAGGTCGAGTTTCACCTCGCCGCCCGCATGGGCGCCCGACGTGACGATGCGTCCGCACTGGCCGAGACATTCGAAGGCCTGCGGCCACAGCACCGGATCGCCGCTGCTCTCGAACGCCAGATCGACGCCGCGCCCGCCGGTGAAGTCCATCACGGCTTCAACCAGATTGTCCGAGCGATAATTGATGCTGATATCGGCGCCGAGTTCGCGCGCGAGATGTGCGCGTGCATCGGAACCGGCTGCCGCGACCACGGTGGCGCCGGCCATTTTGGCAATCTGCACCGCAAAACTGCCGAGAGCGCCGGCCGCACCGAGGATCAATGCGGTCTCGCCGGCCTTGAGCCGGCCGCGCCCGATCAGGAAATTGAACGCCGCGCCGCCATGGCGCGCGATCACGCAGGCCTGCGGAAAATCCAACGCGTCCGGAACGACCGCCGCGCAAGCGGCCGGCACCGCGACATATTCGGCATAGCCACCCCAACGGTGCACGCCGATGGTCCGGCTGCGGCCGCAGCTGGCGCGGTCGCCACCACAGCATTGCGCGCAGGCGCCGCACGCGATCGTCGACATGACGGCGATACGGTCGTTTACTTTCGGGAATGTCACATCGGGCGCGACCGCCGTCACCGTGCCGACCGGGTCGGCGCCTAGCACCAGAGGAAGATTCGCCCCCCGCGCGTATGCGCCGCGCCGCACGGTCAGATCGAAACTGCGGTTCACCGAAACGGCGGCGGTGCGAATGACGATCTCGCCCGGCGCCGCGACCGGGTCGGGCACGTCCTCCAGAACGAGTTGTTCCGGTCCGCCAAATGTGCGCAGCACAACGGCCTTCATGCGCAGCCCAATCCAACCCTAAAGCGTTTCCTCGCCGGCCGTCACGCCGGCCGGTCGTTTTAATTCGTGCGTGAAGGATAGAGTGTTTGCATTGACAAGTAAATTTCTCCGGCTCACCTTTCGGTCCAATGACCGGGCAAAGACCCGGCATGCCAGACGGAGGAAAGACCATGGCGGCATTGCGCCTCGTGCTAGCCGTGCTCGGCGCGGCACTCGCCGCGTCAGGCGCCAACGCCCAGACCTATCCAAGCAAACCGATCACGATCCTGGTGCCGGCGGCGCCCGGCGGCGTCACCGATATCGTGGCACGCGCACTCGGCCAGAAATTGACCGAGGCCTGGGGTCAGCAGGTCGTCATTGAGAACAAATCCGGCGCCAACAACCAGATCGCGGCCGAGACCGCCGCGAAAGCAGCGCCCGACGGCTACACGCTGTTCCTGACTGCCGAAGCCACGTTCGTCATCAATCCGTTGCTGTACAAGAAGCTGCGCTACGATCCGGAAAAGGATTTCACACCGGTCACCGGCCTTGTCAGCATCAATCACGCGCTGATTGCGGCGCCGTCGCTGGCCGCGAAGGACACCAAAGACGTGATCGCGTTGGCCAAGGCGAAGCCGGGCGAGTTGACCTATGGCACGTTCGGCATCGGCTCGACCGGTCACCTGAACATGGCACTTCTGGAGAAGATGACCGGCATCAAGCTGGTCGGGGTGCAGTACAAGGGTGCGACCCCGGCGCTGACCGACGTGATGGCGGGGCATATTGCGATGATGTTCATCAGCACGTCGTCGGCGGTCGAGCCCGCCAAAGCCGGCAAGGTGAAAATTCTCGGCATTGGCAGTCCGAAGCGGATCGCATCTTTGCCGGACGTGCCGGCGATTGCCGAAAGCGTGCCGGGCTTCGAAGCGCGGTCCTGGTTCGGCCTGTTCGCGCCGGCCGGTTTGCCGAAGGATGTGCTGGCCAAGCTGAACGGCGAGATCAAGCGCATCTACGCCGATCCGGCGTTCCAGGAGAAATTCCTGGCGCCGTACCTCTATGAGCCGATGGTGACGTCGCCGGAAGAGTTCGCGGCCTTCATCAAGGCCGACGCGGCGAAGTGGCAGGACGTGATCAAGGCGGCGAATGTGGTGGTGGAGCAGTAGCCGAGTTCAGGAAGCGGCTCTGGTGCGCTGAGCGACGCTTGTGTCCGAGTTCAAAGCGTCGCGCACCGCTTGCGCCAGCACCTGTCCGATCATCACCAACACGGGTCCAGTCAGCGCGGCTTGCGTCAGTTTCTCCGGCAAATCCGCCAGCGTTCCGGCGACGATGGCCTCGTCCGGCCGCGTCGCACGCGCGATGGCGACGGCGGGCGTCGTGGGAGACAGACCGTGTTCGATGGCCCGGCGCGTCAGTTCGGCCAGCGTCCGGGTCGGCATATAGATCGCGGTCGTCGCGGACGGATCGGCCATCGCGCTCCAGTCGAGATCGGCCGGCAGCTTGCCGTGCGCGTCATGTCCGGTGACGTATTGCACGCGCCGCGCCAGTTGACGTTCGGTCAACGATACGCCGAGCCGGGCGGCGGCGCCTTGCGCGGCCGAAATGCCGGGCACGATCTCGACGGAAACCCCGGCGGCCTTGCACGCGGCGATTTCTTCGCCGGCCCGGCCAAAGATCAGCGGATCGCCGCCTTTGAGCCGCACCACGCGTTTGCCGG
The DNA here is from genome assembly GCA_028290465.1 of Xanthobacteraceae bacterium. Lineage (GTDB taxonomy): Bacteria > Pseudomonadota > Alphaproteobacteria > Rhizobiales > Xanthobacteraceae > FEB-22. The sequence goes on along the minus strand of JAQGJU010000142.1, from coordinate 8,865 downwards.
CGCGCGCCAGCGACACCATCAGGGTGTTGATCTCGTCCTGCTTGCAGGACGGACCGAAGCCGGTCTTGCCGACCATCATTTTTTTCGCTTCGCGGCGCGCAAAATCCAGCACTTCCGGCGCCACCAGATCGTCGATCAGGATCACATCGGCGGACTGGAGCGCCCGCACCGCCCGCAACGTCAGCAATTCGGGATCGCCCGGCCCGGCGCCGACCAGGATCACCGATCCGGTATTGGCGCCGCCGATGGTGTCGCCCGCGCGAGCCATCAGGTCGTTGAAGTCCGCATCGGACGGTGTCTGTTCCGGCCGCGTCGTCGCCCGCATCGCGAAGGCCTGCCAGAATTTCTTGCGGCCGGCGGGCGACAGCACCGACGCTTGCACCTTGGCGCGCCAGCTTTGCGCGGCGGCCGCCCATAGCGCAAAGCCGCGCGGCAGCATGGCTTCGATCTTGGCGCGGATCGCCTGACCGAATACGGGCGCTGAGCCATCGGTCGAAATGCCGACGACCAGCGGCGAGCGGTTGACGATCGATCCGAACGCGAAGTCGCAGAATGCCGGTTTGTCGATCACATTGACCGGCACTCCTCGCGCGCGGGCCATCGCGGCGAACGCGGCGGCTTGCGCGTCGTCCTCGAACGCGCCGATCGCCATCGCAGCGCCGTCAAAATCTGCCGCCTCGATATCGCGCGCATGAAGAATGATCGCGCCTTGCGGCGGCGCGGTCGCGATGTCGCGGACTGCCTCGCCGGCCTCGCGCGCATAGACGTGCACTTCCGCGCCGGCCGCCGACAGCAGTTCGATCTTCCAGGCGGCGGCCGCGCTACCGCCCGCCACCACAGCGCGCTTGCCGTGCAGCGCATAGAACACCGGCAGCCTGGCCAGCGGCGCCATGCGCGGCGTGCTGGTGTCAGACGGGCTGCGGGACGCGGTCATGCACGATCCTTTTGAGTTCGGGCAGGCAGGAGCCGCAATTGGTGCCGGCGCGCAGCGCTTGGCCGATGGTCTCGACATTGGTCGCTGCGCCGGACGCCAACGCTTCGCGAATCGTATTGAGGCCGACGCCAAAGCACGCGCAGATCACCGGACCGATTTCCGCGATGCCGTCGGCCGGCTTGCCGGATAGCAACATGCGGCGCTGCATGTCCTCGATGGCTTCCATCTCGAACAGCGCCTTGACGCTGTCCCATTGCGGCGCGTGCGCGGCCGGGCCGACAAACAGACAGCCTTCAAGGCGACCCTCGCGGAACGCGGCGATGCGATACAGCCCGCGCGGCCCGTCGATATATTCGGCGAGTTCGCAATCGGGAAACAGGGCGCGGGCGCGCTCCTGCCAGCGCTCCGGCGCGTCATTGGTGGCCAGCAGATAGCCGGTGCCGCCGGTCACGGTGACGCGCGCCCACCAGGTCGGCTGCGGCAGTGGGATGGCGGTGCGGCCGAGCGCAAAGCCGCGATAGGCGAAATCGACCGCCACGATCGCGGCCGGCGTCGCCTTGACTTCCGGCTGGCCGGAGAACGGATCGGTGTGCGGATTGACCAGTTCGCCGACGCGGGCCGACGATGCAGTTTCCGCGCTCCAATGGATCGGCACGAACAGCGAGCCCGGCCGCTGGCCTGCGCTCGCGGTCACCTTAAGCAGGCAAGATCCATACGGGGTCGTGATCCTGGCGAAGCCGCCATTGGTCAGATTGGCTTTCGTAAGGTCGTCGGGATGCACCTCGACGAACGGCTCCGGGCTGTGGCTGCCCAGACGCGGGCTGAGGCCGGTGCGCGTCATGGTGTGCCACTGATCGCGCACCCGGCCGGTATTGAGCCGGAACGGGAAGTTGGTGGTGACCGCCATGCGGGGCGCCGGCTTCTCGGGCGCGATGAACCGCGCCTTGCGGTCGGAGGTGAAGAAGCCGCCTTTGGCAAAGAACCGCGTATCGGTGGAGGAGTCCTCGGTACGCACCGGCCACATGATCGGCTCGAGCGCATTGAACTCCGGACCCGAGACGTTAGCGAGGCCGCCGATGTCGAAGTCGCGCGTGCCGTTGTTCTCGAACGCCGACAGCGCGGCATGTTCGCGAAACACGTCGGCGACGCCGCGATAGGCGAACGCCTCGCCGAAGCCGAGGCGCTTGGCGACCTCGGCCACCATCCACCAGTCGGGCTTGGCTTCGCCGGGCAGTGTCAGGAACGGGCGTTGGCGCGAGATGCGCCGCTCCGAATTGGTGACGGTGCCGTCCTTCTCGCCCCACGCCGCGGCCGGCAGCAGAATATGCGCGCCGGCCTGCACGGTGTCGTTCGACAGCACGTTCTCGGACACGACAAACAGTTCGAGCTTCGATAGCGCATCGCGGACAAAGCCGGCGCGCGGCAGCGACACCGCCGGATTGGTCGCCATCACCCACAGCGCCTTGATTTCGCCATGCGCGATGGCGTCGAACATCGCGACCGCTTTATGGCCCTCGGTCTGCGACATCGCCGGCGCCTGCCAAAACCTGCCAACCCGATCGATGTCGGCCGGCGTAAATCCCATATGGGCGGCGAGCTGATTGGCGAGGCCGCCGACCTCGCGGCCCCCCATCGCATTGGGCTGGCCGGTCAGCGAGAACGGACCCGTGCCGGGCTTGCCGATGCGGCCGGTCGCGAGGTGGCAATTGATGATCGCGTCGACTTTGTCGGTACCCTGCGCCGACTGGTTGACGCCCTGCGAGAATGCCGTGACGGTCTTTTCGGTACGGGCGAACAGTTGGAAGAACCGCGCGACATCTTGCGGCGCGAGCCCGGTCGCGGTGGCCGTTGTCGTGATGTCGGGCGCGATGGAGCGGGCGCGGGCCAGCGCGTTCTCGAAATCGGTGGTGTAGCTGTCGATGTAGCCGTAATCGAGCGCGTAAGTGTCGGCGAGATGCACCAGCAAACCGGCGAACAGCGCGGTGTCGGTGCCGGGCGCCACCGGCAGAAACAGATCCGCATCCTCGGCCGTCATGGTGCGGCGCGGATCAATCACGACGATCTTGGCGCCGCGCTCGCGCTTATTGGCGATCATGCGCTGATACAGCACCGGATGGCACCACGCCGCGTTGGAGCCGACCAGCACGAGGAGATCCGCCTCGTCGAGATCCTCATAGGTGCCTGGCACGGTATCGGCGCCAAACGCGCGACGGTGGCCGGCGACCGATGACGCCATACACAGTCGCGAATTGGTGTCGACATTGGCGGTGCCGACAAAGCCCTTCATCAGCTTGTTGGCGACGTAATAATCCTCGGTGAGCAACTGGCCGGACAGATAGAACGCCACGGAGTCCGGTCCATGCTGGTCGATGATCGACCGAAAGCCATTCGCGACCTTGTCGAGTGCGTTGTCCCACGAGATGCGCGCCAACCCATTGTCCGGCATGCGGACCATCGGGTGCAGCAGCCGGCCTTCGAGCGACAGCGTTTCGCCGAGTGCCGAGCCCTTCGAGCAGAGCCGCCCGAAATTCGCCGGATGCGCCGGATCGCCGCTCACGGTCGCGCCGCCGCGCCCGTCGGGCTTGGCCAGCACGCCGCAGCCGACACCGCAATACGGGCAGGTGGTGCGGACCGCCGCGGGATGGTGGCTCGGCGCGTTCATGGGGCGGCCACTTTTTCACCTCTCCCCTCTGGGGAGAGGTCGACCGAGCGAAGCGAGGTCGGGTGAGGGGGAATATGCGATGCGAACACGCGCCGGCAGTTCCCCCTCACCCGGCTCGCACCAGAGTGCTCGCCGACCTCTCCCCACAGGGGAGAGGTGGAAGAAAGAGTGCGGGTATGGTTCGCGACCGTAGTCATGACCTCAATACACGTCCTGCTGATACCGGCCTTTTTTCTTCAGGTCGGCCACAAAGGAAATCGCCTCGTCGGTGGTTCGTTTGCCGAACTGCGTGACGATGTCGACCAGCGCGCGCTCGACATCCTTGGCCATGCGCTTGGCGTCGCCGCATACGTAGAGATGCGCTCCGTCATTGAGCCACGCCCACAGTTCGGGGCCGGTTTCGCGCATACGGTCCTGTACGTAGAATTTTTCCCCCGTATCGCGCGACCAGGCCAGCGACAGCCGCGTCAGCACGCCATGGGTCTTCATCGCGTTCAGTTCGTCTTCGTAGAAGAAGTCATGGTCGCGGCGCTGATGGCCGAAGAACAGCCAGTTGCGGCCCGGAGCCTTGGTGGCCATACGATCGTGCAGGAAGGCACGGAACGGCGCGATGCCGGTGCCCGGCCCGACCATGATGACCGGCACGTTCGCATCCGCCGGCAGGCCGAACCCATGGGCCTTCTGTACATAGACCTTGAGCCGGTCACCTGCCTTGATGCGGTTTCCGAGGAACGTCGACGCGACGCCGCGCCGCTCACGCTTGGCGACCGCGTAGCGCACGGTGTCTACTGTGAGCGAGATGCGGCCGGGGTCGGCTTGGATCGAGGACGAGATCGAGTAGAGCCGAGGCTGCAGCGGATCGAGCGCCTCGATGAAGGCTTCGGGGTCGGGTCTTGCGCCGGAAAACTTCTCCAGCGCCGCCAGTACGTCCATGGTCGCGGCGTCGCCGTCCGGATCTTCGCCGGACGACAGCGCCTTGGCCTTCAGCCGGCGCGCGCCGCCGGTGATATACGAAAACAGTTGGAATAGCATGTCGGGCGCGGGCGCCAGCGACACATCGTAAGTTAGTACATCGCCAAGCGTTCGCTCGCCGATGAGGAAATCCGCCGGAGCATTGAGCGCCTTGAGGATCGCGGCGACCAATTCGGGATCGTTGGTCGGAAATACACCGAAGGAATCGCCGACCACATAATCGAGGTCGCATTCGGTGAGATCGAATTCGACGTGCCAAGTTTCTTTTTCCGAGCCCGGCTTGTTCAGCCGGGCTCGCGACAGGAAGATCGCCTCCGTGGGATTATCGCGCGAACGCCCGCGCTCTTGCGGCGGCGCAGCCGTAGCATCCGCAGGTGTCGGCGCTGTCGCCGGCATGGCCGCCGTTTCCGACGCGCCAAGCCCCGCGTGCAGACTCTTCAGCATCCGAGCGGTCTCTTTGCCGCCGGGTACGCAGAGATTCAGACGCGGTTCGTTTTGGAGAAAAAGTGCGTTCGAGTAGTCCTCGCAATTGTATCCGCATTGGCCACAATCCTGTTGTGCCATGGCCGCCATCAGCCGCCGCCGCAGCGGACGACCTTGGGCGAGCTCCATGCGCTCTGACATCGGGAGGGTTTGGTCGTGCCAAGGCGATTCCCCATCGTCGCCGTCTTCGAGCGGCCCGTTGGATTGTGCCGGAGCGCCGGGCATCAAGGCGGCGCTTTGTTCCGGCGATAGTGCGGTGACGCCTGCTCCGTCGAGCGAGATGAGCCCCGCGAAGAAACCGTTGAGCCATGACCGTTGTTCCGTGGTGAACGGTGCCGATTCAGTGATGAGCTCGATTTTGGGCGGCGAAACCGGCTGATTCATGCATCCGCCTCCTGCTCGAACATCTCCTTGAGGGTTTCGATGTCGTGCCGCCGGCTGAAGGCCAGGAAGGTCTCGTCGGTGCCGGCGCGGTGCGTCAGGTAGCCTTTGAGCATGCGCTCGATGGTTGCCGGGGCGTCCTCGGCCTTCACGTTCTGGAACAGGTCGCGCGCGATGGCGGCGTCCGGCCCGTAGCCGCCGCCGACCAAGACGTGGTAGCCCTCCACGGGATCGGCCTCTTCGGTTTTCTGCACCTTGCAGGCGATCAGGCCGATATCGCCGATGTAGTGCTGCGCGCAGGTATGGTGGCAGCCGGTCAGGTGAATGTTCACCGGGCCGTCGAGCGTGACGCGTGCTTCGCACCAATGCGCGATCTTCTCGGCGTCTTCCTTGGTATGGGCATTGGCGAAGCGGCAGCCGGTCGCGCCGGTGCACGACACGAGGCCGGCGCGGATCGGCGTCGCCTGCGTGGTCAGGCCCAGCGCGTCGATCGTCGCCTGCGCCAGCGCGACTTTGTCGTCCGGAATGCCGGACAGCAGCAGGTTCTGCCAGACCGTGAGGCGAATATCGCCGTCGCCGAAATCGGCCGCGATGCGGGCGAGGCCGCGCATCTGGTCGGTCGTCATGCGGCCGACCGGAAACACCACGCCGATCCAGTTCAGGCCCGGCTGCTTTTGAGCATGCACACCAATATGGGCGGAGCGGTCGGGCGCCGGACGCGGCAGCACGGCTTCGGCCGGCACGTGCGTCAATTGGCTGCCGAGCTTCTCTTCGACCGCGGTCAGGAATTTGTCGAAGCCCCAGGCGTCGAGCACGTATTTCAGCCGCGACTTGTTGCGGTTGGTGCGGTCGCCATGGTCAATGAACACCCGAACGATGGCGTCGGCGATCTTGGTGGCGTCGGCCGGCTTCAGGATCACGCCGGTGTCGCGCGCAAAATCCCGGTGACCGGTGATGCCGCCCAGCGCGAGCCGGAAATAGATGCCGGGCTCGACGCCGAAGCCTTCTTTCACCCCGACGGCCTGGAAGCCGATATCGTTGGTTTCTTCCAGCACCGGAATGCGGCCGGCGCCGTCGAAGCCGACATTGAACTTGCGCGGCAGGCCGTACATCGCCCGCTCGTTCAGAATGTGGAAATGCCACTCGCGGGCATAAGGCCGCGTATCCAGAATTTCTTGCGGGTCGATGCCGGCGGTCGGCGTGCCGGTGACGTTGCGGATATTGTCGGCGCCGGAGCCACGCGACGCGAGGCCGAGATCCTGAATGCCCTCGATGATGTCGATGGCATGCTTCGGTTCGATCTCGCGGATCTGCAGATTGGCGCGCGTCGTCACATGGCTGTAGGCGCCGGCGCAGCGATCGGCGAGGTCAGCAACGCCGGTCATCTGCCAGGATTTCAGAATGCCGTTGGGAATGCGCAGCCGGCACATATACGAGTTCTGAGCCGGCGCCACGTAAAACAGGCCATAATAGCGCCAGCGGAAATTGTCCGCCGGCTTCGGAAACGTGTTGGTCCGCGCCTGTTCCTTGAGACGTGAATAAGCGTCGAACGGATGATCCTCGCGCTTGAACTTTTCCTGGTCGGACAGCTTGCCGCCGGCCGCGATGGTCCGGTCCTGCGCCTTGATGTGGTCGGCGTCCGGTCCGGTCGGTTCGCCTTTCGCGGCAGCGGCTCCGCCGGTCGGCAGCGTACCGCGCGCGGCGCGCGCCGCTGTCAGGCCGGACACGAAGCCTTCGAGGTAGCGTTTCTGATCGGGTGAGAAATCGCCGGACATCGCGCCCTCACGCCGCGATGCGCTCGACAAGGGCGCGGCCGAACACCAGTTCGTCGCGGATCTTGTCGATGCTCGCGTTGGATTGGATCAGGTCGAGATACCAGAGGCCATCGGCCGTATCGCCATACAGCACGACGCCCACGAGGCGCCCATCGGCGATGACGAGTTTCTTGTAGGAGTCGAGGCCGGGGTCCGACAGCACGACCTGCTCGGTGCCCGGCGCGCCGAGAAAGTCACCGGCCGAAAACACGTTGACGCCCGAGACCTTGAGATTGGTGGCGAGTACGCTGCCGGTATAGGCCGCCTTGTCGTCGCCGGACAGCCGGCGCGCCAGTACGCGCGCCTGTTCGTAGGCCGGTTCGACCAGGCCGTAACAGATCCGGCGATGCTCGGCGCATTCGCCGATCGCATGAATGTCCGCGAGGCTGGTCTGTAGATGGTCGTCGACCACGATGCCGCGATCGACCACCAGGCCGGCACCGTGGGCCAGCGCCGCATTGGCCCGGATGCCGACCGCGACCACGACGATATCGGCTTCGATCCGGCGGCCATCCTTCAGGACGACGGCTTCGGCGTGCTTGGAGCCGAAAATTCCGGCGGTGTCGCCATTGAGATGCACCGTCACGCCCTTGGCTTCCACGGCGCGCTTGAGCAGCGCGGCAGCGCGCAGATCGAGCTGACGCTCCATCAGCCGGTCCATCAGATGCACGACCGATACTTTCGCGCCCGCCTTGGCGAGACCGTAGGCGGCTTCCAGTCCGAGCAGTCCGCCGCCGATCACCACGGCTTTCTTGCCCTGGCCGACGGCCGCGATGGCTGCGACATCGGCGAGATCGCGGAACGTCAGCACGCCCGGCAGGTTCATGCCCGGCACGTTGAGCAGGATCGGATTCGATCCGGTGGCCAGCACCAGTTTGGAGTAGGGCAGTGTTGCGCCATTCGCCAGCTTCACGCGGCGGATCGCCGGATCGATCGCGACGGCCTTCTTGCCGTACAGCAGGGTCACGCCGCGATCGCGCCACCAGCGCGCCGGCTTTAATTGGATGTCGCTGGCCGGCACCTCGCGCGCCAGCACCGACGACAGCAGCACGCGATTATACGCCAGATGCGGTTCCTCGCCGACCACGGCCACGGCATAACGTCCGAGCGCGCGCTTGCCGAGTTCTTCGACAAAACGCGCCGCGGCCATGCCATTGCCGATGACGACGAGAGGCTCGCTCATATCGAGGACTCCACGCATGCGGCTGTCTGACCCTCGCCCCGTTTACGGGGAGAGGGTGGCGAGCATCGCAGGCGAGCGCGCGAAGCCTGCGTGCGAGCCGGGTGAGGGGGCCGATCCGCTTGTACGGACTGCAACGCCCCCTCACCCGCCATGCTCGCGCGAGGCGCTCGCAAGGCGACCTCTCCCCGCGCGCGGGGAGAGGTGAAGAAAGCGCGGTGCGGGCCGAAGCGCATCAGGCCGCCTCGACGAAGCGGTGGCGCTCGTACAGGAATTCGAGCACGCGATGCCGGCACTTCAGGTAGGTCGCGTTGGCGGCGAGTTCGAGCCGCTTGCGCGGACGCGGCAGCGGCACGTCCAGCACTTCGCCGATCCGGGCCGACGGGCCGTTGGTCATCATCACGATGCGGTCCGACAGCAGCACGGCCTCGTCGACGTC
>JAQGJU010000138.1 GCA_028290465.1 Xanthobacteraceae bacterium | reverse complement strand
GCGATCCCGTTCTTCATCCTGGCGGGAAACTTCTTGACCCATGGCGGCGTCGCGCATCGCATGATCAATTTCGCCACGTCGATGATCGGCCATTGGTATGGCGGTCTCGGCCTCGCGGGCGTGATGGCGTGCGCGCTGTTCGCGGCGATTTCCGGTTCGTCGCCGGCGACCGTTGTCGCCATCGGCTCGATCATCCTGCCCGCCATGGTGGCGCAGGGCTTTCCCAAGCGTTTCGGCGCCGGAATCATCACCACCTCGGGCGCGCTCGGCATCCTCATTCCGCCGTCCATCGTCATGGTGATCTACGCGGTCGCGACCTCGGGCGCGGTCGCAATCGATCCGGAAGGCAAGCGCGTATTGTCGGCCTCGGTCGGCCAACTGTTCATGGCGGGCGTCATTCCGGGCCTGATGCTGGCGACGCTGCTCGGCCTGACCACGTTCTACCGCGCCTGGAAGAACGACTATCCGCGCATGCCCAAGGCAAGCTGGGGCGAACGCTTCACCGCGTTCCGCGAGTCGATCTGGGGGCTGTTGCTCATCATCATCGTGCTGGGCGGCATCTATACCGGCATGTTCACGCCGACCGAAGCCGCCGCGATGAGCGCGGTCTATGCCTTCGTGATCGCGGTGTTGGTCTACAAGGATCTGAAACTGCGCGATGTGCCGCGCGTGCTGCTCTCATCGGCCAATATGAGCGCGATGATCCTGTACATCATCACCAATGCGGTGCTGTTCTCGTTCCTGATGACGCATGAGCAGATCCCGCAGGCGATGACCGGCTGGATCGCCGGCAGCGGCATCACCTGGATCGAGTTCCTGCTGTTCGTGAACATCCTGTTGCTGGTCGCCGGCAATGTGATGGAGCCGACGTCGATTGTGTTAATTACGGCGCCGATCCTGTTTCCGATCGCGATCCATCTCGGCATTCATCCGGTGCATCTCGGCATCCTGATGACGGTGAATATGGAGATCGGGCTGTGCCATCCGCCGGTCGGGCTCAATCTCTACGTCGCGTCCGGCATCGCCAAGATGGGCATCACCGAACTCACCATCGCGACATTGCCCTGGCTGCTGACCATGCTGGCATTCCTGGTCGTCATCACCTACGTGCCGGAAATCTCGCTGTGGCTGCCGCGCGTGCTCGGCATGCTGTGACGATGCAACGAGCCTAACGTTTCAACTTGAAACGTCAGACGTCGCGCGCCGCCAATCCGCCGCAATAAAGTCATCGCGCCGACAAATGCTTTACGTTTCAAAGTAATAGCAACATGAACGCTCGTTTATCTGTCCAAAGTTTAACTTGAACCTTTGGTGCTCTCTGTCATTTACTTGGCGTCATAAGATGCGCCCTGGGGCGGCGCCCTCAAGCAACGCCACCCTCAAGCAACGCCAACGGAGAAGACCATGTGGAAAGCAGTGCTCGCCGGGTCGACCGCGCTGATGATCGCCGGCTCGTCCTTCGTCTACGCGCAGCAGCCCGCACCTCGCGGCGATAGCCAGCGTTGGCGGCCGGGCGCGGAAGACTTCGCCGCCTTTACCGATGCGCGCGTCGCGGCGCTCAAGGCCGGCCTGAAGCTGACGGCCGAGCAGGAGAAGAACTGGCCGGCGGTCGAAACCGCGATCCGGGAAACGGCCAAGCAGCGCACCGACCGGATGGCGCAGCGCATGAGCCAGCCGCGTGAAGGCCAGCGCGACGCCGATCCGATCGCGCGGCTGCGTCAGCAGGCCGACCGGATGACCGAAGGGGCCGCCACCCTGAAGCGCCTCGCCGATGCCTCGGAGCCGCTCTACAAGAGCCTCGATGACGGCCAGAAGCACCGCTTCGTGGCGCTGGCCAGGATGCAAGGCCGCGGCATGATGCGCGGGCATCACGGACCGCATCGTGGCGGGCCGGGCGAGCAGCGTCCTCAATAGTTTCAGGGCTACGGCGGTCGCGATCAGCCCCCCGTCGATCGTCGTGTGCAGGAAGCCGCCGGTTGGCCCCCCGACCGGCGGCTTCGGCTGTTTGGGCTCGGTAACGGGCTGTATAGACGGGCCGGCAAGGGTGGACACGCCGGGATCGCTTTGCTAAACGAACCCCGCCTGCGGGGCTCGCCCCGGCACGGCAATCCGGGCGCATAGCTCAGTTGGTAGAGCAGCTGACTCTTAATCAGCGGGTCCTAGGTTCGAGCCCTAGTGCGCCCACCAAGCCTTTTCAAAGGCTTAGGTGACTTTTCCCCGGAAAAACCCAGCTTCTCCGAAAAACGCAACCGGTCTCATTTTACATTTTCGGTCGCGTTTCCGGCTGCCTTACGGCAATCTCCTAAACCTCACCTCACGCCCCTAAACGGTGAGCGTCCAGGATCGTCTCGACGCCTCGTAGGCCATGGCCATTGAAAATTGCGATCTGCGGCTCGGTGGCATCGGCCAAGATCTATCATTCTCGCAGGAGTGCGTTATGGCGAAATATCTTCTGGTCAGTTTCCAAACCTGTCCCTGGGTGCAACGCGCGGCGATCGTCCTGCGTGAAAAGGCGACGGCGTTCGAGTTCCGCCATATCGAACGCGACAACCGGCCCGATTGGTTTCTGGCCATCTCGCCGCACAAGAAGGTGCCGGTGCTGCGGGTCGACGACCGGATCTCCTTGTTCGAATCGAACGCCATTGCCGAATATCTGGACGAAACGATCTCGCCGCGGCTGCACCCTGAAGATCCGGCCGAGCGCGCGATCAACCGTGCATGGACGGACTATCTACCGACCTTCGCCGGGATTGTGACTGCGACCGCCTATGCGGAATCGGAAGCCGACTATCTCAAAGCCGCGGAGCAGATCCCGACGCCGTTCGAGCGGCTTGAGAAGGCGCTCGAGAAGCAGGGCAGTGGCCCGTATTTCAATGGCGCCAGGTATTCCCTCGTGGATGCGGCTTATGCCCCTTTTCTCCAGCGCTATCATTTTCTCGATCGGGTGAAGACATTAGGCCACATTGAAAAGTTTCCGCGTTTGGCGGTTTGGAGCGCTGCGTTGCTCAAGCGGCCGTCGACGCATTCCTTTCCTGCAGCGGAGTTCGAGGCGCTGTATCGGGAAAATGTCCGGCGTCGCAAGATTTGGGTGTCGCAGTTCATCGAAGCCCCGCAGGCCATTGTGGCCTAGAGCGCGATGCGCTTGAGTTGAATCGTCATCGCGCTCTAGTCTTTTGTTTGAGCATGATCTTTTCGGAAAACCGGTATCCACTTTTCCGGATCATGCTCTAGTGCGCGACAAGGTCCGGCAGCACCGTGCCATTCGGCCTTGTGCGGTTTGGCTGAGCCGGTTGTCCCATTGCTCGCTGTCGTTCTCGGTGCCATCGAAGAGACGGTTCAGGAGCTGCGCGATCTCACGCTAAAAAGCTAAAACAAAATCGAAGCTGTCTTGGGGGATCGAACCATGGACGCCAAGCCGTCAACAGCAGACCTGCGCATCGCAAGGCGGCAGGTGCTCAAGGGCGCAGCGGCGCTGGGCGGTCTTGGACTGAGTGGCTTTGCGGCGCATGCCCAGTCCTATCCGGTCAGGCCTATCAAATTGATTCTGCCTTACACGGCCGGTTCGCCCAATGATGTGATCGCGCGCGTGATCGGTCCGATTCTGTCGGGCCGCCTCGGACAACCGGTGGTGATCGAGAACCGCGCCGGCGGCGGCACGGCAATCGGTCTGAAAGCGGTCACGGGTGCGGACGCGGATGGGCATACGTTGCTGTTCACTAATACGCCGACGCATGTGATCGCGCAGCTTGTCAGCAAGGGCTTCACCTACGATCCACTGAAGGACTTTGTGCCGATCGTCGCCGTGGCGAGCACGTCGCAAGCGCTGGTCGTCCCGGAGTCGTTCCCGGCCGATACGCTGAAGGATTTCATTGCATATGCCCAAGCCAATCCCGGCAAGCTGAACTTCGGTTTCGGGCAGGGGACGTTGCCTCAGCTGGTCGGTGAAGCTTTCAAGATCAAAACAAAGACCGATATTGTCGGTATCCCGTATCGCGGCGGCTCGCAGGCGATGGCCGACATGCTGGGCGGCCGCATTCAGATTATTTTTTCATCGATTGCGACGCTCATTGCGCTGATCCGCGACCGCAAGATCAAGGCGCTGGCGGTGACCAGCGCCAAGCGCAGCGATGATTTGCCGGACGTGCCCACCCTGGCGGAGAGCGGTTTCCCGGAGCTCACGACGTTGACGTATTATGGGCTGCTTGGATCCGCCGGCACGCCGGGGAGTGTTGTTGAGCGGATCAACCGCGAGATCAACGAAGTCCTGACATCGGCCAATCTGCGCGGCACCATGCTGAAAATTGGATTCGAACCGGCCGGCGGTTCGCCACAGGACTTCGCGGCGCTGATGGCCGAGCAGCTCCGGTTCTGGGAGCCGATCGTGAAAGCTTCCGGATTTCAGATGGAATGACCGCGAGCTGGTTTGATCCGGAGCAGCACATGCGCCCCATCACGATTTTTGTTGCCCTATTGGGATTCACCGCGATCGCGGCCCTGGCGTTGCCGCGCGATGCCGCCGCGTGTCGGGGCCAGACTTGGCACCAGTCGATTTTCTTTGATGCGGTGCCATCGGGGAAGGTGTTTAACAACGCGCTCGGGCCCGGCATCGATCTGACGACATTGTGCGCGTGACCATCCTGAGCGCCACGCACGAGAAACCGTGGCCACACGGGAAGAAGCCGCCGCTCGAAACAGCCGGCGGGCTTCAAGTCAGGCGGCGCGGATACCGGCTGCTTTGGTGATCGGTCCCCACCGCGCGATCTCGTCACGCAGAAACGTACCGAGCGTTTCCGGGGTGCCGCCGCCGGCCTCAAAGCCCTGGGTCTCGAATGCGGCGGTAACTGCCGGCGACTGCAGTAGCGTAGCGCACTCGCTGTTGAGGCGCTGAATGATGCCGCCAGGCGTGCCGGCGGGCGCGAAAAGCGCCTGCCAGGAATCAACGAGAACCTGCGGCATTGTTTCCGTCATGGTCGGCAACTCCGGCATGAACCGAGAGCGTCGCGACGACGTCACGGCCACTGCGCGCAATTGACCTTGCTTGATCATGCCAATGGTCGCCGGCACCGTCACGATCGCGCCGTCGATCTGGCCGGAGATGACGTCGATCGTTGCAGGTCCTGCGCCGCGATACGGGACATGGACGACGGGCACGCCGGCTTGGTTGAGCAAGGCGACGGCAAGATGTCCCGGCGCGCCGTTGCCGGAACTGCCAATATTCAGGGTATTCGGCCGAGCGCGGGCAAGCTCGACAAATTCCGTGAAGTTCTTCACCGACAGCTTTGGATTGATAACGAGGACCTGTGACAGCGTTGCAATCATAATGATCGGTACGAAATCGCGGACCGGATCGTAGGTCAGATTGTCATAGATGCTGCTGTTCAGTGCCAGCGGGTCTGAGGCAATCATGATTGTATAGCCGTCTGGTGGTGATTTCGCGACGACGTCGAATCCGATGTTGCCGCCGCCCCCTCCACGGTTCTCGACGATGAAGGGCTGACCGAGCCGCTCGTGGAGACCGCGTCCGAACAATCGGGCGAGAATGTCGAGGCTGCCGCCGGCCGCCGAGGGCGCAATGAAGCGCACCGGCCGCGACGGCCAGGTAGCCCCGGCAAGAGCAGGCGCGCGGATGATGCCGGGGCTCGCCAGGAGCGCGCTGCCCGCGGCAGCGGCTGTCTTCAGGAATCCGCGCCGGGAAACGCCACTAAACGATTGCCTATCCGACATGATGCTGCCCTCGCCGTTGTTTGTTGGCTGAAGCTCTGCAGCAATTAGCGCATCAATTGCGTCCTCATGAAAAGTGCATTTATAACGCCGCAGCAATGCTGGCGCGGCATCAGCGAGACGGCTTCAGAAAATAGTTTTGCAGTTCCTGACGGGCAATGCTGATGAATTCTTCGGCAGCCAATGGCAACTTGCGCGCCGCCAAGGTGATGATGTCGAACGTTCCGGAGTTGAGCGCTGGATCCGAAATGTGCACGCCGGCGAGCAAACCGCTTTTGATCGATTGTGCGCAAGGCAGCCGTGGCAGGAATGCAATCCCTTGTCCGGTGCGGGCGAAACGATGTTGCAGCTCCACCGAGTTGGTCACAAGAGCAGGTTCGAGGGTTATGCCGGCGGCGGTCGCCGCGGCCTCGACGAGTTGCCGGATACCGTTACGACGCATGCTGAGCGCGATCGGCCATCCGGCAAGTCGCGACAGCGACAGCGTGCGCGCCGTTGCCAACGCATGTTTCGGCGACATGACGGCGAGGATAGGCTCGCGAACCCGGTGGACCACATTAAATTCTGGCGAAGACCCAAGGTTTAATCCGAACCCCATCTCTGCCTCGCCGCTTCTTACCGCCTGCGCCACCCCGTCGCTACCCGACATCATGACCTCGAACGTAATGCCCGGATGTTGCGCGCGAAATTTTTCGATCGCGTCCGGCAAGAGGTTGGTCGTGAGCGATTCAACCGTGGCAATCCGCACGTTGCCGCGCCGCAGACCCTGTAAGGCGTCGATTTCGGAACGCAGGCGCTCGACGTGGAAGTTGGCATCGCGCCAGTAGCGGAAAAGCAGTTCGCCTGCCGGTGTTGGCGCAATGCCACGCGCCCGGCGCTCGATCAGCTGCACGGCAAGTTCCTGCTCGAGCGACTGCAGTTGGCGGCTGACCGCCGACTGCGCAACGTGGAGCGCTTCGGCGGCCGCCCGGATCGAGCCGTGCTGCACGACGGCTCCAAAGTAACGCAAGGATGCCTTGATCATTTGCAGGTTGCCATTTGTCTGACCGGCGCGACCCTCGCCATCTGATGCCAAACAGGCATCGGTAAGCCCCAACTATAGCACTTTTCACGATAATCGCACCTGTGCTTCCTTGGGCCTCAGCCGCAACGATCTCCCCGACTTTGACCGAGGTCTTCTCATGAGAAAGCGCCAACCGCCGACCATCTTCAACCAAGCCCGCATGCAGCAGCTGATGGACAAGGAGGGGATCGACCTCCTGATTTTACGCGGCAATGAGAATTCAAGTTATGTGAGCGAGTTCTTTAACAACGGCGGCCAACTGGCCTATCGGCCCTTTACGGTGTTCTATTTCCGCGATCCGGCGATTGAATCAGCTTACGTGGTACCGGCAGTCGATCTGCATCTCGCCATGGATTCCACCTGGATCTCCGACGTGCGGGCCTATGCCATGGCCGAGTTCTTCACCGACCTCGACACGCACTTCTACCCGGACTTCTTCGAGGCCGCGAAGGCGGTGCTCTCCGACCGTAAGGTCAAGGGTCTGGTGATCGGTACGGAAGGCGAGACCCTGCCTGCTGGATACAAGGCGAAGCTCGACCATTTGCTGGAGGGCAATCGTATCGTCGATGCCAGCCCGATCGTGGAAC
This sequence comes from Xanthobacteraceae bacterium, assembly GCA_028290465.1. Lineage (GTDB taxonomy): Bacteria > Pseudomonadota > Alphaproteobacteria > Rhizobiales > Xanthobacteraceae > FEB-22. Next base: position 2,347 of record JAQGJU010000138.1, on the reverse strand, counting down.
TCTGTCGCATGGTGAAGACTCCGGAGGAGATCCGGCGCCTGCGCCGGGCGACCGAGATCACCATCAAGGCGCACGCGTCCTTCCGCGATGCCATTAAGGTCGGCGGCACTGACCGCGACCTCTTTAAGGCCGCGACCGGCCGGATGATCAGCGAGGGTGCGGATGGAATCCGCTTCATCAACATCGGCTGCGGCCCGAAGAACTCTTTCGCGGCCCACGCGCCCTTCCCAATGGGCACGGTTATGCAGCGCGGCGACTTCGTGAAGGTCGATATGGGTGCGATCTGTCTCGGCTACAACGCCGATTTTGTCCGCTCCTACTTCCTCGGCGAGACAAGTGCCAAACACCAGGAGATCTGGAAGCGTCTCAATGACGCGCAGTTGGAACTGGGCATGGGGCTGCGCCCCGGGATGACGGGCGGCGAGATGTTTGAGCGCGGCTACAGCCTCATCTCCAAGCACCTTCCGAAATTTCCGCGCGAGTTCATCGGCCACGGCGTCGGCATCGGTTCGCACGAACAGCCGCGTATGAACGAGGTCAACCGAACGGTGTTGGAAGGGCCGGCCGTGATCTGTATCGAATACAGTTATTACCATGAGGGCTGCCGACATCACACGGAGGACACGTTTCTCGTCACCGAAGCGGGCGTGGAGAACTGGACCGAAAATTGTCCCCGCGAATTGATCGTCAAAGCTTGAACGACGACCGGTCGGCCGCAACGTTTTGAGGGAACACATGATCACGCGTTATGAATCGAACAACCGCTTGAGCAAAGCCGTCGTCGCCAACGGCTTCGTTTTCCTGTCGGGCATCACCGCAGAGGATGTCTCGGGGGACATCGAAGCCCAGACCAAGAGCGTGCTCAAACAAATTGACGCCTATCTGGCTCAGGCAGGCACGTCGAAGACGCAATTAGTCAGCGCCAATATATGGTTGTCGAGCATTGCGGACGCTCCCGGCATGAACAAAGTTTGGGAGTCTTGGATCGGCCGCGACAACACGCCGGCACGGGCCACGGTCGAATCGAAGCTCGCGACACCGGCGATTCGCGTCGAGATCATGGTCCAAGCGACGCATTCTTGAATGGGGCGGCGAGCCGATCTGGGCGCAGCCTCATGTGCTTTCACTGATCGAGACCCCCGGATTTTTGCGAGGAGCCAGTCCGATGCGAAATGTGAAGCCAAGGACTCCTGGAAGGCATTTCCTTCAAATCCCCGGACCCACGCCGGTGCCGGATCGCATTCTCCGCGCGATGGATATGCCCATCCTCGATCACCGCGGACCGGAGTTTCAAACGCTCGCGCGCCGCATCCTTGAGGGCCTCAAGGGTATTTTCAAAACAAAGAGCCAGGTTTTCGTATTCCCGGCGTCGGGCACCGGCGCGTGGGAGGCTGCACTCGTCAATACATTGTCTCCTGGCGACAAGGTGCTGATGTTTGAGACCGGACATTTTGCAACGCTGTGGAAAAGCATGGCTGTGAAGCTCGGGTTGCGGCCCGAGTTTATCGCTTCGGATTGGCGCACAGGTGCGGATGCCGCCGCGATCGAAACGCGCTTGTTGAAAGACATCACGCACGAGATCAAGGCGGTCTGCGTCGTCCATAACGAAACCTCGACAGGGGCGATCTCTCATATCGATGAGGTCCGCCGCGCCATCGACGCCGCGAAACATCCGGCGCTTCTGCTCGTGGACACTATTTCGTCGCTCGGTTCTATCGATTACCGGCACGATGAATGGGGCGCCGACGTCACCATTGCCTGTTCGCAAAAAGGCTTGATGCTCCCGCCGGGCTTGTCCTTCAACGCGGTGAGCGCGAAGGCTCTCAACGCGGCGAAGTGGTCGAAATTTCCCAAACTTTATTGGTCCTGGGCGGAAATGTCCGGTCCGAACGCCCAAGGCTTCTTTCCCTATACGCCGGCCACGGGCCTCCTCTACGGGCTGGATGTCGCCATTGAGATGCTCAACGAAGAAGGGCTCGATGCGGTATTCGCGAGACATGAGCGGCACGCCGAAAGCGTGCGCCGGGCCGTCCGGGCATGGGGTCTCGAGATCCTCTGCAAGGATCCAAAATACTATTCGCCGGTACTGACCGCCGTACTTGTGCCAGATGGACATAGCGCGGATGTCTTGCGTCGGGTGGTGCTCGAACATTTCGATATGTCGCTCGGCACCGGGCTCACCAAGCTTGCGGGCAAGGTGTTTCGGATCGGGCATCTCGGCGACACCAACGACCTGACGGTTCTTGGCGCGCTCACGGGCGTTGAAATGGGCCTCGGTCTTGCCGGAATTCCGCACCGCGAAGGCGGCGTCCAGGCCGCCATGACCTATCTTGCCGCGGCGGCAAAG
>JAQGJU010000081.1 GCA_028290465.1 Xanthobacteraceae bacterium | reverse complement strand
CCGACCGCATCGAGATAATTGCGATCCATGAACCGGCCGACCGCGCCGAGACCCTTTGCTTCGTTGCGATACACATAATCGAGCGTCGAGCCGGAATCGAAGCCGGTGCGGTGACCGAGCGCGATGCCGTCCGACAACAGGCCGCCGAGCTTGAGGGATTGGCGATACATCGCCCAATAGGCGCCGCGCGGCGAGGTGACCGGCAGTGGCGAGGCAAGTTCGTCGGACTCGTCACGGGTGAAGCCGAATTTGTCGGCGTCCAGCAGTACCGGACGGTGCAGCGGTGCCGCGAAGCGCTCCAGCAGAAAACGTCGGGCTTGCGCGACCGCGACGGCGCGGTCCTTTTCGCCCAGCGTGTCGTGAAAAAAGCCGGGCAGGATATGGCGTTCCTTGATCGGCGTGCCGAGGCGCTCATAGAACCGGTGCTGCGGGCCGTGATGCACCACCCAGTCGGCGCCGGAGATCAGAAGCTGCGTCGGAATATTGATCGCGCGGGCGTCCTTGACGATGCGCTCGGCGGTCTCATACAGCGCCAGCAGGATATTGGCCGAAATCGGCCGCGAGATCAGCGGATCGCTGTTGTACGAATCGATGCGCTGCTGGTCGTGCGTCAGGAATTGCGGCTTGACGTAGGAATTGACGAAGAAGTTGCCGCGAAATTTGTGCTGCAGGGCCAAGCCCTGGCGGGCGAACGGCACATAGAGCTTCACCTTGAAGGCCGGCGAGGCCAGCACCATGGCGCGGATATTCGGCGCATAGTCGTGCGCCCAGGTCGCGACCAGCACGGCGCCGACGCTCTGCGCGACGACCGCCATGTCGTCGACCGCGATGCCGTAGGTCGTGGCGATATGGTCGACGAAAGTCTGCACGTCGCGCACCGAATCCGCGAGGCTCGGGCTGAAGCCGCGCGGACCCGGCGAGCGGCCATGGCCGCGGGCGTCCCAGGCGAACATTGCATGTTCCGGGAGATCCAGCTCATCGACCAGATGCGCCATGCGGCCGCTATGCTCATGGCCGCGATGGAAGAACACGATGGCGCCCTTCGGCTGCGCCGTGGCGGTCGGCCAATGGCGATAGAACAGCTCTTCGCCGTCGTGGGTCAGGAAGGTCTTCTCTTTGGCGATGCGCATGGGATCTCCGGTAACGGCGGCGGTTAGTCGGAGGTGACGCGATATCGGTTCACGGTGACGGGGCCATAGCGTTTTCGAGTGAAGTGGCCCCACTTCACGTTAAGAAAACGCGTCTAGTCTTACACTTGGAGCGCGTCCGGACGCAAAACCGTGTCCACTTTTGCTGGACGCGCTCTAGGCGTGGCTTTCGGCGAGTCCCTTGCGGACTCGGTTAACGACGGTGACCGCCAGCAGCGCGGCGACCAGTACCATCAGCCAAGCGGCGGCGTCGGGCAACGGAAACCGCAGACCGACCCACAGGCCGAGTGCGCCGAACAGCAGCGCGCGGTCGCTCTTGCCCAGTGGTCCGTCGTAGCGGCGCGAGGCGCCGACCGCCGGTCCGAGCACGCCGGCGAATTCGGTCAGGGCGGCGAGCAGAATTACTGTCCCGACCCAGAACCCGCCGAATGCCGGCAATACGATAAAGGGCGCATACAAGGCCGCGTCGGACACCACGTCGCAAATTTCATTCAGATAGGCGCCGAGCCGGCTCTGCTGGTTGTGCTCGCGGGCCAGCATGCCGTCCACGGCATTGAGCGCCATGCGGACCAGCAGCCAGACCGGAATCAGCAGAAAAGCCGTGCGCGTCGGCGCCCACCAGGCCACGAGGGCTCCGACGAGCAGCGAGCCGACCGCAGCCGCGACGGTCACCTGATTGGCCGTAATGCCGGCGGCCGCCATCCGGCCGACCGCGGGGCGCAGCAGTGCTTGGAATCGCGGCTTGAGTTCGTAGAGTGTCAAAGCAGCCCCCATTCCGCCGATGAACGCCAGTATAGCGTCCGATGCGGCGGCATGGCGAGGGCCGGTTAAAGCCAGCTCTTGTCTCGACGGGACGCGTCAGGGCTGGACGAGTTCGACGTCGCGGCCGGTGGCGTCCTGTCGTTTGGTCGGGCGCACGTTCTCATCGGGGGCTTCGAACGACCGCAGCAACTTGCGCAGCAAATGGGCGAGTTGCTCCTGCTCCTTCGCGTTCAGGCGATCCGAGATCGCACCGGCGCGCGTCGAATGCTCCGTCATGGCCTTTTCGGCCAGCGTGTGCCCGCGCTTGGTCAGGGCAATACGAGTGGCGCGGCCATCGTCCGGGTCGGGACGGCGCACCGCATAGTTGAGTTTCTCGGCGCGGTCGATGCGATTGGTGGTGGCGCCCGACGACAGCATGCAGGCTTGGTACAGATCGGTCGGCCGCAAGCCATCCTTCGATCCGCTGCGTTGCAGCGATGCCAGCAGATCGAACATCTCCCAGGTCAGTCCGAATGGCGCGAGCCAGTTGTCCATGCTCTCGCGCACATGCGCGGACACCCGCAGGATGCGGCCTAACGTCGCGAGATAATCGAAGTCGAGATCGGGACGCTGTTGTTTCCACTCCGCGATGAACAGGTCGATCGTGTCGACTTGCGTGTCGTCAGCTTGAGCAGTCTTCGCCTGGCCTTTGGGCATCGTGCGCGATCCATTTTATCTTGACATGAAGATATTTCACAATCACGCTGCTGGATAGCCACGGAATGTTGTTTTCGGTTGTTTTTTGATCGGACGATCACAAGAGCGCGGAGCACGCGCGGCTTGTCGGTCGCATAAGCAAGCAAGTGTCTTAGCCTCGTGCCGGTGTTCAACAGCCATCCTTGATCGGAGAACGACATGTCGACGGGTTTCAATCGCAGGCGTTTGATGCAAGGCGCGACCGCGCTCGGGTTGGCAGGCGCCTTTTCGGGACGCGGCGCTTTCGCGCAGCAGCCCAAGACGAAAATTCGTATCGGCGTGGTGCCGCTGATTTCGTCGGGGCCGATCTTCGTCGCCAAGGCGATGGGCTTTTTTGAGAAGGTCAATCTCGATGTCGAGCTGGTCTATTTCAACGACGGCGTGCTGGCGATGCCGGCGCTGGTGGCCGGCGAACTCGACACCACGGTGTCGACGCTGAGCGCCGGTCTGTTCAACGCGGTCGGCAAGGGCGCGCCGTACAAGCTCGTGCTCGATCGTGGTTCGGAAAAGCCAGGTTCCGGCTCGATGGCGATCGCGGTCAGCAATGACATGATCAAGGCCGGCCTGACGGGTGCGGACAAGTTCGCACTGCTCAAGGGCAAGCGGGTCTCGCTGCAAGCACCGGGCGGCATCGACCAGTATCTGCTCGGGCGCGCCGCGCAGAAGGCCGGCCTCGATCCGCGTGCCGACATCACCTGGAACACCGGTCTCGGCTATCCGGACATCGTCAAGTCGATCGGCGCCGGTCAGACGGATGTTGCCAACGTGCCGCTGCCGCTTGGCTTCCTGGTCGAGAGGAACAATTTCGGCAAGCTGATCTGCGCCGGCTGGGATATCGAGCCCAACACGCAGCTCGCCTGCTGGGCGATGTCGTTGAAGTTTCTGCAGGACAACAAGTCCGCCGCGGTGCGCTTCGCGATGGCGCACACCTATGCGGCCCGCCTGTTCGACAAGGGCGCCGCCGAGAAGAACCCTGACATTATCAAAATCATCTCAGAAGCCACCAAGGTGCCGCCGCCGCTGATCGAAGCCGCCGCGCCGCGCTGGACCTGGTTCACCGAGGACGGTATGCCGAACGTCGACTCCTGCATGGCGCAGGGCAAGTTCTGGACCGACACGATGAAGCTGGTCAGCGGATCGGTCACGAAAGAGCAGTTGTTCGACCTGTCGCCGGCCGTGGAAGCCAACGCCGCGCTAGCCAAGTCCAACCCGTTCACATGAACCGGACCGTGAGCGTGCCGGCATGAGTGCGGCGGTTGCCATCGAGGTCGAAGGCCTCGGACTGACGTTCGCCAGTCAGTCCGAGGCGCCGACGATCGCACTCCAAGATGTCAACTGCCGCTTCGAGCCCGGCAAGGTCACCGCGCTGATCGGCCCGAGCGGCTGCGGCAAGAGCACGCTGCTGCAGATCGCACGGGGCTTTCTCAATCCGACGCGCGGACGGCTGCGGTTTGTCGAGATCGCGTCCGGCAAGGTCGCTGAGCGCCCGGCGATGGCGACGGTGTGGCAGGCGTTCAACCTGTTTCCGTGGCTCACCGTGATCGAGAATGTCGCGTTCGGCTTGGAGCTGGCTGGCGTGCCGCGCGCCGAGCGTGACGCGCGCGCGCGCAAGGCCATTTTGGCGGTCGACCTGAATGGCTTCGAGAACAAATTCCCGCGCCAATTGTCCGGCGGCATGCGCCAGCGTGTCGGCATCGCCCGCGCGCTGGTGATGGAGCCGGAGGTGCTGCTGCTCGACGAGCCGTTCGGCGCGCTGGACGCGCAGACCCGGCTGGTATTGCAGGAGCAACTCTCCAAGCTGGTCGAGACCAGCGGCACCACGGCGATCCTGGTGACGCATTCGATCGAAGAGGCGATTTTGCTGGCCGACAAGATCATCGTGATGTCGGCGCGACCGGGCCGTGTGTGCGATCAGATCAACGTGACGCTGCCGCGCCCGCGCAGTTACGCGACCACGCACGAACCGGAGTATGCCGCCCTGTTCGACCGCATCTACGGTCAACTGCGCGACGAGGTCATGCAGGCCATGATTATCGAAAGCGGAGGCGGCTAGTGCCGAACGACCTTCCGCTCGCCGAACAGACTCCGATCGTTGAAACGCCGGTCGCTCCGGCGAGCGCTTCGTCCTGGCTCGACAATGAGCGCGTGCTGGGCTGGGGATCGGTCGCGTTGGTGATCCTGGTCTGGGAGATCACGACGCGCGCTACCGGCGTCTCGCCGCTGTACTTGCCGCGCCCGACCCAGATCGTCGTCGCGCTGTTCGGCATGTTCGCGACCGGCGAGTTGCACAAGGATCTGTTGGTCACGCTGTGGCGCATCTTTGTGGGATTTGGCATCGCGATCTTCGTCGGCACGGCGCTGGGCATCTGGATCGCCACCTCGGTCAGGGTGCGGGCCATCGCCGACATGTTCATTGCGATGTTGTATCCGCTGCCGAAAGTGACGCTGATCCCGCTGCTGATCATCTGGCTCGGCACCGGTGGTCCGTTCATGCTGACGATCAGCTTTCTCGGCGCCATCTTCCCGATCGTCATCAACACTGTATTAGGCGTGCGGCAATGCGATCCCGGTCTGGTGCTGGCGGCGCGCGACCTCGGCGCCACGCCGCAGCAGATCGTGCGCCGGGTGCTGCTGCCGAGCGCGATCCCGTCGATCTTCGCCGGCATAAGGCTCGGCCTTGGCGTCTCTATCATCCTGGTGGTGGCGGCCGAGATGGTGGTCGGCAAGCTCGGCCTCGGCGCGCGGCTCTATCTGTCCGGCCAAATCCTGGAGACCGAGCAGGTGTTCGCCGTGCTGATCGTGCTGGCGACGCTCGGCATCGTGGTCACCAAAGTGCAGGACTTCATCGACGTGAAGCTCGGCCGCTGGCGCCTTGCCTGACCGCCGTGTTTAATTCCTTGAAATAACCATCCGGAGAACGCTTATGAACGACGCTACCAGATCAAACGTCCCGCACGTCGAGACCATTCAGCCGAATCCGGCGCGTGCCAAGGAAATGCCCTATGCGCCGGCGGTACGCATCGTCGGCGCCTGCGACCTGATGTTCGTGTCCGGGGTCACGCCGTCGCCGTTGTATCATATGCATCCGCATATCGATTCCGAGCATCAGCATCCGATCGATATCGGCGAGCAGACCAAACGGGCGATGGCCGGCGCCAAGGAAGTGCTGGATAGCGTCGGCGCGAGCTGGACCGACGTGGTGAAGATCACCAAGTATCTGACCGACATCCGCGATGCCGACGGTATGCACGCCGCGATGCGGCCGTTCTTCGGCGACTGGAAGCCGGCCAGCACGATGATCTGCATCAATCAGCTGTCGTCGCCGGGCGCGCGGGTCGAACTCGACATGATCGTCGCGCTGCCGAAGTCGGCGTCGAAGTGATGTCCGGCGGAGCAAGCATCCCGCCGCTGCCGGAGCGGCTGCGTTCGCTTTTGGACGCCGAGTATCCACGCTACAGCGACGGCGAAATGCGCCGCCGCCGCACGGCCGTCGAGGCCGTGATGGCGGAGGCCGGGCTCGACCATCTGGTCTATTGCGGCGCCAACCGGGCCGGCTCGGTGGTGCAATGGCTCAGCCAGTGGCCGGTGACGGCGGAAGCCGTCGGTGTGCTGACGCCCGGCGAGCCCGACGAAATGTTCGTGCAATACGTCAACCACGCGATTCTCGCCGGCATTTTTGCCGCACCGGCAAAAGTCTTGTGGGGCGGCGAGTCCTCGATCAAGGCAGCGATCGGTGTGCTGGAAAAGCGCGGCGCCAAGGCCGGCCGCGTCGGCTTCATCGGCCCGATGAGTGTCGATCAGCACGCGGCGCTGACCGCGCGCTTCGACAAGGTCGCGAACCTTAACCGCGCCTATGTAAAACTTCGGCGGCTGAAGTCCGACGAAGAGATCGACTGGCTGCGCGTCGGTGCGTGGCTCAGCGATCTCGGCATGGCGGGCCTGCGCGATAATCTTGCGCCGGGCCTGACCGAGCGCGAACTCGGCGACCGCATCGAGCGCACTTACGTGGCCAAGGGCGGCACCAATTTCATCCATTACATCGGCGCGACGCCGATGAGTAATCCGTCGGTTCCGGTGCCCCGGCAATATCCGTCGACGCGCAAGGTGCAGAACGGCGACGTGGTATTTTCCGAAATCAGCGCCGCGTTCTTCGACCACGCCGGCCAGGTGCTGCGCAGCTTCACGCTCGGTGCCGAACCGACGCCGCTATACCGCGAACTGCATGCGGTCGCGGACGCGGCCTTTGACGCCATCGCCGGTGTGCTCAAGCACGGCGCGACGCCGGCGCAGGTGATCGAGGCCTCGGGCATGATCGAGGATGCCGGCTTCACCATCATCGACGATCTGCTGCACGGTTATGGCGGCGGCTATTTCCCGCCGATCCTCGGCACGCGAAGCCGTCCGGCCGGTCCGGTGCCCGACGAGCCGTTCGAGGCCGGCATGACCGTGGTGATTCAGCCCAATGTCGTGACGACCGACATGAAGGCCGGCGTGCAGAGCGGCGAACTGGTCAGGATCACGCAGACCGGCATCGAGCGGCTGCACGCGTTTCCGAGGGGATTCGCCAGGGTGGGGTAGTGTCCGATCGTCTTTGTGATCGGTGGTGCCTTTAACCGCCTCATGGTGAGGAGCGCAGCGAAGCTGCGCGTCTCGAACCATGCAGGCGCCCATGTGGCCGCCCCATCCTTCGAGACGCGCTCTTGCAGAGCGCTCCTCAGGATGAGGGCGAATTGGGCTTAGTCGGCCGGCTTGGAAGAGGCTACACGCCGAGTTGGTCCGCCATCCAGTCCGCGCTTTGCGAACGCCAGCGATAGGCGCGGTTGTTGGCGATGTGGTTGCCGTCCTCGATCACCAACAGTTCGACCGGGCCTTTGACCTCGTTGGCCAGCCGTTCGGCATCGCGCCACGGCACGACGCGGTCGAGCTTGCCGGTCAGGATAAAGATCGGGCAGGTGATGTTCTGCGCGAGGCCCACCATCGACAGCGTGCCGGCGTTCCGGCGCGCGTCATCGAGCGTCTTGCAGTGGCTGCGCACCCGGAACGCCTCTTGCGTGAGCGCCGGCAAACTATCGAACGCCGCGCCCCAGTCGAACGGGCCGGCCAACGAAATACACGCCTTGATCCGTTTTTCGAATGCCGCCGCGCGGGGCGCGTAGTAGCCGCCGAGGCTGACGCCCCACAGCCCGATGCGCGACGTATCGAGATCGTCGCGCGTCATCACGTAGTCGATCACGGCTTTGACCGCGACCTCGTAGTCGCCCCGGATCGGAAAGTCGTACTCGCCCTCGCCCTGACCTGGGCCGTCGAATACCAGGATAGCCATGCCGCGCTCCAGAAAGGGCCGCTCGTAGGCCTCGGTCTCTTCCTTCGCCGAGTCGAGCCCGCACGCCATCACGACCACGGGCGGATTTTTTACGCCCTGCGGCTTGCGCAGGATGCCGAACAGCTTCTTGCCTTCGTAGGGGATTTCGACGCGCTCGCCATGCGGCAACAGATGCGGCAAAGCGAGATTGCGGCACGCGACCGCCTTCATGTGCGCGGCCTTCATCTGCGGTACGTCGTGCACGAACAGGAACTTGCCGAAGTGATAGTACACGCCGGCACGCTGCAGATGCTCGCCGGCACTGATGAACTTCTTGTTGGCCAGCGCCTCGCGGCCCATTTGCTCATGCAGCGCGGCGCGCGCCGACCAGGCGGCGCACCAGTCGTCCCATGACGTGATGGCGGCGGTGACCTCCTCGAAGTCGGTCAGCGCGACGCCGTTTGCGACAAAGCGCGGTGCCCAATGGCCGATCGCCGACGTGACGCGGGCGTCAGAAGTCATGATGTAGTTCCTTAATTTGGATTAGCTGGCGGCTTCGTCGCGGCGGTACCACGGCATGAAACGGCGAATGCTTCCATTGACCAGCATGTCGAAACCGACGCCGAAGCCGGCCAGCAGCAGCACGCCGACAAAGGCCTCGTTGTGATGGAAGGTGCGGGAGTTGTAGAGGATGAAATAGCCGAGCCCGCCGATCGCGGTGAAGAATTCGGCCACCACGGCACCGATCAGCGCGCGGCCGGCGGCGAGCCGCAGTCCGGCGAGAAAATATGGCATCGAGGCCGGCAGCACCACTTCAAGCAGTGTCGAGATTCGTCCGGCCCGGAACGAGCGGGAAACTTCGACATACTCACGCGGCACCGCGCGGGCGCCGTCCGCCACATTGACGATGATCGAGAACAGCGACGAGAACACGATGGTGGCGAGCCGCGTCGCGCCGCTATAGCCGAACCATAGCGAAAACAGCGGCAGCACCACGACCATCGGCACCGCGTAGAAGCCGTTCACGTAATGCCGCAAGGTTCGATCGGCGACGACGCTGCGGCCGATCAGCAGGCCGATCATCGTGCCGAACACCAGCGCGATGGCGAGGCCCTGTGCGACCGCGCTGAGGGTGACGAAGCTGGCATTCAGGAACGCCGGATCGACGATCACTTTCGGGATCGCCATGACGATGCCGCTCGGCTTCGCCACGTAGGCGGGCGCAAAAGCACGCACCACGCCTTCCCACAATGCGAGGATGGTCACGCCGGCGATCAGCCGCGGCACGAACGCACCGGACAGAAATTTGGCGGCGGGCGCTTTGGCCGGCCGCGTGGCGGCAACAGTCAGGCTGGCGTCTGTCATCGGTCAGTTCCGCCAGCGTGCGAAATGGGTTTCGATGCGGCGCCCGAGCCGCATCATGGCGATGCCGATCAGAGCAATCACCAGGATCGCCGCGAACACACCGGCGGTGTCGAAATTCTGCGAAGCCGTCATGATCATCTGCCCGAGCCCGGTCGACGACAGGAAGAATTCAGCCGCCACCATGCCGACCAGGCCGCGTCCGATCGCCAGCCGCACGCCGGTCATCGTGTAGGGCAGGGTGTAGGGCACCATCACTTCGCGCCACAGCGACCATTCGCTGGACCGGAACGAGCGCGCGACTTCGATCAGTTCCGGCTTGATGCTGCGGGCGCCCTCGATGGTGTTGTACAGCACCGGAAATACCGCGAACAGGAACACGACCAGCACTTTGGGCGCGAAGCCGAAGCCCATCATCGACAGGATGAACGGGATCAGCGCCACCATCGGTGTGGCGTAGAGAATCATGATGTAGGGTTCGAGCCCGACGCGCAGGCCGCGCACCCGCGCCAGCAACAGGCCGAGCGGCATGCCGATCAGCAGCGCCAGCACGAAGCCGGTCAGAAATAGCGCCGCCGAATCGAGGAACTGGGTGATCAGCGTGCCGCCGATGATCAGTTGCCAGAGCTTCTTCAGCGTGGCCGACAGCGGCACCATGAAGGCCGGGCTGCTGTAGCGGCCGACGACTTCCCATAGCGCCATGCCGGCCGTCAGGCTCAGCACGAACGGGGCGTGGCGGTTGATCAATTCACGACGCAAAGGATTTATTCTCCGGGAGAGTATTGGCGGTACTTCACCTCTCCCCGCGCGCGGGGAGAGGTCGACTTGTGAGCGCTATGCGCGAACAAGGCGGGTGAGGGGGCCTCTCAGTCGTGCGCTGCTTCAACGCCCCCTCACCCGGCTCGCCGCTTTGCGGCTCGCCACCCTCTTCCCGCATGCGGGGAGAGGGATGCTCAGCATTCGCGGCTTCGTCGCTTCTACTTCACCATCGCCTTGGCGTCCTTCCAGACGCTTTGGTCGACCAACCGCCCGAACTTCACGGCTTCCTTGTCGGCCTGAATCGAGCCGACCCGCTTCATGTCGCTGGCGACGGATTCGAGCTTCTTCTGATCCATGCCGTCGTCGTCATAGGCCCAGAAGCCGATGTCGAGGAACTGCTTCAGCGCGGCTTTGGCAATGTCCTTGTTAAGGCCGGTCGGCGACGCGGCCTCGGCGACCTTGTCGGCATTCTTCGGGTCCTGCATGAACTTTGCGGCGTCGATCAGGGCCGCGATAACGCGCACATAGGCGTCGCGGTTCTCCTTCAACTTGTCCTGGCGAACCGTGGTCAGCAGATAGTGGCTGGTCGGGTTGGTCTGCTTCATGGCCAGAACGGTATGGACTTTCTTGCCCTGCGCCTCGATCACCGCGATATCGTCGAGATGGAGAACGCCAAACGCCAATTGGCCGGCGATCATCGCCGGTGCGGTGTTGGACGACAGCGCGACCTGCTTAACGTCTTCGATCTTCACGCCCGGGCAGCCGACCAGCATGGTGCGCAGCGCGATCGAGCGCGCGGCCCCGACCGCGTCGACGCCGACCGACTGACCGACCATGTCTTTGCAATTGGTCTTGGTCGGGTCGGTCGAGGCGACGATCCAGTCCGGGCTTGGGAAGCCGTGGATCGCGACCAGCGGCACGTCGGTATTGGAAATTTGTGTGACCATGAGCGGAGTCGGGGCCAGCGCGATCTGGATGTCGCCGGTCAGCACGGCGCGGGCGGCCGCGGTGCCGGTGTCGAAGGCGCGGATTTCAACATCGGCGCCGTATTTTTTGAAGAAGCCTTCCTTCTCGGCCACATAGGCTACGACGCCCGCATAGATCGGCGGAATGCCGGGCGTTGCGAGGATCAGTTTCTTGCCCTGCGCGGCGGCCGGGACTGCGGTGAGGCATGTGGCGCCAAGCATGGCCAGCGCGGCGAGTGAACCGAAAAGTTTCTTCATTGGCGTGATCTCCCTGAGGTTTTATTTCTGTTGCCGTTGGCGTCGTATCGGCGCGCCCCGTCAAGTTTCGAGCTTGAACTCCGCTTCGCGGGCTTCGCTCATCAGCGTGCTCCAGACCTGCTCGCGCAGTTCCGCGAACCGGGCTTCGCGCAGCGTTTCGCGCGTTCGCGGATGCGGCAGATCGATGGTGATGGTTTCCTTGATGCTGCTCGGTCGGCCCTTGAGCACGAACACGCGGTCGCCCATCAGCACCGCTTCCTCGATCGAATGGGTGACGAACACCATCGCGGTCGGGCGCTCTTCCCAGATCCGCATCAACTCGAACTGCAGGATCTCGCGGGTCTGCGCGTCGACGGCCGCGAACGGCTCATCCATCAGCAGCACGTTCGGCTCGACCGCGAGCGCGCGGGCAAGGCCGCAGCGCTGCTGCATACCGCCCGACATCTGGTACGGATAGGCTTGCTCGAAGCCTTTCAGCCCGACCAGATTGACGAAATGCGGCACGCGGCGGGCGATCTCGGCCGCCGGCACGCCGGCCATCCGCAGCCCGTAAGAGACGTTGTCGTAGACCGTCTTCCACGGAAACAAGCCGAAATGCTGGAACACCATCGCCATGCCGGCGATCGGCTCGGTGACGCGGGTGCCGTTCGACCATATCTCGCCTTCGTCCGCTGCGATCAGTCCATTCAGGCAGCGCAGCAGCGTAGTCTTGCCGCAGCCGGAAGGTCCGACAATGGTGACGATCTCGCGGGCGCCGACTTCGAAGTCGATGCCGCGAAACACCTCCAGCGTTCCGTATCGTTTGACGAGCCCGTTGACGCGGATACGGGCGTCGGCTTGTGACGTAACGGGCGGCACGGTGGTTTCGGGTCGTTGAACGTCGGTACTCAACATGGGTTCGGTCACTCGGCAGCCTCAATCGAAGGTTTGGCGTTAGAGCTCAATCGCGCTCCAGCCTTTTGTCTGAGCATGATCTTATCCGAAAACCGGTTCCCACTTTTCGGGATCATGCTCGGTATGCCCAGTAGTCGCTCGACTGCTTGGAACGGGCCAGCGCCTCGGCGGTCTCGAACCCCGGCGCCATCGAGGCGTCGGTTCCGGCCAGGATCTGATGATGGTCGATATTCAGGGTGCGCAGCCAGCGCTGCTGACCCATGGTCAGTGCGACAAAATAGCCGATCTCGACCAATTCGGGTTCGCTGAAATGCGCATGAAGACGTGCCCAGAAGGCGTCGTCGACCGGCAGATCCCAGGTGATCGCCTCGGCATAGGACAGCGCCGCCTTCTGTCGGGCATTGTAGCGTGATGAACTCTCGAAATTGACCAGATCGGCATAGTCGTCCTCGATCAGGCCTTGCCGGGCCGCCTTCATCGAGCGCTGATTGCCGCAATATTCGCACTTCACCGAGCGCGACACGTAGATGCGGCACAGTTCCTTGATGGCATGGTCGGCGACGCCGTTCTTGAACACGTCGTGCCACGAATTGGCGAACGACCAGAACACCGCCGGGACATGCGCGCGCACCGCCTGACTCTCCGGTCGCGGCGTGCCCTCGCGCCGGCAGCGGTCCAGTTCGGCCAGCATTTTCGGGTCTTCGATGGTCGAGGGATCGACGTAGCTGATGCGTGGTTCGGTCATCGTGGCCTCCCTTGTCTCCCGGCATCGCGGCCGGCCGCTTATGGTTATTCGTTCGTGTCGGCCGGCCGCATCGTGCCGCAGGTTGGCGCCACGAGCAACCCGCACGATAGCGACTATTAACCATGCGGTGGCCCACCTTGCGGTCTGGGTTAATCTGTGCCGGCGAGTGGATCGCAAACGACAACCGGAGTGGAGTCGTGTGGCTCGCTGTTGATCTGACGAAGAAGGATCCGGGGTACGTGACACTGCGCACGCCGCCACGCGTCGCGGTACGCGACGGCCGTCAGTTCGGATTCCCGTCAAGGTTACCGAGACGTTGAACGCGGAATATCAAGGCGCGCGGCGCGATACACCGCGCGTAAAGAATAACGATTCAGCCGATGTTTAGCATAGCGTTAGAACACGCTTGGGAACCGCTCATTCAATACTTCCCGACAACCTATGTCCGTTACGACGGGACCGAGAACCAACAGGTCGCCGTCTACAGGGACAAAGCCCGTGCGTGCCAGTACCATCGTGATGATCGGGTTTGCCGTCTTGTTCGGCCTGCTCGCCGTCTTCGTCGCCCAGTCCTGGCTGACCAACCAGACTGAGCAGCGCATGAAGGATTTGGAGGCGCAGCGCAAACCGCTCGTCACTCAGACCATCGTGGTCGCGAGCCGTCCGCTGCGTTTCGGCAACGACCTCTCCAAGACGTCCTTGCGCGAGATCGCCTGGCCGGCCGACGCGCTGCCGGTCGGTTCGTTCGCCAAGGTCGAGGAACTGCTGACTGGCGACAAGCGCGTCGTGCTCACCTCGATCGAGGCCAATGAGCCGATCCTGTCGAGCAAGATTACCGGCGCCGGCCAGCGCGCGACACTGTCGGCCGTCCTCAAGGACGGCATGAAGGCCGTCACCATTCGGGTCAATGATGTCGAGGGCGTCGCCGGCTTCGTGCTGCCGGGCGACCGGGTCGACATCGCGCTGACCCGCCAGATCGACAAGGGCGCCGCCAGCACCGATGTGGTGCTGCAGAGCGTCAAGGTGCTGGCCATCGACCAGTTGGCGGACGAACGCGCCGACAAGCCATCGCTGGTCAAGGCGGTCACGCTCGAAGTCGATACGCCGAATTCACAAAAGCTGGCGCTGGCCGGCACGATCGGAACGCTGTCGCTGGCGCTGCGCAAGGCCGGCGACACCGGGTCCGAGAGCACGCGCCGCGTCACCATCACGGATCTTTCCACGAATACCGAGCCGAAAGGGCCGGAATCGCGCTTCGTCAATATCGGCGTAATCCGGGCTTCGGCCGCGAAACAAATCTACAGCGTTCCAATCGAGCGGAACGTCGACGCGCAGGCCTTGGTTTCGGGGGGAACCAGGCCGCGGGAGCAGCAGCAGTAAATTCCGGGACAGAATAACGGCGGGGAGGCCGACGTGAAGAACAGTGATTTGAATTCTGTCGCAAGCTGGGGTGCGCGACAGACGGACAGGAACACCAACCGCGCCAAGGATTGGCGCCGAACCGCGTTGCGGCTGACGGCGATCGCCGGAATCGCGGCGGCCGGCTGGCTGCTGCCGGCCGGCATCGATCAGGCGCAGGCGCAGAAGCTTGTTCAGATCAATGGCCCGAAGCGTACCGCGTCGGTCAACGTGACCGTCGGCAAGGCCGAGGACATCCGCCTGGAAGCCGGCTTTGTCGACATCCTGGTCGGCGACGCCGACGTTGCCGACGTCAACCCGCTGACCGACCGCTCACTGTCTATCCTGGGCAAGAAGATCGGCACCACCCGGGTGTCGGTGTACGGCGAAGAGCGCAAGCTGCTCGGAATCTTCGACGTCGAAGTGTCGTATGACGTGACGCGGTTGCAGACCGAGATCCGGCGCCTGACCAATTCCGGCATCCAGGTGACCTCGGTGAACGGCCGTCTGTTGCTGTCCGGCACCTCGCCGGACGCCGTGACGCTCGACCGCGCCGTCACCATCGCGCGTCAATTCGCGCCCGAAGTGATCAACACGGTCAGCGTGCGCCAGCAGCAGCAGGTGATGCTCGAGGTTCGCTTCGTCGAGGCGTCACGCCAAGCCGGCCGCGAACTCGGCGTTCAGATCAATCGCTACGGCAACAACAGCACGATGAATTCCGGCAATATGGCCGGCGCCTCCGGTTTGCCGGTAATTTCCAGCCTCACACAAGCCGGCGCCGCCGCCGGCGTGTTGTCCGGCACCGCGCCGTTCGGCTTCGCGATCGCCCGCATGGTGCAGGGCGGCATGACGGCCGATGTCATCGTCAATGCGCTGGAGCAGAAGGGCCTGGCCCGCAGCCTGGCCGAGCCGAACCTGGTGGCTTTGTCGGGCGATACCGCGAGCTTCCTGGCCGGCGGCGAATTCCCGGTGCCGGTGCCCGGCATGAACGGGTCAGTCGCCATCGAATACAAGCGCTACGGCGTCGGTCTGGCGTTCACGCCGACCGTGCTCAAGGACGGCCTGATCAACCTGAAGATCGATCCGGAAGTCAGCCAGCTCGATACCAGCAATCCGGTGACGGTGGCCGGCATTTCGGTGCCGCCGCTGATCGTGCGCCGCGCCTCGACCACGGTCGAATTGCGCGATGGCCAGAGCTTCGTGATCGGCGGACTGCTGCAGAATGTCGGAACCTCGGCACAGTCGCAGATTCCCTGGCTCGGCGACGTGCCGGTACTCGGCACGCTGTTTCGCAGCACGCAGTATCAGAAGAACGAAACCGACCTGTGTATCATCGTGACGCCGCGCATCGTGCGTCCGACACGGCCCGGCGACATCGTCAAGACGCCGCTCGATAACACGCTGCCGCCGAACGACGCCGATCTTTTCCTGATGGGCAAGACCGAAGTCGCGCGTCCGGACGCCCGCCTCGCGGCCGGCGGCACGCGGCCGCTGTCCGGGCACATGCTCGATCTTCCGAAGGGGGCTCCGAATGTCGCCATACAGTAAGGCATTTCTCTCCAAGATCCTGGTGCCTCTGCTGCTGCTCAGCGCGACGCTCGCCGGCTGCTCGGACATCTATTACGACCGCCGCGAGACCATCTCGCTGACGGCCGACGATGCCCGCGAATCCAACCGGGTCGCGCAGGTCGTCGATCCGTGGCCGCCGCATAGCGCCAACAAGAACATCGCGTTCAACGGCGAAAAGATGCAGACCGCGGTCGAACGCTACCGCACCAACAAGGTGATCCAGCCGGTCAACGCCACGACCAGCACGATGGCTCAGGCGCAGGCGGCCGCGGCCGCGTCCGCCGCCGCCACCGGGCAGAACGCGCCGGCCGCAGCGGTTAAGTAACCAGGAGACGGCGCGGAGCGCCGCGCAACGAAAGCGTGAGTTGATACGATGCGAATTGGCCGACCCACGAGCCCGACGAGCAAAACCCGCGTGGTGGTCTTGACCGCCGATCCGGGTTTCGAGGAAGCCGTGCGCGCGACGTTCAGCGCCGGCGCGCAGATCGATCTCAAGGTCATCAACGGTGCATTGTCGGATCATGCCCAGGGGCTCGATCTCGAAGGCGCCACCGTCTGCGTGATCGACCTCGATGCCGCCCGCGAGATCGAGATGATCGCGCTGCAGGAGCTGATGATTCAGATCGGCAACTGGCCGCCCGTGGTTGTGGTCACCCAGACGTTCGACGAGAATGTGTGCCGTCGCCTGTTGCAGATGCGGGTCGCGGATTTCGTCACCAAGCCGGTGTCGCCGGTCGAACTGGTGCGGACCTGCGCGCGCGTCGCCAAGGGGCCGACCACCGCGGAAGCGACCGAATCGCAGATCTATACCTTCCTGCCCGCGGTCGGCGGCGCTGGCGTCACCACGCTGGCGATCCAGACCGCGATGCTGCTGCTCAACAGCGGCCAGCGCGGCAAGGCCTCGACCTGCCTGGTCGACCTCGATTTTCAGCACGGCGCGGTGCCGGATTATCTCGACCTGCAGCCGCAGCTCAATCTCGACGAGATCCAGGGTCGGCCGGAGCGCCTCGATCGCCAGCTTCTCGAAGTCATGCTGTCGCATCATCCGTCCGGCCTGGCCGTGGTGGCGGCGCCGAACCGTCCGGCCGAGACGCGCTCGTTGGATCCCGACGTGGTGACGCGGCTGCTCGACATGGTGTCGACGCACTTCGATCATGTCGTATTCGACCTGCCGCGCACCTGGTTCTCGTGGACCGACAGTGTGCTGATGGGCTCCGACAAGCTGTTCATCGTCAGCGAGATGACGGTTCCCGGGCTGCGCCACGCCAAGCAATTGGTCGACGCGATCACCGACCGCATGCCCGAGGGGCCGAAACCCCAGGTGATCATCAACCGGTTCGAGCAGCGCATGTTCTCGCCCGGTCTGCGCAAGGCCGACATCGAGCAGGCGCTCGGCGACTCGTTCGAATGCGCGATTCCGAACAATTACGCGCTGGTGCGCGAGGCGATCGATCGCGGCGTGCCGCTCGACGAGGTCAAGCCGGGCAACAAGATCACCGCCCAGATCAAGAAGCTGCTGATTCCGCGCCAGTCCGCCAAGCCGGCGGCGGTACCGGTTCCGGCAGAGAAGAAGTTCAAGCTGTCCTGGGCGCGTTAGCGCGCCACCGGAAAGTGAATTCCGGTTTTTAGTCCGACGCAGAAGAGCAGAGCAGGAATGGCCGGTCGTTTCACCAATCACCGCGTCGCGGCACCCGAACTGGTGCCGACGCTGGAGGATTCCGGCGTCTCCTGGACGGTGTTTCCGGAATCCGGCCCCGAGGAGCCGGCGCCCGCACCCGCGCCGCCGCCGCCATCCGGCACCGCCGCTCACGGCAATTCCGGTGCGGTCTTTACCCCGCCGCCGTCCAGCAATCCGCTGCTCAGCGACAAGCTGCTCGACGCCAAGGTCCGCCTGCACCGCCGGCTGATCTAGGAGATCAACCTTTCGGCGCTGGAAAAGCTGCCTGAGGACGAGATCCGGCAGCATGTGCTCAAGCTCGTGACGCAATACATTCTGGTCGAGCGCTTGGCGCTCAACGCGCAGGAACTGCAGGATTTCGTTTCCGAGATTCTCGACGAGATGACCGGGCTCGGCCCGCTGGAGCCGCTGCTCAAGGACCCGTCCATCGCCGATATTCTGATCAACGGCCATGAATGCGTCTATGTCGAGCGCGGCGGCATCCTGGAGCCGACCGGCGTGCGCTTCAAGGACGAGCAGCATCTGCTGCGGATTATCAATAAAATCGTCGCGGCGGTCGGCCGCCGGGTCGATGAATCGCATCCGATGTGCGACGCGCGCCTGATGGACGGCTCGCGCGTCAACGTGGCGGTGCGCCCGGTCGCGGTCGATGGACCGTTGATGTCGATTCGTAAGTTTTCCAAGAAGCCGCTGCATCTCGCCAAGCTGGTCGAGGTCAATGCGCTGCGTCCGCAGATGGCGGAACTGCTGGCGGCCGCCGTGAAGGCCCGGGTGACGACGATCATTTCGGGCGGTACCGGCTCCGGCAAGACCACGATGCTGAACGCGCTGTCGGCGTTCATCTCCGAAAAGGAACGCCTGCTCACCATCGAAGACGCGGCCGAACTGCAATTGCAGCAACCGCATGTCGGCCGCATGGAAACCCGTCCGCCCAACATCGAAGGCAAGGGCGAAATCCGCCAGCGCGATCTCGTGAAGAACGCGCTACGTATGCGTCCCGACCGCGTCATCCTCGGCGAGTGCCGTGGTGAAGAAGCCTTCGACATGCTGCAGGCGATGAACACCGGCCACGAAGGCTCGATGGCCACCATCCACGCCAATACGCCGCGCGACGCCATCTCGCGTCTCGAACAGATGATCGGCATGGCCGGTCTGCCGATGACCATCGCGTCGATCCGCGGCCAGATCGCCTCGGCGATCCGGCTCATCGTGCAGCTATCGCGCCAGTCGGACGGCAAGCGCAAAGTCACCAGCATCGCCGAGATCACCGGTCTCGAAGGCGACATCGTGCAGATGCAGGAAATCTACAAATATGTCCGCACCGGCACCGCGCCGGACGGCACGGTGCAGGGTCATTTCCAGGCGACCGGCGTGCGACCGCGCTTCCTCGGCGAATTGCTGGCCATGGGCATCAAGATTCCCGGCAGCTATTTCGATCCGAGCCAACCGTTGTAGCGCCATGTTCCCGATCGATTCCATCTATGTGATTTATCTGTTCGTGGCAGTCTCGGCGGGTCTGTTCGCCGAAGCGATGTATCTGCTGTTCTACAAGAGCGGGTCGTATCGGCGACGGATCAATCACCGGCTGAACGTGATGGCGGACAAGACCGATCGCGGGTCCACGCTGGCCGAACTGCGGCGCGAACGCGGCCTGACGTCTTCCGGCAATTACCGGTTGCCCCTCGTGGCGTTGAACCGTCTGGTGCTGCAATCGGGCGTCACCATCGGCTTCACCAAGCTGATCCTGATTGCCGCCGCCGTGACGGGGCTGTCGTTTCTCGCACTTCTGTTGGTGCGCGGCAATGTGCTTCAGGCGCTGCTGGTCGCGCTGGTCGTCGGACTGCTGCTGCCGTATTTCGCGTTGACGATGCTGCGCAACAAGCGCCAGAAGGCGTTCGGCGCTCAGTTCCCCGACGCGCTCGACATTATCGTACGAAGCCTGCGCGCCGGGCATCCGGTGCCGATCGCGATCAACATGGTGGGCCGCGAAATGCCCGATCCGATCGGCAGCGAGTTCGGCATCATCTCCGATGAGATCACCTACGGTGCCGATCTTGAAACCGCGTTGCGAAACCTGCATTTCCGCATCGGACAGGAAGATCTGCCGCTGTTCGTGACGGCCGTTGCGATCCAGGGCTCGACCGGCGGCAATCTCGGAGAAATTCTCGACAACCTGTCCAACGTGATCCGTCAACGGTTCAAGATGCGGCGCAAGGTGCGCGCGCTGGCGTCCGAAGGGCGCGCCTCGGCGATGATCCTGTCGTCGCTGCCGATCGGCATGTTCCTGGTCATCCTGTTTATTTCGCCGGACTTCTATTCCAGCGTCTGGAGCTACCCCCTGACCAAGATGGCGCTCGGCGGCGCCGCGGCCTGGATGGGGCTCGGCAATCTGGTCATGTTCCGCATGGTCAATTTCAGGATCTGACCGATGTACGAAATGATCACCGGCAGGTTCGGCGACTCATCGGTGATGATGCTCGGTCTGCTTGTCTTCCTGGCGACCGGCACGCTCACCTTTGCGTTGATGGCCGGCATTCGCGTGCGCGGCGCGGTGAAGCGCCGCGCGGCCGGCATTCGGCTGGACGACCACGACAGCAATTCCAGTTCGTTGCGGCACTCCGGCTCGCGTGCCGCCAACCGAGTGATCGAATACACCAACAAGCACTACAACTCGGTCGACGATGCCAACACCAAGGTGCTGCGCCGCCGGCTTGTGCAGGCCGGCTATTTCGATCCGCGCAGCGTCGCGTATTTCTTTCTGGGGCGGACCGTGCTGGCCGTCGGTCTGGCGCTGGCCACTTTCGTCGGCCTGCCGCTGATCGGCATGGGCGGCGGCTCGTCATTCTGGTTGTTCGTCGGCGTCGCCGGCATTGGCGGCTATCTCGGGCCGAGCCTCTTTCTCGACAAGCGCATCGCCATACGTCGCGCCGAGTATCAGGCCGGCTTCCCGGATTTCATGGATCTGTTGGTGGTATGCGCCGATGCCGGCTTGGCCATGGAAGCGTCGCTCGACCGCGTCGGCACTGAACTGACCGAATCCTATCCGGCGCTGTGCGCCAACATTCACATGGCCAACCTGGAAATCCGCGCCGGCCGCACCATGACCGAGGCGCTCGAACACCTCGGCGAGCGGCTCGGGCTCGACGAGGCGCGCTCGTTTGCCACCCTGATCCAACAGTCGGCCGAACTCGGCTCCAGCATTACCGAGGCGCTGCGGGTGTACAGCGACGACATGCGGCATAAGCGTCTGTCGCGCGCCGAGGAAAAGGCCTACGCGCTGCCGGCCAAGCTTTCGCTGCCGATGATGGTCTGCATTTTTCCGGTGCTGTTCGTGGTCATTCTGCTACCTGTGATTGTGCGGCTTTACTACGGCGACTTCTGAGCCGTAGGTGTAAGCAATAAGCCTCTCAGATTCCTAGAGAACTTACGCCATTAGGACACCTCTGCACGCGAGGTCGCGAGAATATCTTAACCAACCTGGCCTACTTTCAGACCCTGTGAGTATCCGAAGGCGGCCTCGGAGACGGCCCGTCCGCTCGCGCGAGCGGATCGACCGGACGTCCCGCCGCCTGGAGTCTGTTGATGAGAGTCGGTGTGGTACGCGTTTCCCTGGTCATCGCCGCGTGCCTGCTTTGGCTCGTCGGCTGTGAGACCCAGACCAAACTCGGCGACCTGTGGAAGCGCGACGGCGCGTCCGCGTCAGATCCTGCGACGACCGGCTCGCTGCTGACGCCCAATACGTCCAGCAATGCCGGCCTGATGGGTAGCGACCCCTATGACGATCTAAACCACGGCAAGCGGTTCTACCGCGAAGGCGCGTATGGGCTTGCCGAACGCCATTTCCGCCGCGCCGTCGAACAGAATCCGCGCGACGGCGAGGGCTGGGTCGGCTTGGCGGCGTCATATGACCGCCTGAAGCGCTTCGATCTGGCGGACCGGGCTTACACTCAGGCCCGAACCGTCATCGGACCGAGCCCGGAATTGCTCAACAATCAGGGCTATTCGTACATGCTGCGCGGCGACTTCAAGCGCGCCCGCAAGATCCTCGCCGAGGCCGAGGCCAAGGATCCGAGCAATCCGTTTGTGAAGAACAATATCCGCCTGCTCGAAGAAAGCCTGAGCAAAGGCAAGGCCATCGAGTCCAACTAGAGCGCGATCCCGAAAAAGCCTGCCCCCGGATTTGATCCAGGGGCAAGATCTCAGACCGTCTCGGACTCTTTCTTGCGCTCGTCGCGCTTGCGGTCGGTCGCGTCGAGCAGCTTCTTGCGCAGCCGGATCGACTTCGGCGTCACTTCGACCAACTCATCGTCTTCGATATAGGCCAGCGCCTTTTCCAAGGTCATGCGGATCGGCGGCGTCAGGCGCACCGCTTCGTCCTTTCTCTGGGTGCGGATGTTGGTGAGCTGCTTGCCCTTGAGCACGTTGATTTCGAGATCGTTGCCGCGCGTGTGCTCGCCGACGATCATGCCGCGATAGACCTTCCAGCCGGGCTCGATCATCATCGGGCCGCGGTCCTCCAGCTTGAACATCGCGTAGGCGACCGCCTCCCCCTGCTCGTTGGAAATCAGAACGCCCTGGCGGCGGCCCTCGATCTCGCCCTTGTAGGGCGCGTAATCATGGAACAGGCGGTTCATGATCGCGGTGCCGCGCGTGTCGGTCAGC